>JBHIBG010000098.1:0-9376 GCA_046758965.1 Methylomirabilia bacterium | reverse complement strand
GAGCGAGCACCAGCCTCGTCGCCTCCCTGATCGTGCTGCCGGTGCTGATCCGCCTAGTCGGTCGGCCGGGTGCCCAAGAGGCCGGAGACATCTCGGTGCCCGTAGCATTACCCTCGTTCCGCGACAGGTGCTCCCGGGAGCCTGCGTTCGAGACCATCGGGGACCCCGTAGTCGATGCTTGAAGGTACTGATTCCCGGCCCGACGAATGTGCGACTTCGGCGCCGCCAGCGCCCGCACTCGCAAGGATGCCCCGGGCCCGCGAGGCTATCCTGTCCTCGGTGTCCTTCCCGAGGTATGGCAGAACCCTCTCTGGTTCTTCGTAAACGCTGCGCTCGAGCATGGCGATGTGGTGTGCCTGAGGATGGGGTTCCACCGGGTTTACTTGATCAGTCATCCAAAGCAGATCAAAGATGTCCTGCAGGACAATCACCACAACTACCGGAAGAGCGGAAGGATCAAAACGATTAGCCCACTGTTCGGCGAGGGTCTGGCAACGAGGGAGGGAGACCTGTGGCGTCGCCAGCGTGACCTCATACAACCAGCCTTTGACCCCCAGCAAATCGCGAGCCTAGCCACCATTATGACCGATGCCACTGCGGCGATGTTGGAGCGCTGGCGCACCGTCACGGAGCACGGGCGGCCGCTCCATATCACGACGGAAATGACGCGCCTGACCCGGACATCGTCTTCGAAGCGCTGTTTGGCACAGACGTCAGGGGTGAGGCTGATGCGGTAGGCCAGGCCTTGGCCAGTGTGCTTGAGTACCTCAACCACCGCGTGTGGGCCTTTAGCGAGCTGCCCGAACGCCTGCCCACACCATGAAACCGCGGGTTTCGGCCAGCGCTGCGCACCCTCGACAACGTCGTGTATCGCATGATCGCCGAACGCCGCGATAGCGGGAGGGAGTCCGACGACCCGTTCTCGGTGCTGCTGCAAGCGCGCGATGAGGAGACGGGCACGGGCATGGTAGTTGCTTTCCCGGAGCCCTGGTGTAGACCGGCAGCCCAGGGCGGAACTCATCACAGTGCTTGGCGGGCGCACCCCGACCTCCCCGGATCTCCCCAACCTGAGCTACACGAGGATGGTGATCGAAGAAGCGATTCGGCTCTTCCCTCCCACCTGGATAAGGGCGGGCACACCCGTTGAAGACGACGAGATCGGTGGCCACCACATCCCGGCGAACTGCGTGGTCCTGCTCAGCCCGTATGTGACACACCACCACCCGGCCTTCTGGGGAACCCCGAGGGCTTCGACCCTGAGCGCGTTACGCCGGAGGGAGCCGCTGACCGCCCACGCTACGCGTACTTCCCATTCGGCGGCGGGCCGCGCATGTGCATCGGCAGAAGGTTCGCACTGATGGAAGCGCAATTGATCGTTGCAGTGGTGGCTCAGAACTACCGTCTCGAGCTGGTGCCCGGGTGCCCCGCCGAGCCTCAACCGATGATCACGCGACAACCGCACCCCGGCCTCCTGATGATAAAGCATAAACGACCATAGGTTCAGCTCCTCGGCGTCTTCGGGCGCGGGCTCCCGCTTTTCACAAGGCTCGGTGTCGGGCGGGGAGAGCTTCGCGCCGCAGAATTCCGTGGGCGAGACCGGTCACTGGCCGCCCTTCTACCGGGAGCATCCGAAGCGGCTGGGGCTCTCACTCCTCTTTCGCGTTGTCGGGTGGCCCCTGGGAAGCCTGGAAGCCTATCTGATTCTGCCTTTCCTTGCCATACCGAACTCCTTAGCGACAGCGCTCGTCATCGACACCTTCTGCTGAGCGCGAAGCGGGCCGAGAACGGGTTCAGCTGCTGAAACCTTATGCGAGGTGCGAGCATCCTAGAAGGGAGAGCGGCGAGCCAGGAGACGACGGCACGAGTGTTGCGTTGTGTTCTGGTCCACAACCTCATCTATGAGAAACCTCACGTCCCAGGTGTGCAGAACTTCGCTGACGCCGCCGGCACCCTGTTCTGTGGCCGATCGCTACTCTTCATTCTTCGCCCTTCTCACCAGCTTCCCCTCGGCGGCCGGCTGCCTCGAGCTCCGCGCGCGAAACCCCATCAGCCGCCGGACTGTCCGTCTCTGGACATCCCCGGAACAGGTGGATGAAATACGCGACTGGCTGGCCCGACGCGGCTCCTCTCCGGACGCCTTCTTCAGCATAGCCCGCCGTGACGGCGGGGGCAGCGGTGCGCGAGCCCTTGTCAGCCTGCCCGCCCTCTGGGCCAACGTGAACCACGCTTCCGTCCATGTTCCCCCCGAAATGCCCCCGCCAACCGCCATCGTCTTCACCGGCCGGGGGCACCACCTCTACTGGGTGCTCCAGCAGGCCGTGGAGCTCACCCCTGAGAAGATCCCCACCATTGACCGGATCCTTCGGGGACTCGCCCGACGGGTCCAGGGAGATCCCGGCTCAGCCCAGGTCAGCCATTTCCTCAGAATTCCCGGAACTTTCAATGCAAAATACCGACCCCCTGTTAGCACTGCTCTGGTCCTCCTTGAACCCGGCCGGCGGGCTTCGCTGCAGGCATTCCTTGCCTTCGCCGACCCCCCGAGGCTCGCAAACCCGGAGCTCCGGCCGAAGGGCGCCGCCGGGGATGGTGACATAAGTGCGAATGATTCCGACTGATGTTGTGCCGTTCGGGACCGCGGAACTGGAGGGTACGGACGACGACGAGGTCCTTCTCGAGGCCGAAGACACGCCGGAGCCCCTTGCTTGTGCGACGGAGAATCTTGTCGGGCAGTACCTTCAGGAGATCGGAAGGATCTCCCGGCTGACCGCGGCGCAGGAATCCGAAATCGGCCGGCGCATCGAGATGGGACTGGCCGATCTCAGGCGATCTGTGGCGGCGGTTCCCGCGGTTGTCCATGCGCTCCTTGGTCTGGCCGACCGGGTCACGAAGAAGAAACTCCCGGTGGACCAGCTGATCCTCCTTCCGGAGGGCCGTGATCCCACGCCGGAGGAGGTGAATTGGATTTTCACAGGGTTCGCCCGCATCCGGAGGCTCGAGCGGGGGATCGCTCGATTCCATGCCGGACTGAGAGCCCGGCGCTGCTCGGCCTCCACCCGGAGAGCCCGCCGCCGCGCGATCGCTCGAGACCGAGCGACCATCCAGCAGATCCTGGCGCGACTACCAATCAGGCCGGACCTGGTAGACAAGCTCGTGGCCGAACTCCGGCAGACAAACGACGCGGTCCGCGCCCCGGCCGACCCGTCGGGAAACCGCGGTCGCCGGACCACGAACGCCGACACATTTGGCCTCGGTTGCGGGCTTTCCCGCCGAGAGCTTCAGGCGCGCATGGGCGAGATTGCGGAGTGTGACCGGGCGGTGCGCCAGGCCAAGCACAAGCTGACCGAGGCCAACCTCCGGCTCGTGGTTTCCATCGCCAAACGGTACCAGGGATCGGGCTTGCCCCTTCTGGACCTGATCCAGGAGGGGAACCTCGGCCTCATGCGGGCCGTCGACCGCTTTCAGTACCGGCGCGGCTTCAAGTTCTCGACCTACGGGACCTGGTGGATCCGACAGGCGATCATGCGGGCCATTGCCGACCGGTCCGGAACCATCCGGCTGCCCGTCCACGTGACGGAAGCACTCTCACGGGTGCGGCGGGTCCAGCGGGCCTTCGTCAATGAGCTGGGGCGCGATCCGACGCTCGAGGAGCTAGCTCGACAGTCGGGGCTCCCGGCGAAGCGGGTCCAGCGCATCTTCGAATGGCCCGGCCAGCCGCTCTCGTTGGAGGCCCCGATCCATGGCGACACCGAACTGGGAGCCTTGCTGGGCGACACCGAGATCCCGTCACCGGAGCAGGCCCTCCTGGGCCGGGACCTGACCACCCAGGTGGCGCAGACCCTGGCCACTCTGTCCCCGAGGGAGCAGGAAGTCCTGATGCTCCGCTTCGGAATCGGCACGGAAGGTGAACGCACCCTCGAGGCCGTCAGCCAGAACTTCGGCGTGAGCCGTGAGCGGATCCGCCAGATCGAAAGCAAGGCTCTCGAAAAACTCCGCCATCCGCTCACGCGATCGGCGCTGGCGCCCTTCGCCACCAGCTAGAGTTCGATAACGCCCTGCTCAGCATCCTGGCACACGACCTCGCCCACCTGCCGCAGTCCGAGGGCTCCGGCGGATGAGCCGGGAGTTCCGGGCAGTGGCTTCGTGAAGGCATGGCCAAGGGCGTTACATCACGGATGCTCGAACGCCCGGGTGTGGGGATGTTCCAGGGCCTACCGGTGGGCCGCAGCCCGTTCGGCCGCCACGGGAACGTGGACGTAGAGCTGAGCAGGACTCGGCTTGGGCACCGCGGGCAACGGCGGTGGCCGCATCGAGTACGTGATCTCCCTGAAGTGATCGGCGTACTGGCGGTCCGGCTTGTAGACGGTGCTGAACTTCCACAGCATCCGGAGGAAGTTCGTCTGGCCGTGCAGAAGGAGCCCGAACGCCGCTGCCGCCGTCCGTTGGAGGGCGGCAACCCCGAGATGCTTTCGGTTCAGGACTGCCTGGGTCGTGACCAGCTCCTCGTAGAACCGCCGGAGCGGCAGGCGGGTCGGCAGCACAGCGTGCTGGACGTCGAAGAGCCGATAGTCGAGCGTGGTGACCTTCCGCGCCTCGGTGTGCCAGGTCTCGGTTCCCGGGTAGGGAGTATTTACCGTGAGGTGGACGATCTCGGGAACGCTCAGGGCCCACTCTCGGATCATCGCGAACCGGCGCTCGTCCCAGTCAGGATCGGCGATGATGTTGACGGCGACCGTCAGGCCGAGAGCGCGCGCGACCTCGAGGGCCTCGAAATTCTCGGCCGGGGTGACGCGTTTCCTGTGCAGCTTGAGACTGTCTTCGTCGATAGCTTCCAGCCCGAGGAACATGTAGCGGAGGCCGAGCCGTTTCCAGTACGAGAAAATCTCCTGATTCCGGAGCAGGACATCACAGCGGGTCTCGAGGTAGTACTGCTTCCGGATCCTCCGGCGCTCGATTTCACGCCCGATCGCGAAGCCGTGCTCAGGGTGTATGAACGCGACGTCATCCACGACGAAGACGTTGGGCTCCTCGATGCGCGCGAGGTCGTCGGCGGCTGCCTCCGGGGAGGTCTTGCGGTAGCTCCGGCCGTAGAAGGTCCACGCGCTGCAGAAGGCGCAGTTCCACGGACAGCCGCGCGTGAACTCCACCGACGCGCACGGGTCCAGGGCCCCGATGAAGTACTTCCGCCGGCGCCGGGCCAGGTCCCGGGCCGGGAGATGCTGATCGAGGCCATCGAGCAGCGCCGGGGGCGGTCCCATCCCGCTCGGCGTGACCACGCCAGGGAACTCCTCGAGCCGTCGGTCGCCGATTGCCTCCAGGAGCCTCGGGGTGATCGCCTCGCCCTCGCCGCGGACGATGCAGTCGATCGCCCCCCGGGCATGGTCGAGAAGCTCGATCGCGATGAACGAGGCGCTGTGCCCGCCCACGAAGACGAAGCACGGCGGCAGGCGACGCTTTGTCGCCACGGCGAGGTTGATCACTTCGGGTCCGTTCGCCAGATAGTTCAGGGAGAAGCCAACCGCCTGCGGCCTGAAGGTATCGAGCTCTCGGTGATAGTCACGGTGCCGAAAGATTTGAAGGTCGAGGAGCCGTACGTCGTGGCCAGCCGATCGTGCCGCGGTCGCGACCCGCTCCAACCCGAGGGGCTCCAGCCTGAGGTAGAGCTCGGAGTACATCAACGGGCTCGGGTGGACAAGCAGGATCCGCATCATGTTCTCTCACAAGCCGGGACGACTCTGGGCGCACGCCGAGACGGCTTGCAGACGATGGGGCCCGTCCTTCCCCCTCACCCTTCAGTGAAAAAAGAACGAGACGCCGAGCACGCCCGTACTGGAGTTGACGTCCTGGTTGGGATCCTCGGTGCCCCCGTTGGACATGTGCTGAAAGCGGTACCCGGTCGTCAGCGCCACTCCCTCCTTCACGAAGTATGAGAGCCCCACACCTCCCTCGAGAAAGAACAGATGGTTGGAGTCGACCTCGCTGACGTTGAGGCTGCTAGCCCCAATGCCCGCCAGCCCCTCCACGTACGGAAAGATTGGGGATGCCCCGAGAAAGTGATAGCGGGCACCCACCTTGGCCCCCTCGGCCGTGGCGTCGACGTCGGTGAAGTACTGGAAAAAGGGCTCGAGCCCGACCTCCAGAGCTCCTGTCAGAAACCGCTGCCCCAGTGGATCCAGAGGGAGCAGCGACACCCGTACGGCGCCGTTGACAAACGAGAGATCGGAGAAGACCCGGCGATTTGAAATATTGTGTGCGTTGCCTCCCCCGACCTGGGGGGTCACCACGACAGTCCCTCGCTGGAACTCTTCCCGGGGGTCATAGGCCCACACTGGGACCGCCCAGAACACCAGAGCCAATCCTGTCAGCCCCGCCACCCATCGGAACACTATTCACGGTCCTTTGGCATTGGTCCGGTATCAGCGCTTTATACTCCACCGCGGCCATGAGGTCAAACGCGGTGTTCAGCTCGGCCAACTCCATCTGATGGGAGATGACTGCCATCCGGGCCGTTTGGGGTCAAGCCTCCCTCCTCCTCGAGCCATCGCTCCACGACCGAGGCCCCGAACCGCCCAAGCTCATCGATGGCGGCCTGGACATCCCGCCGAGTCAGGAGGCCGGTTGACGCCTTGCAGGCGCCGGCGAAGGGTGAAGAGCGCTTTCCTGCAGCATACTCGCCTCACGGGCGCCTGGAGTATGAGCTACCTCAGCCAGTGGCCAGGCACCCGGACCCACCCCAAGCCGTTCCACTGCCAGAAACCCGGGATCCACACCGCCTTGGGAACAGGGTGTACCGAGGCGGAGTGATGGTTGAACCCGTGGTGAGTGAAGTGGCGGCGGCGGCGGCGGATCTTGAACTCATGGTGGACGAAGGGATGCCGGTCGCGAATGAAGACGCCGCCATGGCCATGGCGAACTCCCGGGTGAACCCCGCCGTGAAAGGCGTGGGGGCCCCATGCCCAGGCCGTTCCTGGCAGGAGCGTGAGGCCGAATGCGAGGGCGAGGCTAAGTGCGAGACCGAGGGTGATCCGTTTCATTCCTCCTCCTCCGCCAATCCTTGCCGTAGTCTGGGGAGGCAAGTGCCGCCTTGCGCAGGAACGATTCCTTCAAAATGTCTGAGTTCTCACGATCGAAGCGCGCGTAACCCCTCATTGCTGGCAGTGCGACACCGCCCCCCGGCGCCGGAGTAAAGGAGACAAAAACCCCGGCGTCGAAGAGGCGGCGCGGACGGTGGCGAGGAAGTGGGAAAGGAGGCCACTATCCTCATTATTATTGTTGCGCACGGCAAGGCCAGTGCCGGGTGCTCTCTCCTTGCTGACGCCACCCCCGACCGAAGCCGGGACGCGCTGCCTTCGGCTGAGCGCAACGCTCTATCGGGTCTGTTCCGTGAGCTGGTGGGGGAACTCAGGGTAAAGCATGGGCTGGTAGCTGTTCGGTACCGGAACTGGGAAGGTTGCAAGCTCATAGGCCCCAACGCCGGTCCGGAGGGCTCCCCAGCCAATCCCTTTCAAGGCGCCCACGGTGAGGCCATAGGGGAGCCCGTGCTCGATGCTGTCGTAGTAGATCGCCTTGGGCCACTCTGTGACGAACCCCAAGGTGACGTTCTCGAAGCCTCGAAGTGCTTTCACGGCTATCCGGGCGGCGATGGACTCAGCGGCCAGGGCTGGAGTGACTGCTCCGAGGAGAAACGCCAGGATCGACAAGGTCCCAAGAAAGCGTCTCATCGTGTTTTCCTTTCTGTGTTCCAGTTGGTTTGGAAGGTTGCGGCGCCCGGGCAGGCACGGGCAGAACACGTCGCAGCTACAGCTTCCCACGTGCTCCCCGTTGAGATCTCCCGATTCCGCCATAGCACCCGCCACCGGATTTAGGCCGCTACCTCCTTCTAGCGAGACTCGAAGATCGCGCTTCGTTGCGGGACTCTGCCCGCTCCACTCTTCGCTTGATCCGCCTAACGAGTCCCTGCACAGAGGTTCGCCGAATGATCTGGTTGAACTGAGCTCGGTAGTTGGCGACCAAGCTTACGCCCGCCGCGGTGATGTCGTAGATGAGCCACCGGTCGGTCGGGCGATGCAGGCGGAAGTTCACGGGAACCTCTGCGCCGTTGCGTGTCACGACCTGGGTTCGAACAACGGCCAGGTTCCCGTCCTGGGCCTCACTCAAGAAGCGAACCCGCTCTCCCCCATACAGCGCGATCTTGGGAAGGTATCTCCGTGCCAGGAAGGCGCGGAACAGGATCACGAACTCCTCGCGCTCAAGATCGGTGAGCCCTCGCCAGTGGCGGGCCATGGCACGCCGGGAAATCTCGGTGAAGTCGAAGAGATCAACAACGGCCGCGCGAACCGCGTCCTGCCGCTCGTGGGCTCTCGCCTCGGGCTTCAAAGCAGGGTCATCCAGGATCTGGGTCACCTTGTCGACGGCGGTGCGGAGCTCATCGGTGGGGGCGCCCAGGGCAGGAGCGGCGACCGCGAGGAGAAGGGCCACGGCTGACAAGGTACCCAGAAACCGTCTCATCATGTTCACCTTTCTCTACGTTCCGGTTGGTTCTTACGCACCCTCTACCGCGTGGGGAGCGTAGATCTCGTCGTTGACTTCCGCCACGCGGGGGGCGTAGAGCTCGTCGTTCACTTCCGGCGCGCGAGGGGCCTGGATCTCATCGTCGACTTCCGCCACGCGGACGGCCCGGAGCTTGTCCCCGCTTGCGAGAGCCTGAAACGCCTCATCACTCTTCAGCGCCGCAAAGGCAGGTGCGGCAAACAATAAGGCTGCCAGGCTAATGGAAAGCATTCGGATCGTCATCGTCTGTTCTCATTCTCTGTGAAATAAGTTATTCGTTTGCATTAGGCCCTGGAGCTGCAAGCTCGGTGCCAAGGTCATCGGACGGGATTTCCAATAGTTCCCGGTGGACTGGCCCGCATTCTGCCCGATGCGCCGGGCTCCCGTCAAGGAGTTCTGCCCGAACGTCGGAAGCGTTGTCGCCACTCTTCGCGAGGCGAGCTCCGGCCGGCACCTTCACTCGACCGGCCGTCGTGGTGTCACATTTCAAGCTCGCGGCGTTGCCACCCGGCCTTCGTTCCGCTCGGGGGTCCAGTGGAGGTCGAAGACGCGGTGCTCGACGTCGTGCTCGACAAAGTGGTCTGGCAGACGCGGATACCAGGAGGTGTACTGGACCCCACGCGCAGCTAACCATAAGGCCTACGCAGGCGAGGAGGAGCGATCCGGGAAGGAGCGCAGGGCCGAGTCGAATGTTCGCAGGCCTCTCACCGCCCTCTACAGTTGGTAATCGATTTACGTGAGTCCTGAGTGCTGCACGGGCCGGCTGACCGAAGACTTGCGTCGGAGAGCAGTGAGAGGTCTCCACCCTATCAGGCCAAGGCTGAGCCTC
>JBHIBG010000097.1:0-9477 GCA_046758965.1 Methylomirabilia bacterium | reverse complement strand
CCAAGAGGAAGATCGAGCAACGGTCCATCTCGCAGGCCCGGGCCGCCTGCTGAGCGATCTGCTCGAGCAGCCGCTCCAGCTCCGGAGTGGAGCTGAGCGTCTGGGCGATCTCCACCAACGCCATCGATACTGGATCGGATCTCCTAGTCATGGCCCGGAGACCTCAAGGTTTCGACCCAGCCAGGCAGCACGCCTCTCCTCGGCTAATGAGGGCCGCATTTCTAATATCCCATATCTCTTGCCCCCCTCACCTTTGATCCTCTCCCCTTTCGAGGGGGAGAGGGGAGGGTGAGGGGGTGAAGGGCATCATGTGTAGCCTCTGAGTGCAGGGAGGATGCCAAAGAATCTCCCGAAAACATCGTAGAAAATCAGTGAATTATCAACGTTCCCTCTGAAGCCGTAGGGGTTGCTGAGCGCCAGACTGGCGCAGCGGCTGCCAGCCTGGCAGAAGCAGGTGTCCACCGAGGGTGGCTCCTGGGGCGAGAGCAGTTAGAGAAGGCCGTACTCTTTCAGGCGGCGGTAGATAGTGCGGACCGAGACTCCGAGGGCTCGGGCAGCCTCTTCCTTGTTGTGTTCGTGGAGCTCGAGAGCTCGGATGATCAGATCACGCTCCGCTTGAGTGAGGCTCGGGAGCTCGCTGGCCGGCGGCGCGGGGCGGGGCTGACCCGCGAGGGCTGGGAGATCAGCCAGGGTGATCTCCTCGCGGACACCAAAGGCATAGGCGCGTTCCAGGAGGTTTTCCAGCTCCCGCACGTTGCCGGGAAAGTCGTAGGCCATGAGGGCAGCCATCGCCTCGGGCGAAATCCCCTTGACCTCCCGTCCAAAGCGCTGGTTGAACTGGCGAATGAAATGAATCACCAGCGCCGGAATATCCGCTTTGCGATCCCTGAGCAGGGGCATCACGATTCTGACGACGTTGAGGCGGTAGAAAAAGTCCTGGCGGAGGGCCCCATCCCTCATGGCCTCCTCCGGCTGGCGGTTGGTGGCCGCGATGATCCTGACATCCACGGAGTACGTCTTGCTCGACCCCACCGGTCGGACCTCCTTCTGCTCGATGACCCTGAGCAACTTGACCTGGAGCGCGGGCGGCAGCTCAGCAACTTCATCGAGGAAGAGGGTGCCCCCATTGGCCGACCGGAAAAGCCCCGGAGCATCGGCGACCGCGCCGGTGAACGCTCCACGGATGTGCCCGAAGAACTCGGACTCCAGGAGCTCCGATGGGATGGCGCTACAGTTCACGGGAACGAACGGCCCGTGGCTGCGCATCGAGAGGCGATGGATGGCTCCGGCCACGACCTCCTTGCCGGTCCCGCTGTCTCCTTCAATCAGGACGGGAGAGTCCGTAGCAGACACCTTGGCCACGATCTCCCTGACCCGCTCCATTGCGGTCGACGTTCCGACCACCTCCTTGAGCGGTTGCGGGGCCCCGAGCCGGCTCCGCAGGGTCGTCACCTCCTGACGGAGGATCCGGCGCTCGATGATATGCCCCAAGAGGTGCCGAAGCTCGTCCAGAATCAGCGGCTTGGTGAGATAGTCATACGCGCCGAGCTTGAGGGCTTCAACTGCGGTGTTGACCGTCGGATAGGCGGTCATGATCACCACGTCGATGGCCGCGTCATAGCGCCGGATCTCCCGGAGGAGCTCCATGCCATTCATGCCTGGCAAGCGAATGTCCAGGAGGGTGGCGTCGAAGACCTTGCTCTTCAAGAGCTCGAGGGCCTCGCCGGCCTTGGGGGTGACAACGACGTGGTAGCCCCAGCGGCTGAGAGCCGCAGACAAGAGCTCGCATATCGCGTCGTCGTCATCCACCACGAGGATCCGGGATTCAGTCATGGAACGCTCCACAAAAGAGACGAATTAGAAACTCAACTTATTATATCAGCGCTTGTCACTTTGGCAAAAATTCTAGGCGGGACTTGCCAACGAGACACCCCCATGTTATCGTAGGTTTTGGACCCCAAGAGATGGAACTCGGCTTCACCCTCCTGGAACCAGGCAGGGCTTTTTCATTGACGGTTCCCGCCTTCCTACCCCGGGGCGCACTCCCGACGGCTTGCCGCCATACCCGTTTCCCCTACCTTGGGGCAATCGGAGGCGGAGGATCGATGCGGGGCCAAATACCAAGCATCTTGCCAAAGGAGTGACAACCCCATGGCGGCGAACGTGCTGCACCTGACCGAAGGGATCTTCGACGAGGAGCTCGCCAAGCATCCAGAGGTGCTGATGGTGGACTTCTGGGCGGAGTGGTGCGCGCCCTGCAAGATGATCGCGCCGGTCCTGGACGAGCTTGTAAGCGAGTCGCGAAACGCTGTCAGCCTGGCCAAGGTGAACGTGGACGAGAACCCCGGCCTCGCCGCCCGGTACGGGATCCGGTCCATCCCCACCGTCCTCCTTCTCAAGGGCGGCCAGGTGCGGGATCAGGTCATCGGAGCCGTACCCAAGGCTCAGCTGAAGAAGAAACTCGAAGCCTTGATCTAGAGATCAACGGCCGGATGAAGCCTCCGACCCTTCAGACCCCTGCGCTCTCACCCTCCCGAGAGGAATTCCGGAGCCTGGCCCAGGACGGCAACCTGGTCCCGATCTTCGCCGAGCTGCCGGCAGACTTGGACACGCCGCTCTCGGCCTTCCTCAGGCTCAGGCCGGGCCCCTACGCTTTTCTCCTCGAATCCGTCGAGGGCGGGGAGAAGTGGGCCCGGTACTCCTTCCTGGGTTCGGACCCCCTGATGGTCCTCACCGCCAAGGGGGGGCGGATTACGCTCAGAGAGCCGGATGGGAGGCCCACGCGGCTCCCCTCCGGGAACCCGCTCAGCGCCCTCAGGGCTCTCCTCAGCCGTTTCCACCCGGTGGCGGTCCCGGGGCTGCCGCGCTTCCAGGGCGGGGCGGTGGGCTACGTGGGCTACGACGTGGCCCGCCACCTCGAGCGCCTCCCCGAAACCGCCCGGGACGACCTGGGACTCCCGGAGGCGGTCTTCCTGCTCACCGACACTCTCCTGGTCTTCGACAACCTGAGGCACCGCCTCCTGGTGATCGCCAACGCGCATGTCACCGGCGCCGACCCGGCGGTGCTGGATCGGGCCTACGATGCCGCCGCTGTGAAGATCGGAATGCTCCTTGCCAAGCTGGGACGGCCGGTTCGTACGCCATCTCCCCTGACCCTCCATACCGCCGATCCCCTCGTGGCGCTCGGGGAGGAGGGGTTCACGTCGACCATCGACCAGGCCACCTTCATGGAGCGCGTTCGGCGGGCCAAAGAGTACATCGCCTCGGGCGAGGCCTATCAGATCGTTCTCTCGCGACGCCTCGACACCACATTCCGGGGGGATCCCTTCAGGGTCTACCGGGCCTTGCGCACCGTGAACCCCTCCCCCTATCTCTTCTTTCTCCGCCTGGGGAGGATCTCGATTGTGGGCTCCTCCCCCGAGGTGCTGGTCCGGGTCGAGGATGGACGGGTGGAGGAGCGTCCCATCGCCGGGACCCGGCCCCGCGGCGCTACGGAGCTCGAGGACGCCCGGATCGAGGCCGAGCTTCGCGCCGACCCCAAGGAACGCGCCGAGCACGTGATGCTGGTGGACCTGGCCCGCAACGACGTGGGACGGATCTCGACGCTGGGCTCGGTGGAGGTCGGCGATTTCATGGTGGTGGAGCGGTACTCCCACGTCATGCATCTGGTGAGCCACGTCCGGGGCAGCCTGGCTCCCGGGCGCGACGCGCTCGACGTGCTCGAGGCCTGCTTCCCCGCAGGGACCGTCACCGGCGCTCCGAAGATCCGGGCCATGGAGATCATCGAGGAGCTGGAGCCCACCCGGCGAGGCCCTTACGCCGGCTCGGTCGGGTACGTCTCCTACTCGGGGAACCTGGACTCCTGCATCACGATCCGCACCATCATCTACGAGGGAGACCGGGCTTCGGTCCAGGTCGGAGCGGGAATCGTCGCCGACTCCGACCCCAAGGCCGAGTGGCTTGAGACCTGCTCGAAGGCGCGCGGTCTGATCCTCGCGCTCCGCCTCGCCGAGACCGGCAAGTAATCCCGTCCGTGGCCATGATCCTGGTCATCGACAACTACGACAGCTTCACCTACAACCTGGTCCAGTACCTGGGCGAGCTGGGTGCCAAGCTCCACGTGGTCAGGAATGACGCCCTCTCGCTCCCGGAGATTGTCGCCCTCGCCCCCGAGAGGATCGTGATCTCGCCCGGACCCGGCACGCCCGATGACGGCGGCGTCTCGCTCCCGCTGGTCCGCGCCTGCCATGCGAAAATCCCCATCCTGGGGGTTTGCCTGGGCCACCAGGCGATCGGCCAGGCCTTCGGTGGCCGTGTGAGCCGAGCCCGGTCTCAGATGCACGGCAAAATCTCGGCGATCGCCCATGATGGCCGGGGCGTCTTCAAAGATCTCCCCTCCCCGCTCCGGGCCACCCGGTACCACTCCCTCGCGGTGCTCGAGGAAGGCTTCCCCGCAGAGCTCGAGATCTCGGCCCGGGCCGAGGACGGGGAGATCATGGGTCTGCGGCACCGCCAGTATCCGGTCGAAGGAGTCCAGTTCCACCCCGAATCCATCCTCACGGAGCACGGCAAAGGACTCCTTCGGAACTTTCTCAGCCTTCGGGCCCCGGAGCGAGGATGAAGCTCACCCACCTCGGCGAGCGGGGCCTCATCCGCCGGATCAGAGAGCACGCCCGGGCCGGAGCCCCGGGGGTCTCCGTCGGGATCGGCGACGATGCAGCGGTGCTGACGCTGGCCGAGGGCGTGGCCCTTCTCGCCACCACCGATCTCCTGCTGGAGGACATTCACTTCCGCCGCCGCTACGCCGATCCCCATGCGATCGGCTGGAAGGCCATGGCTGTCAACCTCTCCGACATCGCCGCCATGGGGGGGACTCCCCGTTACGCCCTGGTGGCGCTGGCCTGCCCCGACGACACGGAGAGCGAAGCCATCGACGCCTTCTACAGAGGCATGGAGGCGGCCGGCGCGCCCCACGGCGTGGCCGTCGTCGGCGGCGACACCTGCGCCTCCCCGGCGGGCTTCCTCGTGAGCGTGACGCTCCTGGGGGAGATGGCAGCGGGCAGGCCCCGCCTCCGCTCCGGCGCCTGCCCGGGCGACCTCATCGCGGTCACGGGAAGCCTGGGCCGCTCGGCGGCGGGGCTCGCCCTGTTGGAGGCATCCGCCTCCGGCGAATCGAGTCGCCAGAGGCTCGACCCGGAGATCGAGCAGGAGATCACGCGCGCCCACCTCCTGCCCGTGGCACGGGTGACGGAGGGACGCTGGCTGGCGGGCCGCTCAGAGGTCCACGCCATGATCGACCTCTCGGACGGCCTGGCCACGGACCTGGGGCACGTCGCCTCAGAAAGCCGCGTCGGCGCTCGGGTCAGCCTGGACCGCCTGCCGATCTCCCCCGCGGTGCGGAGCGTGGCGGCAGCTCTTGATCTCGACCTGATCGCCCTGGCTGTAAGCGGAGGGGAAGACTACGAGCTCCTCCTCACCGCTGATCCCGCTACCATCCCGGCGCTCGCCCGAGAGCTGGAAGCCGACACCGGAACGCCGCTGACGGTGATCGGCGAGGTGGTAGAGGTCGAGGCCGGACTCCAGTTTGTCGGCGCCCGGGGTGAGCGGGCGGTGGTGGTGGAGGGGTTCGAGCACTTCTCCCCGCGCGCTCGGTGAGGGCATGAGCAGCGCCGTCCTCCTGGGACTGATCGGGTTGATGATCCTCCTCATCGGCTCGGCCCTTCTCAACGGCGCCGAGGCCGCCTACTTCTCGCTCGGGCGCCTCCGTATCCGGCGCCGGGTGGACTCCCCCGAGGTCGCCGACCAGCTGGCATCGCTGACCAAGCGCCCCCACGACCTGCTGGTCACGCTCCTCGTGGGGATCACGCTGATGAGCATCGGGGCCTCCGCCTTGGCGGCCTTCGTGGCGGGCCGGCTCTTCGCGCAATGGGGGCTCTTCGTGGCGATCGGGGCCATGATCTTCCTCACCACGGTCTTCACCGAACTGCTGCCGATGACGCTGGCCCTGGACCATCCCCACCGCTTTGCCGCGCGAGTCAGCCGCCTCGTGGCCTGGCTCTCCGTGCTCCTCACTCCCGCTCGGATCCTTCTCGGTGGCCTGACGAAGCTGACCCTGAAGATCCTCGGCGCGTCAGAGCGGAGCGAGCCCTTCCTCACCTCCGACGAGCTCCGCACCCTGGTGGACGTGGGGGCCCGGGAGGGAGTCGTGGAGCGGGACGAGCGGGAGATGATCCGCAGGGCTCTCGCGCTGGAGGACACCCTCGTGCGAGCCGTCATGGTGCCTCGGCCCGACATGGACTGCCTGGACGTCTCCACGCCGCAGCAGCAGATCCTCGGGGCGATCCGTGAGCACCTGCACTCGCGCCTGCCGGTCTACGAGGAGAGCGTGGACCGGATCGTCGGAATCCTCTACACGAAGGAGATCCTCCCCTTCGTCCGCGGCATGCCGCCTGACTTCAACCTGCGCGCTCACCTCCACCCCCCCTACTTCGTTCCCGAGTCCAAGCGCGTGCTCGCGCTCCTCAAAGAGTGCCAGGCCAAGAAGATCCACATGGCCATCGTGGTGGACGAGTACGGAAGCACGGTAGGGCTCGTCACCCTGGAAGACTTGCTGGAGGAGCTCGTCGGGGAGATCGGTGACGAGTTCGACGTCGAGGAACGGCTCATCCAGCCGGTGGACCCGCGCACGCTCAGAGTTTCGGGGAAGCTTCCGATCAACGAGCTGAATGCCGCCACCGGGCTCTCACTCGGGAACGACGCCTACGACACCGTGGGGGGGTGGGTGCTCGACCTCTTCGGCCGGATCCCCCACCGGGGGGAGCGCGTTGAAATCCCCGAGGCGACGGTGGCCATCGAGAAGGTCGACCGGACGCGGGTGGTCGAGGTGCTCGTGACCCTCCGGACGCCGGTTCGCGATGAGGCCTCCGCATGATCTCCCTCTGGGTCATCCTCGCCTGTCTCGGCGCCACCGCCTTCTTCTCCGCATCGGAGATGGCGTTCATCGCCGCGAACCGACTGCGGCTCCGTCATCTGGCCGAGGGAGGCCACCGGCTCGCGGCGAGCTATCTCCAGGCCTTCGAGCGCCCGGAGCAGACCCTCTCAGCCGCCAAGATGGGGGTCCCCGTGGCCCACATCATCGCCTCCTCTGTCGCCACCTGGGAGCTCCTCCCTCGTCTGGGGCCCGTGGCGGCCCTGGTTGTGACCCTCGTCCTGACCCCGGTCATGCTGGTGCTCGGGGAGGTGATCCCCAAGGCGATCGCCCAGCAGTGGGCAACGGGACTGATCCTCTTCCTCTTCCGCCCTCTCACCTGGACCGCCTGGCTCGTGAGGCCGCTCACGTGGACGGCGAGCACGATCGTGCACGGCGTGCTTGCTCTCGCGGGCCGGCCGCGCCCCGCCGACCGCCGCCTGGTCTCGCGGGAAGAGCTCGAGCTCATCCTCCAGATGGATCCAGAGGAGTCGGACGTGACCACGCATGAGGCGGAGATGATCAACGGGATCTTCGACCTCGGGAAAACCCTCGTGCGCGAGGTGATGGTGCCGCTGGTGGACGTTGCGGCGCTCTCCGACTCGGCTCCCCTGGACGAGGCGATCGCGATGATCCGCCAGCGGGGGTTCTCGCGGATCCCCGTCTATCACGAGCAGGTGTTGAACATCGTCGGCATCGTCACCGCCATGGACCTGTTCCGGCGGGGGAACGGCGCCGCCACCCTCGGCGACCTCATGCGCCAGGCGAGCTACGTCCCCGAGACCAAGCGGGTCGACGACCTGCTGAGCGAAATGCAGAAGGCCCGGATGCAGCTGGCGGTGGTGGTGGACGAGTACGGCGGCGCGGTAGGGATCATCACCGTCGAGGATATCCTCGAGGAGATTGTCGGAGAGATCCAGGACGAGCGCGACCGGACCCCGGCTACCATCCAGCGGCTCCCCGACGATAGCTACCGGGTGGCCGGGCGTGTGGGGATCGAGGAGCTCAACGACACCCTGGAGTGGGACCTCCCCAAGGCCGACTACGAGACCGTCGCCGGCCTGATCCTGGCCACGCTCCACCGAATCCCGCGGGTTGGCGAGGAGTTCAGAGTCGGACGGTACGCCCTGACGGTTCTCGAGGCTGACGAGCGCCGGATCATCGCGGTCAAGATTGCCTCGGACCGCTTCCCTGAACCCCCTGATGCTCAGCGAAAGGAGGCTCCCTGATGGGCAACATGATCGACTACCAGCGAAACAGCCAGAAGGTGAATGCCTACCTCGCCACACCCAGCGGGACCGGCCCCTTCCCCGCTGTGATCGTGATCCAGGAGTGGTGGGGGCTCAACGCCCATATCCGTGAGATCGCGGAGCGCTACGCCCGGGAGGGCTACGTGGCCCTCGCGCCCGACCTCTACCACGGCAAGGTCACCGACGACCCCAACGAAGCCGGCAAGCTCATGGGAGCCCTGAACCGCGACGAGGCAGTCAAGAACCTGATCGGCGGGATCGAGCACCTCAAGCGTGAAAAATCCGTGCGGCCGGACCGGATCGGGGTCACCGGCTTCTGCATGGGGGGGTCCTTCGCCCTCCTCCTGCCGTGCAGGACGAAGGAGATCAGGGCCGCGGCGCCCTACTACGGGGAGGTCCCGGATGAGGCCGCGCTCCAGGCCCTCGCCTGCCCCCTGCTCTACATCTACGGGGACGCCGACTTCTGGATCACCCGGGACGATGTCCGGCGCCTAGAGGAGGCTTTGAAGAAGTTCGCAAAGCCCGGGGAGGTGAAGATCTACCCGGGGGCGCCCCACGGCTTTTTCAACGATACGCGGAAGGACGTCTACCGGGCGAAGGAGGCCGAGGACGCCTGGCGGCGCACCATGGAGCTGTTCGCCAAGCACCTGAAAGCGTAGGCGGGCTCCAGCACTTCAGCTCAACCTCGAGGCTATTGACAGCTGCATTTCTAACGTCCCATGTCTCTCGACCCCCTCACCTTTAATCCTCTCCCCCTTCGAGGGGGAGAGGGCAGGGTGAGGGGGATTTCCGTCGGTGTCCGTAAGACATTTCCTGAAAAAGGGCTAACTCGCATATGCCCCCGACGTACGGGAGGGAAAAAACGTTGCAAACCCGTTCAGATAAGGGGTGCCACGTGGGTAGCGGCAGATTGGATCTTGGCGAACAATTCCTGATTCGGATATTTGGCGGGGAGCCGGAGGATGTTGCGGCGGCTGTGTTTGACCCACTCGGCCGGTAACCACATAGGTCGCATTGGCCCAAAAACTGCAGGTGGGGATTTGAGCCACGGAGTACGAGTCCTTGAATTCGCGCAGGAGCCGTCCAGTTACTGCGGATAACTTGACCGCCGTCTTACTTTTCGTCTGACGACAGGCTCTCGAGTGTAACGTTCAGGCGTAATCTTCAGCGTTGTCCTCCGGTTCGTAGCCAAGTTCTTCGCGAGCGTTCCGGATGTCCCAATAGGCACGAGTGTTATTGGAGATCCCGTAGTAGATTCCG
>JBHIBG010000096.1:0-9551 GCA_046758965.1 Methylomirabilia bacterium | reverse complement strand
AGCACCGTGACCTGCTTGCGCTCGCCTTCCAGGGCGCTCTTGGACGTCAGGATCTTCTCGGCGAGGTGCTTGGGGGTGTAGACCTCGGGAGAGGCGAACTTGGGTGCCGGAGCAGGAGCACCGGTAACCTCTAGCGCCTGCCCGCAGCCGCCGCAGAAGCTCTCGCCCGGCTCATTCGAGAAACCACAGGAGGCGCAGGTAAGGGCTAACGACGCTCCGCACTTCGCGCAGAAGCGGCGCCCTTCTCGGTTCTGGGCCTGGCACCGGGGACACTTCATAACCGGGGCCTCCACGACTCGGGCCGGTGAAGGTCAGAAACGGTGCGGCTAGGCTAGCCCCACGCCCGACAGAGGTCAAGACCGTCTTGACGCCCTGCAGCGCGGCATGTGATCTGACCGCTCCCAAGAGTACGTAGGAACAAGGGAATGCCAGCACTGGACAGCCTGAACCTCCCTACCCGATCGGCGAGAAGTGACCGAAGTGACCCAGGGTTTGCGCTCTTTGAAGCGATTAGGCGGGGAGACATGAGAAGTATTGCCCAACTACGGGTCACTTCGCCAGCCACCCCCGGTGGGTCGTCCCCCCCTGGTAGGTCGGTTGACCCATGAAAATGAGGGGGCTGCCTCCTTGCAAGACCGCTGTTCCCGCTTAGAGTGAGATACTTCATAAATCCGTAAGACTGCCTTTGGGCGAGGCAGTTATGAGCCGAGTCCTCGGATAACGTCTCGATGCCCCCGTTGGTCGCGTGGACCGACGGGGGCGTTTTTTGTGTCGGCATGAATAGCCCTTTCGCTCAATCCCAACGGAGGATCAACCATGTGGCACCGAATCACCCTGACTGCGGGCGACGGTAACGACTCCGAGCAATTCCAACTCCTGGATATCGTAGACGCGGCGGTTCTCCTTAGCCGGAGGGCGTGCCAGGAGGTTGTGCGGATGCGACGAGAGCTTGGGTATCGCGAACCGCCCGCTCTGCAACAGACACCGGTGGAAATTGACGCCTATTGGGAGGGTGACCGTCGTGTCCTTCACCTCAATGACCCGGCGCTCTCACTTTATCGGGGGCGTGGAGGCATGAGAGAGGTCGAGGCAACGATAGCTGAATTGCCGCACGGTCGTCCCGCCTCACTCATGCGGCAGCTGCTCTTCGCCGTCGAACCCCCACCCTAAGGAAGGATCACCCGTTCTCCGTCCCGCTCTCCGAATGGGACTGGCACAACCGCGGCCCGGCAACGGGCGTTGGATCAGAGCTTCATGCCGAGCTGTGCGCTCCGGCGAAGGCTCTGTTTGTGGCCTAAACCGCCGTCTTGACAGCTCGCCCGACCCCGCCTAGACTTCCGTTACTTCCACAATCTAACCGTCCAGCCCTCAGGGGAGGCAGCGATGCCCTTGGATCGGGTCCCTGGACAACCCTTCGACGCCTTCGGGGGTCCAGGAAAGAGCGTGTGTTCTAAAGAGGAGGAGAACCTATGGCGAGCGTGGAATGGCGGATGAAGGGTCAGTACCTCAAGAACTGCAACTGCATCGCGACCTGTCCCTGCGATACGGTAGGGGTACCATATCCCCACAAGGGTTGCGAGGGGATGGCTGGGATGCACATCGTGGAGGGCAACTTCGGCAACGTCAGGCTGGACGGCCTGACGTGGATCGCGACCTATCACTGGCCCGGCGCACTGCACGAAGGGAATGGCTCCTTGCAACCTTTCATCGACCAGAAGGCGACGGAAGAGCAGCGGAATGCCTTGCTCCAAATCCTGAGCGGCCAGGCGGGCAATCCCTGGTTTCAGATCCTTGCGTCCATCGTTACGACAGTGCATGAGCCACAGTTTGTGCCTATCAGCTTCGAGTTTGACAAGGCAAAGCGCAGAACGCGGGTCGTAATTCCGGGCGCCCTGGAAACTGCCTCCGCTCCCCTGACCGTCCCCGCCACGGGCGGGGAGCAGCGGGTCGTGGTCCGGATGCCCGATGGCATGGAGTACAGGGAGATGGAAGTAGCTCAGGCGGTGGTGTTGACGGGGAGTGGCGCCATCAAGTTCAACCACAAGAATAGCCACAGCTCGCTGGCGGAGGTGGAGCACACCCAGGCGGGACTTACTTAAGAGTTAGCGACGCCACGAATCCCGCATCAGGAGGTTAGCGATGCAAGGCGGAACATCGCTGGAGGCTGTCCTGAAGCGAGACCGCGCCCTCGTGGGAGCTGGCGTGGCTGGTGTCTCGGCGCTCGCGTGGCTGTATATGGTGTATCTGGCCCGCGACATGACGAACATGGATCCGGCGATGGCCATGCCCCAGATGCAGTCCTGGGGAGTCGTGGATCTCCTGCTGCTGTTCGTCATGTGGGCGGTCATGATGGTCGCCATGATGGTTCCGTCGGCTGCCCCCATGGTCCTGATGTTCGCCACCCTAAACCGGAAGCGCTGTGAGCAGCAGGAGCCGCTCGTGGCGACGGGAGTGTTCCTCCTGGGCTATCTCGTGGTCTGGACCGGATATAGCCTGCTGGCGACCGGGGCGCAGTGGGGCCTTCACACCGCCGCCTTACTCTCCCCCATGATGATGAGCACCAGTCCGATCCTGGGCGGAGCGCTGCTCCTGGCTGCTGGGATCTTTCAGTGGACCCCACTCAAGCACGCCTGTCTGGCTCACTGCCGCTTCCCCCTCGGGTTTTTCATGACCGACTGGCGGGAGGGCACACGGGGTGCCCTCATCATGGGCGTACGGCACGGCAACTACTGCGTGGGGTGTTGCTGGGCGCTGATGGCATTACTCTTTGTGGCGGGGGTCATGAATCTGCTCTGGGTGGCAGTCATCGCCGGGTTTGTCCTGGTTGAAAAGGTCGTGCCCCGTGGGGAGCTGGTGAGTCGGGGGGCGGGCGGGGTATTCGTACTGGCTGGCCTCGTCCTTCTCAGCCAGGCGTGGCGCTGAAGGCGCTGAATAGGCAGGCTGGCCCGGATTCGCTCCTGCAGGACCACGCGGCGCTCCCGCGGTAACGACATACAGTAGCCGGGCGCCGGAGCCTGGCCCCCCAGGAATGGTGACCAATAATGATCAAAGTCCCTGAAGACGGTGGGTACATCAATAGCGCGAGTCTCGACCTACCCGAGGCCAGCGTTTTGGAGCAACTCAGCTAGCGGACGCGGCGTGGCGATCGGGAAGCGCCGGCCCTCGTCCAACAGGAGGGTCTGGGCGGGCCGTGGGGAACTTGGTGATTAGTACCTTCTGACTCTCGGGGCCTCGCACGCCTTCGGGGCTGGCAGGATGATGAAGGACGAAATCGGCCGCGAGCAGATCATCTGCGGCCCTCAGGCTCCCTTTGTCCAGTAGTTCGGTGATGAGCCGGCGGATGAGTCGCCTGTCCGACGACATCGGACCCCCTCCGCCCTTGCGCGTGGCTGGCGCCATCGGAGCCCAGCTAGGCGATCGGCCTACCTCCCTCATTCCGGCTCCTCAAGCATGTGGCGAATGTATGCCCGGCGGACGGGGGCGTCAAGCGTGTCGCATTGAGGACGACAGAGCCAGGATGTGACGGTATTCGCAACCAGAGATACCTTAGATTACGCTGAATATCCCTAGAGTGCAGTTCCAGAACCGCCGACAGATTATGGGCTTGACACCCCACCCGGCGTCTCATACACTCCCGCCACTTGGGAGCTAGCATCACTGACTACAACTGGAGTGAGGAGTTTCAGTGGAGACAACGCTTCTAGCCGTAGTGATCGTCGCGCTTCTCGCGTTCATCCTCTGGCAAATGGGTGAGGAGTGAACGAATCGGAGCGTCCAGCCCTCGGAGGAGGCGATGATACCCCGGGTCCCTGGACAGTGTTTCTACGCCTCGTGGGTCATGACGGCCGAAGAGGGCTTTCGCGTCTTTACTGGGCTTCGGTGGCGGGAGGCATGAGACGTCTCATCGGAGCGCTCATCGGAGCCCTATTATGGCTTGGGTTTGTGGCTGTGCTGGCAGGCCGATTCTAGCTCCCTTCAACCAGGTCTCCACCGGCCCGATTTTGGGCCCCTTCCCTAACCGTCTCGCTGTGATGGCCGTCATTCGGGGTTTACCCCATGACCCATATATCAAGAAAGCGCTTGTCGCGCGCGGGGCTCTGGAGAAGCCAGCGTGATCTGGCTTTTGACGGTTCTCGGCCGCGTGCTGTATCACCGGCTACGTACCAAATAAGGAGGTACGGGGGAGACAGTTATCTCCCTGGATCGGGTCCCCCCTCTGTGCCAATGATACTGAGACATGAAGCTGTCGGTCTGAGCCACCATCACTCCCAAGGAGAGCCGGGAAGCCGCTAGCTGCCACAGATCAGGATGTCTCCGGCGATCTCCTCCGCCGCCTCGGCCTTCTTGCGGATGGGGCCGAGGAGGCTGGGATAGCCCGGGGCATTCCCCCGTACCTACGCTGCGTCTGCAACGCCACCCTGAATCCCTGCGAGCGGCCTTGACACGCACGACCGCCCCCTGATAGCGTTCCCCGCGTGGCGCGCGAGGGCATGCCAGGGTCCGCCACCCACCGTGCGGCACGGGACCCGGCCATATGGAGGGCTTAGTTCGAGGCTCTCGGGACCACCATAGGGGCTTTCCGATATGCTCGATGACCTGCGCATCATCAGTTTCTGTCACTTCCTGCAGGGCCCGGCTTGCACCCAGTACCTCGCCGACATGGGCGCGGACGTGGTCAAGGTGGAGCCGCCCTCGGGCGCCTTCGAACGTCACTGGGCCGGCGCGGGCAAGGCCTCGGTCGGGGGGGTCAGTGCCTTCTTTCTCTGTGCCAACCGCAACAAGCGCAGCCTCGCGATCGATCTCAAGCATCCCGACAGCCGCGAGATCATCTTTCGTCTCGTCGACAGGAGCCACGTGGTTGTGGAGAACTTTCGACCCGGCGTGATTGACCGCCTCGGCTTCGGTTATGACGATATCGCTTCCCGCAAGCCGAACATCATTTACGCTTCGGCCACGGGGTTCGGCGCCAGCGGCCCGCTGCGCGACCGACCGGGCCAGGACCTTCTCGTCCAGGCGATGTCCGGCTTGACGGCGGCCTCGGGAAACGCGGAAAGGCGGCCAACCCCCGCCGGGTGCGCCATCGTCGATCAGCACGGCGCAGCGCTGTTGGCGATGGGGATTGTCGCCGCCTACGTGAAGCTGCTCCGCACGGGAAAGGGCACGCGGATCGAGACCAACCTGCTGAGCGCTGGCATCGATCTGCAGACCGAGCCGCTCACCCTGTATTTCACCCGCCGGCCCGGGCGCGAGATCTTCCGGCGCGAGGAGGAGCTCGCAACCTGGTATCACGAGGCGCCTTATGGCGTGTACCGGTTGGCCGATGGATTCGTCGCCGTGTCGTTGAATGATCCCGTAAAGCTGGCCGCCGCGCTGGACAGCGCCCGTCTGACCGAGCTTCAGACACTCGATACCTACGAAGAGCGCGATCGCTATGCCCACGCGCTGGCCGGGGAGTTGCGCGGCCGTCGCTTCGCCGACCTCACCGGCCCCTTCAATGCGCACGGCATCTGGTATGCCCGTGTCGACGACTATGAAGACGTGCGTAGGAATCCACAGGTCGTCCATAACGAAGCGTTTCGAGAGGTGCGGATCGGGGACGGCACCGCGACGCTGGTGAACCACCCGCTGCGCTATGACGGCAGAACCCCCGGATTCGGCCGTTTCGCGCTGCGCGTTGGCGAGCACAGCCGTGAGATCCTCGCCCATCTCGACTACGCCCAGAGCGAAATCGACGGGCTCCTCGAGAGGGGGGTCGTGGTCGATTCGGGGAAAACACTCAACCCATAGGCCAGGAACGAAGATGGAAGATTTTTACGTTCGAGTCGGCGACCAGGTCAGGTTTTCCAAGACCGTGGGCGAGAGCGACATCTATCTGTTCGCGGGCATCACCGGCGATTTCTCCGGCAACCATCTGAATGAAGAGTATATGAAACACTCTTCGTTCGGCCAGCGGATCGCCCATGGCGTGCTCCTCGTCGGGTTCATGTCCACGACCTCGTCGATGATGATCGCCAAATGCGTCGAGCGCGGCATCGACGAAACCCCGGTGTCTCTCGGCTACGACCGCATTCGGTTTCTCAACCCGGTGTTCATCGGCGACACGGTCACGGTTACCTACACGATCGACGAGGTCGACATCGAGCGGCGTAGATCGAGGGCGAAAATCGACGTGGTGACCCAGCGCGGAGAGACGGTCGCGGTCGCCGAGCACATATTGAAGTGGGTGAAGAACCCCGAGACCTGAACGGGAAGTTCGTTTTGCCCGGTTAGGCCCAACCGTCCACGGAGTAGCGCTTCACTGCCGCCGCGTCCAGCTTCACCCCCAGACCGGCGATTTGGGGAAGAGCGAGACCGCCCGGCCTCACCTCCAGGCGCGTGCTGAACAGCCTGCTGAGGTTGATGACGCTGACGTCGGTGAAGTACTCCACCCAGACGGCGTTGGGGGTGGAGGCGACCATGTGGCCGTGCACCTCCGCCAGCCAGTGAGGTGCCACTGCGACGTTGTTCGAGGCGGCCATAGCCGCGATCCTGCGCCACTCGGTGATGCCGCCGCATACCCCGGCATCCGCCTGGAGGATGGAGGCGGAAGCCCATATCAAGGTAGCCCCGCATCTCTCCGGCCAGCTCTTCGGGGCCCTTGCCCTCGGCGTAGTAGGGCTTCCCGGTACATCGTCTCCCACACAGCTGCAGGCCTCTAGCGCTGTAACTTTCATGGCGAACTCCTTCCGCAAAAAAGAGCTTCGGGGACCGTGCCAGGTAGGTGGTGAGGAACGCAAGGACCACCCCACTGAGCAGCCGCGCCAAAAGGCGGGTCGCCACGACGTTCATCACCTTGGCGAGTGGTTGAACCGGGTGTCTAGCCCGCGGTCTAGATTGACCAGCCCGATCTCCTCGAAAAACTCGTCCGAGGTACGGGCTTTTCTCGACGACATCGGCATTCACGCGGGTGCTCGCAGTCATGGCCCGCCTCCCCTCAACGTGTCGTCATCCCCCCGTCTACCACGAGGACGGAGCCGGTGACGAACGAGGACTCCTCAGAGGCCAGGTAGAGCAGGGCGGAGGCAATCTCTTCCGCTCTTCCCATCCGTCCCATGGGTTGGCGCGCCCCAAGCTGCTTTCGGAGTCCGGCGGGGTCGGGGCTCTTGGCGAAGATTTCCGTGAAGAACGGAGTGTCGATGGTGCCCGGCGCGACGCAGTTGATCCGAATGCCATCACGCACATGGTCCAGCGCCATGGCCCTCGTTAACGCCGCCACCCCGCCTTTGGAGGCACAGTAGGCGGCCCGGTTTTCGATCCCGACCATGGCGACCACCGAAGCGGTGTTGACGATCGCGCCCCCACCGCCTCGGCGCATGAGCGGGATCGCATACTTGCACCCGAGGTAGACGCCCTTGAGGTTGACGGCCATTAATCGCTCCCAGTCGGCCTCATCGGTCTGCTCGACCGTGGCGGCAAACCCATAGCCGGCGTTGTTGACGAGGACGTTGAGGCCACCGTAGGCCTCGACGGTCTCCTGGAACATCCGCTGCACGCTCGCGGCACTGCCGACGTCCACCTCCACGGGCCTGGCTTCGCCGCCATGCGTTTGGATCATCTGGGCCGTCTGCTCGGCCAGGTGGCGCTTGATATCCGCAGCGACCACCTTGGCTCCCTCCCGGGCGAACAGCAGGGCCGCAGCCCGACCGATGCCAGAGCCGGCACCGGTGATGACGCTCATCTTACCCGCAAGACGCATGCTGTACCTCCTCCTGGCCTATGCCTTCACCGCCCCGACACCGCATCCGGCGAGCAGGTCCTGCTGGACCACACCCTGCCCTCCACAGTTTCTTGACAGCTCTGCCGATTCTCGCCTAGACTCCTGCCAAGTTGTAACAGGTAACCGCCTTGAGGGAGGCAGCCATGCCGCTGGTTCGGGTCTCTGACAGGTGTTCCACGCCCCCCTTGCTGTCGCAGACCGGGCACACGGTCCACCCCCTCGATCTTGAGCGGGACCGGGATCTGAGGTCTGGCTAGATGGCGGACTCTAGCCGCGCTCCGAGGATCCTGTGCGTCGATGACGATCTGGACTTTCTCACGATCGTAACGGAGTACTTCACCTACCACGGATTTGACGTGCTCACGGCGGCGAATGGGGAGGAGGCACTCTCTCAGGTCACACGGCGATCCCCCAGCGCGGTCATCCTGGACCTCTACCATCCCGGCCTCGGCGGGCTCGGGACGCTGGACCACATCAGGAAGCTCGACCCCGACATCGCGGTGATCCTCGTCAGCGGAGTGTCGAATGCCTTGGAAATGCTCGAGGAGACGGGGGTAGACGTGGCCGCAGCCTTCGCCAAGCCTGTGAACCTAAACCAAGTCTTGGAGGCTCTGGTCAGGGCCGGTGTGGCTCCCCAGCCCCGGAGGCAATCCTCTGAGACCCCCCGCGCAGGCTCGGAAGCATGATTCCCCGAACAGGAGGGCGAAGAGGGTGAGCCCGAGGGGGATGCCGATAACGGTCGTCATCAGGATGATCCCGGCGACGGGGGCGGAGACGAGGAGGGCGAACCCCAGACCCAAGCTCTTCCAGAGATCCCTCCCGATCGTCCTGGCCGCCGAGACCGTGAAATTGGGGAACAGCAGGAACAGGACCATCCCGGCTGCCATGAGGCCAACGAGGGCCACAATCCTCGCGCTGCCGATGATGGCTCGCCTGGCCTGGGCCGCCCGGCGGGCAAATTCTATCCGGTGATGGATCACCCGTCCCCCGATCTGGGCGGCCGGATCGATCCTCGCCTCCCGAGAGCTCCGGTAGGTCAGGTTGCCCTTGATCCGGGCGGTCGAAAGGATCTCGATCTCCGACGCAATTAGATTGGCGTCTCCTCCGACCTCTCCGGAGAGGCTGATGCGTCTCGCAGCGGCCTTCAGCTCTCTGCCGATCCGCCCTCGAATCTCGACGGTTCGTCCGGCCAGCCACGTCCTACCGCCGACCTTGGTCTCCGCGGGAATGCTCACGCTTCCTCCAGCAGCGATGACATCCCCTCCGATTTCGCCACTGATCGCTACGGCCCCTCCCATTGCGCGCACATCGTCCAAGACCTGACCGGTAACGGTCACATCACCGGCGATGACGAGCACGTCGCCTTTGACGAGTTGGCCGATAGACGCCCGCCCCCCGGCGGCGATCACATCCCCATCCACCTCGGCGAGGATATCGAGTCTCACGCCTGCGACATAGAGATCCTCGGTAATGACCCCTCGCTTGACAATAGTTTTCCCGGCCTCCTGAGCGGAGGCGACAGAGGGGTTGAGAGCCATCAGGAAGGCCAGCAGGAGTGCCCTTGGTAAGAACGACAATGGCCTCATGAACCGACTCCTTATCACACCGACCGGGGCGCCGGAGCACCGCCCGGGTGTGGAGCCGGCAGTCGGCCTCCTCTCGCTACACACAGGTGTGGTGGACGGGCGACTGGCGCAGGCGCTCCATCCCCTCGATCATCCGCGGCAGGTCCATCGGAAGGTGTGTCTCATCGCGGAACTCCTGATAGCAGCGCATGACGTTCGGCAGGACTCGC
>JBHIBG010000095.1:0-9759 GCA_046758965.1 Methylomirabilia bacterium | reverse complement strand
TCAGCGCATTTGCAATGGGGCAAACGCCTCATCTTTCTAATTCAGATGCCTCACCAGCACCCGGTAGGAATTGCTTAAAGCCACTTGCCCTCACTTCAAACCCGCCTTCTGAAGGACCTCTCCTATACCGTCAACGTTCGCTTGATCGTTCAAGGGAATGATCTTGCTCAAAGCTTTTGGAGAATAATCGGGAGTTATCCTCAGACTTTCTTCCACTTCAGCGCGGGCCGTCTCTTCGGAGTCCAATTCCCTATAGATGAATGCCAAAAGCAAGTGGATACCCCCTTCAGAGCGCTCTGCCAAGGCGCCGGTAACAAGGCCGATTTGCAAGGGTTTCAGATTCGAACCCCGCCGATCTTCGCCGACCCCGCCATCAATCGTGATGCTCACGGCGGGAGTGCGCCGGTCGCGGACCTCAGGGGATCGGCGCGGGAGTTAGGCGGCTTATCCTTCGTGATACGCTCTGCGGTTGACCCGGAATCGGTTCAGGTAGGCCCTTGCATAGTTTGCCGGGGTATACGACCGACCCAGCTTGATCCGTGCCGTGACATTGTTCGCGCCGGAAGGCAGCCTTGCGAGAAGGCATGGCCTGTTCGCCGTGGCGCGGAAGCGGGCGCAGACCCTCCGCCACGTACGGGTCGAAGAAAGCGCCGCTTCTTTTTCCAGGCGCAGGTCCTTGCGGATGGATTCGGGCGAATCAATCGGAAAGAGCGCCTTCACCGCCTTCTCAGTGTCGGAGCGACGCTGTACCGGCACCCCATCGCGGTAAAGCAGCAAATCGCCATCCAGAACCATGGGCCTGCCGGTTAAACGCGCAATCATTTCCTGGAAGGCTGCATTGCGGGAAGAGAACTCTCCCGCGTTGAAGTCGGCGCTGGAAAACAAGACGGCCTGCTCCAGCCGCAGGCGCTTTCGGTAAAAGCGATAGCTCTTCTGCAAGATATATATCCCTTCTTTGAGTCCTCGTTCCAGGGCAGTCTCCGGTGCCAGGAGCGACTTTCGCATCGCCTGCGGAGATTCCACGCGTTCACCGCGCTTCCTCGCATTGTGATAGGCTTTCATGATGTTGACCTGCATGGGACCGAGCGTGGTGACAGGATTCGAAAGTCCGATCTCCGCGACGAGCCGGGCCAATGTCGCCGGGAGATAATATGTCTGTTCCAGGTACTGTTGCACCCAGGGCCGGAGATCCTTTTCGATATACCGTACCAGGTCGCCTTCCCTCTTCACGAATCCCCGTTTGGTATCACGACGCAACTTGGATCGCAGGGCCTGCTCGAGGCCGGAGTAGTTGAGCAATTGCCCTGCCAAGGCATGGTTGTCTTTGAACCGTTGGAGCCGGAGGACGAACATAGCCCCCAGATTTGCGTTCCCCAATGGGGGATTCACCTCCACACCCGACTCCAGCTGGATCGTGGTCAGCACGAACACCAAGAAATCCGAATCGTCGCAGTGAGCCCGCAATTCGAAAGCTGCCCTGTTCAGCGCCTCCAGCCACCGTCTCTGATGAGGGCGAGGGTATCCGGTAAACAAGGCTTTTTGGGCGCGTGCCATCTGTCTCCGGGTGAAGCACGGCCGCGCCGGATCGAAAAATCGTCTGGCAGGCGCCTGGATGCGCGGTGGTCGGCCGGCGGTACGGGGCTCTTGAGGGCCCGTACAGGCGGCGAAACCCCAACAGGCTAGCAAGACGACCAGCAGCCGTGCGAAGCGCCCAGGGGCGCTCAGCCTCTTCCAACCTGTGCACATCGCGCTGTTTCCTATTCCCCGCGGTGCCCCCAGCCGTCCTGCACGCCTCCGGCGTCAAGGCCTGACCCGAGGGCGCCTTCAGTACCCCTCCTTCTATGCAAAGCGCGTTCCCCGTGCCACCCCGTGGGGAGGTGGCGTCGCCAGGAGTGCGAGCAGCGGAGTTGGCGCTGGTCGTGGGGCGAGTGGCCTTTTCGCCGCTTGGCATACAATTTGCGCGGACGTAGCGGTAGAAGGTGTCCTGCATATCCCGGGCCCGGCTCAGATCGAAGTTAGGCCGAAGATCGCGGCGTAGCCGTTCGCCTGAGGTGCTGCTTCGGACGCCGACCCTCGCTCGCTGAGTCCGTGTGCTATCCTCTCCGCAAGGGAAAGGAGGCACCGGCATGGTCACGCAGGTGGATCATATCGAGCTGATCGTTGACGACCTGGAGGGATACGTCCGGCTGTTCCAGGCCATGGGCTTCAAGCTGCTCTCCAGGACGACCCACCACGGCGTTTCGGTGGAGCTCCAGCTCCCCGGCCCCAACCAGCCGATCTTCGAGCTTCACCAGGTCGAGGGGGAGGAGGTCATCGGCGTGAACCACATCGCCTTCCGGGTGGAGGACATGAGGGGGGTCTGCGACGCCCTCCGGGCTCAGGGCGTCCGCTTCGAGGGCGAGCCGCGCTACGTCAAGGAGACGGGGCGCACCATCGTCAACGGCCGGGACCCCGACGGCTGGCGCTTCCAGATCGTGGACGCCAAGCGCCGGTCACCCGCCTAGCCGTGCCGGCTCAGGCGTGAACGAAAGGGCCTTTCGCGAGACCATGACCAACCGGATCCTGAACGACTTCGTGGCCGTGGCTCGCCCCCTTTCTCAATGACGCCTTGCTTCCTCAGTTCCGCGATTTCGTCTTTCCATAAACCGGGTGATCGAACCGCACGAAGTACTCGTTAGCCCACGCCTGGGGATCCCTGGCCACTTCGGGGAGCGACTGCACACGAACTGGCGGCTCGACGTGGATGACCTCCGCACCCCAGTCGGCCAGCATTGCCCCGGCCGCCGGCGCCGCCACCCACTGCGCCAGCTCCACTACTCTGATGCCATCCAACGGTCCCGGCATTGCTGAAGAGTCACCTCCGCCCCCTCCACTGACTCGAAGCTTGGCGAGCTTGGCAGACCGACTGCTAGATCTAGTCCAGCTGACACGTGTCCCCGACAGATACGATCACGGGATCACTTTTCAGCCCCCACTCTCTAAATCTGGTACAGATATTGCTTCCATCCCGTCTAATAGGGCCAAGGCCTGATTTTCTAGGCTTCCAAGGCCGGAGCCGTCAAGATTGCCGGGAGGGGCGCCCCCGGCGCGAAGGGGGGAGATGCATATGTCGGGGATCGGTCGGTCCAGGTCTTACCGGCTCAGTTGCTATCTGGCGGTTCTTCTTATTCTCCCGGGCATCCTCCTCCCAGCATGCGCCGGGAAAGCGCTGCACCTGACAGCGAAGCGGACACGTGATGAAGGGCAGGTGGCAGCTGTGCCTGCCAAGGGCGAGAAACTCGAGAGGGCGCACCAAGAGCTGCAGGAGAGCGTAGCGGAGCAGACCGTCGCGTATCTGGAACTGGAAGAGAAGATCACCACGATCCAGGTGCGCCTCCTGGAAAAAGAAGTCCAGATCAACGAGCTGCAGAAAAGACTCGACGAGGCCATCCAAGAGGTGGTGCGGGCCAAGGCGAAACTACCTGGCCTGGAAAGCCAGGCAGAGGCAGCCTCCGTCATGGCAGAAGCAGAGATTGCCTTGAAGGCCCTGAGGGCAAGCGCGGTCGCGCGGGAGAACGGTCCGGAGGTCATCCGGGCCGAGCATCTGCTGAAGATGAGTGCCCAGGAGTACGAACAGGAGAACTACGGCGGTGCCCTTTACCTCGCCAGCCAGGCGAAGGGTTTCGTTAACGCGGGCCGGGGGCAGTCGATGAGCCGGGAGAAGATGCCGATGAAAGCGGGCGAGGTTCTCTTCGCCTTGCCGCTCTCCCTCGAGGTGTTGGAGACGAGCAACATCAGGGAGGGGCCGGGCCTCGATTTCCAGGTCCTCTTCACGGTGGAGAAGGGCGCCCTGCTCGTAGGCTATTCGTATAAGGACCAGTGGGTGCGGGTCAACGACGAGGATGGCCGGGGCGGTTGGATTTTTCACACCCTGGTGGGCGGGCGGCAGCACAGCGGTCAGTAGTGCTTTGCTGGATCATTCCTCTCCCCGGATCTCGGTGGCACGAACTACCCGGTTGCGGCCGAGCCGCTTGGCCTCGTAGAGAGCAGCATCGGCGCTAGCGATAATGGATTCCGGGGTATCGCTCTGCTCTGAAAACCCCGTAACGCCGATGCTTACCGTGACCTCGGCCTGTTCGTTGCCGTCGCCAGAGATCTCTCCGACCAGCCGGGTACGAATACGTTCAGCGGCCTCCAGGGCTTCACACAGCTCGGTTTCTGGAAGGATGACCAGGAACTCGTCGCCGCCATAGCGCGCCGCATAATCAACGCGGCGGATACATTCCGTAAAGATCGACGCCATTTTAGTCAGCACGGCGTCTCCCGCCAGGTGACCGAGGCTGTCGTTGTACTTTTTGAAGTGGTCGATATCGATCATCAATACTGAAAAGGAGTGCTTGTGCCGGCGGGCTCGAGCCGTCTCGCTGGCCAAGGTCTCCATCAAATGCTTGCGGTTATAGAGCCCTGTCAGGTCATCGGTGATGGAGAGCTCTGCCAGCTCCTCGTTTTTGTCGCTCAGAGCCTTGTTGATGGCCGCCAGTTCCTCCCGCCCTTGGCGCAGGCGCGCCACCATATGATTGAAGATCTCGGTCATGTACCCCACCTCGCCGCGACTCAACACGGGGAGGTCCACCTCCAGATCGCCGGCAGCCACCTTGGCTGCGCCATTGCTCAGGCGATCCAGAGGGCGGACGATGGTGAGTCCCAGGAGATAGGCGGTTAGGCCGCCGCCCAGCAGCAGCCCCGAGACCACGAGCAGGGTCACATTCCGAAGTCGGATGATCTGAGCGTATGCTTCCTTCTTCCCTATCTCGGCCACAACGGCCCAATCCAACTGGGGCACCCGCTTGAGGATCCCGACGACCTGCCTCCCCTGCTGATCCGTGTATTCGAGCGGGACCGACTCCTTTGCAAACAGGGCCTGCGCGGTCTTGGCCGCCAAGTTTGCTTTCACGGACGCCGAAGAGGTAAACCGAGAACTGATGAGCAGGGTGTCGTCCTGGGTGACCAGATGAACCTGCCCTGTTCTTCCAAGGGAGAAGGCTCTCACCGTCTCATCGATCGCGCGAAAATTGATTTTTGCCGCCAGTGCGCCCAAGGAGCGGCCGTTCGCGGCCCTGATGGGTACGGCGATCATGATGACCGCCTGCTTCAAGGCTTCGTCCCAGTACGCATCGCCCAGGATCGCCCTATCTTCTTTTGCCCCCTTCGGCGGGACACGCGGCAGATTCACGGTGCCGGCCTGGCCAGCACTGGTGGCCACGACACGGCCTTTCGGGTCGATTACCAGGAGTTCTTCGTAGTCGACGAACTTTTCCCGGACCGCGCTGAGGTAGTTCTTCAGGCGGCGGCGTGCCCGAACTTTCCCGGTTGGCGCTCCGCGCGGGCGAAGGATCTCCACCAGGTTTTCTGACAGTACAGGGGACCTGGAGAGGACACGCACATCGTAGAAACGCGCCTTGAGCCAGAAGTCAATCTCGCGGGCAGTGTGGGAAGTGACGTTGCGCAGCTTCTCGGTGACCTTTTCCGTAAGGGAACGCTTGTTGTAGACGTACGAGAGCCAACCCGTGGCCAAAGATGGGATGAGGGTGGCCAGCAAGGCGAAGACCAGGATCTTGCTCTTGATGCCGTCCAGGCCAAAGAGGTGCAGAAAGCTCGAGATGAGCTGTTCCCAGGAGGCCAAAAGGCGGTCCTTTCCGTGCGGGTGGGGATGCAAGAATTGAGCCATCATGGTGAGGAAATCGCGACGGGAAAAAGCTTAATAGTTCCTCACTTCCAAAAAGAGGAGGTAGAGTACCCTAATTATACCGCCGACGGGCGGCACTGACCCCAAAATGAACAAACTGCCGGCTGAGAGGGGGATGCTTGACCCCGTCAGGAAGGTTCCGTAGGACCTAGCTTTGGAGCCCCTCCAGAGCCAGCAGGCCCGCCGCCCGCCACGCGAAGCTCGCGGCGGATGAGACGGGCGGCCTCCACCATGGAGCACAGCTTTGCGACCCCCACCCAGCGGGGGGTCTCCCAGAGTCCACAGTCCGGAGCGAGCCAGAGCCGCTCCACCGGCACGTACTTGAGCGCGACCCGGACCCGCTCGGCCACCTCCTGGGGCGGCTCCACCCGGAAGGCCTTCACGTCGATCACCCCCACGGCGAGCTCTTTCTCCGAGGGGAACTCCGCCCAGAGCTCGATCTCCGACATCTCCCGGTTGGCGTACTCGAACACGAACTGGTCCACCCGCGCCTCCAGGAGTTTGGGGAAGAGCGGCCGGTAGCGGCGAGGGGTGGCGAAGGAGTTGTTGTGGGCGTTGCCGAAGCAGACGTGGAGAGCGAGCTTGGCCTGCACCCCCTCCAGGGCGGCATTCAGCGCCTCCACCATGGGAACTGGACCGCCCTTCAGGATCCGGTGCTTCCCGGCCGTCATCACGTAGTTGGGCTCGTCCACCTGGATGAAGTCGCAGCCCGCTGCCACGAGCGCCTTCAGTTCACGATTCACGATCCGGATCAGGTCAGCCACCAGGCTCTCCTCGGTGGTGTAGGGACCTCCCCGGCGGAGTGGGATGAGGAGGGTCGTGGGGCCCGGGACCGCCACCTTCATCGGGCGATCGACCTGGGCTCTGGCAAACCGGAACTCGTCAACGATGCCCAACCCGGCAGGCGCCTCGATGGTGTCGACGATCTCGTAGGGGCAGTGGCTGTCGTAGTTGAGGACGCCCAGCCGCCGGGGGACGGGGAGCGGGCGGATCCCGGTCAGCCTGTCATAGAAGCCGCGGATGAAGGTGACCCGGCGCATCTCGCCGTCGGAGATCACATCCACCCCGGCCTCCACCTGATCCCGGATGGCGATGCGGACCGCGTCGTCGTAGGCCTCCTGGATGTCAGTGGGGCCCAGGCGGTCGGCCTGGACCGCCTCCCGAACCAGCACGAGCCACGAGGGCAGGCCATGACTCCCGACCACCGAGGTCGGGATGACCGGCAGCGTAGCCATGGTGAAATCCTCCCTCTCCTCTTCCGATCAGCCCTTCCGGGAGCGCCTCGCGTAGAACGACTCGATGAGCTGGGCGACCTCCTCGGGCTTGTCCTCCTGGACGAAGTGGCCGGCGTCATCGAAGATGAAAAGGGATGAGCCTTCGAGGTCCCGATGAAAGCGCTCCGCCCACTCGGCGCCCAGAAAGGGGTCCTGGCGTCCCCAGATGATCAGCGTGGGGACTCTGAGGCGCCTGAGCTGATCCTCCCACTCCGGGTGCTCGGCTGGCGTGGTGTTCCGGTAAAGCCTGAGAATCGCCGCGCGCATGGCCGGATCGGCGATCGCCTCGTAGTAGGTGTCCAGGTCGGCGGCGGTGAGGTGCTCGGGGTGCGTCAGCCACTTGCGCATCCCGTTGACGAACCGCTCGCGGGTCCACTCGGCCATCTGTTGCTCGCCGGCGCCGGACGTCCGCCAGATCCTCGCCAGAGGGTGCCACTCGTACTCCGAGTGGAAGATCGTGTTCATGATCACCAGGCTGCGAATGCGCTCGGGGTGGGTGATTGCGAAGCCGAGGCCGAACGGCCCCCCGAAATCATGAACGATCACGTGGAGCCGGCTCAGCCCGAGCGCGGCGGTGAACCCTTCCAAGTAGCGGACGTACCCCGACACCGAGTAATCCGCGTCCACCGGCTTGTCGGATCTGCCGAAGCCGTAGTGATCGGGAGCCACGGCGCGACCCACACGGGCCAGCCGTGGCATCAGCTTGCGCCAGAGATAGGACGAGGTCGGCACCCCGTGCAGGAGGAGAATCGGCTCGCCGGCGCCGGCCTCCCGGTAGAAGATCGTCATCCCGTCCACCTGTGTGCTCTTCTCCTGAATCACGTGCATGCCTCGACTCAGACGTCACGGGACTCTCGCGCCTCTGCCCACCCGGCATCCCGCCGCAAGGAGCGCCTGTCAATACGTTGCGCGGCCGCCCGAGAGGTCGAACACCCCACCGGTGGTGAAGGAGCACTCGTCCGAGCATAGCCAGGCGACCATCGCAGCGACCTCAGTGGTCCGACCAAAGCGACCCATCGGAATCTTGGCGAGCATGTACTGGATGTGCTCCTGGCTCATCTGTTTGAAAATGTCGGTCGCCACCGCCGCCGGCGTGACGCAGTTGACCAGGACTCCGGTTTGCGCGAGCTCCTTGCCGAGAGATTTGGTCAGCGCGATGACTCCCGCTTTGGCCGCGCTGTACGCGGAGGCATTCGGGTTCCCCTCCTTGCCCGCAATGGAGGCAACATTCACGATCCTGCCATAGCCGTTCGCAATCATCCCCGGCACGACCGCCCGGCAGCAGAGGAACACTCCTGTGAGATCGACCATGAGCACTGTCTGCCACTCTTCGGGAGCATACTCCCAGCTCTTCTTGTTGGGCCCAGCGATCCCGGCGTTGTTCACGAGGATGTCGATGGTCCCGAAGCGCCTGAGGGTCGCTTCTGTCTGAGTCTGGACCGCCGATGCCTTCGTCACGTCAACCACCGCGTGGTGCACCTCGCCGACACGCGCAAGCGCCCGTGCGGCCGCCTCAAGCGCCTCACCATCCAGATCCCAGAGGCTGACCGCCGAGCCTGACACGAGGAGGCGCTCAGCAATGGCATAGCCAATGCCTCTTGCCCCCCCTGTGACGATAGCCTTCCGACCCTTCAGATCAATCGTGTTCATAGGGCGCCTGTCGGACCCCGGCTGTTGCGTTGCGGCTGACTCTATGCCGCCGCTGGGAAACTGTCAAGCAGCGAGGCACCCTCCCCGAAGCTGACGCCACAGGGTGCGATCTCCTCACGAGCCACCTGGGATTTTTTCGTTGACAAGCCAGGGACCCTCCACCTACTCTCCCCGCTACAGTACTCTCCCCGCTACCAGTCCCGGTTCGACAACCCGCCCGTGAGCTGCCACCGACACGGGGGCACGAGGAAGGAGCCAGGATGGCTCAGCAGGATCGGCCATGCCGCGCCAGCCTTCTCCTGCTGCTCCTCCTCGCGACCTGCCTCTTCTTTGCGTCGGTTGCCCCGGCCCTCGCCGATGTCGTCTACCTGTATGATCCCCTGGGCCGCCTGGTCCGGGTGATCGACGAGACCGGCGGGGCGGCCACCTAATCTACGATCCGGTCGGCAACATCCTGGAGATCGCCCGCCAGACCGGGATCCCACAGGATCAGACCAGCCTCGCGAGCGTCAACCCGCCGACCTTACCGCGGGGAGGCCAGGCTACCCTGACCTTCACGGGGACGAACCTCGCGGGCGCCAGTCTGCCGACTCTGCCCGTTGGCATGCGCCTGGTCAGCGCCGAGTTGAGCGTCAGCGGCAGCCAGGATGTCCTGACCTTGACCCTTGAGATCGATCCCGACGTTCTCCTCGGCCCCGACTCGCTCACGCTGGTGTCAGCGCTCGATGCCACTCCGCTCCCGTTCTCCCTCGATGTGGTGCTGCCGCCGCCGCGGGTGGACTTGCTGATCCCGCCCCTTGTGAGCATCGGCAGCCTGGTCCAGATCGAGGGGGCCGGTTTTGAGGACACCGCCGCCCAGAACCAGGTGACGATCAACGGGGTCGCGCTGCCGGTTGTCAGCGGCCGCGGGGACCGGCTCATCGCCCAGGTCGTGGCGGGTGCGGCCACAGGGCCGGTGACTGTGACCACGGCCCAGGGGAGCGGCGTGAGCCCGGCGCCCCTGACGGTCATCGCCGCCACGCACCCCCAGCAGAACCAGGTGACGGCGACCCTTCAGGGTCCGTTCCGCGGGCCCTTCCGGATCGCGGTGAGCCCGGACGAGACGCGGGC
>JBHIBG010000094.1:0-10198 GCA_046758965.1 Methylomirabilia bacterium | reverse complement strand
GCCCTCGGGCTCACGATTCCCCCGTCCCTCCTCTTCCAGGCGGACAGGGTGATCAAGTGAGCCCCTCAGAAAGGATAAGCGAGAAGTTCTGGGGGGGAGCACCGGCATGTGGGTGATCCCGATCCGGATGGACCCGGTGGAGACTCACATCCACGCCGATCGCCGCCTAGCGTTTCAGGTGCTGACCGCCTTCGGCGCGACGCAACCTGACGGCGGCTCGTCCCGGGTGCTGCGCGAAGAGGGCGGCAGAAAGCTCGTGGAGTTCCACACGGCCATGCCCACCTCCACCGGCGGCAAGAAGGTGTACCGGACCGTCGAGTGGGTGACCCTCCACGACCCTGAGGCGATCGACTTCCAGGGCGTCGAGGGCCCCCTCGACCTCCTCAGGGACCGCTTTGTGCTGGAGGACGTGGGCGGCTGCACCGCCTTCCGGTACGAGAGCACCTTCGGCATGAAGGGGTGGATCTTCGGTTGGCTGGTAGGGAGGTTCCGCGTGAAGCCCATCCTCGGCCGCTTCATGCGCGAGCACACCCGCGAGCTGAAGGAGACCATCGAGGAGCGCGCGAAGCGGAGTCGTATCTTCCCCTACCGCGACTGCGGTACAACCGCAGAATAGATCAGGATTCCACGACTCGCCGGATCAGGTCTCCGTACGCGGAATCCTCCATCGGGTCGTACCCGGCCACCACGTAGCGGTTCAGGAAAAGCTGGGCCATCGCCGGCAGCGGTGTTGGCCGGTTCGCTGCCAGCTCGTGGTCCGCCTCCTCAAGAAGAAGCGATACCTGGAAGATCCGCGCCACGCGGTGGACCAGGCCCCGGATGCCAAGGGCTGCGGCCTCGGGCTCCGCGCGGAGAAGACGGTTGAACCTTCCGCGCGCCTCATGTAACGCGGCCCCCGCCCCGTCCCGCATCTCACCGAGGGCCGGGTGCTTGAGGCCAAGCAGGAGGTCCTCGGCCTTTCCAAGCAGGGCGTCGTGCATCTTGGACTTGAGCGCGTCGCGGAGAATCTGGGCCATCATCGTGTTGTGCGGCCCCTCCCAGCTCTCCTGGACCGGCACCTGGCGGTAGAGGCGGGGCAGCACGCTGAAATCCTCGATGGTCCCGTTGCCCCCCAGGATCTCGATGCCGTGGTGCACGACCAGGCCCCCATCCACCGAGCAGATGTACTTGTTGATGTTTACCCCGATGCGGAAGAGCGGGTCGTCCTCGGGATGCGCCCCGGACAGGGTCAACCGGTCCTCCAGCGCGGCGAGAGCCAGGGTGAAGGAGAGGCCCGCGCTCCCCAGGGCGCGCATCTCGGCCAGCTGCTCGCGCACCGCGGGGAAGTCGACGAGCCGCCGGCCGAAGGCCTCCCGCGCCCGCGCGTAGTGGAGCGCCTCCACCCAGGCGCGCCGCATGATCCCGCACGAGGCCAGCGCGACTGCGAGGCGCGAGCTGTTGATGACCACGCCCATCATCACCTTGAACCCCTCCTCCAGGCTCCCGAGCTGGTAGCCAAGGGCATCCTGGAAGTCCACCTCGGCGGTCGGAAGCGGCCGCGTCCCCAGCTTGTCCTTGAGCCGGCGGATGGAGACGCCGTTGGGCCGCTCGTCGTCGAGGTAGCGCGGGATGGCGAAGAGGCCGAGCCCGGCCGTCCCCTCGGGCCCACCCTCGGGGCGCGCGGTCACGGCGTAGAGGTCGGCCGAGACGTTGGAGCAGAACCACTTCTCGCCGCTGATCCGCCAGGCGCCCGCCTCCCCGGGGACCGGCCGGGCGATGCAAGCGTTAGCGCCGACGTCGGACCCGCCCTGGACCTCGGTGAGGAACTGAGCGCCGTGCCAGCGCCGGTCGTAGTCCCGGTCGAGAAGGCGGGGCAGCCACTCCCGCCGCATCCGGTCGCTCCCGCAGCGCTGGATGGCCTTGATGAGCCCCGCGGTGCAGGCCAGCGGGCAGAGGTGCGAGCCCTCGCCGTTCTGCGCCCAAAGATACCCGAGCGCGGCGTGGAGGGTCACGTTCCCCGGCTCGCCGAGTACCGAGAGGACCCCCGACCGCCACACCAGGCGGCCGACGTCGTGGTAGGCGGGGTGGAAGACAACCTTCTCGATGCGCTCTCCGATGCCGTTCCAGCGCTCGAGGCGCGGCAGATGCTCAGGCCGGTCCATGAGCGCGCAGGCGCGGTTGACCGGACCCGCGGAGTCCGCCCCGGCCTGGCGCAGCGCCGGTTCCGCGTCGGCGAGGCGCGCGGGGCCCATTCGGAAGGCGAGCGCGCGGCGTAGGTAGTCGTCGCCATCGAAAAAATTGGCCGGCTTAGCCTCTTCCCACCGGCGCAGGAGCGAGCGGCCGTGTTCGATCCGGTTCATGAGATCTCCTCCTCGCCTTTGCTCACAAGAGGTCAGCAGCAGGCAGTCACTCGGCCGAGCAAACGACCGACCGCGAGGGAAGATCGCTGCCGGGCTGCCATCCACATGGTAAGCGAGGGCATCGAAGCGGGAGTCATCGCGGCCTCCCCTTCGACCCCCTCACCTTTAATCCTCTCCCCCTTCGAGGGGGAGAGGGCAGGGTGAGGGGGATATCCATCGATGTCCGTAGGACGTTTGTTTGGCAGTCCTCAATAGCTTGCGGGTGGCCGCAACGCTTCACAATCCAGAGGATACTTCACTTTCGTAGCCTCCGTGCACCAGAAGTGTCGAGCCGTGCTTGACCCCTCGCGCCCCTGGGTCTAGATTAGCGGCACCGTCTCTGTTTCATCAGACCCGCTCAGGGAGGCCCGGCTATGAACTGTCCGCGGTGCCAGGCCGAGAACCGGCCGCAGGCGAAGTTCTGCGAGGAGTGTGCCACCCCGCTAGCGCGGACCTGCGCCAACTGCGGCACCCAGCTTTCTGCAACGGCGAAGTTCTGCCCTGAGTGCGCGCAGCCCGTTGCCGGACCGACTGCCGTACAGCCGCGCTTCGGCTCTCCCGAATCCTACACCCCCAAGCACCTCGCCGAGAAGATCTTGACCTCCAAGACCGCCCTCGAAGGCGAGCGCAAGCAGGTCACGGTGCTGTTCGCTGACCTGAAGGGGTCGATGGAGCTCCTTGCCGACCGGGACCCCGAGGAGGCGCGGAAGCTCCTCGACCCGGTGCTGGAACGCATGATGGAGGCCGTCCACCGCTACGAGGGGACCGTGAACCAGGTGATGGGGGACGGGATCATGGCCCTTTTCGGGGCGCCCCTGGCCCACGAGGACCATGCGGTGCGGGCCTGCTATGCGGCACTCAGGATGCAGGAGTCGGTCAAGCGGTACGCCGAGGAGGTCCGGCGCGCTGTTGGCGTCCCGATTCACATCCGCGTCGGCCTGAACTCGGGTGAGGTGGTCGTGCGGTCCATCGGGAGCGACCTCCACATGGACTACACCGCGGTCGGCCAGACCACGCACCTGGCGGCTCGGATGGAACAGGCCGCGATGCCGGGGTCGATTGTGGTCACGTCTGACACGTTGCGGCTCGCCGAGGGCTATGTGGAGGTCAAGTCGTTCGGTCCGGTGCCGGTGAAAGGGTTGGAAGCCCCCATTGAGGTCTACGAGGTCACCGGCGCAGGGCCGGTACGGAGGCGACTTGAGGCCGCCGTGGCTCGCGGGCTGACCCGCTTCGTCGGGCGGGATGCTGAACTCGACCAGCTCCGCAAGGCCCTGGAGCGGGCGGCGCAGGGCCACGGCCAGGTCGTCGGGGTCGTTGGCGAACCGGGCGTGGGCAAATCGCGCCTGTTCTACGAGTTCACGCACTCGCATCGCACCCACGGCTGGCTGATCCTCGAAAGTGGCTCCGTCTCCTATGGCAAGGCCACCACCTACCTCCCAGTCATTGACCTCCTCAAGACGTACTTCCAGATCGAGACCCGCGACGACGCCCGGAAGATTCGTGAGAAGGTCACCGGCAAGCTCCTCACACTCGATGAAGCTTTCCGGCCGACGCTACCAGTCTTCCTCTCCCTCCTGGATGTGCCCGTCGAGGACCCTCGCTGGCAGGACCTCGATCCCCCCCAACGCCGCCAGCAGACCCTGGACGCCGTCAAGCGCCTCCTGCTCAGGGAGAGCCAGGTCCAGCCCCTCTGCGTGGTCTTCGAGGACCTCCACTGGATCGACTCCGAGACCCAGGTGGTCCTGGACAGCCTGATCGAGAGCCTCCCGACCGTCCGCCTCCTGCTGCTGGTGAACTACCGTCCCGAGTACCAGCACGGCTGGGGGTCAAAGACCTACTACACGCAACTTCGCATTGACCCGTTGCCGCCCGAGAGCGCCGAAGAACTCCTCCAGGGCCTCGTGGGGAAGGCCGCCGAGCTTCAGCCGTTCAGGCAGCTCCTGATCGAACGCACCGAGGGCAACCCCTTCTTTCTGGAAGAGAGCGTCCGCACCCTCGTCGAGACGCAGGCCCTGGTCGGCGAGCGCGGGGCCTATCGTCTGGCGAAGCCTGTCCAGAGCATTCAGGTGCCCGCGACGGTCCAGGCGGTCCTGGCCGCCCGGATCGACCGGCTCTCGCCCGAGGACAAGCGCCTCCTCCAGTCCGCCTCGGTCATCGGCGAGGATGTGCCCTTCACACTGCTTCATGCTGTTGTCGAGATGCCAGAGGAGGAGCTGCGCCGTGCTTTGAGCCGCCTTCAGACGGTCGAGTTCCTCTATGAGACCAGTCTCTTCCCAGACCTCGAATACACCTTCAAGCACGGGGTGACGTACCAGGTGGCGTACAACTCGCTCCTTCAGGAGCGGCGTCGGGCCCTCCACGCCAAGACTGTGGAAGCCCTCGAGCGACTCTACCCCGACCGCCTCACCGAGCACGCCGAGCGGCTGGCCCACCATGCGTTCCGGGGGGAGGTGTGGGACAAGGCGGCGACCTACCTCCGCCAAGCCGGTGCTAAAGCGGCGGTGCGATCGGCCCACCGGGAAGCGGTCGTGTGCTTCGAACAGGCCCTAGCGGCGCTGTCGCATCTTTCCGAGACACGCGAGACGCTTGAGCAGGCAACCGACCTTCGCATCGACCTTCGAAACTCGCTCTGGCCGCTCGGTGAGCTCGAGAAAGTCCGTGGGTACCTTCGCGACGCCGAAGGCATCGCCCGGACGCTCGATGACCCGCGGCGGCTCGGGTGGGTATCGGTCTACATGAGCCACTACTTCTGGTTGACTGGTCACTCGACGGAAGCGTTCACGTTCGGCCAGAGTGCCCATGCCATCGGCGAGACGCTTGGTGATCTTCCGCTCCAGGTTGCCGCGAATACCTACCTCGCCGTAGCCCGCTTCACGTCGGGCGGGTATCGACAGGCCGAAGACCTTTACCGGAAGCTCGTAGAGTCGCTCAAAGGTGAGCGCGAGCGCTGTGGCCTGCCCTTTTTCCCAGCCCCGGTGTGCCATTCTTTTTGGGCGTGGTCCCTGGCCGAGCGTGGGGTGTTCGACGAGAGCATCGCCCACGGACAGGACGCAGTACGAGTCACGGAGGCGCTCGACCACCCCTATACCCGGGTCGTTGTGTCCTGGGGTCTCGGGTCTCTCTACGGGCTGAGAGGGGAGTTTAGCGACGCCGTCCACCCACTCGAAGTCGGTCTTGCTCTGTCCCGCGATTGGAACTTCGCGCTCGTTTCACAGGTCACCGAGGGCCTCTTGGGCTACACGCACGCGCTCTCGGGACGTGTGGCGGAAGGCCTCTCACTCCTCGAGCAAGCTCTCAGGGCGATTACGCCCACCGGGGCGGGAGCCTGGCACTCGCTCATTGTCGTGAATCTGGCAGAGGCGTACGCGCTCGCCGGCCGGCTGGAGGACGCTCGGGTATTCGCCGGGCAAGCCCTGACGCTTACCCGCGAGCGTGGTCAACGCGGCTGGCAGGTGCGCATGTTCCGACTCCTTGCTGAGATCGCTTCCCACCTTGATGCTCCTGACGTGGAGACGGCGCGAGGTCACTACGGTCAGGCCATGGCGCTGGCCGACGAACTCGGGATGCGCCCGCTCCTGGCCCGCTGCCACCTCGGCCTTGCCAAGCTCTACCGGAGCACCGGGGACCGCCCGAAGGCCCAGGAGCACCTCACCACGGCCACCACGATGCTCCGCGAGATGGACATGCGCTTCTGGCTGGAGCAGGCGGAGGCGGAGCTGAAGGCGTTGGGGTCTAAGGGCACCAAGAAAGCGAGGAAGCGAACATGAAGCGCAGAGCATTTGCCCTCACCCTCGCCCTCGGCCTGCTCGCCGCGCCGCTGCCAGCGGAGGCGCAGAAGGCAGGGAAGGTCTATCGGATAGCTATTTGGGGGGTCTCCGTGTTTTCGGAGCTTATCAGCGCCGGTTCTTATTACCTCAAAGGTGAGCTAACAGAAGCCACTTTCGAGGGGATTTGTTCAGAGGCGCATCCTCGACCTCCACGTTGGGGCGAAACCAGCCATGCTGGACTCTGCCGAGGTCTGCGTGAGCTGGGCTATGAGGAGAGGAATGTCAGGATGTTCTACGCATTTGAGGAGGACCTGCCAGGACGTCTCGCTTATTTCGCCACCGAGCTCGCGCGGGCCAAGGTTGACGTCATCCTTGCGATGGGCACGCGAGCGGCCTTGGGTGCCAAGAAGGCGACGAGGACGATTCCCATCGTCTTTATGGAAGTTCCCGATCCAGTCGCTGCGGGGCTCGTCGGAGGCCTCGCGTACCCAGGAGGGAACGTTACCGGCGTTACCAACATGTTGGCCGGACTCGGTGGAAAACAGCTGGAGTTGCTTAAGGAAGCCGTACCAACCCTCCAGCGCGTTGCCGTCCTCTCGAATCCACCTAATACGGCACTGGTGTTCAAAGAGACGCAGGCCGCCGCCCGGGCGTTGGGCATAACGCCTCTATCCTTGCACGTCAGCGGTCCTAACGACTTCGAGGCCGCATTCTCAGCGATCACTCGAAGAGGTGCCGACGCCGTCCTCGTGCTCCCGGACGACACGTTCTGGACGTTCAAAAACTGGATCGTAAGCCTTGCGAGCCAGCATCAGCTGCCGACGATGTTCTGGAGAAGAGACTTTGCGGACGCTGGTGCGCTCATGACCTATGGGCCGAATCTTGCTGACTTGGGCCGGCGCACCGCCGCCCGGGTAGATAAGATCCTCAAAGGTGCGAACCCCGCCGACATACCGGTGGAGCAGCCCATGAAGTTCGATCTGACCATCAATCTCAAGACCGCCAGGGCCCTCGGGCTCACGATTCCCCCGTCCCTCCTCTTCCAGGCCGACAACGTAATCAAGTGACTGGGAGGAGCCGGGTCTCGAGAGGATGGTGTCATTGGCACCATGGAGTATTTGCGCCATTCTTCCCTGCAGGAGACACGACGACATGGCACGGCCAATGGAGGCTTCGGCGAAACGTCCTCGGATCAGCGTTGACGTGCGGCCGGAAGTGCGCCGTCGCCTTCGGCTGGCAGCGGCAAAGCGCGATCTCACGGTCCGGCAGTACGTGCTGGAGGCGATTGAAGAGCGGCTTCGGGACGATCTCGGCGATGAGAGCCTGGAGGTGTTCGCTCTAACGGCCAAGGCGGATCCTGTGCTAGCGGAGCTGTGGGGCAATCGTAGAGACGCCGAGTATGACCGCCTATAGCCGGGGCGACGTAGTGTTGGTCGGTTTCGTGTTCTCGGATGAGCTGGGGAAGACGCTCCGCCCCGCCGGCATCATCAGCTCCTCGGCCTACCACCGCGCGCGGCAGGAAGTGATCGTGGCGGCCATCACCAGCAACGTCAGACGGCGTCTCTTCGGCGACCATCTCATCTCCGATCGGAAAGGGGCCGGATTGCTTTTTCCTTCCCTGGCGACGGGGATCGTTCGAACCATCAAGCGGCCAATGATCGATAGGAAACTTGGCTCGATGCCGAAAGCCGACTTGGAAGCTATCGGCAGACAACTCCGCCGATCTCTTGGCCTATGACTTGCCGGACAGGCAGATCTCAGGTGATCCTCGGGGGGTGTGGCGGAGGAGAGCTGGATCACGCGGGCGGGATGATTCAGGTGAGACACAGAGCCGCAGCGTGAGCTGACCGGGATGACATGTGTCCCTCGAAATCAGGAGGTCTTGATATGAACCGAGGCTGGCCGATCTTCACCGCTGCCGCGGTCCAGGCTGCTCCAGTCTATCTGAACCGAGACGTCACGGTGGACAAGGCCTGCGCCCTGATCCGGCAGGCCGGGGGCGCCGGGGCGCGGCTGGTCGCCTTCCCGGAGGTCTTCGTCCCCGGCTTCCCGCACTGGATCTACCTGGACCGCCCCCAGGCTAACGAGCGCTACTTCCTCCAATTGGTGCGGGAGGCCGTCGAGGTCCCCGGCCCCCTCACCGAGAAGTTGGGCCAGGCGGCCCGAGAGGCCTCAGCGTATGTGGTTATCGGGGTCAACGAGCGGAGCCGACGAAGCATGGGGGAGCTCTTCAACACCAACTTGATCTTCGCCCCCGACGGCTCCCTCCTCGGCTGCCACCGGAAGCTCATGCCCACCTATGCCGAGAAAATGATCTGGAGCTTCGGCGACGGCTCGACCCTCCGGGTGTACGACACGGCGGTAGGGCGCCTTGGCACCCTCTGCTGCGGGGAGAACACGAACCCCCTGGCCCGCTTCGCCCTCATGGCCCAGGGGGAGCAGGTCCACGTGGCCAACTACCCGGCCCGCCCGGCAGGGGACGCATTTGACCTGAAGCATGCCATCGAGATTCGGTCGGCGGCCCACGCCTTCGAGGGGAGCTGCTTCGTGGTGGTGGCGGGGAGCCTGATCAGCCCGGAGATGCGAGAGATCCTTGGGGACAGTCAGGAGAAGCGCCGGCTCCTCGGCGAGGAGAGCCAGACCTTCACGGGGATCCTGGGACCCGACGGCAAGGTCATCGCGGGCCCGGCAGCAGCCGGCGCCGAGGAGATCGTCTACGGAACGATCGACCTCGAGGCGATCATCCGGCGGAAGATCCACCACGACCTGGCCGGCAATTACAACCGCTTCGACGTGCTCTCCCTGACCCTGAACCGCTCGTCCCTCGCCGCAATCCGCGAGGTGACGACGCAGACCGGGCTCGAGATCACAGGGCCTCAGACCTGGCAGCTCCTCGAGGAGCTGAGGCGACGCGTCGGCTCGAGCGCGCCGGAGGAACTTCGCGCTCTCGTCGAAGCGCTCCTGGCCTCGCTGCCCAGCAAATAAGGTCCACTCTGTCAGCCCGGAGAAGGGTCTGGGCTGCCACCCCATCGCTACGTCGTGTCGCAGGGTGGCGTCTTGACCGCGAGCCTCTTGAGTCGCTGGGGAGTCAGCTCGGTCTTCAGCGTCGACGAGGGATCGGCATACCGGTCGTTCTTCTTCATCAAGAGCCACTCCTTGCCCGTCTTACCCCTGCCGAACCGAGCGAGCGCGAACGCGCCCTTCAGCTTTTTCCCCTCGAGAACGAAGGCGAATTTCCCGGCCTTGAGCCGCGCCTCGGGGTCGCCGGGCTCGATCGTTTCATACGTGCCGGAGTCCCAGATCACGACCGGTCCGGCGCCGTAGCTGCCCTCCGGGATGATCCCTTCGAAGTCGATGTACTCGATCGGATGGTCCGGAACCATCACGGCAAGCCGTTTGTCGGCCGGGTTCATGGACGGGCCTTTGGGAACCGCCCACGATTTGAGGACACCACCCAGCTCGAGACGGAAGTCGTAGTGCAAGCGCGATGCCTTGTGCTCGTGGACAACGAATCGCTGGCGGCGGGGCATGACTGCCTCCTCGAGGACGCTAACCACATTTCAAGAACGCAAGGTCCCCAATTTTCCTGATTGTCCTACACTTCCGCCCCTCACTGCGATTTTCTTCCCCGACCAGACGCAAGAACTCCTTAAGCCATGCCTTCTCATCGTCACCCCCACTGGCGGCTAGCGTGGTGAGCTCTTCGAAGTTGTGTTTAAGAAATCCTCCGTGGACGTCATTAAACAATCCGTCAATGTGTTCTCTCGACAGTTCGGATCCTGAGTCATCCAGGACGAACCGGCGTTCGAGCGGGTTCCACACGAAGCGGGCGGTTCGTTTGGTCGAGAAAAGCAGGTGCTCCAAAGATCTGACGCGCATCTCTTTGAACAGAGCGTTGTAGTACGAGGCGCTCAATTGAACCTCCACCGTGGAGATTCCGTTCACTTCCTTCTGATTGAGGACTTTGGCGGCGAACTTCCTGTCAAAGGCCAGGCCCCAACCGATCACGTGCCCGCGCACGGGATAGCGGAGGATCTCTTTCGGTCCCTCTTC
>JBHIBG010000093.1:0-10461 GCA_046758965.1 Methylomirabilia bacterium | reverse complement strand
ATAAGGGGTCTAATAAGGGGTCATAATAAGGGGTCAAATCTTTTGTTGACTAATTGTCGTCGTTCGGCTATCTGTATCAATAAGGGGTCACCTATGAAAAAGCGTGTCAAGTGAAAAGACTGCCCCCTTGGCCTGGGTCCCTCCAGAGTCTCCATGGACTAGTCGTCAGTCACCTATGCGTGCTCACCGGCACACGAGAAGATGGGACACCGGCCGCGCAATCAAATCTCAGGGCCTCTCTGCCGGTTAGGCAGTGGCCATGACCCCACGGCGCTGACCGGTGATCCTCGTGTCTATCGGGCGAAACGCTTCGCCCTTCCGTAGCATCGCATAGATCGCCTTGAGCATAGCGCGGGCCACCGCCACGCGCCCGGTATTCGCCCCGTGCTTCTTCGCCACCCGGTGGTAGAGGCTCCGAAACTGGGGCGCGCCATTGCGGGCGTGGATCGCCCCCTCGACGAGGATCCAGCGCAACCACTTCGACCCCTGTTTGGTTAACCGGCCCCGGCGCGTCTTCCCCCCGGAGGCATGTACCGACGGGACCAGCCCGGCATAGGAGCAGAGGCGCCGGGCATCCGGGAAGCGGCGCACGTCCCCGATCTCGCTGAGGATGAGCAACGCCGAGTACGGCCCAATCCCCGGCATGGTGCACAGGAGCTGGGCCTGCGGCTCCTGCTGCACCTGGGCCTCGATGGTGGCCGTGACCGTCGCGAGCTCCGCGGTGAGCGCCTCCAGCAGGCGGAGGTAGCCATCGAGGGCGAGGCGGTAACAGGGGCGGAGCGGGACCGTGGCGAGGACGCGGCGACTCTTGACGCCAAAGGGCGTCTTGGTCGGCGTCCGAATCCCATTCTTGGTGAGAATGGCGTGCACCTTGTTCTTGACCTGGGTCCGGAGTCGGACGAGGGATGCCCGGGTGCGGAGGACCTCCCGGGTATCCCGCACCGGCCGGGGCGGGATGTAGGCTGCGGGGAGCAGATCAGCCCGCAACAAGTGGGCCAAGGTGGTCGCATCAATCTTGTCGGTCTTGATCCGCGCACTGGCAATCGCCTTGGTCTTCAACGGGTGAGCGAGCACCAGATCCGGGTGCCGATCCTCGATCAGTTCATAGAGGTAGGTCCAGTGCCCCGTCGCCTCGACCGCGATGCGGGTGTCCGACCGGAGCCGCTGGAGATAGCCCTTTAGCGTTGCCGCGTCCGTGCGCAGGTTCACCTGTTCCAGGATGCGTCCGCGCTGGTCCATCCGGGTGATAAAGGCCGTTGCCTTGTGCAAGTCGATTCCGATATACTGCGGCATGGCTGCACCTCCGTGGTTGGGATCTGTGCCCTCCGCCCTGGGCGGAGTGAGCACCGGCAGCGGATCTCGAATCCGCGTGGTCCCTCGAGACCGTATGGTATCCCACTCCGAGTGTGCAGCCTTTTTCATCCTATCAAATCTTTTGTTGACCAATTCCTCCCTCGACACTGGCCAACTGAACGCTGCACGTAAAAACAAGAAGCACCGGGGGACGCGGTGCGCCCGCCCGGTGCCTGCATGCTGCCGGGGGCTACGAAGCCCATTTTGTGCCCCACCAATCCGCCGTTACTTCACCCCCGCGACCCGTAGGCCTCAGTCTAGCTTCCCCGCACCCACTCCATCAACGCGGAGGTGAGGACCCTTGGCCAGGCCCAGTGCGGATCAGCAACCTCTGGAAATATAGCGGTGGTTGGATGAGGTAGGGAGGTGTTACTGACCGGACTGCCGCAACAGCTTCGCCCAATCCTCCCCGGTCAGGGTGCTCAGGACGAGGGTCGAGAAGGTATCGGAGGCGAGGAGCCCATCCACGAATTCGATCCCGTGGCGGATCTTCCCGGAGTCCTGGCCTGCCCCCTCCACCGATCGCACGCGACCCGGCAGTCGCTTCCCGGGGGCGTTGTGAAGCGTCAGCTCAACGTCGGTCTCCAGGGGGAGGACCTGGGGGAGATAGATCTCGGCCCCGGTGCGGCTGATGGTACGGGTCTCACCCTCCATGAGAGGAGCGTGGGCTCCGACGACCTGGCAGGTGACTGACAGCGTGAGGGGGAGGCGGAGTGACTGCCGCCGTAGGGAATCCTCCTGGGCCAGCAGCTTCAGGAGGGCCTCATGCTGCGTCGGGGAAAGCTGGATGAACTCCACCCCGTGGTAGCAGGTGGTCTCGTCCCGGGCCTGGACCCACTTCACGCGCGCCTCGGCTTCGACCACCTCTCCCTCGCCAAGGATGACAAGGCCCAGCAGGGATCCCACGGGGAGCCGGAACTCCAGCATCAGGCAGGCGCCCCCCTCGCCCAGGTCCTGGGTGAGGCCAATGACCGTTTGGACAGTCTCCTCCTGGTCGAGTCTCCTGAGGAAGACCGGGACCTGGATGGCGTATCGAGGGAATCGCTGTTGCTGCATGGAACTCCTTATGATGCAACATCAATGCCAGTATCCCTTCCGCCAACGAAACTCCTCGTCAAGATTGGGACGGTCGTGAGGTCAGGCATCGGGAACTGGGCAGTTGCTTTGGGACGAGCCGACCCCCGGGGTGCGGACGGAGACAGGGGGGGCGTTACTGGCCGAGGTCTTCCAGCAGCCGCTCCTGGTCCTCTTTGGGGAGCGTGCTCAGCAAGAAGTGGGTGAAGACCTCTGCCGAAAGGGGCGGCCAGAAAAATTCCACCCCATGACGAATCCAGCCCGTCTCCTCACTCCCCTCGCCCATCCATCGCACCCGGCCGGGCATGCGGGTCTCCGGGGCCTCCCCCAGGGTGACCTCGATCATGGCCTCTGGAGAAAGGGGCTGGGGCAGGAGGATCTCGGCGCCGGTGCGGCTGAGATTTCGGGTCTCGCCCTTCAGGGAAGCGGAATCGTCCCCGTGGACCCGGCAGGTGACGGGTAGGGTCATGGGCAGGCGCAACGATCGCCGGCGGAAGGATTTCTCCTGGGGCAAGAGCTTCAGGAGCGTGATCTGCTGGGCAGGTGTGAGCGGTGTGAATTCCAGGTGGTGGAGGACGTCGCGCCCGCCCTGGGGCTGGACCCCGGTCACGCGCGCCTCTACCTCGACCAGCTCATTCCTGACGAACAGCACGAGACCCAGTCGGCATCCCTGCGGCAGGCTGGTGTCAAGGAGGACCGAGGCGCCCTCCTCCCCCACGTTCTCGGTCAGGCCCACACCCGTTTGCCCCTGGTCATCCCGCTCCAGTCTCCGGAAGAACACGGGAAATCGCATGGCGTATCGCGGAAACCGAGGCAAGAGCTGCCACATGGCGATCCTCATCGTAGAACAGCGTGGGCGTTACCGGCTGAGTTGCCGCTCCAGCTTTGCTCGGTCCTCTTCCGGCAGCGTACTCACGAGGAGACGCTGAAAGGCCCAGGTGTCGAGGGGACCTCGGAGGAATTCGACCCCGTGGCGGAACGGGTGTGCGCCCCCGCTCACCTCCTTCGCCCATCGCACCTGACCGAGCAGCGGTGTCGTGACGGGTTCGGAAAGGGTGATCTCGACCACGGTGTGGGGCGGAACGAGCCGGGGCAGGAGGATCTCGGCACCGGTGCGGCTGATCTTACAGGTCTGACCCTCTATGGAAGGGGTATCGTCGCCGACGACCTGGCAGGAGACTGACAGCGTGAGGGGGAGGCGGAGCGACTGCCGCCGGAAGGACTCCCCCTGGTGCAAAAGCTTCAGGATGGATGTATGCTGGCCAGGGGTGAGCTGGATGAACTCCACGCCGTGGTAGAACGTTGCCTCGTCCCGTGGCTGAATCCAGGCCACGCGCGCCTCGGCTTCGGCGATCTCCTTTTCCACGAACATGAAGAGGTCCAGACGGCATCCCACGACCAACTCGCCCTCGAGCAGCAGACAGGCGCCCCCCTCGCTCAGATCCTGCGTCAGACCGATCCCGGTCTGGGGAGACTTCCCCTCGTCCAGTTGCCTGAAGAAGACTGGGATCTGAATGGTGTAGCGCGGGAATCGTTGCCGCATGGAGCGCCTCTCGTTGCAACAACGATGCCAGGATGTCGCCCGCGTGGGTACGGCCACGCACCTCCGGCATCCGGTCCGCGTTCCGGGATTCGGCTACTCCTTACGGCGGCCAAGCTGGTGAGGTGTCCGGATTGACGACATCCCCCCTCCTGATCGACGGGCGGCACCATTTGGCCATCTACTGCCGGACATCTGTAAACCCTTATTTTTCAAATAGATCAAGGACAGAAACCCCGACCAAGGGATCTGGCACCCTCGTTGCACCCATAGCCCGGCCATGCAGCAGCAATTTCGACGAAAGCCCTTCACGGTCCCAGTCGCCTACCAGCGACTCGACCAGGAGAAGCCGTCGAGGCCCGAGCTCGGCTGGACTGAGGACCTGGGGGAGGGTGGAGCCTGTATCAAGCTTGCGGCCGCCCTGCCGGTGGGGTGTCAGCTGAAGCTCGTCCTCTTCACGCATCGGACGCGCCGCGACCCGGTCGAGGCCAAGGCACGCGTGGTCTGGGCCAAAGTCGTGACCCCACAGAGCGCTCTCCACGGCGTGGAGTTCTTCGACCTGAGCCCCACTCAACAAAGCACCCTCCGGCAGGCGCTCATTCGCGAGCAACCGCTCCCGCAGGAGCTCGTCCGCCTCCCGATCGCACTCCCAGTCCAGTGCCACGTAGTGAAGAGCTCACAGCCTCCCATGCTCGGGTCGACCCACAACATCAGTCCCACCGGGGTTATGCTCTCTCTCCCCATGCGCCTGACCCTAGGCGCCGCGGTGAAGCTCACCTTCCAGACCCCCACCCGGCATGCCCTGCACGGGATGGTCCGCTGGGTGGATGGGGAGGGCGCCGCGGCGGGGTCTATCCGGCACGGGATCGAGCTACTCGGAGGTCCCCTCTCGTTCCAGGAGTTTCAGGGCCTCCTCCTGGGCGCCATCACCACCAAGCAGCAGGGGAACACCACGCGATAGAAGAGCGCGAGGCCGTGTTGGAAGCGCGGCCTTCACGCCGAGCACCTCTCCTTGTCCCGCCGCGGTTCAGTAGCGCTTCGGCCCTTCAGGGACGGATGCCGCCAACCAGTCCGCCAGCTCCGTCAGCGTGGGAAATTCACGGTCGGGAAGGTCTCTACCCGGCGCCACCTGACCCGTGCGGTTAATCCACGCCACGGGGACCCCCAGCGACCGGGCCGGCGCCACATCGTGGACGTAGCTCTGGGCGGCATGCAGCCACTGGCCCGCCCCAATCCGGTCCCGCGCCGCGTGAAAGTGGCCGAGGGCCGGCTTGTACGAGCGGACCTGCTCTGCGGTCACCAACAGCTCGAAGGAGACGTCGAAATGGCGCAGGGTCAGAGCAAGCAGGTCATCGTCCACATTCGACAGGATGCCCAGCCGGTAGCCCGCCCCAGCCAGCCGCCGAAGGGCCGGGTTCGTATCGGCAAAGGGCGGCCAGGTCGGCAGGCTGTCCGCCAGAAAGTGCGTCCGCGCTTCAGCGAGGGGACAGCCCAGGCGGGCAGCCACGCGCCGGGCCGTCTCGGTGAGGACGGCACGATAACTTCGGTAGGCCTCGGCCTCCACCAGCGGCTCGATCTCGGCGTAGGCGGTGAGCACCGTCCCGGGATCCAGGGGGACCCCATCCACTGCGGCAGCCTCGCGGAACGCCCTGCTGATCCCGCGCTTCCAGTCGATCAGCGTCCCGTAGCAGTCGAAGGTGACCATATCATACGGTCGGAGTATCGCTCCTCCCCGTCGCTCACCCGCCCCTTCCCCGCCCATCCAACTACCCTGTCCCGGCTCCTTCGTCAACAGCCTGGGCGTAGCGGGCCCGGCCCTCCTCGTAGAGGTCCCGGCCCGCGACGTCGTTGACCACGATGACTGGGAACGCCTCGACCAGAAAGCGGTAGATCGCCTCGGGCCCGAGGTCCGGGTAGGCCACGACCTCGGCCGCGCGGACCTGGCGGGCGAGGAGGGCGGCGTTCCCCTCCACCGCGCCGAAATAGACGCAGCCATGCCGCCGCATCGCCTCCCGGACCTCCGGCGCCCGCTTCCCCTTCCCGATCATCCCGCGGAGCCCCCGGGCGATCAGGACCGGCGAGTAGCAATCCATCCGCGACGCCGTGGTGGGGCCGATCGACCCGATGACCTGTCCTGGCCTGGCCGGCGTGGGGCCCACAAAGAAGATCACCTGCCCCTCAAGGGGGATCGGCGGCTCCTCCCTTCCCTGTAACCCCTGGACCAGCCGGGCGTGGGCCGCGTCGCGAGCCGCATAGATCACCCCGTCCAGGAGGACCTGGTCGCCGACGGCCAGGCGCTGGACCGCCTCTGGGCTGAGGGGGGTCTGAAGCCGACGGGGGGCCGGGTCTTCGGTCATAGCGTCACGCTCCGGCATCGGTGTGAGTGGCAGTCTAGATTCATCGCCACCGGAAAGGCGGCGATGTGAGTGGGGTGGCTCTCGATATGGACGGCCAGAGCGGTCACCCTGCCCCCGAACCCGGCCGGGCCGATCCCGAGGGCGTTGATTTCCTCCAGGAGCTCGCGCTCCAGGGCCGCCACAGCGGGATCCGCACTCGGCTCGCCGACGGGGCGGGTTAACGCCCTGCTGGCCAGGAGGGCGGACTGGGCGAAGCTGCCCCCCATCCCGATCCCCACCACGAGGGGGGGACTCGGGTTGGGCCCCGCCTGGGACACGGCCTCGACAACGAAGCGTTTCATTCCTTGAATGCCCTCGGCCGGCGTCAGCATCACGTGCCGACTCATGTTGTCTCAGCCGGCCCCCTTGACCAGGAAGTGAATGCGAAGCCGGTCCCCTGGGACGATGTCGTAGTGGATGATGGCCGGGGTGTTGTCCTCGGTGTTCACCCGGTGGAACGGGCTAGCCACGATCGACTTGCGGAGGTACCCCTCGCAGTAGCCTCGGCGGACCCCTTGGTTGATGGCCTCCCCCAGGCCCCCCCCGGTGACGCGGACCTCCTGGCCGAGTTCCACGAAGAGGACGGCATAGCCCGTGTCCTGGCAGAGGGGAACCCCCTCGCGCCGCGCCAGGGCCTGGTTTTCGAGGATGCGCCCCAGGACCTCCCGCCCGAGGGGGGAGACCTCCTGCTCGCGGGCCCGCTCCAGCGCCCGGACCATGTCCTCGCCCATGGCGGTGTTCGCCTCGATGGCCAGGCTGCGCACGACGTCGCCGACGGTCTCGGCTGCGATCTCGCGCATCGGGTTACCCCTCCTGCCCCGGACACATCTGTCCCCTGCGGAACCCGGCGACCCCGCGCCCGGCTGCCAACTGGCTGGCAGGGAAAATGCAGAGTGAGTGGGGAGAGCCTATCAGAGATGCCTGGAGAAGGAAAGGTCTGGCCGGGTGCACCTCTCTCCTGGCAACCCCAGAGACGGCAGCCGGCGAAGAGGTTGGCACCCCCGTCAGGACGCTCCCCACTCCAGTCAGAGCGCCTTCTGACCCGGGAGATTACGTGAATTCCAGCAAGCCCGCATCAGGTCTGAACCACCCCATGGCCTCCCACCGGCCTCGCCGCGTCCCCACGGCCCCGGGTGTGGTGATCCTCCTGATCCTCCTCGCCCTCCTGCTGCTGCCGGAGGTGGTGCGCCGTCTCGCCGTGCGGGAGCTCCAGGCCCGGATCACAGCACCCGTCGCCATCGCGGACGTGGACCTGAACCTCTTCACAGGTAGGGCGCACATCTCGGGCCTCGTTATCGGCGGCACGAATGGTGCAGAGCCCATCCTGCGGGTGCCGAGGCTAGAGCTCAGCTTCTCCCGGGAAGCCCTCCTCCGTGGGCGGCTGAGGATCCACACCGCAACGGCTCGGGAGCCAGTCCTCTCCATCGAGCGGACCGGACCGAGCCGTTGGAACGTTGACGACTTCTTCCGCCCACGGGCGGCCGGCGGGGGGACAATCGGCGACCTCTCCATCGAGCAGGTCGAGGTCCGCGGGGGGGTGGTGACCATCCACGACCGCACCACGACCCCCGTGGTGACGAGCGTCCTCCAGGACGTCAAGCTCACGGTCCGGCCAGTGGCGTTCACGGTCGAGGCGAAGCCGGGGGCGGTGACGGGCGAGGCCCGGCTGGGAAAGGCCCCCCTGCGATTCGTCGGCACGCTTCACCTTGATCCCTTCATCACCCGCTTTCAGCTCACCGGGACTGGCGTCCCCCTTTCACCCTTTCAGGGGTACGTGTATCTCCTCCTGGGGAACGCTGAGGCGCGTGCGGGAACCTTCCACGGAAGCTTGGACGTGACCGCGGCGTGGACCCGAGAGGGGTATCTGCGCATCGAGGCCGGGGGCACCGTCGAGGGGCAGGGTCTCGCCTTCACACTGCCCGGCGACGAGGATCCCCTTCTGCGCGTCACCCGGCTGACGGCCGATCTCACCCGGGTGAGGAACAGGCCGACCCTGTCCGCCGACATCGCCAAGGTTCAGATCACCGGGGCAACCCTCCGGGTGACACGGGACCGTGGCGGGACCGTCAACCTCCGGCGGCTGTGGGCTGCCCCGACGCCGGAGGATGCGGCGGGCGCTGCGCCCGGCCCGAGGAGCGGTGCCCCGGCACCCATCATGATCCACCACGTGGCCGTCGAGGACAGCCGTGTAGAGTTTGTAGATAGGACCCTCACGCCCAGCTTTACCGGGGCCCTGTCCAACCTGAGGGCCGAGGTACGCTACCCGACCCCGCAGGCCGGTCAAGCCAGCCTCCGGTTCCAGGGGAGGGCCGGTGAGTCCAGCCCCCTCGAGTTCCAGGGATGGTTCACACCCGCCGCCCGGCCCCTCAAGGTCTACCTTGAGGGAAGAGTCCAGGACTACGAGCTGTCCCGGCTGAACCCCTACGCCGAGAAGTACGTTCAGCACCGAGTGCGTCGCGGCCGGGTGACCACGGCGGTCAAGTACCGCTACGACGCCGGCAACCTCGCCGCAGGTTATGAGATTCGGATTCGGCAGATCCAGCTCGGCGACGCCCTGGGCAACGAGTTCCAGAGGCAGGTGGGGATCCCGCTGAAGCTCGCCCTGATCCTCCTGGAGGGCCACAACAGTGAGATCCGGCTGCGGATCCCCGTCGAGGGCGATCTGGATAACCCCGAGTTCCGGTTCGGGAGCGTGGTGTGGAAGGGGGTCCGGAACGCCGTGATGAAGGCCCTCGCAATCCCCTTCCGGCTCCTCGGCAAGATCCTCACAGTGGGCGGCAAGATCACTGAGGTGCGGATCGATCCCGTCGGCTTCCAGCCAGGTTCGCTCACGCCGGATCCGAAGGCCGCGGCTCGACTCGACAGGCTGGTCACCTTCCTCCGAACCAAGCCGAAGGTCGAGCTGCAAATCCGGGGACGCGCCAGCACCCGCGAGGCCGCGGCCCTCGCACGCAAACGGCCTCGCGGACGGGGTGTGACCGAGCAGGATCTCAAGGCCCTTGCCGAAAAACGGGCGCGCCTCATCGAGCGGACCCTGGTCCGCCGCGGGGTCGCGCAAAAACGGCTCTTCGTGGTGACGGGGAACCCTCACGCCGTCACGAAGCGATTGCCCGGCCGGGTCGAGTTCCGTCTGCTCCATTGAGGTGGCGCTCTTCGCCGCCCTGGGCCTCAGCCGGAAGCGCCACTCAGGGGAGGGGAAGGGCCGAACCGACGGGTCCGGCGGAGCGGGGTGTTAGGGAGTGACATCCACGAGCAGGTCCGCCAAGCTCTCCTTGGCAAAGGTCCCCAGGAACAGGCTCAAGAGCCTGCGGGATTCGAGGGGCGGCTGCAGGAATTCGATCCCGTGGCGGATCGGCCCCATGCCGTTACGTGAGCCGTCCACCCATCGGACCCGACCGGGGAGGCGGAGCTTCCCCCGAGCATCCTCGAGGGTGACCTCGGCCTCCGTATTCAGGGGAAGCTGCCGGGGCAGGAAGAGCAGGACGCCGGTCCGGCTGATATCACCGGTCCACCCCCGGAGGGGTGGGAGGCCCTCGCAAGGGGCCCGGCACTGGGCCGGAAGTGTGATCGGCAGGCGGATAGCTCGCTGCCGCACCGAGTGCTCCTGGGGGAACGCCTTGAGGAGCGCGGTGAAATGGGTGGAGGGGAGATAGAGGAATTCGACGCCGTGGTGCACAGCGTCGTAATCTTGTTTCCGGGTCCAGATCACGCGCGCCTCGGCCTCGACTGCTTCAGGATGGGTGAAGAGCACGAGCCCCAGCCTGCTCCCCACCCTGACCAAGGCCCTGAGATCGAGCCGCGCCCCTCCCTCGCTCAGGTCCATGCTCCAGCCGATATCCGCTCCGGCAGGGTCCTCCAGGTCTAACCGCCGGTACAGAACCGGAACCTGGATCGGATGGCGGGGGAACCGTTGCCGCATCTGGGTCCTCCCTGAGGATCAGCCCTGAGCCCCCGAACAGCGCCAGCGGGAGCGAAGGGGTGAGGGCGAGGGAGATTGGGGGGCACCGTGTCCCGGAATCGCGCGCGACGGGTTCGTTCCCGCTAGAGGATCCGCTGGCGGCGGACCCGATGGTCCACGATGTCCCGGATCCACGCCCA
>JBHIBG010000092.1:0-10566 GCA_046758965.1 Methylomirabilia bacterium | reverse complement strand
CGGGCGCTACCGGGTCTTGATCTCAGGGCAGGGGCCACGAATCGCCAACCGGATAGAGTCGGAAGGCCTCATCCGGCAGCGGCGGTTCGCCCCGACGGCTACATCGCTACAGTTCAATGCCAGGGGGCGCGAGAGCCGGACCCATATCACCTACGACTACGACCGCGGCCTCGTCCACTACCGTCACGCCAGCCAGAGCTTCCTGCTGGGCCGCTGGCGCGTCGGGGAGGACGTGATCGGGATTCCGGCCGGCCAACCGTTGGATGACCTCGTGACGGTTATCCTGAACTACGCCGAGGGCCAGCTGGAGGCGGACGGCCCGGGGGCCTATCGGACATCCGTCGTCCGTCGGGCAAGCGCGGAAGGGGAGGAGCTGGACGATGTTCAGGCCAAAGGATACGGGGCCGACATCGTGCCGCTCCGGTTGACGGTGACCCAGGACCCCGAAGCCGGCCAGCCTGTCTGCCTCCTGGACATCACCCGCTTTTCGTCGTGGGCCATGGCGAGCCATCCCGCACGGATTACCTTCGGCCCCAACCGACGGCCCGAGGCGGTCCATGTTTCCCTCAGGCTGGGCACGACGGCCGAGATCGCATTCGAGTGACGCTCCCAAGCCATATAACATCAGGCGCCCGGGAGGCCGACCGCCAAGCGGTCGAGCGAGAGGTCCTCGACATCATCGGGGGGCTCGTCGCCGAGCTCGGCGGGCCCCGAACCCGGGGCGCTGTCGCGCTCGACGACTCCCTCGACCGCGACCTGGGCATTGGGAGCCTGGAGCGCGTCGAGCTGCTCCTCCGCCTCGAGCAGGCGTTCGGGGTACGCCTCCCCGATGCGGTGATGGCCGATGTGGGGAGCGCGCGCGATCTGGCCAGCGCGATCGTCGCGGCCGAACCCTCGGCCCCCGCGGGCATCCCTGAGCCGCGGGCGGCGCTCGGGCCTCGGATCTCCGCGCAGGCCCCGGGCCGGACTCTCACGGAGGTGCTCCGCTGGCAGGCCGAGGTCGATCCGGAGCGCGTGCATATCTTCCTCGGCGAGGAGGACGGGCAGGAGCGGCCGATCAGCTACGGGGCACTCTGGGATCGGGCGGCGGCCCTCGCCGCGGGTCTCCGCGAACGCGGCCTGCACCCGGGCGAGTCGGTAGCCCTCATGCTCAGGACCGAGGAGGCATTCTTCCACAGCTTCTTCGGTGTCCTCCTCGCCGGCGGCGTCCCCGTGCCCATCTACCCGCCCTTCCGCCTGGACCAGATCGAGGAGTACGCCCGCCGCCAGATCGGGATTCTGCGGAGCGCCCAGGCGCGCCTGCTCATCACCTTCCGGCAGGCCGAGCGCGTCGCGGGCCTGCTCTTCTCGCGCGTCCCATCTCTCACGGGGGTGACCACGGCGGAACAGCTCGCGCTCCCCGGGAGCGGAGCGCCGCCGCTCCGCCCCGCTCCGGGCGACCTCGCTCTCATCCAGTACACCTCGGGGAGCACGGGCGAGCCAAAGGGGATTCTCCTGACCCACGCGAACATCCTGGCGAATATTCGCGCCAGCGGCCGGGCGATCGCGATCCAGCCGGATGACGTCGGGGTGAGCTGGCTCCCGCTCTACCACGACATGGGGCTGATCGGCTCGTGGCTCGGAGCCCTCTGCTTCGGCATCCCGATCGTGATCCTCTCGCCGCTTCAGTTCCTCGCCCGCCCGGCGCGCTGGCTGTGGGCGCTCCACGCTCACCGCGGCACCGTCTCTCCCGCCCCGAACTTCGCCTTCGACCTCTGCGTCGGCAGGGTGAGGGACGACGAGATTCAGGGGCTCGACCTGAGCTCTTGGCGGCTTGCGTTCAATGGCGCCGAGCCGGTGAGTCCGGAGACGATCGAGCGCTTCATCGGCCGATTCGCCCCGCACGGCTTCAGGCGGGAGGCGATGTGTCCGGTCTACGGCCTCGCCGAGAGCTCGGCTGCCTTGACTGTGCCCTCAATCGGCCTCCCACCCCGGGTGGACCGGGTGGCCCGGGAGCCGTTCCAGCGCTCGCGCGAGGCGCACCCGGCCACGCCGGAGGAGCTGACCCCTCTCCGCTTCGTCTCGTGCGGCCGTCCGTTGCCGGAGCACGAGGTGCGGATTGTCGATGCCGCCGGCCAGCCGTTGGGCGACCGGATCGAGGGGCGCATCGAGTTCCGCGGCCCGTCAGTGAGCACCGGATACTGGCGGAACGCGGAGGCTACGCTGGCCATCCTCCACGACGGCTGGACGGAGTCCGGCGATCTCGGCTACTGGGCGGACGGCGACCTCTTCATCACGGGCCGCGAGAAGGACATCGTGATCAAGGCTGGCCGGAACCTCTATCCCCAGGAGGTGGAGCAGGAGGTCGGCGATCTTCCCGGTATCCGGAAGGGATGTGTGGCTGCCTTCGGCCTTGCCGATCCGGAGATCGGGACTGAACGACTCGTCATCGTCGCCGAGAGCCGAGAGACCGCGCCGGAGAGCCGGGAACGGCTCAGGGCGGCCGTCGTCGACCGCGTGGTTGCGGCTCTCGGGATCCCGCCCGACACCGTGGTCATCAGCCGTCCGGGTTCGGTCCTCAAGACCTCGAGCGGGAAGGTGCGAAGGGGCGCGACGCGCCAGGCCTATGTGCGCGGGGAGCTCGGGCGCGGGCGACGATCGGCCCCGGCTCAGTGGACCCGGCTTATCGTCCAGGACCTCGGCGCGCGGGTCCGGTGGGCGGTCGAGCGAGCAGGCGCCCTGGCCTTTGCGAGCTATCTCGGAGGGCTGCTGCTGATCACGCTGCCGGCAGTGTGGGGGCTCCTGCTGCTGTTCCCGAGCGGGCGCCCCGCAGGCCGGCTCGTACGGCTCTGGTGCCGCAGCATACTGGCGCTCGGCGGCTGCCGGATCCGAGTCAAGGGGCTCGAGCATCTGCGCGGCGCCGGGCCGGCGGTCCTCGCATCCAACCACGCGAGCTACGTGGATTCGGTTGCCCTCCTCGCTGCGCTCCCCACGGAGTTCCGCTTCGTCGCCAAGCGCGAGCTGGCCTCTACCCGGCTGATCGGAGCCGTGATCCGAAAGGTCGGCCACCTGACCGTCGAGCGGGTCGATCTCTCCAGGAGCGTGGCCGACGCCGAGCGCGCCACCGCGATGCTCCACCGCGGCACCTCGCTCCTCTTCTTTCCCGAGGGCACCTTCGTCCGGGCGCCCGGGCTGCTCCCGTTCCGGCTCGGAGCCTTCAAGGCTGCCGTGCACGCCGGTCGGCCGGTGATCCCTGTGGCGATCGGAGGAACCCGGGAGATCCTCCCCGCGGACAGCTGGCTCCCTAAGCCCGGGGCAATCACCGTGGCGATCGGCGTCCCGATCCAGCCCGAGGGGAGGGAGTGGCCGGAGATGGTGCGGCTGCGCGATCGGGTACGAACCGAGATCGCCCAGCGCTTAGGCGAACGCCCGGGGGACGGCGGAGCTCCCGGGTCTTGACCTTGGGCGTCGTGCCCCCCTGACTCGGGGTCCGTGCCCCCACCTCGAGGAGGCCCGCCAGATCGCAGAGGGGGAACGGCCCTGTCCTTGTGGGGGCATGCGTTGCTCATCGTGTTCCGGGGAGAGGATCGACGGCCCGAATTCCCGTGGCTGCAGGTCTCCCCGCTCTTACGCAAGGTGGGCCGTCAGTCTGACTCGCGAACCTTGTTAAACCGTGGCTCTAGCCAGGCCTGGCAGCCTCGATCGCCAAGACTCTGCGGTAGCTGATTCCCACCTGCTGTGTGTCCTTCCCGAGGAGCACCCCCTCATCGCTCACCTCAACCAGGGTGCCGGCGATCGGATGTGGCGAATTCCTCACCGATACCAGCACCCGTCGGCCCAGGTACTGCGCCGCCTCGGCCTTCCAGAGGGCCCAGAGATGGTCGACGGTTTCGGCGAGCTCGTGGAATTCCTGGATCGTGCCGACCCCAGGCAGCTCCAGGTTCTCGTGCGCGGCCAGTTGGGGAAGTTCTCCCTGCTCTCTCACCTTGCCCACGGTCCGAAGCAGATCGGAGATGCGGACGACCATTCTCCTCAAAATGTAGAAACCAAGCAGTGCCACCACCAGAGCCAGGCCGAGGGTGATCTGGCCCTCGAGTTCCCTCAAGCCGTTCAAGCGGTAGAGGCTGTAGCTGAACATCAGCAGGGGGAGGACCGCGGTCAGCACGAACACCAGCGAGGCGGCCTGCCGCAGCGTGTGGCGCTTGGGCTTGAGCATGGTCATGACCCCCCTCGAAGAGCAGCCTCCTGCACGGATCAAGTGCAGGGAGGATGCCAACCGTCTGTCTCGTTGGATCTACGTAAAAAGATTAGTTCTTATCTCGCGGACCGACTTTCAGCGAGATGCCATGATGACACGCAGCGAGGAGCCGGGTGTCACGCTGTCGTCAGACCTTTGATGCCGGGTGAGGCCGGCGAGGAACCGACCGCTTGCCCGTCAGTTCACCCGCCGCAGTCCCCGCGCGTCGTTAACGGTCCAACGCCATACTTCGCTTGCTGATCGTCAGGTGGGGCAGCGGAAGCTGTGCGACGGCGTCCGTCGCCAGCTCGCGATTGAGCGCGACGAGCGGCGCCAAAGTGGAGTGCGTGAACGCTTAAGCCAGTGGCTCACGGTTCGGGCCGTGGGAAGCCGCGCCAACCCGCAGAAGCGAACGGGAACAAGGCGGCGGACCCTCCACCGAGGCAGGTGGTAGCAACCCCCCGGGGTACGCCTTGGGGAATCCCGGCGCCACCCGGTTTTGTTGGAGAGATCGAGAGCGCCCCGGGGCAGACCGCTACAAGAGAAAGGTGATGAGCAGGGTCGCCAGGCCGAGGAAGGAGAAGAAGCCGAAGACGTCCGTGAAGGTCGTCACAATGACGCTGGAGGCGATTGCCGGATCGATGCGGAAGGTCTTGAGGGCTAAGGGGACGAGCACGCCGACCACAGCCGCCACCAGCATGTTGAAGAGCAGCGCCACGCCGACGATGACGGACAGCAAGATCTGCCCTTTCCACAGGTAGGCAATGGCCATCATCACCACGCCATTGGCGAGCCCGGTGGTGAGCGCCAGATGAACTTCCTTTTTGAGTACCCGCCAGAGATGGGCCGGTATCATGTCCCCGAGCGCCAGTCCCCGGATGACGACAGTGGAGGTCTGAGTAGTTCCGATCCCGCCCATGGAGGCCACGATCGGCATGAAGACGGCCAGGGCGGCAAGGGATTCGATCGACTTCTCGAAGAGGCCGATCACCGCGGCCGCCAGGACTGCGGTCGCCAGGTTGATGAGCCGCCAGATCAGACGCTTGGTGACCACTGCCCGGTGCGGGTCGAAGACCGTTTCGTCGCCTGGGACGCCCGCCAGCCGTTGGATGTCCTCGGTGGCCTCTTCCTGGATGATATCGATCACATCGTCGATCGTGACCGTGCCCAGGAGTCGCCGGTCGTGGCTTACCACCGGCAGGGCCAGGACGTTGTACTTCGCCACCAGCCGGGCCACCTCCTCCTGGTCGGTGTCCGGCGTCACGCTCACCACATCCTCCACCCGGATCAGCTTCACGGGGCATTCCGGGTCGGCGGTGATCAGGCGGCGGAAGGGGACGAGACCCAGCAGGTGGCCATGGTCGTCGACGACGTAGAGATAGAACACCTCGTCGGCCGAGACCGCCTTGCGCACGTGATCGATGGCCTGGGCGACCGTGGCGTCCTCGTGAACGGCGACGAAGCGCGGGGACATGATGCGCCCCGCCGTCTTCTCGCCGTACTCGCGAAGCTCCTGGACCTCCTCAGCCTGCTCCTCCTTCATGAGGTCCAGGATCTGCTCCGCCTGCTCCGCCGGCAGCTTGTCAACCACCGCGGCGGCGTTGTCGGCTGGCATGCGGTCTAAGATGTCGGAGAGCTCAGTCTCATCCAGGCCTCGAACGAGCGCCAGGAGGGTCTGGTCGTCGATCTCGTGGAGGACCGCGCCGGCCTGCTCCCGCCCCAGGAGTCCGAAGACACGGGCCTGCTCCGCGGGAGGCAATTCCCGGAGCACCCGGGCCACATCGGCCGGGTGGGACTCATCGAGGAGGAAGGCGAGACGCTCCTCGCGCTCTTCCTCGAGGAGACCCGTGACGGTCTCGATCAGGCGGACAGGTTCCTCCATAGTCGTCTCTGGCTACTCAGCGGGTTTGGGACTCTCAGGGTGCCGGAGGCGGGACTCGAGCTGGCGAATTTGGGAGCGGAGCTTCAAGCGCTGGGCGAAGCTTCTGAGGCTCATCGCGAGCACGCCCAGGCCGCCGGAGATGAGGATCACGACGACCAGTGGCACCCCGTCCAGTTCCCAGATCAGGAAGCGAATGATCACCGGCTGGAGATTCTGAAAAGCGAAGATCGTCGCGACAATCGCCACAAGTGCAACGAGGGCATACGCTACTCGCATTCTCTCACCCCCTGGTGCTCTCCGAGGGCCTTCTCGCAGCTCCCCTACCCGGTGGCGCCCGTCACCTGGAGCACCGTGTCGATGATACGCCTCGCGCTGATCCCGTGCCGGTCGAGCAGCGCCTGAGGGTCCCCGCTCCGGGGCAGCTCCCTCACGGCCAGCTTGTGCACCCGGACCCCGTGAGTGGCCACGGCTTCGAGGACTGCCTCGCCGAGCCCACCCTCCGCGTAGTGGTCCTCCACGGTGATCAGACGGTCCCCTGTGGCGTGCGCGGCGGCCAGGAGCCGTTCGCGATCGAGGGGTTTGACCGAGTAGAGGTCGATGACCCGGATGGGGATCCCCTGCTCTCTGAGCTGCTCCCAGGCTCCGAGCGCCTCGTGAAGCGTAATCCCGGCCGCCACCACGGTGACGCGATCGGCCTCGGTGGCGCGGAGCACCTTCATCCCGCCGATGGTGAAGGGCTCGTCGGCCCGGTAGATCACCGGGGTCTTCGGGCGCGAGGTGCGGATGTAGACCATCCCGTGATGCGCGGCGGCGAGCTCGACCAGGCGCTCGGCGGAGACGGCATCGGCGGGATAGAGGATGGTCGAGCCCGGTACGGCCCGGAACATCGCCAGGTCCTCCAGCCCCATCTGCGAAGGCCCGTCCTCGCCGATGCTCACGCCTGAGTGTGACCCGCAGCACTTGAGGTTCGCCTGAGAGATGGCGGCCATCCGAATCTGATCAAAGGCCCTGGTGAGGAAGCATGCAAAGCTGGAGACGAACGGGATCTTTCCGCATGCGGCGAGCCCGGCTCCGGCGCCGACCATGTTCTGCTCGGCGATGAATCCTTCGACGTACTGATCGGGGCAGGCCTCCTTAAACCGCTCCGCGTACGTCGAGTTCTTGACGTCGCCGTCAATCGCCACGATCATCGGATTCAGCTTGCCGAGCTTCGCCAGCCCCTCCCCGTAAGCCTCCCTGGTGGCGACCATCGCCCCGATCGCGTAGGTGGGGGTCGGCAGGGGCAGCAGGGCGGGAGGGGGCGCGACAGGCTGAGTGGGAGGTCGTTCCGGGGTCTGCACGGGCGGCAACCTGACCCCCTGGAGCTGGCGCTCGAGATGGGCGATAGCCTGCTTGGCCGCCTCCTCCTTCAATGGCTTCCCGTGCCACCCCTCCCGGTCTTCAATCTCCGGAATGCCCTTGCCCTTAACGGTCCGCGCCAGCACGGCTGCCGGTCGCCCGGAGCGCCGTTTGGCTCGGCGCAGGGTCTTCGCCACCTGGCTCATGTCGTGGCCGTCGACGGAGAGCGTCCGCCAGCCGAAGGCCTCGAACCGTTTGCGGTACGCCTGAAGGTCATGTTCGAGCATCGTGGGCTGAGACTGACCGAGGCGGTTGATGTCCACGATCGCCACCAGGTTGTCGAGCTTGTAGTAGCCCGCGATCCCCACAGCCTCCCAGACACTCCCCTCCGCGCACTCCCCGTCGCCGAGCAGGACGAACACCGTCCGGGGCGACCTGTCGAGCTTCCCTGCCAGGGCCATGCCCACCCCGTTGCTGAGCCCCTGGCCCAGCGACCCGGTGGCGACGTCGACAAACGGCAGGCGGGGCGTGGGATGGCCCTCGAGGTCACTGTCGATCCGCCGAAGCGTGACGAGCGCATCGGCTGAGATCGCTCCAGCCTCGGCCCATGCGGCGTAGAGCAACGGCGCGGCATGGCCCTTGCTCAGGATAAAGCGGTCGTTCTCCGGGGCGGTGGGCCGGTCGGGCCTGAAGCGCATGACGTCGAAAAAGAGCGCCGCCGTGAGGTCCGCCGCCGAGCAGCAACTGGTCGGATGACCGCTCCCCGCCGCGGTGGTCGCCCGAATCGAGTGGATCCGCAACCGGGTGGCACGCTCTCGAAGGCTGGTGACATACCGCTGGACGTCCATCCCTTCCCCTTAGAAGTTTGATCCCTTCCGGTGAGCCTTTCGCCACTCGCGTCGCGGTGGCACACTGTATGCTAAGATGGTAGCAGAGATTGCTGGTCTCGCCTAGCGGGGGAGGAGGATGCCGAGACAGACCATCGACCTTCCTGATTCCGTTGAGCTCCTCTCGATCCTCGATGCCGAGGGTCGTGTGGACCGGGCCCTGGATCCAGGGATCCCCGACGGCGATCTCAGGCGTCTCTACCGGACCATGCTGATGGGCCGGCGCTTCGACGAGCGGATGCTCCGGCTCCAGCGCCAGGGCCGGATCGGCACCTTCGGACCGATCGCGGGTCACGAAGCGATCTCGCTCGGGAGCGTCTATGCGCTCCGGTCCACGGACTGGATCGTTCCGTACTACCGCGAATGGCCCGCCCTCTGGTTGATTGGCTGGGCCCCCGAGGAGTTCATCCTCTTCTATGCGGGGTACCAAGAGGGGATGCGGGTCCCGGACGGCGTCCGCGCGCTTCCCATGTGTATCCCCATTGCCAGCCAGATCCCGCATGCGGTCGGGATGGCGTACGCCGCTCGCTACAAGGGAGACGACAGTGTGGTGCTGAGCTTTTTCGGGGACGGGGCCACATCCCACGGGGATTTCCACGAAGCGATGAATTTCGCCGGGGTCTGGCAGGCCCCGGTCATCTTCTGCTGCCAGAACAACCGGTACGCGATCTCTACTCCCGTAAGCAAGCAGACGCGCTCCAAGACCCTCGCCCAGAAGGCGATCGCTTACGGCTTCCCCGGAATCCAGGTGGATGGCAACGATATCCTGGCGGTCTACGTGGCCACCCGGGAGGCGGTCGAGCGGGCCCGGGCCGGGCGTGGGCCCACCCTGATCGAGTGTCTGACCTACCGACTGGGAGCCCACACCACCGCGGACGACCCCACCAAGTACCGGAGTGAGGAGGAGGTCAAGGCCTGGGAGAAGAAGGACCCCCTCATCCGCTTCCGGAAGTACCTGGAGGACAAGGGCCTGCTGGACGAGAGCGCGCATGCCGCCCTGGAGGCAGAGATCGCTGAAGAGATCCGGTCGGCGGTGGAGCGGGCCGAAGCCCGCATGGACGCGGACCCGCTGAAGACCTTCGCGCACGTGTATGCCGAGCTGCCGGCCGAGCTTCAGGAGCAGCGGGAGGAGCTCACCCGCTACCTCGCCGACACGGAAGGTCGGCGGGAGCGGTAGAAAGGGGGCGCTATGGCCAAGCTGACGATGGTGAAGGCCATCAACCTCGCCCTCCATCAGCAGATGGAGCGGGATGACGACGTCTTGATCCTGGGCGAGGATGTCGGGGTCGACGAGGGGGTCTTCCGGGTCACCGAAGGGCTCCTGCAGAAGTTCGGGGAGCAACGGGTGATCGACACCCCCCTGGCTGAGGGGGCCATCGTCGGCAGCGCGATCGGGATGGCGCTCTACGGTCTCAAGCCGGTGGCCGAGATCCAGTTTTCCGGCTTTTCCTTCCAGGCGTTCCACCAGATCGAGAACCACGCCGCGCGCTACCGCCAGCGGTCGCAGGGGCGGTACCACTGCCAGCTCGTGATCCGGATGCCGTACGGCGGCGGAGTCCGGGCGCTCGAGTTCCACTCCGAGAGCGAGGAGGCCTACTACGCCCACATCCCCGGGATCAAGATTGTGATCCCCTCGGGGCCCCGCTCGGCCCGCGCGCTTCTCGTCAGCGCGATCCTGGACCCCGACCCCGTACTCTTCTTCGAACCCAAGGCGCTCTACCACGCCTTCAAGGAGGAGGTGCCGGAAGAGGTGGAGAGCTTCCCGATCGGCCAGGCGCAGGTGGCCAGGGAGGGGAACGATCTCACCCTCATCGCCTACGGTGCCATGCTTCGCCGTGCGCAGGAAGCGGCCGAGAGGCTTCAAGCGGAGGACGGGGTCTCCGTGGAGGTGATCGATCTCCTCTCGATCTCCCCGTTGGATTCCGAGACCGTGGCGGCCTCGGTGCGGAAGACCGGCCGGGCCGTGATCGCCCACGAAGCCCAGCGGACCTGTGGGGTAGGGGCTGAGGTGGCCTCGCGAATCGTCGAGAAGGCGTTCCTCTCCCTGGAAGCCCCGATCCGGCGGGTCACGGCCCCCGATGTCGTCTTCCCCGGCTTCGCTCGTGAACGCGGCTGGCTTCCCGACGCCGATCGGATCGTGTGGGCGGCGCGCGAGACCTTGAGATTCTAGATAGGCCGTCATGATTTCGAGTGATCACGAGTCCGCGCTCGCCGTGCGCCGGGGCGCCCTGCCTCGCTTCAGG
>JBHIBG010000091.1:0-10645 GCA_046758965.1 Methylomirabilia bacterium | reverse complement strand
CGGTGGCGGCTCCTTCACGCCCGGCGCGACTTTGGCGATCGACCGGCTCGGCAGCCGGGGCTCGGAGCGCCTGAGGCTGGGCAGCTTCGGCGCCCGCTTCGCTTCCTGCGGGAGCGGTGGCGGCTCCTTCACGCCCGGCGCGACTTTGGCGATCGACCGGCTCGGCAGCGGGGGCTCGGAGCGCCTGAGGCTGGGTAGCTTCGGCGCCGCGCGGAGTTCCTTCGGCGCCGGCTTCGCGATCGGCGGTGGAACCTCCTTCGGCGCCGGCTCTGCGATCACCGATGGGGGCTCCTTCGGCACCAGCTTGGCGATCGGCGGCGGGAGCTTCGGCGCCGGCTTCGCGATCGGCGGTGGAACCTCCTTCGGTGCTGGAACAAGCTCCGCTGCCTCCGCGGGCAGTGACGGCTCCGGCGTCTCGTCGGGCCGCGGCGTAGTCGCCCGCCGCTCTGGCGTGCGGTCAGGCAGGGCACGACGCTGGGGCGGTAGGCCCTCAGGCTGTGTGAGCGCTGGTGCCGGCTCTCGCCTTCGTGCCGGCGAAGAGAGAGTGCGGGAACTCCCCCCGGCGGAGATCGAAGGGACCAAGTTCACTACGTAGACCTTTGGGGGCCCACCCGACATCGCGGAGAGTCCCCACAGGCCAGCGAGGGCCACCGCATGGGCGAGCGTCGACAGCATAACGCTGAAGGCGGGAGAAGGCTCTCTGCGAAGCGCCGGGCTGGATCGGCGCGCCACGCGGGTCATCTAAGATCCCCAAACCGCCGATGAGATTCTCAACGCCTCCGGAGGGATGGCTCGGTGACCATCCCCAACTTCTCGATCCCGGCCCGCCGCGCCCGATCCATGGTGGCGACGACGAAGCCGTAGGGGAGGGACCGGTCTGCCCTGAGGTAGAGGGTCTTGTCACTCCGGTTCTTGAAGATGCCCCTGAGCTTGCGATCGAGCCCCGCAAGCGGCACCGGCTTGTCGTTCAGATAGACGACCCGCTCCTTGGTAAGCGTGAGGACCATCCGTTCCTCCACCGCCGTCGGCCTCGAGCTGGTCTTCGGGAGGTTAACGTCGATTCCCCGGTACATCATCGGGGCGGTGAGCATGAAGATCAGGAGGAGGACGAGCACCACATCCACGAGGGGGATGACGTTGATCTCGGCGAGCGAGGTGCCGATGCGCCTGGAAGCCCCGCCTTCGGGTTGATCGAGCTTAAAAGCCATCTTTGGCGGGTTTGGAGGTCCTGGCGCTGGGCCTCCGGACGAAGAGGTTCTGGAGATCGAGGCTGAAGCTCTCCATCTCGCCAGCCCAGTGCTTCACCCGGTTCACGAAGAAGTTGTACGCGATCACGGCCGGGATGGCTGCCCCGAGGCCCGCTGCGGTGGCGATGAGCGCCTCGGAGATTCCCGGGGCCACCACCGCAAGGCTGGCGGATCCCTGCGCGCCAATCCCTCGGAATGAGTTCATGATTCCCCATACGGTGCCGAAGAGACCGATGAAGGGAGCTGCGCTGGCCGTGGTGGCCAGGAATGGGAGGTATCGCTCCATCCGGGCCGTCTCTCCGCTGGCCACCCGGCGCATCGTGCGGTTCGCCGCCTCGAGGCGCTCGGCGGCGAGCCCCTCGTCCGGATCGTCGAACAGCCGATCTACCATCTCGGCGACGGGGGGTGCGCCCGCAACTTCCTGGTAGGCCGCGACGTACATCTGGGCCAGCGGGCTTTCACGGGACTTCCTGGCTGTCTCGTAGATCGTCGAGACGCGGCGCGCTTCGCGGTAAGTCTTGAGAAACCGGAGCGTGTCCTTCTTGACCTGCCGGAGCTGCCACCATTTCTCGACGATGAGGGCCCAGCAGACCACCGAGAAGAGCCCGAGCACGAGCAGGACGAACTTGGCGACGGGCCCGGCGTGGAACACCAGGTCCATGACACCGCCTGTGAAGGGTTCGTTTGCAAGCACGAGGGGCTCCTCTTGCTGTCCAGAGGCTCAAACTCACTATACCGAAGGCGCGAGAGAGGTGTCAAACAAAGAAGCCACGAGAGAGCATCGAACGAAATGGCGCGGGAGTAGCGCTTTTCGTTGACAGCCCGGGGGTCCGGATCGTATAAGGGTCGTGTGCTGACGGTCGAACTGGAACGTTCCACCCGACGGACCGCCCGTTGATGTTTCGTTCCCCCAGCCCCATCGCGATCTCTCTCGGGCCTCTCACCATCCGGTGGTACGGCATCTTGATGGCAGGCGCCATGGCGCTCGGGCTCTGGCTGGCCTACCGTGAGGCCAAACGGCGAGGGACCGACCCGGAAGCACTACTCAGAACCGCGGAGCTGGCTCTCGTTGGCGGCCTGATCGGGGCGCGCCTCTATTACGTGGCCTTCAACTGGGAGTACTATGGCTACTTTCCGCTGAAGATCCTTGCGGTCTGGGAAGGCGGGCTGGCCATCCACGGTGGGATCCTGGGGGGGCTCCTGGCGGGCGGTGCGTACGCCTGGCGGAAGCGTCTGCCGACAGCGCTCTACTTGGATCTCGTGTCCCCCAGCCTGGCCCTGGGCCAGGGGATCGGGCGGTGGGGGAACTTCTTCAACGAGGAGGCCTTCGGCACCCCGACCTCGCTCCCGTGGAAGCTCTACATCTCACCGGGCCATCGACCGCTTGAGTACGCAGAACAGGAGTTCTTCCATCCGACCTTCCTGTATGAGTCGGTGTGGGACTTCATCGTCTTCGGCCTTCTCGTGCTCGTCTTCCGCGACCGGCTCGCGCGCGCACGGGGGAGCCTTTTCCTCACCTACCTCGGCTGTTACTCCGTCGGACGGCTCCTCGTCGAGGGGCTCAGGACCGACAGCCTCATGCTGGGCCCCACTATCCGCGTGGCTCAGCTCGTGAGCGGACTCGGCATCGTGCTGGCTCTGGTCGGGGTGCCGCTCCTGCTCAAGCGCTCCCGATCCGGGTGAGATGTTCTTCGCCTTCCTGGGCACCTCCGCGGCGATTCCGTCGCTGTCGCGTGACACCACCTCGCTGGTCTTCGTCGGGGAGGAGGAGGTCATCCTCGTGGAGTGCGGGGGAAGCCCGATCCAGAAGCTCCTCGCGGCCTCGGTCGATCCGCTCTCCCTGACCCACGTGCTTATCACCCACCTGCACCCGGACCATGCCTACGGGCTGCCGGCGCTCATTCAGAGCCTGATCCTCGCGGGGCGGAGCGCGCCGCTGTCGCTCCTCTGCCGGGCCGAGCACGTCGAGCCCCTCACCGACCTCCTCCGGATCTTCCGCCTCTGGGAGCGACCCGAAGCTTTCCCGCTTCAGATCACCGGGGTGCCCGCCAGAGAAGGCGTCGAGGTGGTGAGCGGTCGGTCGTTCGTGGTGCGCGCCTCCCCCAACGCCCACGGCAGCATGCCCAACCTGGCGATCTCCGTAGAGCTGCCCGGACGGCGGTCCGCGGTGGTCTATTCGTCGGACACCGAGCCGTGCGAAGCGGTGAGCCGCCTCGCCGCCGGTGCTCACACCCTGATCCACGAAGCCACGTTCCGCGCCGGGGATCGCGGCAGGTACGGCGCTCATTCGACCGCGGCAGAGGCCGGCCAGGTCGCGGCCGCGGCCGGGGTAGAGCGACTGATCCTCACCCACATCGAGGCGGAGTACCACGGCGAGGTCGAGGCGCTGGTCGGGGAGGCCCGGAGGGAGTTCGGGGGCGAGATCGAGATCGCGGAGGAGCTCCGCCCTTATCCGCTCTGAGCCCTGCATATAGGGTATTCGGCCTTGACACCTCCTACATGTCGTGCTAAGTGGGGGTATGCGAATTGTCGCGGACCTTCACATCCACTCCCGATACAGCCGTGCCACCAGCCGCGACATGGAGGTCGAGACCCTGGCGCGTTGGGCACAGTGGAAGGGCATCACGCTCTTGGGCACCGGCGATTTCACCCATCCTACCTACTTCGCCGAGCTCCAGGCCAAGCTCACCCCGGATGGGAACGGGCTCCTCCACCTCAAACGGGGTCCCGGCGATGTCAGCTTCATGCTTGCCGTGGAGGTCTCCAACGTGTACGTCTGGGGCGGTCGCCAGCGCCGGATCCACACCCTGATCTTCGCCCCGTCCTTCGAGGTGGCGGCCCGTATCAACCGGGTCCTGGCCCGCCACGGCCGGCTCGCCTCTGATGGCCGTCCGATGTTCGGCTGCTCAGCGCGTGATCTGGCCCTGATGGTTCTCGGGATCTCTGCCGAATGCGCACTCGTGCCCGCGCACGCCTGGACGCCGTGGTACTCGGTCTTCGGGGCCAAGTCGGGGTTCGATTGGCTGGAGGAGTGCTACGGAGAGGCGGCCAGCGAGATCTTCGCCATCGAGACCGGGCTCTCCTCCGATCCTCCGATGAACTGGCGCTGGTCAGCCCTGGACCGGGTCGCCCTCATCTCCAACTCGGACGCCCACTCGCCCTCGCGGCTCGGCCGCGAGGCCAACGTCTTGGACGCTGAGCTTTCTTACCGAGGGGTCCTTGACGCGATCAGATCGAAGGATCCATCTCGCTTCCTCTACACGATCGAGTTCTTTCCCTACGAGGGGAAATACCACTGGGACGGCCACCGGGCGTGCGGGATTTCGTGGGCCCCCGAGGAGACACGGCGTCACGGGAGGATGTGCACGGTCTGCGGGAAGCCCGTCACGGTGGGGGTGCTGCACCGGGTTGAGGCGTTGGCGGATCGACCGGAAGGGTTCATCCCGTCGTGCGCTGTCCCGGGGAGGAACCTCGTGCCGCTGGCCGAGATCATCGCCGAAGCATTGGGCCTCGGGGTGGAGACAACCGCAGTGGAGAACGAGTGGAAGCGGCTCATCGTCGCCGGAGGGACCGAGCTGAGAATCCTCATTGATTTGCCCGCCGAAGAGCTGGCGCGGTTCACCCCGCCCCGGATCCTCGAGGGGATCCGTCGCATGCGCGCCGGGCAGCTTTCCATCACCCCGGGCTACGATGGCGTCTACGGCAAGATCAGCCTCTTCGGCGAGCCCCCCGAGGCCGTCCCTCTCGCCCCCGCCTCCCAGATGGCCCTCTTCTGATTCATTGGTCTGCTACCAGAGCGCGGACGGCACGGGCGTCCTCCTCGTCGGCGACTGCCGGGCCATGCCGATGATTGCCGACCGGTCCGTCTCGGTGATCCTGACCTCACCCCCCTACTGGGTCCGGGGCCGAGGCCGCAGACCTGCCGTGCGCTACGCTCGAGGGCTCGCGGTGGAGTTCGGCCGCGAGTGGCGCCGCGTCCTGGCTGCTGAGGGCGACCTCTGGCTCGTCATCGGTGATCGCCACGACGGCCAGGAATGGATCGGAATGGACGGGCTCGTGACTGACTGGTTTCGCCGAACCGGCTGGTCGCTCCACGCGAAGGGGCTCTGGGCCGAGCATCCCTCGAAGGCGCGGTGGGATGACCGCGTCAACTACCTCCTGCGCCTCAAGAAGGCCGGCCGGCTGAGCCTTCCGCCCAAGGCCACGCTCTGCTGGAGGCTCCCGCTCCCGTCGACCCCGCGGGGGAGCCTCTGGGACGCAACTCCGCCGCGAGTGATCCGCGTTCTGCTCAAGCTCTCGCCTGCGGGAGTCGTGCTCGATCCGTTCTTCGGGAGCGGGACGGTAGGAGTCGTGGCTACCCGGATGGGGCGCTCGTGGATCGGCGTGGAGCGGGACCCCGGCCAGGCCCGTGTGGCGGCGCGGCGCCTAGGCCTCAGGCGGATCGTGAGCCGAGCGAGCTGACCAGGGCTTTGAGGCTCTCGTAATCGAAGGCCGTTCCCTGGCGGCTCGGGAGCTCCGCTTCGGTCTTGAGCCCCGTCTCGCTGACGATCACGCAGACGGTCTGCTCTGGGTCGGCCTGGTTGGACGCGAGCAGGTGTCTTAAGACCGCCAGCGTCGTCACCCCTGTCGGGCCGGCCCAGATTCCCTCCGCACGGGCCAGGAGCTTCTGGGCCTCCAGGATCTCGCCGTCCTCGGCGTCGCCGGCCACCCCCCCATGCTCGCGCAGGATCTTGAGCACCCACTCGCCCTTCTTTCCCGGATTGCCGGAGGCGAGCCCTTCGGCCACGGTGTAGCCGATCTTCATGGGGCCGAGCGGCCGCTTCTCCCGCCAGGCCCGGGAGATAGGGTTGGAGCGGGTCGCCTGGGCGGCCACCATCTGCGGAGGCCGTTCGATCCACCCCATGGTCGCCATCTCCCGGAACCCCCGGTGCGTCGCGATGAAGGTTTCCCCCACCGCCACCGGTGCGATGATCAGATCGGGGAGCGTGAAGGCTGTCTGCTCGGCGATCTCGTAGGCCAGGGTCTTTTTTCCTTCGTGCTTGTACGCGTTGCGTGAGGCGCCGCAGTCGAAAAAGAACCGCTCTTCCACCAGACGGTCCCAGTGCCCGATCAGGTCGTCGTAGACCCCCTGATAGATGACGAGGTCTGAAGCGGTCGCCGACATGTGGAGGAGCTTGGGGGCCGAGGCGCGCTCATAGGCGAAGATGAAGGCGCGGAGACCCGCCCGTGCCGAGTAGGCTGCGATGGAGGAGCCCGCGTTGCCCGTGCTGACGACGGACGTCGCCCGGTAGCGGAACTGGAGCGCGGCGGCCACAGCCGTGGCGGCCGTGCGGTCCTTGACCGTGCCGGTGGGGTTGGTCCCGTCGAATTTGACCAGGAGGCGTTTGACGCCGAGGACCTTCGCCAGGCGCGGGCAGTCGAGCAGCGGGGTCCCCCCTTCGCCGAGCGTCACCCGGTGTGCGGGATCCCTGATGGGCAGGAGCGGGGCGTAGCGCCAAAGGCCGTGTCCGTCGAAGATGCCGGGTCCCTTGGGCGCGAGAGTCTGGAGGTCATAGGTCAGTTCGAGCAGGCCGCGGCACTGCCCGCACTCGAGCCGGTAGTCGAGGGGGAAGTCCGCCCCGCAGTCAACGCACCTGAGCCCTGTCGCATGCGACTCCATGGCGACCACGCGCTCTTTCCTAAGGCTCGCGGAGGCGGCCGAAGCGCTCTTCGACCACAATCAGGATCTCCTCGATCCGGTGTCTGAGGGTGTGCTCGGCCAGTGCCCGCTGTCTGGCGTTCTCGCCGATGGCGCGCGCCTCGTCGCGGTGCTCGAGGTAGTAGTCGAGGAGGCGGCGCAACTCGGGGAGATCCCGGTAGGCGAGCACCTCCTCACCGGGCTTGAAGAGCGGGGGGAGGTCCTCCTTCAGGTCCACGACCTGGCAGGCGCCACTGGCAGCCAACTCGAAGGTCCGGAAGTTCACGCCGACGATGTCGTTCATCGGATGATGGGGGTTCAGCGAGAGCCGCGCCCCCGTATAGATGGCGAGCTTGGCGCGCCCCCACACGGCCGGGCCGGCGACCAGGGGCCTGAGCGCTGGGTCCGTGACCCGCTCCCATCCGGGCCCCCAAACCCGCACGGGGTAGCCGGACAGCTCGCCGACGAATCGCTCGCGATACGGGTAGCGGCTCCCGACCAGCGCGGCGGTGCCATCCAGCGCCTTGATCTCGTCGGGCGCCAGCTCTACGGGGTGGTGAAACGCGGGGACGCAGTAGAGCGGAAGATAATGGAGGTTTCTGAGCCCCGTGAGCTGGAGCTGGCGCATCGCATAGCGTTCCTTGGTAAAGAAGAGGTCGTACGGCTCGATCTGCTCGAACGGCATCATCCACAGGGGGTTGTCGGGAAATAGGTTGAGGACGAGCGCGCCGGTCCGGGACTTGATCCGGTGGATGAGGGCAGGGAGGATCGCCCCCCCCTTCAGCACCAGCACGATCTGAGGCCGCCACCGGACGCAGAGTCGTTCGAGCGACCACGAGATCAGCCGCTGATAGGTCGCCTTGGAAAGCCGGTTCTTGTAGAGCGGGTTCTTGCGGCGGTAGGGGAACATCTGGACGTCATGGCCCATCGCCGCGAGCTCGTCGCGAACGTCCACGCCGAAGCCGCCGGCCTGCTCGAACCCGGAGACCACGAGCCAGCGCATCGCGATCAGGATAGCACAGGAGAGGGAGATGTCCGTCAGGGAGCCGGCTGCGGGAAGGGTCGGAACACTCTTGTCGGTGAGGGCTCCCGTCGAGCTACTTGAGTCGGCGCATGTCCTCGGGGTGGTTTGACCGGAAGCTATAGGACTTCACCACGCCCTTGGCGTCGAACCGCACCGTCAGCTCCTTGGACAGCTCGCCCGTGGAGGATTTCTTTCCGTAGAACCAGCTCCACGTCAGGTCCCCGGTGTCGTAGCCCACCTGGTACGGGTCGGCAAAGAAGCGGAGGAGGTCTGCCTTTGTCGTCTTGCCAGGCTCGATCATCCCATCCCTCGGCGAGGGGAAGTCCCGACCGACAACGAGGAGCGCGCAACCCGCGAGCAGCAGCCCCGCAGCCAGGAGGGGGAGGAATCGGTGATGGCGCATGATGGCGCGATTATCACACGGGGGCCACGTCGGGTCAATGGGACTTGACACGCTGAGGGCTCCCGGCTACGGTGAGGCTACACACTTCCTCCCAAAGGAGGCCACCGCCGATGCCGGTTCCCGTCCTGAAAGGGTTCGCAAGACTTGATGAGGTCCCGGACGAGCAGGTCACCCCCATGATCAGCCGCAAGATCGTCTCCGGTGAGAAGGAGATGGTCGTGTTCTGGAAGATGAAGGCCGGCGCCCACGCGTCCGCTCACAAGCATCCGAACGAGCAGATCTTCTACATGATCTCCGGGAGGATGGAGTTCCGCCTGGGCGGGGAGAGGCGCAGCTGCGGGCCCGGCGACATGGCTGTCATCCCGGCAGGTGTGGAGCACGAGGCCTGGTTCCCCGAGGATACGGAGGTCGTCGACATCTTCGCCCCGCCCCGCGAGGACTTCTACACCGGCGAGGCCACGTATCTCACGAAGGGGTAGGCGGCTCTCACCAAAGGAGGGGCGGCCCCCCGCAACCACCTGTAGACAAACAGCCTCCTGGGTGACCAGGAGGCTGTCGAGTTTTGCCCGCCCTCTGACCTCAGGCCCGCGCGAGGCTCTCCCTCTCGCTGCCCTCTTCCCCCAATCGGGGCGACGGACAACAGGCGAGTCAGAGGCCCGATCCTTTCGGATCAGGGCGAGCTATTGAGGACTCCCAAAGAGATGTGCTGTGGGCGTCGAGGGGTATCCCCTTCACCCTTCCCTCTCCCCCTCGAAGGGGGAGAGGATTAAGGGTGAGGGGGTTGGAGAGAGATGGGACATGAGAAATGCAGGCCTCAATCGCTAATAGAGAGCGATCGGGTTGCCCGGCGAGCCGGTGCCGCCCTTGATCTTCAGCGGAGACCAGGCGAACAGGAACTCATAGGCCTTGTCAGCTACCAGCTGGGTCAGGTCCAGGTTCTCCAGGTTCCAGATCCCTCGCTTCGTCATCATTTTGATATGGCATTCGAACGGCTGTGGATTCTCACCAGCGAAGCCTTTCCCCACGGCTTCCGAGGCCCAGGTGTCGCTGGCCCAAAGGATGATCTTCCGCGAGGCGAGGTACTCGCATGCGGAGATGCCAAAACCGGGCTCACCCGCGTTGAATGCCTTGATCCGCTTGGCTTTCTCCTCAGCCGAGAAGGTGTCCCACTTCGAGGGATGCCAGATGTTGCCATGACCGGTGTGCAGAAACACGCAGTCGCCTTCTCGAATGGGATCGATGCCTTGCCGTCGGACCATCTCCTTCACGTCTTCGTCGGTGACGATCCCGGGATCGGCTTTGCTCTGTTCCTTGGGAATCGGCAGCTGGCCCCCGCGCAGGGCAACCGCGTCGAGCAGCACGCCGCGGCAGACAAAGCCGACCTCGGCCACGTGCTCCACGCCGAGCGGGCCGGTCCCATATGAGCTGATACCCTTGGTCTTATTCAGGTACCGCCCGTTGTAGAAGAACATCCCTTTGGAGGTGATCACCCCGATGTGGGCTGGACCGTCGAACTGGGTGCCGATCTGGCCAATTTCCGTTGCGAGATACTCGTCGTTGTACACGAGTTCTTGCGCGCCGAAAGGGCCGCCGGTGGGAAGGCCCGGGATGATCATCCGCCAACCCCGAGTGCCGAAGGCTGGAGCATCGTACTGGTAGACCTTGCCCAGGGTGGCGACCTTGCCCTGCTTGACGAGGTTCACAGCACGCAGCACCATGGCCGGGGTGGTGCGGTTGACTGCGCCGGCCTTGTCACCTGACCCCCATTCGCTCGGCGCCCAGCCGTCCCTCAGCGGCTCGTCATTCACCGCAAGAGCAGGCCCCGCTGATAAACCTGTCAGGAACATCGAGAAGAGGAACATCACCATACACACTCTTCCAAAGTTCTTCATCTTTCCCTCCTGTTCCCAACGTTGATTCTCGTTTTCAACGGCTCGGAACCCTTTCCGAACCACACAGCTCTGCGGCAACGAGCTGCGAACCGAGGGCACCCCGGTGTGACCCCCTGCGGAGCGTTCCCGGATGTCACCTCCCCCCAAATCTTCAGGCCGCAACGCCGGCGACGGCCCGCAGCAGGCCGAAGATACACGAACACCCGCATGTGTGGCAAGGGGGCGGGGTCGCGCCTTCCCCCCGGGTTGCCCGCCGTCTAAATTGTCCCTTCAGGCTTTTGAGTGGGTCGCAACGGAGCGCCCTGCCGGGGATGCCCCAGCCGAGCGAATCCGCACGCGCCCTCGCGGGCGGCGAAGCGCAGGACGCCGGAGCGCTCCGAGCAGGCCAACAACGTTGGGCTG
>JBHIBG010000090.1:0-10818 GCA_046758965.1 Methylomirabilia bacterium | reverse complement strand
TTACCAGCCGATCGCGTGAGAGCTGCGGCGGGGATCCGCCGCGGCCAGGAGTGTCCGGTCCGGGGCCACCACGATCGCGCAGACCGCCCCCGCCCGCCACTCCCAGTCCGGCCAGGGTTCGGTGCGGTGCCCGAGATCGGCCAGTGCGCTCGTGACCTCTGAGGGAATCCGGCCCTCCACCCGGAGCTGACCGGGAAAGGCGGCGTGGGGCCAGAAGGAGTCCGGAAAGCTCCGCGAGGCTATCCGGGGCTCCTCCACGGCTCGCTGAGGCACCATCCCGAAGACCACGATGTTCAGGAAGACCTGGAGCATGGCCTGGAGCTGGACATCTCCGCCCGGCGTGCCAAAGGGCATGAACAGCCGTCCGTCCTTGAACACCATGGCGGGGGACGGGGTGAGCCGCGGGCGCCGACCGGGAGCTACCGCGCTCGGGTGGTCAGGGTCGAGCCACGACTGAGAGCCACGAGGTGACACCACGCAACCCACGCCGGGGACGACGGGCGAGTCCACTGACGGGTCGCTCGGTGTGGCGGAGAAGGCGTTCCCCTCGGCATCGACCACCGCCACATAGCTGGTGTCCGCGACAGCTGACCTACCCCGCACGAGAGACTCCTGAGGCTGGCGCGCCCCTTCCCGAACGGCGCTCAGGCTGGACGGGTCCCCTGGCGGCGGCATGTCGGGCCAGGCGCGCTCCTCCCGGATCAAGGTGCGGCGGGCCAGAGCGTAAGCCTTCGAGAGGAGAGCGTCGGCTGGGACCTTGATCTGGGCGGGGTCGCCGTAGTAGGCCTCACGGTCAGCGAACGCCAGCTTGATCGCTTCCACGAGCAGGTGGAGATAGGAGGGGGAGTTGGGCCCCCGCTTGGCGAGGTCATAGGGCTCGAGGAGGTTCAGGATCTGCAGGAGCGCAGGGCCCTGGCACCAGAAACCGCACGTGGCCACCTCGAGGCCGTGGAAGCTTCCGGTGAGCGCCGGGCTCACCTCGACCTGGAACCCTGCCAGATCCTCCAGCGTCAGGAGACCACCCTGCTCGCGATGGTAGGCGCAGATCGCCCTGGCGATCTCGCCTCTGTAAAACTCGTCGCGGGCCGCCCGGATCGCCTCGGCCCGCCCGCGGCGAGCGGCCTGACGCTCGGCCTCAGTCATCACCTTGAGGGTCCGCGCCAGTTCACCCTGGACCAACCGCTCACCCGCCCTGAGCGGACGGCCATCGGGCAGAAAGAGGGCCGCGGAGGTAGGCCACCGACGATAGGTCTCCTGGTTGGCCTCAAAGCATCTGGCTGAAAAGCCGGAGACTGGAAAGCCGCGCTCCGCGCACTCGATGGCGGGCGCGGCAACCTCTGCGAAGCTCAGCCTGCCCCAGAGCGCCAGAGCCGTGCACCAGGCGTCAGGAGCGGCCGGCACCACGGTGCGCGGAATTCCAACTGGAATCTCACCGCCAAAGCGCTGGTGGAACACCTCGATGCGAGCCGCTCGGGGCCAAGTCCCCACCCCCGAAACCGTCCAGGTCTCCCGCGTCCTGGCCAGGTGAACGATGATCGGGGCCACCCCGGCTACGCTGACCATGTCGGGATGGACCACACCGAGGCAGATCCCCGCAGCCACTCCCGCATCCACGGCGTTGCCGCCCGCTTCGAGAATCTTGGCCGCGGCCTGTGCCGCGAGTGGATGACCCGCCGCCACCATCCAGCGAACCCCCATCACCTGAGTGCTCTGGCCGGCCGGGGGAAGATCAGCCGCCTCGGAATGGGCGCTATCCAGTGTCATGTCACGCTATAGCACCACAGCGGGATCGACCCGTCAAGGTGCCCAGTAGCTTGATAACGCTCCCCGCGAGGGAGTACCGTAACTGGTAAGGGGTAAGCATGAGCCGCCATCCGCTGATCGGCGTGACCACCTCCATTACCGTTGCCGTTGGGAAAAATCCCGAACGGGCCTACGTGAACTCCGCCTACCTCGAGGCGGTCCAGAAAGCGGGCGGCGTTCCCGTCCCCCTCCCGCCTCAGCTCGAGGAGCACTCCCTCCCGGAACTGGCCAGCCGGCTTGACGGGCTGCTCCTCACCGGCGGCGGCGATATGCACCCGTCGACATTCGGGGAGTCCCGCCACCCGACAACCTCCGAAGTCTCGCCAGCCCGTGATCAAGTTGAACTCTGGCTCGTCCGACACTTCCTCGAGTCACGCCGGCCGATCCTGGCTGCCTGCCGGGGGATCCAGGTGCTGAATGTCGCGCTCGGCGGAAGCCTCTACCAGGATCTGGCGAGCGACCCGGGCACGACCATCGCGCACAGCCAGACCGAGCCTCGCAACCAGCCGACTCACGGGGTGAAGGCTGTTCCCGGGAGCGCCCTCTCCCGTGTTCTGGGTGTCGAGGAGCTCGAGGTCAACAGCATGCACCACCAGGCGGTAAAAGCCCTCGGGCGGGGGCTCCTGCCGGTGGCGTTCGCCCCGGATGGGATTGTCGAGGGCGTTGAGCTGGATGACCCTGACTCAAACCGCTTCGTCCTCGGTGTGCAGTGGCACCCTGAGGAGCTGTTTAGCTGGGACCCGGCAGCCCGCCGGCTCTTCCACGGCCTGGTCGACGCCAGCCGAAAGTAGCCCGCCCCGCGCGCGCCGTTCCTGAGAAGCCCTACCGGAGCGTCCAACGTGAGGGGCGGTGGGGACGGCGCTCTTCTGACACTCGCCCGTCTTTGGTCAGCTTGATGAGATGGGAGTGAACTGACAGGGCGGCGGCGCTGTGGAGGGCTGGCGAGACCTCAGCGTAGATTCGGGCCACCATCTCCGGGATCGTGCGGAGCCCGTCGCCCAAGGCTTCGAGGATCTGGCGTTCCCTGAGGAGGCGGTGGTCGAGATACTCCTGGATCTTGGCGGGCCCATCCTCGATGACCGGGCCATGGGCCGGGTAGATGCGCTTCACATCCACCAGCTGGAGCTTCCTGAGCGAGGTCAGGTACTCCTCCAGGTCGCCGTCCTCGGGGGGGATCACGGTGGTGGATCCCCCGAGGATCAGGTCGCCGGTGAAGAGCGCCTGTTCCTCGACCAGGTAGTAGCAGAGATGATCGGAGGCGTGGCCCGGGGTGTAGATCGGCATCAGCGTCACGCCATCGCCCCGGACAGCTTGACCGTCCCTGAGGTCTTCGATGGGGCCGGGGAGCTCCCGATCTCGGAAGATCATTTTCGACACGGGAACCCCTGGAAACCGCTCCCGAAGCTGGAGCACGCCCCCCATGTGGTCACGGTGGCGGTGAGTCAGGAGGATCCGCGCGGGGCGCTTCCATCCACGCCGGGCGAGGTAGTCATCGAGCAACGGCAGGTATCCCGGCACCCCCGCTCCGGTGTCGATCAAGATCGGATCCTCTGCCCCGACCAGGTAGGTGTTGGTGCCGGGGCCGGTCATGAGGCCCGGATTCAGGCCGAGGACCCGCCCCACCAGCCCGCTCGGCGTCGCACTCTCAGGCAAATCGCCGAAAGGGTTACTCGCTATGGATGCCATGCCGGCTTGTCCGACTTCCAGCTCCCGGTCGCCCAGTCATACCCCTTGCCGTAGAACTCGACCTGATGCACGGTCCCGTGGAACCTGTGCCTCCCATCGACGTGATTGGCCCACACTGCCTCTTCGCTGTCAAACTGCGCCAGGTAGCGAAAGGCGTACTCGGCAGGCTCGGCCATCGCCATCTCCCCGGCGGAAAAGCGCCGGTACGCCTCGCGAGGGGAGACCCAGAACCCTTCGGAGGTCTCCTCCAGGAACAGGCGCGGCTCCTGGCTCACCGGCAGCGGCGAGAGGAAGAACCGCGCCGTGAAGCGGATCGGGCTCGAGGCCGGCGTAATGAAGTGCGAGAGGTAACGGAGGAGCCGGAGGTCGAGATACCACCCTTCCCGTGCCAGAAGCTCGCCCACCGGGCACTCGTCGGCGATCAGGGCCTTGCGGCAGCGCTCCACCCGGGCGGCCACGTCACGGTCTCCCGGGTCCACGGGCCGCCCGCTTCCGTCCGAGGCGATGAGGACTCCTGTCTCCTCGAAGAGCTCCCGGATGGCAGTCACCCAGTAGGCAAGCGCCGGAATCCCCTCCGCGCTCGGGAGCAGCCGCTCGGCCGCCTCGGCCGACACCCCCCGACAGCGTGCCAAGGTCTCCGCGGCAACATCGGAGACGTCCACCTTGCCGCCGGGGAACGCATAGTAGCCGCCGAGGAAGCGCATCTTGGAGTGCCGGCGGATCACGTACACCTCAAGAGGGTCCGGCGACAGGGCGGGATTCTCAGAGGCTGGCGCTGCGACTCGCTCCCCTCCGCGAGGCAACCCGGGGCGGATGAGCACCACGGAGGCAGCAGGCTTGGGCTCGACCGGAGTCAAAGATTGATCAGCTGGGCCACCAGCTCCCGGTGGTAGGTAGCGTCCCCGAACGTGAACTCGGAGCCCTTCGCCCGCTTGAAGTAGAGGTGCATGTCGTGCTCCCAGGTGAAACCGATCCCCCCGTGGAGCTGAATCCCGGCTGCGGAGACCTTCCGATAGGCGTCGGAGACGTAGGCCTTGACCATGGAGGCGGCCAATGGCGCCTCGGCGACACCCTCGTCCACGGCCCACGCGGCGTAGTAGGTAATAGACTTGGCGTTCTCCACGTCGACCAGCATGTCGGCCAGCCTGTGCTTGACCGCCTGGTAGCTCCCGATCGGTTTCCCGAAGGTCACGCGGATCTTGGCATACTCATTCGTCATTTCTAAGACCTTCTGGGCCCCGCCGCACATCTCCGCACACAGCACCACCGTCGCACGTTCGATCACCCGGGCCAGCGGAGGCCAGCCCCGGTCCTTCTCCCCGACCAGCGCGTCGCTCCCCACCTCGACATCCTTCAGCGTCACCTCGCATAACTTCCGGGTCTGGTCCATGGTGGGGAGGAGCTTCACCTCGAGGCCGCGGGCGCCCTTGGGCACGAGGAAGAGGCTCACCCCTTCCGCTGCCTGCTCGGCGTCCGCTGTCCGGGCCGCGACGACCAGGGCGTCAGCGGAGTGGGCGTCGTGGACAAAGAGCTTGGTTCCCGAAAGCACGAAGCCGCGATCGGCAGGCCTGGCGGGGAGCGTGATGCCCTGCGCGTCCCATCGGGCGTTGGGCTCGGTCCAGGCGAGCGTCACCCTCGCCTCGCCCGAGGAGATCTTGGAAAGCCACTCCTGTTTCTGTTGCTCGGATCCGGCCTCGAGAATCGCGAGCCCCCCGAGCAGCACGGTCGAGAAATATGGCCCGGGCATGACGGCCCGGCCCATCTCCTCCATGAGGACTGTCAAGTCCACGAAGCCGAGCTCGGCGCCGCCGTACGCCTCGGGGTAGATCAGCCCGAGCCAGCCCTGCTCGGCCAGCTTCTGCCAGAACTCGGGGTTCGTCCCGGCAGGATCATCCATCATCCTCCGGACGAAGCTAGAGGGACATTCGTTCTCCAGAAACTTCCGCGCCGTGGTCCGGAGCATCTCCTGCTCTTGGCTGAACCCGAAATCCATTCGTGCGCCCCCACCCGGTGCGTCCTCTCCCCTGAGGAGAGACGGAACCGGTCGATTATCCCTTCGGGAGCCCCAGCACCCGCTCGCCGATGATGTTGCGCTGGATCTCCGTGGTGCCGCCCTCGACGGAGTTGGCGCGAGACCGGACGAAGGTGTACTGCCAGATCCCGTGGTCGATGGTCCACTCGGAGCCTCTGGTGAGCTGGTGGTACGGGCCCTGGATCTCCATGGCGACCTCCTGGAGGCGCTGGTGGGTCTCGCACCACCAGATCTTCCCCGACGAGGCTTCAGGGCCGGGCAGCTCACCCTTGAGAAGCTTCGTGATGGCACGAGCCCCCGTGTACCTGAAGGCTTCGGTGTCGATCCAGAGCTGAGCCAGCTGCTGGCGCAGGACGGGATCCTCGGCCGCGGTACCCCCGTTCCGCTTCGTCCGTCTGGCCAGCTCAATGAGCGCGTCGAGGGCGATCCGCAACCTCATCTGGAGGCCGAAGCCAAGGGCGAGGCGCTCGTACATGAGCGTGGTGATCCCCACCTGCCAGCCGTTGTTCAGGCCGCCGAGGATGCTCTCCGCCGGCACCCGGACGTTCTCGAAGAACACTTCGTTGAACTCCTCATCCCCCGTCATCTGCCTGAGCGGCCGGACCGTGACCCCCGGGGCGTGCATGTCGAGGAGGAAGTAGGTGATCCCCTTATGCCTGGGGGCGTCCGAATCCGTCCGGGCGAGGAGCATCATCCAGTCGGCCACGTGCGCCACGCTCGTCCACACCTTCTGCCCGTTGATGATGAAATGATCCCCATCAGGCACCGCCCGGGTCTGGAGCGAGGCCAGGTCCGAGCCCGCGTTGGGCTCGGAGTACCCCTGACACCAGATCTCCTCGCAGCCGAGGATCTTGGCCAGGTAGCGCTTCTTCTGATCCTCGGTGCCGTAGGCGATGATGGTGGGGCCCGCCATGCCGATCCCGAGGATGTTCAGGAGCGGCGGCGCCTTGGCCAAGGCCAGCTCCTCGTGGAGGATCAGCTCTTCCATGAAGGTGAGGCCACGACCGCCGTACTCCTTGGGCCAGGTCAGGCCGAGGAAGCCCGCCTCGTAGAGGCTCCGCTGCCACTGACGAAGGAAGCCGTAGAACTCGGGGCGGGGCACATCAGGACCGGCCACGGCCCGGGAGGTCCACTCCCGGGGGAGGTTCTTGCCGATCCACGCCCGTATCTCGTCCCGAAAGGCTTGCTGGTCAGGGGTCAGTTTGAAGTCCATACACCCTCCTCTCTCGGGGTCGAAAGCTCACCGCCACCCTCGAGAGCGGATAGATTAGACGCCAGAGGTGACTGAACGACCGTTCAGATCATTGTAGGGTCTCGAAAGAGTTCAAGTCAAGCCACAATAGGAAGACCCTGGCGGTGCAGCCGCCAGCGGCTTCGGCGCGCCTCGGCCTTCGGCACGGAGCGAAGAAACACCCCGCAACAGGGCGACTGGGCGACGCCGAGGGATGCGCACCCCCGTGCTATCCTGGTTGGGAGGCCCGATGCTCGACGCGAGAGGTACGAGGGTACGCTCCTGCCGCGGCAGCTGGAAGAGTCTGACAGGGACGCCCCGAAACTTGGCCAACGCTAACGCCTGGCGCCGCACGCCCCGATCCGGAAGCAGTGGCAGCTCGAAGGGGTCCGCTCTCCCGACATAACCCATGACTGCCGCGGTTTGGGCCATTGCCGGGATCGGACTTCTCCTCCGAATCCTACTCGCACAGAGCACCGAGGGCACAAACGATGTCACGACCTGGTGCGCGTTCGTCGATGCCATTCAACAGAAGGGTATCCTCAAGATCTACGCCGTTACGGAGTGGGTCGGCGTCCCGGGTTTACGGTTCAACCACTCACCCCCAGTTGCGTGGGCGCTGGCCCTCTTCCCGGCGATCCAGGACCTGACCCATCTCGGCTGCTCGCTGCTGATCCGCCTCCCAGCCTCTGCCGCAGACTTTGTCACGACCATTCTGGTCTGGAAACTGGTCGCCGACCAGTGGGGGACGAAACGCGCGCTCATCTCGAGCGCACTCATCGCCTTGAACCCCGTGCTCATCCTGGTATCAGGATTTCACGGTAACACGGATCCGGTGTTCCTGAGCCTGCTCGTCGCGTCGCTCCTCGCCTTGTATCGTGGCCACATTCCTCTGGCAGCCTTTTGCTACGGAATGGCACTCAACGTCAAGATCGTGCCCATCATTCTCTTTCCGTTTATGCTCTTGTGGCCGAGCTCCCGACGCGACAGACTCCGATTCGGTCTCTGGGCCGCGGCGACTGTCGGAATTGGCTGGCTCCCGCACCTCCTCGCCACCCCTGTCGATCTTCTCCAGCAGATCTTTCCCTATGCGGGATGGAAAGGCGCATGGGGACTGTCAGAGATTGTCTACGGATCCTACCAGCAAGCGCCTCGGCTCGCGCTCGAGGGGATGCTCTTCGCGCCTCTCATATTGGCAGCGGGATACATCCTGGCGCGGCCACTCCCGGAACGCGCCGATCCTGCCCGCTCGCTCACGCAGCTGTTCATCATCCTGTTGGCGCTTACGCCCGGCTTCGGTGTCCAGTATCTGGCCTGGCTCGTCCCGTTCCTCGCGCTTGTCTCGGTTCGGCTGTCCGCTGCGTACGCCGCCCTGGCCGGCAGCTTTCTCTACCTGACATATCTGCATTGGAGCGGAGGCGACGCTCTGGGCTACGCGAACGTGTGGGAGGTGCCGGTGAAACACTTATGGACAACGGCGGGCTCTGTCCTCAAGTGGCTCACATGGCTGTTCCTGTTCGGGCTGGCCCTCAGGGCGCTGACACAGATCGGCGAGAGGCTTTTTCGGGGCGGGATGGCGGCGCTGACTCCGCGCGCTCGGCTGCTCGTCCTCAGCCTCGCGGCGGCCTTCTCTCTCGCCGCTCTCATGACGGGCGGACTCGTCTACTTCAACTACCAGATCGTCTACGGCCGCCTGGGATGGTCCCTCCCCGAGGGGGTCTTCCTCCTCAACTACCTCTTCTTCGGCGCGCTCGCGGCCGGGTGCCTGGGCGCCACGGTAGCCCTCGCGGCGGGCGACAGGCTGCTCGCGCTCTTCGACCGCCTTGCTGCGCTCTCGCCCCGCTCTACGGCCCTCATCGCGACCGGCGCGACCGGCGCCATCTTCATCCTCATCACGCTCGTGCGAATCGTTCTGTTGCGGGACACCGCCGTAACGGACGACGAGAACGCCTACGCCTTCATGGCCCGGACGCTCGCCGCGGGCCGGTTCTATCTGCCATCCCTCCCCGAGGCCGTGAGGCCGTTCTTCGACAATCCCTTTGTGATCAACAACGGCAAGTGGTACGGGATGTTCTTCCCGGGCCACGCTGCCGCACTGGCCATCGGCCAGTGGATCAACGGCCTCCGGTGGGTGCCGACCGTCGCGGCAACGTTGACGGCGCTGCTCGCCTTTCTCGTTGCGCGAAGGATCTTCGGACAGCGCACCGCGTTGCTCACCGTGGGGCTGCTCGCGTTCTCGCCGTTCTTCCTCTTCTCCTCTGCGACTCTGTTGCCTCACTCGACGGTGGCGCTGCTGCTGCTCGCGTTCGTCTACTCGGCGCTTCGAGCGCGCGAGGCGCCCGGAGCCGCCAGGTGGTGGCTGGCCGCGGGCGTCGCTCTCGGGTGGGCCGCGCTCACGAGACCGGTTTCGGCTGCAGCTTTCACGCTGCCATGGCTGGTCTGGCTCGCGCTCCGCGCACGAGGCGCGGAGGGGCACCGGCGCTCTGGCGGCTGGGCGATCCTCGCCGCGGTCGGGTTGGTGACCCTGGCGATCTTCTCCGGTTACAACATCGTTCTGGCGGGCGCTCCCTTCCTGAGGAGCTACTACGCGTTCACGCCTCACCCGGAGTACTTCCCCGCCCCCTTCCCGCTCCCGCAGATCTACGAGCTGGGCTCGACCATCGCGCGCCTGAACTTCTGGCTGCTCGGATGGCCCCTGTCCCTGGTGTTCCTGCCGTTTTTCCGCCGCTCTGCCGAAGGGGTGAGCATGCTCCTCGGTGGGGCCGGCGTGGTCCTGGGGTACGCCCTCACCGCCGGCCCCAGCATCGACGTCGTAGGCCCGGTCCAGTATGCTGAGCTTGCGGCCCCGCTCCTGATGCTCTCGGCCAGCGGGATCGATCAGCTGGTCGAGCGCGCCCGAGGCCAGACCGGGCGTCCCCGTGTCGAACGCTTTGCCCTCGGCGCTGTCCTCGGGGGGATTGTCTGCGCCGCCATCGCCTTTGCGCCCATCTACGCCAGCTCGCTCCGCGCCATGTCGGCCCTCGTCCGCGCGCCCTACGACCTGGTCAGAGAGCGCGGCCTTGACAACGCCGTCGTCTTCGTTCAAAGCCTCCCCGCATTCGCTGCGCCAACCGGTTCATGGGTACGCTCCCATCGGAACAACTCCCCCGACCTGAGCGACCGGGTCCTCTTCGTAAGGGACTTGGGCCCGGACAAGGACGAGGAGCTGATCAGGTATCTGCGCGACCGGGCGCCGTACCTGATGAAGATGGAGGGCAGCGAGCTGATGCTCGTCCCACTTGAGCCATGAGGGCGGCCTGGGGGTTCTTCCTGGCTGGCTTCGGCATCTGGAGGCCAGCGTTCGGATCGGCTGAACCCGTGGCGCTCGAGCCCCGGTGATCGCGAGCATGAGCGGAGCGTTCAGCTGCGGAGAGGCGCGCCCCCGCTCTGCCGGAATCTCTGGAAACAGTTCGTGAGTTCGCCCGCCTCGAGCCGCTCGGCCAGGCGCGGGTCGAGCTGGCGGAGGATCCGACTTTGTTCCCGAGCGCGCGCCGAGTCCCCCACGGCCAAGGATGCGCATGCCAGCCAGAAGCGGGGCAGCGCGGCTTCCGGATTCAGCTCGACGGCCCGCAGTAAGTGGCGGACGGCTTCAGCCGGCCTACCGAGGGCGGCCAACGCGATTCCGAGGTTGGTCAGGGCACCGGCGTAGGCCGGGTCGCGTCGGATCACCTGCTGGAACTGCTCGATCGCTTCGTACAGTTGTCCGAGCTCCATGAGTGCCATCCCGAGGTCATTCCCGACCTCAACGTTGATCTTGACGTTGTCGGGGTATCGGTCGAGCACCAACCGGAAGTGAGCGATCGCCTCCTGCGGCCGGCCGGTTCTGACCAGCGCCAGGCCTATGTGCCGGTGGTACGCTACCCGGTCGGGCCTGAGGGCGAGCGCCTGTTCCAGCTGCTCAATCGCCGGTCCCCCGGCGTCGCGGGCGCCTAACAAGAAGACCCCCAGCTGGACGCGGCACCAGGAGCAGGTGGGGTTGACTTCGATGGCATATCGCCAGAGCGTCTCCGTGTCCCGCCAGACTTGG
>JBHIBG010000089.1:0-10908 GCA_046758965.1 Methylomirabilia bacterium | reverse complement strand
AACCGGAAGGAGATCAAGGGCGACGAGGTCCACAAGGCCACCCGGGGCGTCCTTGAGCCCGAGGAGCTGATGACCGCTGGTCTCATCATCAAGGGTCGGGCCGGCAGAGGACGAACCTATGAGGTCAAGCAGCCGGCAGAGCGCTTTCAAGGCCTTGCAGCCAAGTTCCGGGTGGAGGTATCACCCCAGCCTGACTTCTTTGAGGAAGGGCGGGTGAAAGGCAAGGGGCGCGTCTACTTCGTCGACTACCTCCATTTCCTCATGGCTCTGGCCGAAGGCGGGGAGCCCCTCATGCCCTGGCTGGAGCGCTTCCGGGGCGAGACCCCGCGCCTCCGCGCCGCCTGCGATTACGTCGCCAGCCGTAACAAATCGTTCACTCCCGTCCTCAAACGGATCCGCGACCTCCTGGACGTCGGTCCCTTGTTCAGGTAAGTGGGCGTGACCGTAACGAATGAAACTTTGCTACTTAGACGAAACTGGCAACACTGGCAGGAATCTTCTAGATCCACAGCAGCCCTATTTCATCCTTGGCGGGCTCGTTGTTCCCAGCACTCAATGGAGGCAAGTTGTTGATGGACTCAAGGAAGTCATCAGAGAAGCCGCGCGAACGATCTTTCCTTTGGTGGAAGCTTCGGTTAAGGCCGACCCGCGAGTCTGTCGAGTATGTCGAAGCGTTTTCTCCATACTTCTGCGGGCTGGGAAGAGCTGTCGGTCCCTGCAGAAACTTGCTGAAGACGTTGTCAGCTCGGAGGAGGTCCAGCGAGAGGGGGTTGATCTTAAGCTCGGACAAGTGACCCGTTTTGCTCTTGGCGATGCTTTAACGGATCCAATACTTCGAAGCATTGCTGGGATTTACGCCATATTGTCAACGGAGGACGATCGGCTGCTATTCCTCGGATTTTCGGAGGATATTGCGGAGGAGATGAATCGGCACGCGTCGGGCCGAACAAGCGGTGCGCTTGAAATCCTATTTACCAGAGATGCAGCGCATCTTGCTCTTGAAGTGCTCCCGGTCGAGAGGCGGGCGCTTAGGACTGTCTACACGACTGCGAAGCGGTTCCTGGAGCAAGAATACGGAGTCCCGCTTCCCCTGAATCGGGACAAGTAATCGCTAGCGATGCCGGGTTACGTGGTGCTCGAGCGGGCTTTGCTGGCTCCAGTTAAATCGGATGGGATTCAGGCTCATCCTGAGTCAATGGGGTTTCTCGATTTCCTTCGGGAGCTGGCCGCAGAGCCGTTTCCCTTCCCTAGGTACGCCGAGCAGCGGGTCGTCGGTTTGGAAGAAGTGCTTTTCGCGGCGCGACCACAGGAGGCAACCCTCGCGCTTGAGATCCACCGCCGTCTCCGCCAAGCAGCGCCCGAGTTGGAGCGGAGGCTGCTATCTGTCCAGGTAGTGTTTCGGGGTAAGCTCATCCGAGGGGATACCCTGTGGTCGGAATTTGGCGGTCAGCGCCTTCCGGTAGGCCATATCTTCGGGTCCCCGCCGCCACAGGCCGACAGCCGGGGCAACCGCTTTTACGCGGTCAACTTCAATCTAACCCATGTCTGACGCGGTGAAGGCCTCCATCCAGGTCAGTCAGCGGGTGCGCGTTTATGGCCGGGAGGACCTCGGTGTGGGCGAGGTCCTGCGGGTGGCGGAGTCAGGCGGTGTCTACCAGGCGGATGTTGCCTTCGAGGGGCCGGACGGGCGACGGCTGGAGACCTTCCCGCTGGATCGCCTGGAAACTGCGCCTGACCTCTGGGAGCGGCTGGGCCGTGGAGTGCTCGACGCGCCTCAGGACTTCCTGCTGAAGCAACTTGCTCTTCAGTTCCCTTTGGCCAATACCGGTGGTGAGCTCTCGAATAGCCGGACGGCACTCCTCCCCCATCAGATCCTCCTCACTCACGACGTAGTGGCGGCCGCCCGACGCCGGCTCCTCATCGCCGACGAGGTGGGCCTGGGAAAGACCATCGAGACCGGCATGATCGTCCGGGAGCTGGTGGCGCGAGGTGAGGCAGGCCGCGTGTTGATCGTGTGCCCTGCCGGCCTTGTTCGAAACTGGCAGCAGGAGCTCCGGGATTGTTTTCGTCTGCATTTCGAGGTGTTCAGCCTCGACTTCACTGACGCACAGTCCGCCGCCTGGGAGTACCACCACCGCGCGATCGTTTCCATCGACACCCTGAAGCGCCGCCAGCGGTTGGAGCGCTTGCTCGCCGGCCCGCGGTGGGACCTGATCGTCTTCGACGAAGCCCACCACCTGAGCCGAACTCGCTACGGAACGAAGGTCCAGACCACCCAGAACTATCGGTTGGCGGAGGCCCTTCGGCACCACACCCGGGATTTCCTTTTTCTCTCCGCCACCCCCCATCAGGGCGACCCCTACCAGTTCTGGTCCCTTATCCAGCTCTTGGATGACAGCCTCTTTGACTCCCCTGAGAGTCTCCTGGACCACCGCGGGCTTCTCAGCCGCGTGATGGTCCGGCGGACAAAGCGAGAGGTGACAGATGCCGAGGGCCGTCCCATCTTCATGCGCCGTCAGGTCCATACCCAGACCTTCCCCCTGGCAGTGAGAGAGCGTTCTTTCTACGACCGCCTAACCGATTACCTTCGGGAAGGATATGGGGTGGCGGGGCTCGGCCAGCCTAAGACCACAAGCCGCCAACGCGCGGTCGGTTTCGTGATGACGACCTTTCAGAAGATCATGTCGTCGAGCCCTAGGGCCATCCGCCAGGCCCTCCGCCGCCGGCTCCTGGTCCTCCTGGCTCGCGAGCAGATGGCTGTGGAAGCGCGCGTGGGGCGTTCCGGCTCGTCTTCGGAGCTCGCTGAGAGGATCCTCAGGCTTCAGGAGGAGATGCGAGGTCTGGCCGTTGCCATTCAGGGGATTCGGGTCTCTCCCTCTCAGCGGGCTGAGGCTGACTCGTATGTGGCCCAGCTGAAGCAGCGGCTGGCTCGGAGGGCGGAGGATGAGGCAACTGCCTGGGCGCTCGACGGTGATGAAGAAGGTGAGGAGGGAATCTACGCCGAGGCCGACATCCCGAACGAGGCCAACAAGGTCCGAGAACTGATCCGTCTGGTCCCCGAGGGGACCGATCGAAAGTTCGACACCCTCCTTCGGGCCATCGAGCAGCTGCGCCGGGAGAACCTGTCGGAACGCTTTATCATTTTCACCCAGTACCGCGAGAGCCTAGAATTCCTGAGAGAGGAGCTCGGGACGATCTACGGTCTTTCGAAGATCGCGGCCGTCAAGGGTGGCCCGCTCGACGAGAAAATCGCTGCGATCGAGGCCTTCTGGGGGGATGACGGTGCCAAGTTCCTTATCAGTACTTCAGCGGGAGGGGAGGGGATCAATCTTCAGATCGGTCGTATTCTGTTCAACTACGACCTGCCCTGGAATCCTATGGCGGTTGAGCAGCGGATCGGACGCATCCACCGCTACGGCCAGCAGGACACGGTGCAGGTCTACAACCTGGTGGCGGAGGACACGGTCGAGGAGCGGATCTACCGGCTTCTGGAAGAGAAGCTCCTGGAGATCGCCAGGACCATCGGGAAGGTGGACCCGGTGACGGGTGACGTGGTGGAAGACTTCCGATCAGAAATCCTGGGCTTCCTTGGCGCCTTACCGAACTATCAGGATCTCTACAAAAGGGCTTTGGTTGACCGGGACTACAAGCGGACCGAGCGAGAGATGGTGGAGGCTATGGAACGAGCCCGCCAGGCCAGCGAAGCCCTGCGGGGTCTCACGCAAGATCTGGACGCCTTCAACCTGGAGCACTACCGAACCCTTCGAGGCCACTTCAGTTTGGAGCACCTGAGGCTGTTTGTCGAGCGCGCAGTCCTCCGTTTAGGCGGCGCCTTCATTCCCAGCAGGGAAATCGTTCAGATCGAAACGCCGGGGGCGCTGGTGTCCTATCCCGGTGTGGCCCGCACCTACCGTGAGGCCACATTTGACCGTGACCTCGCCATGCGTCGCCGGAACGTCCAGCTCCTCGGCCTGGGCCACCCCCTCGTGGATGCGCTTATCCGACACTTTCAGCGGCCGCAACAGGCGGGGGACGTAACCGCTCTGGGTGGCCCGCGTGATGGGGCTCGACGACTTTCGGTCCGTGCTCTCCTTCATGTGGACCTCGAAAATGACCAGAAGCGGTCAATGTATGTGGACCTCCTACTGACTCCAGATGGGTCCTGGGAAGAAGCTCCTGCCACCTTGGATGTGGACCGGCTGAGGTTCTCGCTTCAGAGTGGCCGAGGGGACCAGAACGGGATAAACGTTGAGATGCTTCGATCGGCGGCTCAACAGGCGCTCGACGCAATAGGAGCGCGCGTCCGTGCCAGGACCGAGGGTGTGCTCAGCCTTCGCCATACTCTCGTCGGCGTAGCAATCATTGGATGACATTGAGCTTCGTCCCCGCCTGGGGTCACGCTAAGCGCCGCGCCGGGGCAGGCGCCGTGCAGGAAAAAGCGCACGGCGCCCGCCCCGGTCAAGCCCGGAGTGGCCGGGGTGGTGCAGTACGTCCCGGCGGGGCCTGCGCCTTGCAAGAGAACTGCGCAAGGCTCGGCCCCGGGTAAGCGCGAGGTTGAGCGAAGCGTCTGGGTGGTAATGCGATGGGTCGCCGTGAAGGCCACTAACCGCGATCAATAGAGCCTGCCCGGCCGCAGCTCCTCCGAGTGTACGGCCCCTTCCGCCCCCGTCAACCCCTCCCGCCTCGCGCCGGGGAAGGCCTACTGCATGCGGAAGCCGCCGCAGACCGTAAAAGCCTGCCCGGTAATGCCCGAGGCGGCGTCGGAGGCGATGAAGGTCACGGATTCGGCCACCTCCTCCTCGGACACCAAGCGGCGCAGGGGCACAGTCGCCGTCCACTGCGCCATCTGCTCCTCGAAGCCCTTGCCTTCCGCCTTGGCGCGCGCGGCCACGACGCTGTCGAACCGTTCGCCCTTGATGGGGCCGGGGAGGATCGCGTTGACCCGGATGCCGTGAGGTCCCAATTCCGCGGCCAGGGAGTGGCTGAGGCCGATCATGCCCCACTTCGACGCCGCGTAAGGGGTGCGCAACGGGTAGCCGATCCGCCCCGCGATCGAGGAGATGTTGACAATGCTTCCCCGCTTGGCCTCGATCATCGGGCCCGATACGTACTTGGCGCAGTAGAACGCCCCGTTCAGGTTCACGTCCATCGACTCGATCCACTCCTCGCCCGTGATGTCCCGGGCCAGCTTGGTCGGTCCGGCGATGCCCGAATTGTTCACGAGCACGTCGATCTTGCCGTACTCGGCGACGGTCCTCTCCACCATGGCCTTGGCTTGATCCTCGAACCGCACGTCGAGGCGGTACGCCAGCGGTCGCGTGCCCATGCCGCGCAACTCCCCGGCCACCGCCTCCATCTTCTCCACGGAGCGCGCGGCGAGCACGACGTGAGCGCCTTCGCGGCCGAACGCGAGCGCGATCTGCTTTCCGATGCCGTATCCGCCACCCGTGACGATGACGGCCCGATCCTTGAAGCGCATGGTGGTCCTCCTCCGTGCCGTGAGTGGTGCGTGGGTGCGGCTCCCCTCGACCCAAGGCGCCGCATCCCGGGGGGCGCTCGCCGCTACGCAAGCCGCGCCGGCATCGGATCGAGGATAGACGAAAACCCGCCGACCGGGCAAGCGGGGTGGCGCGGGCCAAGGAAGTGCCACGGGCCGGCTTGGTCAAGGCCGGCCTCGCGGGACGCATCACCGGCCACCAAGGCGCCACGGCGTTCCAGGCCTCCGCTCGAGAAGGTCGTGGCCACGCTTCGTGCAGAGAACCGGGCGCTTGAGGCGGAGGTCCGCGAGCTGGAGCGGAAGCTCGACCCCTCGGCCGCCGAGGCCGAGGCCTTCGAGCAGGAGATGGCAAGCCGCCTTACGAGTTACGGCCGCGTGAGCTCGCTCGTCCGGGTGTTCCGCGTGACGACCCGGCCGGCCTTGATGACCCAGAGCTTCTCCGCCTGCTCGGTGATGGCCTGCGCGGGACCCTGCGCGTCGAGCACGACCAGGTCGGCGAGGCACCCCTCGGCCAGGCCATAACCCTCCAGCCCGATCGCGCGGGCCGCGTTCACCGTGACGAGCTCCGGCAGCCAGGCCAGCTGGTCGAGGTTCCCGAGGTGGGCGGCCATGGCAGCGACCAGCATCTGGCGCAGGAGGTCGGGGTGGCCGTAGGGCGTGAAGGGATTGACGACGTTGTTCGTGGAGATCGCGACGTTGACGCCGGCGGCGCGGAGCTCGTCGAGACGCGTGACGCCGCGCCACGCCCGCCGGAGGTCGGCGCGGCCCTTCACATGCAGCTCGGTGGCCGGCAGGCTGATGACGTGGATGCGCGCCTCCCGCAGCCGGTCGATGACGCGCGCCCGGTGGTCGGGCTCGAGGACGTCGAGCGTCGAGAGGTGGCCGAGCGTCACGCGCCCCTGCAGGCCCCGCGCGATCGTCTGCTCGGCGATGTAGTCGCTCGTCAGCATCGCCGGGTCGTCCGCCGAGTCGGCGTGGAAGTCCAGGGGGACGCCGAACGCCGCCGCCGTGTCGAAGCACCAGTCGATGTGCGCGCGCTGGTCGCGGTCCATGTAGGGGCAGCCGCCCAGCGCCTCGAGCCCGCCCTTCAGCGCCGCGCGCAGCAGGTCGCGCGTCACGCCGTCGTTGAAGATGCCCTCCTGGGCGAAGGCGATGAGCCGGAGGTCGAGCACGTCCCGGAACTCGGCCTGCAGGCGGCGCAGCGCTTCGACGCCCCGCAGCTCGACATAGGGGTCGATCTCGACGTGGGCGCGCATCGTGGTGCAGCCATGCCGGACCGCCAGCTCGAGGACGCGCCGCGCGCGCCGGGAGATGTCGTCGACGGTGAAGGCCCTCTTGAGCTCGGCGACGAGCGCCTGCGCGGTCGGGCCCCCCGGCCGCAGCCCCTCGGCGCGGTCGGCGATGAAGGCCTTGTCAGGGTGGATGTGGGTCTCGACGAAGCCGGGGAGGACGAGCTTGTCGGCCACGTCCAGCAGCTCATAGCCCGCCGGGTCGAGGAGCGCGGCGATCCGGTGGATGCGGCGATCGCGGATGGCCACGTCTTGCCGGCGGCCGGCGACGAGCCCGTTTCTGAGGAGGAGGTCCCTCACGCGCGGGAGTATAGCACTGGGCCTCCCCGCCGGCTTGCCCACGGGCGGGGGAGGTTCTCCGAGCCTACGCCGCGCGCCGCGAGGATGACATCCCCAGGGTGAAGAAGGCGAGGCTCAGCAGCACGCCGGCCGAGGCGAGGCCGAAGGCGATCCCGTACGAGCCGGTGGCATCGTGGAGAAAGCCGGCCACCGCCGGCCCGAGCGCCGCGCCGCACCGCCACCCGACTCCGACGATCCCGATGATGGCCCCGATCGCCCGAACCCCGAAGACCTCCGAGGCGGCCTTGACGACCGCGGTGTCGGCGCCGGCAGCCCCCAGCCCGAACGCCATGATCAGCGGATAAAACAGCCAGAGCGAGGGCCCGACCGCCACCCACGCGAGGCCCACCACCTGGAGCACTGAACAGAGGTAGAAGGTGGGCGTGGTGCCGATCCGGTCCGCCGCCGCACCGAACAGGAGCCGCCCCGCCATACTGCTGACCCCGTAGATCGTCAAGGCCAGAGACGCGGCCTCGAGGGTCGTTCCGCGATCGTGAAGATAGGCCACCACATGGACGGCGACGGTCATGAGGGCGGCTCCCTGAAGGACCCACGTGAGCACGAGCAGCCAGAGCCGGCGATCCCGGACGGCTTCGCGGAAAGTCACAGACGCGCCTCGCGGCGCCGCCGGGGCCGAGTGCTCGAGACCGGGAGCCGCCGCAACCCGTGAACCCTCCCCTGACGGCGCAACTTTCATGAACGCACTTGCGGGAACCACGACGGCGAGCACCAGGCCACCCAGCGCCACGTAGGCCGCGCGCCACCCCACCGTGTCGATGAGCAGGGCGACGAGCGGGCCGGCCGTGACATACGCCAGGTTGATGCCCGTCAGGAGTACGCCCAGGGCGAGCCCGCGCCGCTCCACGAACCAGCGGGACACCGTGGCGGTGGGGACGATATAGACCCCGGACATGCCGATTCCAAGCACGCCTCCCACCCAGAGGTAGAAGTGCCAGAGGGCGCCGACGGTCGACGCCAGGATGTACCCGGCGCCGACCAGGAGACCGCTCAGGGCGAGAATCCTGCGGGGCCCGTACCGGTCGCTGGCGGCTCCGACTCCAAACGAGATGGCCCCCCCGAGCAGGAGGTTCAGGGACGCGGCCAGGGAAATGGCCCCCCGGCTCCAGGCGAACTCCTGGGACAGGACCGGGAGAAAGACGCCGAAGCCCGCGTGCGGGACCCACACACCGAACATGACCGCGAACGAGGCCGCCACGACCACCCAGCCCGGCTGGAGCTCGTGTCTGCGGGGCCGGAAGCAACTCCATGCCCACACCGCTTTGGGCCTGACCATCCGCCGTGGCCCGGGTCTAGGCAGCTGGTCCGGGCTTCTGCCCGGAAGCAATCTTCACCGAAACGGGAGCCTCCAGGCCTCCCGCGACTGCATACTCGCGCACGCGGCGATCCAAGGCCGCTCGAATCCGCTGTTGTGTCTCCTCTGTCTGCCCGCGAATCGTAGATTTCAAGTGCGCCTCCTGGAGCAACACGCCGACCGTCTGCTCGGGAACGCTAGCAGGAGCAGGCCCCTAACACAAGAACCTCTCTGCGGCGTTGACCGCGTCAATGCTCTTCTGGGGCAGTGTATGCCACCACGTCGAGCGAGAGGCCGGCCGCTTCATCCCATCTATGCCCTGACCCGGAAGTGCCGATTCTAGGTTCAAGAACGAGCACACAAGACCGCGAATTTTCTACTTCCCGGCCGGCGGAGTGCTAACTAAGATGGGGGCGTGAGTACGTATGCGTGGATGCGTCTGCTTGAGTCCGCACCGCACCGTTACGACCTGGGCATCCGGCTCCTCTCCCTCGGCCAGATCGAGCGGGTCTACGACCGGGTGGCACAGCTGGCGCACGGCCCCGAGGTGCTCGACCTGGGCTGCGGCACCGGCAACGTCGCCCTTCGCCTGGCCCGGCGCGGCGTACACGTCATCGGCGTTGACCTATCACCGGAGATGCTTGACATCGCCCGACAGAAGACTCCTCGCAGCCCTGCCGTGCGTTGGCTGGAAGCCGGCGCAGTGGAACTATGGAGTTGCCCCGAACACGCCGGGTTTCTCTCCAACGTCGCGACCGTGCTCAAGGAGCTCGCCGAGCGTCTGGATCCGCGGATGCTGGTGCGTGCCGCGGAGGCTGAAGAGGAGGTGGCCTACGCGCAACGACTCGGGTATCTGCTCGATCGCATCGGCCACGCCAGCCTGGCCGCACCGCTGGCTGAGTGGATCCGCACCAAGGCTCCACGCGTGACCCCGCTCCGTCCGGACCGCGCGATCACCGGGGCGCCGCGGGCCAGCCGATGGCGGGTAACCGTGAACGAACTGATCGAGATGGACCAGACAGGGACATGATCCCGTCGGCCGATGTCGTCGCCTGGCGTCGAATTGCTCCCTGTACTCACCCGCGCTCTTCGGGAACAGCTTGAGGAGATGACCTCGACTTCGTGATTGCGTCGGACGTAGACCAAGCTGACGGGAAATCGTGGGAAGATGTAGCGCCGTGCATGATCTCCATAGCGGGGCCGCTCGCGCGCTCAGCCGCGGCCGCGAAGCGGCCGGTAGCTTGAGCGGCTTGTTAGCCGGTTGCACTGGGTCATAGATCGCTCGGCCGAAGTTCAGTTCGCTTGGCAATGCGTGCGAGCATCCGAGGACCGATCTCTTCGTTATCGTGGAAAACAAACACGAAATCCCGCCATCCTTCTCTGGAAAGGACACGGTGTGAACCCGATTGTCGCTTTATGGTCCAACCCATGCGGAGGAGTGCGGCCAAGACCCGGCGGGCCCGGGTGCTGGGCTACTCACTCATGCGGCGTTGAAGGAAATGCTCAGAAGATCCGGGCCCGCTTCGCCGTGTTCCAGCCGGTTGGCCACGACCCGCAAAGCAAGGGCCTGAACACGGGCCTTCGCTTCCTCAAGTGTACCCCCATACGCCATGACCCCGGGCAGCTCGACGACTTCCGCAATCCAGCGGCCGTCTGTTTCTCGCTCAATTTCGACATTGAAAGTCATGGGTACGTTGGTCCTCCCATATCCGGGTCCATCGTACCGCATGGCGCAGGAAGAGGCTAGTGCTCCCCGATCCGGCGAACGCTCATTCGGCCGAACTGCGCTCGGCTGTCGCGTACCTCCTTGCCCGGTGGGGAACTTGGTGCTTGAAGCCCCGCGCGAGACCGCCGCGTTATGCCGGTCGGCCGGGCTCCACACCGCCGCCGGTCCCCGGTTCAGGACGTGCGTGGAGATCATGGTCGTGCTCACGTCCCGGTGCCCGAGCAACTCCTGGACCGTCAGGGTTCGTGGCCGTCCTCAAGGAGGTGCGTCGCGAACGAGTGGCGCAGGGTGTGAGGGCTGGCCCGCTGGCCGGATGGCGCTTGCCGCGGAAGAAGATGTACCGGCGGATCCACGCGACGTAGGCCTCCTCGGTGCGGCGACTGTAATGGCGGGCGCCGAGGGCCTCACGAACGCGATCGAGGAGGCAGGACCTGGGTGGCCCTGACGGAGGGCTCCGACGGAGAGGGCCTCTATCGGGACTGTGCTCTGACGCCGAGGTGTTCCACCCCATGGTCGGCTGGCACTGCGAGACCTGCCCCGACCGGAGCCGGTGCTGGGCGTGGGGGTGAGGTCATTAGCTTCAAGGGCGGTAGCTGTTGACCCTCGTCAGGTGCAGGACTAATATCGGCTCACCCTCCGGGAGATCTTCCACCGGCCCAGCCAGGGCGTGAGGGTGTGGTACGCCGCCGGGGATGGCAGCCCCCGATTCGACAGGAGCGCTCGCCATGGAGAGCCAGCACCGCGT
>JBHIBG010000088.1:0-11276 GCA_046758965.1 Methylomirabilia bacterium | reverse complement strand
AATCGGCGATCAGGATGGATCGGAATCAGCGATCAGGATGCGCCGGAATACGCATTAGGGCGAAGCCCTGCTACATCTATGTTCCATTCGTTGCCCCCGACGATGATTTTCCGGTTGAGGTCGTAGACCAATTTCGCCTGGGCTGCATGCTCTGCAAGCCCCGGGCAGGATGTCAACAGGTCCTCCAAGACAAGTTCACACAGCGCATTGCCGTGTGCGCTCGATCGAGGGTGATAGCCGTGCTGCCGGAGGTGCTCAACGAACCGCGAGGGCGCGGACATCACGTGAGCCCTCCGCGGTGAACGCCCTGTCAAGCGGCGAGGCCCCCCGGGGGGGATGGGCAGCCTCCGAGGGAATGTCGTCTAACCCAGGACTGAAGAAATGGACTCGGGTACCCAGGGTGATCTGGCGGAAGCGCGCCCTGCCGATTCCCAGGTAGTGTGGCTCGATCTCGTACCCGATGCTCGAACGATGTGCCTCGATGGCTGCGGCGGTCGTTGTTCCAGTCCCCCAAAAGGGATCGAGAACGGTATCCCCAACAAAGGAAAACATGCTGATCAGACGGAAGGCAAGTTCCTTGGGGAATGGCGCGGGATGGCCCTGCACCCTCGCCTGCCCGGGAACGTCCGCCCAGACCTGCCGAAACCACCTATCGTGGTCCTTTCGGTCGATGACGCTCAGGACTCGCTGCTCAGGTGTGGGCGTCCGATAGGATCCAGGCTTGCGGAAAATGAGGATATACTCCACATCATTCTTCAGGACAGCATTCGGTTCGTACGGTTTGCCTAGGAAAGTCGTGCCGTTGCCCGTGACCTCAGTGGCAGCATTCGCGATCTTGTACCAGAAAATCGGACTCAGGTAGTCAAACCCGATCTCGACGCAATCCCTGGAGATATCGGCGTGAAGAGGAACAACACTGTGACGGCCTGCCTTCCGTCGCGACAAGCACACATCACCTACGACGACGCACAGCCTTCCACCGGAAACTAGTAACTGAAAACAGCGCGCCCATACGCGCCGCAGTTCGCTGAGGAACTCCCGGTAACTCGCCAAGTTGCCGAGCTGGCCGGAGAGCCCCGGGTACTCCTTCAAATTCCAGTACGGAGGAGAGGTCACCACAAGGTGTACGAAGGGCTCGGAATGTAGCTCTTCCATTACCCGGGCGTCACCAAGATAAATCCAATGCGCGGTCTTGAGAATCGCCGGGTTACGCGACAAAGCACGACGCTTCTCATCGAACTTTGCCTCGATCTTTGGCTCTCGCCTTCGTCCCCCCACCTTCCCCCCTACGCCTGTGGTCGACCTATTCTCCAAAGTGCAGGCAGCTCATTCCCTGGCTGGCGGACCCAAAACTACTAGATCTCGCGACGCCTGTCAAGATGTCTACCCCATGTGGCGCTAAACCCATGATTAGCACATACCCTTCCCGGGGTAATATCGTCCTCAAAGCACTCGACTACCCAGGAACCTGAGGGGGGTTATCCGCCCATGTACTGGCCGACCAGCGCGATGCGGTCGCCGGGCTTGAGCTCGGAGTCGAGGGTGTGGGCGATGCCCAGGACGGCGTCGTTGACCAGTACCTCGATGTGCTCGCCGAGCTCCTCTCTGGACTCGTCCCAGAGCGTATGGTCCAGCTCGGGAAACCGCTCGGAGAGGCGACGGAGGACGTCCCGTACCGTCTCCCCGTTGCCGATCGGCTCCTCGAACACTTTCCTCCCGGTGCCGTCGCCGCCGACGAACTTGTTGATCCATGCGACGGCTTCCACGGGCACGGTGAGACTCACCGCCTCTTCCCCCAGAGATCCGGGACTAAGGCCTCCAGCCCCAACTTCTTGAGCGTCGCGGGCAGGGGCTTGCCGGTCTTCCGGTCATAGCCCAGGTCCCGGTACCAGATCTCCAGCATCGTGTCCCACTGCTCGCTCACGGCCTGGCCCTTGGCGGGGCCGTTCACCGGGGTGGAGGCATAGCGCTTCGAGGGCCGCTCGAGCTCGGGGCCGATGCCGCAGCGGAGGTTGAAGGCGCGAAGGAGGGCGGCTGTGCGCCGCCCGAAGCGGAGGCACTCCTCGAGGGTGTAGGTCCAGCCCGTCGCCGCAGAGAGGGCGCGGCACACGAGCTCGAGCCGGGTGCGGGTGGTGAAGATACAGATCCCCAGGGAGTCCTCGAAGTGGCGCCGCCCGAGGAGCCCCGCCACTAGCTTGGCCACCTCCTCGCCGTCGAAGATGTTGATGCGCGCGGGCTGGCCGACCTCCTGCGGGTGCACGGGAACGCCGGTCTCGAGGGTTCCCGTGCTCGAGGTGCAGGTATCGAGCATCTCGTCCCAGCGGGCGCGGTGGTCGTGGCCGCGCGGACTGGCGCCCTTCATGATGTAGATGGCGCACTCCTGCGCGGGACCACCCAGGCGCTCCGCCGCCCGCTTCACCCCTTCGGCGAGGATGTCCCCGAAGCCCTGGCGCTGGCTGATCATCTGGAGCACCCGGTGGGCGCCCTCGGCATCCCCCCACTTGAGCCGGAACCCCAGCTGCTCCTTCGTGATGTACCCCTTCTCCTGGCACTCCATGACCCAGCCGACGATCCAGCCGAACTCGTTGACGTCCACGCAGGCGCGGTCGACCTGAGTGTTGAGCCAGGAGACGGCCACGGGGTCGGTGAGCCCGATCGTCCAGCCGGCGCCGGCCCACCCTTCGTACTCCGGCTCGTCCACGATCTCGCCCTTGTGCTTGCCAGAGGGGATGACCTGCATCTGGCAGTGGTGCATGCCGCAGGCGCTGCACTGATGCCCCCGGTGGTCGAACCCCTGGCGCAGGACGGGTGCCTCCCACCGGCCGAGGTCAGCGCCCTCGGGGGCCTCGTTGGTCGTGTAGTTCTTGATCGGCAGCGCGCCCAGCTTGTGGAGGCCCACCACGGCCGTGAGCGTGCCGTACTCGTACAGGGAACGGGCCGCCGGATTGGTCTTGAGGTCGTGGGCGATGTCATCGGCAGCCTGGAAGATGCCGCGCGGGTCGGCGGCTGCCACGCCTCCGGTCCCCCGCACGATGGCTACGGCCTTGAGGCGCTTCTTCCCCATGACGGCGCCACAGCCGTTCTTCGAGGCCACATGCCCGTAGTCGCCCTGGATGGCCGCGAATCTGACCAGGTTCTCGCCCGCAGGACCAGTCGAGTAAACGCTGAGCTGGTGCCCGGAGAGGCCGAGCTCGGCGGAGAGGGTATCCTGAGTCTCCCAGGTGTCCTTTCCCAGGAGGTGGCGGGCGTCCCGGAGCTCCACCGTGTCATCGTTTATATAGAGGTAGACCCAGCGCCGTGCCTGGCCCTGGATCACGATGGCGTCGTAGCCGGAGCACTTGAGCGCGGCCCCGAAGAACCCGTTGGCCTGGGTGGAGGTGGCCCCGTTGGTCTGGGCCCCGCGCGTGACCACGGTGAGCCCGCCCGTCCCCCAGACCGGGAGCCCCGCGAGGGGCCCCGTGGCCATGATCAGGCGGTTGTCCGGGTGGTCCCAACTGACCCGAGGGCGGACCTCATCGTAGAGGATCTTGGCCCCGAGTCCGACGCCCCCGAGATAGCTGCGCATCTCCTCGGGGCTCCACGGCACGCTCCAGCAGCGCCCGCGTGACAGGTCGACCCTGAGCAGCTTCCCCGCGTAGCCGCCCGGCAGAGGGCGGCCGACTTCTCTCTTCGCTGTCCGCACTGCCTGTGTTCCGGTCATACCGAGGCTCCCGCACGCCCGGGCGACAGGGACGGCCGCCCGAGAATGGTCTGTGGCAAGAGTGTTGCCGTCGTGGACGAGGCCGTGAAAGCCGGTTTGATATCGAAGAGGCGCTTGCGGAGATGCTCCTTCCAGGGACCCACGCGCACGCCGGACTGCACGAGCCCCTTGAGCATCCCCACGTCGTTGCTCGGCCAGACCTCCGCGCTCCGGCCAATGATGATGGCGCCGGTGACCCGATCCTCCTTCCAGAGAAGCTTGCGGTAGGCGGCCCGATCCGGACGGAGCTCGACCATGGCCTCGGCGCCCGGGTCGTCCCAGGCCCCGAAGCTGGCCACCTCAAGCTTGCACACGCCCACGATGTTCATGAGGAGGCTGCCCGGGTAGCTGAGCTGGCGCCCGGCCATCTGGGCCCCGACGACGCGGCCGTGCTCCATGGCGGTGGGCTCGATCGCGTGGACTTCCGAGCGCCCGGTCACCAGGTTCCGTCCCTCGGCCACATCTCCGGCGGCGTAGACGTTCGGGAAGTTGGAGCGGAGGTGGTCGTCCACCACCACCCCGCCATTGACCCGGATCCCCGAGCCGGCGAGCCATTCGAGATTTGTCTTGATCCCCGTAGCCATGATGACCACGTCCGCCACGAGGTCTTTCCCCCTCTCGAAGTGGAGGCGCCGCTTGCCCCTGGCCTCCTCGATCCTCTTGAGCTTCGCCCCGGTGCGAATCTCCACACCGTGCTTCTTGAGCCAGGCCTCCACGATCTCGGCGCCGGCCTGGTCGACCATCCGGGGGAGGATCCGCGGCGCGATCTCGACGATGGTGAGCTTGGCCCCGAGAGCCAGGATGGAGTTCAGGATGGTGAAGGCGATGAACCCGGCCCCCACCATGACCACGTGGGAGCCAGCCTTGAGCTCGCGGATGACGCCCCGGGCCTGTTCTAGCGTCCAGAACGAATGGATGCCGGGGCCGTCCGCGCCCGGGATCGGCGGCCTGACGGGGGAGGAGCCGGTAGCGATCATGCAGTCGTCGTACTCGACCACGGTGCCGTCATCGAGCGTCAGCTTGCCGGCCTTGGGATCCAGGGACGCCGCGCGCCGGCCGATGTAGCTCTTGACGCCCCAGTGAGCCAGCTTGGCCGGGGTTGCGGTGTAGACGTGGGATTCAGCGATGGAGCGCCCGAGATAATACGGGAGCACCATGCGGGAGTACGGCCGTTCGGCGGAGACCAGAACGATCTCGGCGCCGTCGGCCTGCTCCTCACGGATGGTCCGCATCGCGTTGAGCCCGGCGGTGCCGCCCCCAATGATCAGATGACGAGTAGCCATCAGCGCGCCCCCGCAGCGAGGAGCGCAGCTGACCGATCACCGACGAACTCACCGAGCCAGTCGGCGGTTTCCACGTCCTCGTAGACGATGGCGGCGGTGGGGCAGGCCTCCGCGCAGGCCGGGGCGCCGCCGCAGAGATTGCACTTGAAGGCCTTGCCCGTGTCGGCGTTGTAGAAGATCGTCCCGTAGGGACAGGCGATGGTGCAGAGCTTGCAGCCCACGCACTGATCATCCAGGACCACCTTGGCTCCCGCGGGGGAGATGGTAATGGCCCCGACGGGGCACGCGGCCATGCACCACCCCTCGGCGCACTGGGAGCAGGTGTAAGGCGCATAGCTGGTGTGGGCCTCATAAGGGGCCACGCGGATCACCGACTTGGACGGCTGAAAGGCGCCCGTCTGCATGTAGGAGCAGGCAAGCTCGCACCGGAGGCACCCGGTGCACTTCTCAGGGATGATCTTGAGGACTTGCAACGCCGGCGCTCAGCGGGCCTTCCTGTCCTTGGCCCGGGCCGGGCGCCGGAGGCGCCTGATGAACTGCTCCAGCGGAATGGCTGCCATGGACATGATCTGGACCGATCCCCGCGCCCCCAGCTCGATCGAGATGCGGGAGACTGTCTCGTTGTCCGCGGCCTCGAGGACCGTCACGAAGTCGTACGGGCCCAGGACCGCGTACTGTGCGATGACCTTGGCCCCCATGCGCTCCACTTCGCGATTGACGCTCCGGATCCAGCCGGGCCGTTGGCGGAGCACTTTTCGCCCTTGGTCACTCAGACTGCTCAGCATGATGTACACGCCCACGGTGGCACCCCCCATGTCCAGTGAAAGCGGGCTCAGTATAGCACGTGACCGCTCCCGGTTGACAGGGCGGGTCCGGTGGCGCGATCATGAACCGGCGGCGAATCTCTGAGAGGAGCCACACCGTGAAATTCGGACTCTTCTTCCTCCTCGAGCGGCCCGACTGGAAGGCGCAGGAGGCTGTCTACCGCGACACGCTCGCCCAGGCCGTCTATGCGGAAGAGCTGGGCTTCGACTCCGTCTGGCTGGCCGAGCACCACTTCTCCGAGTACGGCATCTGCCCGTCCATGGCCGTGCTGGCCGGGGCCATCTCCCAGAAGACGCGGCGCGTGGATATCGGAACCGCAGTCTGCATTCTCCCCTTCAACCATCCGCTCCGGATCGCTGAAGAGTGGGCGATGGTGGATCTCCTGTCTGAAGGGCGCCTGGATTCGGGGTCGGCCGGGGCTACCAGCCGGGCGAGTACGCGGGCTTCGGCCTCCCCATGAACGAGAGCCGCGAGCGTTTCGACGAGGCGGTGCGGGGCTCCATGCGACGCTTCGCCGAAAAGGTTATGCCGCGCTTCAAGTGAACGAGGAAGTCAACGGCCGGCCCCACAAGCTCCAGGAGGTCAGATGCGAGGTGAAGTCATGATCAGAGCGATCGACGTGCATGCCCATCTCTCCACGGCGCCGTGGCACCGCTCCACCAGGAAGTTCATCGAGGCCATGAAGGTCTACTACAAGACGGAGCAGCCGCTCAAGACCGACGAGGAGATGGCTCGGGACTTCACCGCTGCCGGCGTCAAGGGCTGCATCATTGCCTGGGACGCCGAGGCGGGCACCGGCGAGCCAGCCACGCCCAACGACTACATCGCCGAGCAGGTGAGGAAGTACCCGGAGGCCTATGCGGGCGGGTGGGCCATGGTGGACCCGTGGAAGGGCAAGAAGGGTCTCGATGAGATCGAGCGGGCGGTGAAGGAGCTCGGGCTTCTCGGCGTCAAGTTCCAGCAGGGCGCCCAGGCCTTCTACCCGAACGATCACCGCTTCTACCCCATCTGGGATCTCTGCCAGTCCCTCGGCGTGCCCGTGCAGTTTCACACCGGCACCACCGGGCTGGGCGCCGGGCTCCCCGGCGGGATGGGGGTGAAGCTGGATTACATGCGCCCGATCCCCTATATCGACGATGTCGCCGCGGACTTCCCGAAGCTCACGGTGATCTGCTGCCACGTGGCCTGGCCCTGGCACGACGAGCTGATCGCAATCCTGCTGCACAAGGCCAACGTGGTGATGGAGACCTCAGGATGGGCGCCGAAGTACTTTCCGGAGAGCCTGAAGCGCGAGATCAACGGCCGGCTCCAAGACAAAGTCCTGTTTGGCTCGGACTACCCAGTCCTGAGCCACGAGCGGCTCTTCCGCGAGTTCGAGACCGAGGGCTACAAGCCTGAGGTCCTCGAGAAGATCTATCTGAAAAACCCCCAGCGGATCCTGGGGCTCCAGGCCTGAAGGAGAAAGGTCGAGCGATGAGCAACACCGGTTGGGGCGTGGTGGGTGGCATCCTGGGTTTTCTCGCTGCGCTGCTGTTTATCATCACGGGGCTCCTGATTTCCACCCTGGCCCACACATAAACCCGCCGGCATCCGGGTCCCTGACCCGGAGCTGGCGCTCCGAGCGATCCTAGTCTGTCCGGCCTCCAGGACTCGGGCCTGCGCTGCCCTGTGGAGGTTCCTCGACAGCCGTCGGAACTCTTCCTGCCGCTCGGAAATACTCGCCCCCGCCCGGCTGCCCTCGCCGAAGCTCCCTGGCGGGAAAAGTCCCGAGAGCCGAGAGGCTTCGTCCCGGATCCGCCGCGCCCCACGCTCCAGCGTCGCCAGATCGCCACTGTCGAGCTTGTCCCAGGCCGCGCGCAGGCTGGCTCCGAGTTCCGCCATGAAGGCCCGCCGCTCGTGGATCAGGCGCTTCACCTCCGTTGAAGGGTCGGCGCCCTGGGCGAGCTCGGGGCTCAGGAGGATCCCGAGGATCAGCCACCACCCGGGCTCATACCCTCGTCTCACCGGGCGCCTGCGTCTCGGTTCGGCACGGGGCGATCGTCGGCAGCACCTTCCGGACCCCGCCCGATCTGGAGCAGTGGAGAGCGATCGGTCTCGAGCTGGAGCGTGGTGTGCTCGATCGCGAACCGCTCCCCCAGAAGCTGTTGGAGATCCCCTAAGATATGTTGTCCGTCCGCCAGATCTTCCACGAGCACATGGGCACTCATCGCCTCTTTGCCCGAGGTGAGGGTCCAGACATGGAGATCATGCACCGCCCGGACGCCGTGCGCCGCCCGCATGGCCTCCTCGATCTCTCCGAGGTCCAGATGGGGCGGAACTCCCTCCATCAGGATGTGAACGGCCTGCTGCATGAGCCCCCACGCCCTCGGCAGAATGAAGAGCCCGATCGCGCCACTGATCAGGGGATCGGCTCGCGTGAACCCGGTCGTCTGGATAATGACCGCGGCCGAGATCACGCCGATGGACCCGACGGCATCGCTCAGCACCTCGAGGTACGCCCCCCGGAGGTTCAGGCTTTCGCCGGAGCCGGCACGAAGGAGCCACATTCCAACCAGGTTTACTGCCAGACCAAAGATCGCGATGACCAACATGGGGCCAGCCAGAATCTCCGGGGGCGCCCACACCCGGCGATACGCCTCGAAGAGGATATACCCGCACACGACAAACAAGACCACGCCGTTAGCGAGAGCGGCGAGAATCTCCGTCCGAAAATAGCCGAACGTTTTGGCCGGGGTCGGAGGCTTTCGGGCAAACCACACGGCGAGGAGGCTCAAGGTCAAGCCTCCCACGTCCGTGAGCATGTGGCCGGCGTCGGCGAGCAGCGCGAGACTCCCGGTCCAGAGCGCCCCGAGGACTTCTACGACCAGGAACCCGCCCGCCAGGCCGAGAGCCCAGATCAGTCGCCCGGCGTGGCGGCTGGCGGCCGTGCGGGCATGCGCGAACGGGTGGCGCTGGCGGCTCAACGACTCACCCTCCCGGAGCTCCGCGCCCTCGGCGGAGCGGGCCCGTAAAGGGAAGAGCTGAGGGAGCGGTTGGCGCCTCGAGAGAGGTTCTAGTCGCGGACTCGGTCCAAGCGATCAAGTGGGCACACAGATCTACGAGAACCCGAATGTGCCAATAAGAATAGTCGAATCTCCGTTGAGAGGTCAAGCCGGCGAGAGGGTCGGGCGGAGGGTGCGAACTGGAGTGCTAAGGGCAGACAGGGTGGGTCGGATGCGTCAGGGCCGCTGCCCCGGGGCAGAGGCGAGATCCCGCGCCACAGGCGCCAGAGAGCACGTGAACCGGCGCAGGCCCCACGCCAGGTTCAGCCCCAGGGCGAGCGCGGCAGCCGGGATGAAATAGGGGCGCACGGCCACGACCGCGACGGTGAATCCCGCCGCCAGCGAGCCAAGCGCGAGTACAACGGTCGGCGCACAGCAGGTCAATCCGGTGAGGAGACCTGGCGCGGAGGCCAGAAGCCCACTCAGAGTTCTGCCCCGCCCGCTAACCCCGCGCCCCAGCCGGGCGCGGGCCAGAGCCACGGTGGCATTGAGGCCGACGAGCGCCCCGAACGAGAGCGCCAGCAGGAGATTCGGGAGGGAGAGGAACACCCCTACGGAGCGGAGCGGGTAGACAGCCGCAATGGGCTCCCACACGAAGGGGGCGATGGGCTTCCAGATCTTGGCGCTCCAGTCGGCGACGATCGAGGCTGACGGAACGGTCGCTCCCGCAACGAGGTCCACACCCGGGGCCACCACGATGTTCCCCACGGAATACAGATAGACGAGCGCGTAGCCGAGAGCGGCCACCAGTCCGGCCCGCCGGGCGACCCGGTCGCGTAGCGGCGCGATCGTGAGTGCCATCACCTCGACCCTCCCCCCCGACGCTCCCCTCAGGTCTTTGTCGCCTTACCCATTTGTGTCTGAGGGTAGAACGCGTACCAGGCGAACCACATCACCTCGTAGGCCGCTAGCCTGCGGAGTCGAGTCCCGGCCAGCCTCCCCTCCGTGCAGCGTCCGTCAGGCGTCCAAGGCGCGCCGGTGACCTCATCCACGATCCGGCCCCCGTCGGACCGGAAGCTCAGCACCGTTGCCGCCGCCCTCCGCACATACATGCGGACCATGTCCAGGCCCGGATCATAGAAGGCTGCCAGGGGCAACCCCCCGAGGTCCATGCTGGCGACCGTCTCGGCGCGAAGCTCCCGCTTCAGGATGGCGAGCTGCGCACCATTGGCCTTGACGCCGACCACGACCTCCTTGGACGGAAACCGATCGTCCCTCGCCATCACCGGGAAGAACAGCCCCCCGGAATCGTAGTAGGTTCCAGAGTGTTCGTAGGAGCCATACGGGTCGGTTCCGTATGGCCGGAAGTATCCGGTGTCGGTGGACAGGACCAGAGAGGCCGGGTGTCGCTCGCGCCAGCGGGCCCAGGTGGTCCAGGCGAGGGGAATCTCCTCGAGCACGGCGCCCTTGTTGGGACCGGCAATCGCCACGCCCAGGATCTGCGGCCACTGACTGTCGGTCTGTCGATCGTACATGAGCAGGTTGCTGTTGACGAGCTTGCCGGTCGTCCCGAAGCTCAGCATCGCTCCGTCCGCGCGAGACCGACCCCGGAAGGCCACGACGGAGCCGGTCAAGGGACAGTAGGTGATCGAGACCTTCTCACCTCCAACCTCCTCATTGACGATCTCGTGCCAGACCAGGGTCTTCTGGGGGTACGCTTTGACCACTCCCTGGTAGTCGAACCCGAAGACGACATCTTCCGGGCCCAGGAGCGTCTCCGCCTTCGCGGCCGTGACGTAGCTGGGGTCATCGATGGGCGGGATACCGTCCTTCGGGGGGCCGCCGGATTGGACGTTGTTCGCGAAATCCTCGAGGGACCACCCCTTTGCCGCGGCGGCGGGCCTCGGTGCGGCGAGGACGGTCCGGCCCGGCCAGATCGTGCTTGCGCCGACGGCCAAGCCGCTGAGCAAACCGAGAAACTCTCGACGCGACTGCATGACGCACCTCCAATGCCTACGCGGCCTTACCCGCTCCTAGCAGATGTGCGTACGACCAGCTCATACTCCTAAAACACGGCCGATCCTCCGGAAATTCCCGCCTGCCGCTCCCCATGCGGGCATGCTCCTCACCCCGTCGGTAGGCCAGCAGAGTTTGAGGGAGATTTAGGGAGAAAGGCGCTCCGCAACACTCCAGCCTTATGCGCTCGGACACCCAAGGTTCCCATTCAGTCGCGTCTACGCGACCCACGGGGCCTGTTTCTTTGTAGAGACAAGCTGATCGCTTTGATATTATCGGGATCGTGACGTGGTTTCTAGTGGCCGCGGTAAGGAGATAATATGAGCAGTAAACGCTTCTGGAGTGGATTCGGTTGGGGAGTGCTGGCCACCGTCGGCATGTCAATCCCTATGATCATCGGGAAGGCTACCGGCGTCGCCCCCATGCCCGAAC
>JBHIBG010000087.1:0-11676 GCA_046758965.1 Methylomirabilia bacterium | reverse complement strand
GTTAACCCCGACGGGACCGCCCCCGGATACCCCGTTAATGATGGCTACGCTCCCTACGCCCTTGATCCATGGTCCGTGCGAGGAGAACGAGGGCAAGCACGAGCTGATGATCACGCTGGAGGAGTACGCCCGCAACGAGCTCGTGCGCCAGGGCAACGCCAATCCGACACGGGTCCGGCGCGAGTTGAACCTCGAGTTTCCCCTGAGGTGCTTCGCCCGCTGTGTCGCGTGCGACCAGCCCGTCGCGGGTAGCTGGTCCGGCGGGCGAACCCAGCGCTACGCCTACTACCACTGCCGCACCCGGGGCGGCGTCGAATACGGAAAGGCCATCCCGAAGACGGACCTTGAGGCTCATTGCCGCTCAGTTAATTTGAAGGTCCCGAGCCGGCTCGCCAATAGAATCAATGGGTTACGGGATACGAGGCCACCAGCCCACGATGCCGACCACGAAGACGGCCCGCGGTAGTGGCTCTACAAGGGAGAAAGCCCAAGGGCTTGCCGCTGACCGGCAAGTTACCTTAGCGGCAATGAGGCTAGGCCTGGAACTGCGCCAGGAACCGGAGGTCGTTCTCGAAAAAGAGGCGGATGTCGTCAATGCCGTACTTCAGCATGGCGATCCGCTCCACCCCCATCCCGAAGGCGAAGCCCGTCACCTCCTCGGGATCGTAGCCGACGGTCTCAAGCACCCCGGGATGGACCATGCCGGAACCGAGAATCTCAAGCCATCCGGAGTGCTTGCAGACCCGGCACCCCACCCCCGCGCAGAGGAAGCAGAGGACATCCACCTCCGCTGACGGCTCCGTGAACGGAAAGAAGCTGGGGCGGAAGCGGATCCGGGTCTGGGGGCCGAACATCTCCCGGGCGAACAGCTCCAGAACCCCTTTGAGATCCCCCATGGAGATCCCCCGGTCCACGGCCAGCCCCTCAACCTGGTGGAACATGGGAGAGTGGGTGATGTCGGCGTCGCGACGGTAGACCTTCCCGGGGCAGATGACCCTGACCGGCGGCCGCTGCGCTTTCATCGTCCGGATCTGCACCGGCGAGGTGTGGGTCCTCAGCAGAACCTCCTCAGAGAGATAGAAGGTGTCCTGCATATCCCGGGCCGGGTGGTCCTTGGGAATGTTCAGGGCCTCGAAGTTATGGAAGTCCGACTCCACCTCCGGCCCTTCGGCCACGGCAAAGCCGAGCCCCAGGAAGATCTCGATGATCTCATCCTGAACCTGGGTCAGCGGATGGAGGCTCCCGAGGGGTGGGCGACGCCCCGGCAGCGTGAGGTCCGGGCGCTGGCTGGCCAGTTCGCGCAGGTGCTCCGCCCGCTTTACCTCGGTCAGGCGCTCGGCCAGGAGTCCCTCGAGCTCTTCTTTGGCCCGGTTCGCCTGCCGGCCGACCTCGGGGCGCTTGCGGGGAGGGAGGGAGGGGATCGAGCGAAGGAGGCGGGTGAGCACCCCCTGCCGCCCCAGGTACTTCACCCGGACCCGCTCAACCTCGGCACGCGAGCCAGCCTCGGCCAGTTCGGCGCGGGCCCCGTCGAGGATGTCGCTCGGGCGGCTACCGGTCACCCTGAGCCCGGGCAGTGGCGGCCAGCTTGGCGAAGGCATCGGGATCCCTCACGGCCAGCTCGGCCAGGATCTTCCGGTCCAGGGTGATTCCCGCCCGCTTGAGCCCGGTCATGAAGGCCGAGTAGGAAAGGCCCAGGGCCCGCGCCGCGGCGTTGATCCGGATGATCCACAGCGAGCGGAACTGCCGCTTCTTGACTCGCCGGTCCCGGTAGGCGAAGGCGCCCGCCCGGAGCACCGTCTCCCTGGCGCTGCGGTAGAGCCGGTGCCGCCCGCCCACGTATCCTTTGGCCTGCTTCAGGATTTTCTTGTGACGACGGCGGGTCTTGACCCCGCCCTTTGTCCGTGGCATTGGGCTCGCTCCTCAGAGGTAGGGGACAATCCGCTGAATCCGCTTGAGGTCGGCTCGAGACACCGGAGCTTCCTGCCGAAGCCGGCGTTTGCGCTTCTGAGGCTTCCACTCCAGCAGGTGACTCTTCCACCCCTTGCGGCGGACGAGCTTGCCGGTGGCGGTGACCCTGAAGCGCTTGGCCGCGCCCCGCTTGGTCTTCATCTTGGGCATGACAGTTCGTCCTCAGTGGTGTTTGGGGGAGAGCATCATGGTGAGCAGGCGCCCCTCGAGCCTGGGATGATGCTCGATGACAGCACGGTCGGACACGAGCTCGGCCATCTTCTGGAGCAGCTTCAAGCCGAGCTGCGTGTGAGCCATCTCCCGCCCCCTGAAGCGCACAGTGACCTTGGCCTTGTTGCCCTCTTCGAGGAAGCGAAGGACATGCTTGGCCTTGAAGTTGAAGTCGTGCGCGTCCGTCTTGGGCCGCATCTTGACTTCCTTCACCTGGATGATGGTCTGCTTCTTCCTGGCCTCCTTCTTGCGCCGAGCCTCCTCGTACTTGTACTTCCCGAAGTCCATGATGCGGCAGACCGGCGGGATGGCGGTGGGGGCCACTTCCACCAGGTCCAACCCGCGCTGGGCAGCGACCTCCAGCGCCTGGGCAATGGGCAGGATCCCGAGCTGCTGCCCCTCCGGGCTCACGACCCGGACCTCCCGGACGCGAATCTCCTCGTTGACGCGGATTGTCCTCGGCTGGACCGCTACGCCTCTCCCCGGTCGGCCCTGGCTCACCGGTTGGACCCCACCGTCAAGGTCAGGGACCGGCTGCCGACCTCATCCACGAGGCCGGTGAGAACCCGGGGCAGAGGGATTTGGCCCAGATCCTCCCCGGTTCGTCGGCGAAGGCTCACCGTGCCCTCTCGGCTCTCACGCTCGCCGACCACCAGCATGTAGGGCACCTTCTGGAGTTGCGCCTCCCGGATCCGGTAGCCCAGCTTCTCATTCCGGTCGTCAAGCTCCACGCGGAGGCCCGCCTCCTTGAGCCGCTCGAAGACCGAGCCCGCATACGCCGCGGTCTTCTCGCTGACCGGAAGGACCCGAGCCTGCACGGGGCTGAGCCACGTAGGGAACGCCCCGGCAAAATGCTCGGTCAGGACCCCAACGAAGCGCTCGAAGGAGCCATAGATCGCGCGGTGGATGGCCACGGGCCGCTTGGCTTGGCCGTCGGAGTCAATGTACTCAAGCCGGAAGCGCTCGGGGAGCATCACGAAGTCCACCTGGATCGTGGCCAGCTGCCAGTCGCGCCCCAGGGCATCCGAGATGACCAGATCGATCTTCGGGCCATAGAAGGCGCCCTCCCCCGCCCGGACCTCGTAGGCCAGGTCGCGTTTCTTGAGCGCCTCCGCAAGGGCGATCTCCGCCTGCTCCCACAGGGCAGGGTCACCCATGGCCTTCTCCGGCTTGGTGGAAAGATAGAAGCGAGGCTCGAAGCCAAATGTGCCGTAGAGGAGTTGAACAATCTCGATGATGCCGATGATCTCTGCCTGGAGCTGATCAGGGCGGCAGTAGACGTGGGCATCATCCTGGGTGAACTGCCGGACCCGGAACAGGCCCGCGAGCGTGCCGGATCGCTCAAAGCGATGCAGCCGCCCCAGCTCGGAGAAGCGCAGCGGCAGGTCTCTGTACGAACGCAGGTGATGACGATAGACGTAGGTGGACGGGGGGCAGTTCATCGGCTTGAGGCCGAAGACCTGATCCTCCGCCTCCACCAGGAACATGTTCTCCCGATAGTGGTCCCAGTGCCCCGACTCTTCCCACAGGCGCTTGTTCACCAGGATGGGCGTGGAGATCTCCAAGTAGCCCCGGGCGTCAAGCACCTCCCGAACGAACCGCTCGAGCTCTCGAAAGATCACCATCCCCTTCGGGAGCCAGAACGCCGCCCCCGGAGCGACATCGTGGAAGGTGAAGAGATCAAGCTCCCGCCCGAGCTTCCGGTGATCGCGCCTCTTGGCCTCCGCCAGCCGCCAGAGATAGTGGTCCAGCTCCTCCTGCGTCTGCCAGGCGGTGCCGTAGATCCGCTGGAGCATCGGGTTGCGCTCATCGCCGCGCCAGTAGGCGCCTGAGCAGGAGAGGAGCTTCACCGTCTTGATCTGCCCGGTGGACGCGACGTGCGGACCCCGGCAGAGGTCCACGAAGTCGCCCTGCCGGTAGAGGGAGACCGTTGAGCCCTCGATCTGGCGCAGGATCTCGACTTTGAACGGCTCGCCGCGCTCCTCGAAGAAGCGGATGGCCCGCTCGCGGGGCAGCTCCTCGCGCGTAAAGGGCAGGTCCGCCCGGATAATCTCTCTCATCCGGGCCTCGATCCGCTCGAGATCCTCCGCGGAAAACGGCTCAGGCTTGGCGAAATCATAGTAGAAGCCATCCTCGATGGCAGGCCCGATCGCCAGCTTGACGTCCGGGAAGAGCTGCTTGACCGCCTGGGCCATCACGTGGGCCGAGGAATGGCGAAGGGTAGGGAGCGGCTCCGGGGCGCAGTCGAACTCGCCGACGAAGTTCAGATGACGATCTTCTTCTGCTTGAGCCATGGCCGAATCCGGAGCATAGATAAAAAAAGCATCACTCAGGGCTGGCCCTCGTGATGCTTCTCGCCTGCATCAGCTCACGCGGCGTCGCTCGTCGATGGGCAGCCTCCCTGAAGGCAAAGACTCGTGGTAGGCTCGGGCGGTTTCGAACCGCCGACCTCCTGTGCGTCAGACAGGCGCTCTCCCACTGAGCTACGAGCCTATCCCCTCGAAAAACGAGACCAATACTACCAGTCGTCTTCGGAGACTGTCAAGCAGAAACCCCGCCACGCTTAGCGGAAGAACTCCTTCAGGAGGCGGGCATCGACGATCCGGTAGGTAAAGATCCCCATGATCCCGACCACGCCCCTTGAGACCGAATCCGGGATCGGCGGGAAGGGTTGGGCAAGTCTCACCGCGTTGAGGGCGTAAAGGTCGAGCAGTTCGACACCCGAGGACCGCCGGAGCTCGACGAAGGTGAGATCGCCGGTTTTCGCGATCACAAACTCGATCACGAGCTGGCCCCCGATTCCCCGATCACCGACTTCCCTCGGGTAGATCCACTTGGCCTTGATCCGCCGGCGCACCCTCTCGAAATACTCCCTGTATCGAGGATCCGGTGTGTCCAGGGGGATCGGCTCGCCTTCGAAGCCGCCGCGGCCCCGCTGGAACAGCCCCCCACCTCCGCCAGGTCCGATCGATCCGGGCGAAGGGGGACGACTCGGAGGGAAGTCGCGCTCGGGTCGGTTGAGGGCGATCCTCGAATCCTCCGGCTCAGGGGCTTCCTCCAGTTCGGGCGCCGGCGGCTCGGGGGCGGGCTTGGCCACCACCTCGGGGGGGAGCGGCGAGGGCTCAGGCGGACGCTCGACCGAGGGGACCGGAGCAGGCGGCTGGGGGGGAGGGCTCGGCTCCACGGCTACAGGCTCCGGAGATGGTGGAGCCTTTGCCACCGCGGGCGGTTTGGGAGATTTCGGGGCCGGTGGTCCCGAGGTTTTCGGGGCCGGCGGTGGCTTCGGAGCGGCGGGTTTTGCCTTGGGGGCCGGCGGCTCGAGCAGAGCTCGGCGCGGCGCCTCCAGCTGGGATGGCGGCTTCAAAGCGGGCGGCTTTGCCTTGGGGGCAGGCCGGGGCGCAGGCGGTTCGGCCTTCGGCCGAGGCAGCGCAGGCTTGGCGGCGAGCAGAGGGCCCGGAGGCAGGGCCGGATTCCCGGGCGGGGCCGCCTCGACGGATCTCTCTGGCGGGAACTCGATGAAGAGGGGCTCCCCTACTCTGACCGCCGACGGGAGCCGGGATGTTGCCCAGAGCACCACCGCGACGAGCGCAACGTGGAGCAGGATCGAGCAGGCAACGCCGACGAGCAGTCGCCCTGAGCCAGGACGTGGCGGACTCAGCCACATGGCGTCATTATGTCACGACCCGCCGGGAACTGCGACGACGACCGCCCTCCCCTCACCTTTGATTCTCTCCCCCTTTGAGGGGGAGAGGGGGGACAGGTCAGTCTGCGCAAGAGATATTCGTGCGTTTCCGTTAGAGATCCCGGCCGAGCACCTGCGCCAGCGGCCGGAGCTCCTCCATGAGCCGGGCGAACCGGTCCGGTTTCAGCGACTGCGGGCCGTCGGAGAGCGCCTCTTCGGGCCTGTTGTGGACCTCGATCATCAGCCCGTCCGCTCCGGCCGCTATACCCGCTCGGGCCATGGCGCCCACGTACTCCCAGTGGCCCGTGCCGTGGGATGGATCGACGATCACCGGCAGGTGGGTCAGCTTCTTCAGGACCGGGATCGCGTTCAAATCCAGGGTGAAGCGCGTGGAGGTCTCGAACGTCCTGATCCCTCGCTCGCAGAGCATGACGTGCGGGTTGCCGCCGCTCAAAATGTACTCGGCTGACAGCAGCCACTCCTGAATCGACGTGGCCATGCCGCGCTTGAGGAGCACCGGCTTGCCGCACTCAGCCACCCGCTTCAGGAGGGAGAAGTTCTGCACGTTCCGGGCGCCGATCTGGAGGATGTCGGCGTGCTCGGCCACGACCTCCACCTTGTGGGGTTCCAGCACCTCCGTGACCACCGCCAGCCCCGTGGCCTTGCGCGCCTCGCCCAGGAGCCTGAGCCCCTCCTCCTCCAGCCCCTGAAAGGCGTAGGGGGAGGTCCGCGGCTTGTAAGCCCCGCCGCGCAGGATAGTGGCGCCCGCCGCTTTGGCCACCCGGGCCACCTCCAAAAGCTGCTCCCGCGACTCCACGGAGCAAGGCCCCGCCATGATGGCCAGGCGCTTGCCACCGATGGCCACGCCGTTCACCGTGACCAGGGTCCGATCCTGCCGCACCTCCCGGCTCGCCAGCTTGAAGGGCTGCAGGATCCGTATGATTGATTCCACGGCTTCGAGGGCGGCCAGGGCCTGCAGCCGTTCCTTACCCCGGTCGTCTCCAATGGCACCGATAATCGTCCGCGCCTCCCCGCGGCTCACGTGAGGGCGGTACCCCATGCTCACGATCCGGCGAGAGACATCCGCGATCTCCTCCTCTGTCGCTCCCTGCTTCAGCACGATGATCATGGTCGACTCCTCTTCTCCTCTCCTGACGTTGTCCGATCCCTCAGCGGAGTCGGGCAGCCGGGCCTCACAACAAAAAAACGACCGCGGACCCTTGGGCCCGCGGCCGTCTCACTCTCTCGCGCGCCACGGGCCGCCGATCCGTCTGCCCGTGGCTCTTTCCGGTCCCTACCGCTTCAGAGCCGGCGGGCAGACGCGGGGAAAATAGAAAAAGTAGAACCGCCAGCCCTTAGCGATCCTGCTTCCCGTGTCTCCCACCGACAAGAACCTCCTTCGTGAAAGTAACCGCCACTTTACGGGACTCCCGAAAGCCCTGTCAAGCCTTTTTTCGGGCCCCGGCCCGCCAGCCGAAGATCCGGAGGTGGTGCGGGATGCGGTACAGTGTCCGGAGGATACGTGGACTGTGGATCTCTTCGTCCGGTGGGTCCATGTGCTGGCCGCCGTTGTGTGGCTGGGGGGGATGCTCTTCATCGCCCTTGTTCTGGTCCCCGTCGCCCGCGGGATCCAGGACCCCGCCCTGCGTTCCCATCTCATCGGGCAGGCGGGGAGACGCTTTCGCACGGTTGGCTGGGTGGCCCTGGGGCTGCTGCTGGTTACCGGGGTCGCAAGCCTGTCGTCGCGGCCCTGGCTCCTCCGCTTCCGCCTCCTCCATGCCAAGCTCGCCCTGGTGCTCGTCGCGCTGATTCTGAGCGTGGTGCACGACTTCATACTTGGCCCCCGGGTCACCCGTCTCCCTCCCAAGGCTGACGGGTCCCGGAGACTGGTGAGCGTGCTCGCGCGAGTCAACGTGCTCGTCGTCCTGACCATCGTCCTTCTGGGGCTTGCCCTCTCGGGTTGACGAGACATTTCACGGTGAGGCGCTCTGGATGTAGAAGGAGCCGGTCGCGAGGGCCACGAGTCGGCCGCCGTCGGTGTGGACGCGCGCCTCCAGAACGCCGATCCGCTTGGTCCGTTCGACGACTCTTGCCTCGGCCCTCAGCGTCCCTCCCGAGATCGGGGCCAGGTAGTTGATCTTGACCTCCAGCGTCGCGCATCGCTCCCCGGGGTCCAACCGAGAGGTCAACGCCCCGCCCATGGCATAGTCTACCAGGGAGTACACCACGCCTCCGTGAACCACCCCGTGCGGGTTCATGTGGTCAGCCCTCACAGTGAGCTCGAAGCTGCACTGTCCATCCCCGACCGCACCCCGGTGAATCCCGAGCAGCGTGGCCAACGGTCCCGCGCCCGGATCTGATCGCTCCGGTGACATGACTTCGCCAGGATAGAAGGGGCCGGGGCCTCTGTCAACGCAAGGCACTAGCGAAAGTAGTGCGCCTGCCTCACAAGAAATGAGGCATTCGTAACTTCTTCGATAGAGGCGAGCGCCCGTACAATCCGGGTGGCAGGATTGAGGGCTCAGAGAGAGACGGAAGGGGGAGTCGGTATGGAGCACCCGTTTGTATTGATCGCCTCGCTCGTTGCGCTGAGCATCGTGTACCTTTTTGTCCCTGCCTTCGTCCTCACCTTCCGCGAGTACCGGGGCGCGCGTCGCGTCCTGTGCCCGGAAACAGAGACACAGGCTCAGGTCGAAGTTGCAGCGGGCCGAGTGGCCCTCACCCAGTTCTTCGGAGCACCCCGCCCGAAGATCGTGACCTGCTCGCTTTGGCCCGAGTGGAGCGGCTGCGGACGCCGATGCCTGAAGGTCTACGCGGGAGCGACCACCTAAACGCCGGCGTCGTACCAGGAGGGTCCTGTCACCAGGTTTTCGTGCACGAGCGGAAGAGGTCTGCGCACTGCTGGCAGAGCCCGTCGGCGGACTCCCAGCCCGGAACCCGCTCGCGAATCACGTCCCGCACCTGGCGTGGAAGCTGGTCGGGCTCCGGCTCGAAGGCGTGGGTGGGAAATCCGCAGAGCGGGCAGCGGCCACCGGCGCGGGGGCCCCGGGACTCCCAGCCGAGCGCCCGCTCGGGATCGATGGCGAAGGCCACCAGCTCGGCATGCGTGAGATCCGATCCCCGGAAGAACCGGTCGAAGGCCTCCTCCGTCCGCGCCCCCAGCATCGGGAAGAAACGGGCGAATTCGGTCAGGCGGTCGGCTCGAACACGGCCCCCGACTCGGCCGAACCGGACCAACCTCCCGTCGATGAAGGCGTCCCAGAGGACACGGTAGCGGTCCCGCAGCAACAGGTCATGGGCAGGCCCGACTCCGGAGACGGGAAGTCGCGGCTCGTAGCCGAAACGGGGATCAAGCATGTCGGCGATGTGGAGCAGTTCGTGCCGGAGGAGTACGCGCAACTGCTGCGGGGCCGTGAGCGTCGCCGGTCTGACTCGGAGGACCACTGTCCGCCCCGCCGCCCCGCTTGCCCTGTTCTGTGCAGACACGAACAGCTCCGCCCCTTCGTCCCGGCGAGACTGGGCAGAGAGCACCACGCTCCGGTCCGTGTTGGCGGCAATGGAGGGCTGCTCGGTAAACGCCCTTGCGACCTCCTCGCCCAGACCGAGCTGCTCGAACCAGGAGGCATGGAGAGCACGGAACCCGTCCTCCCGCTCCTCCAAGTCGGAAACCTCGTAGAGACGATCGCGGTGCTTGCGGAACTCCGCCTCTTCGGAAGAGCCGCGGAGCGCGAGAAGGACGGTCTCCTCCACGAGCCTAGGCTCGTACTCGACCACCCACTCGGTCCGGCCCCCGCCCATTACCGAGCGTCGCGGCGGCTTGAAGGGAGAGTAATCTGAAGGAGCTCCGTCGCCGGACCGCAAGCCATCGGGAGATCCGCTGGCGCGGCCGAGCGAAGGCGGACGAACTCGGGTACGGCCGTTACCCCCACCTCAGCGCATTCGTGACTGATGAACTCGACGCATAGCGATCCCAGGGCCCCAAAGAACCCTCGGGGGTCCTCCCGCGCGAGCGTTCGGCCAAAGCCCGGCGCCCATCGTCCCAGGTGGTCGCTCAGAAAGAGGCGGACGGCCCGGCGAGTGTCGTCCAGCATCACCAGATCATCCTGCTCCAAGGCGTAGGCCTGCTTGCGGGTCAGGCACATCAGGAATTCGCACTCGCAGCTGACGTGGTCCAACCGCTCGTGGGCCATCGGCGCGAGAGTGAGGCCGAAGGCGCGGTAGAATGCGGCAAGATCGCTCATCTCGTGCATCGGCTGGAAGAGAGAGTCGTCTCCGTACTCGGTCTCGTACGGCGGCACGAGGCCGCGGGCGGTGTGGCCGAAGAGACGCTGGAACGAGGCCGCCAGAGCTTCGAGGTCACAGAATCCGCCGAGGCGACGCACATGGGAGGAGAGCTCGATTCCCCACGCCTCGTCCAGAACCGCCGATGCGTCTGCCAGGGCTCCGGCCCCTTCACGGGAGGCGAGGCGAGTGACGGTCTCCGGGGCGGGCGGGCGGAAGCCCAGCGCCAGCGCCTCATACAGCGCGCTCCGGCAGAGCGCCAGGTCCGCGGGTTCGGGCGCCGGCTTTGCCGGCGCAACCTCGGGGGGAGGAGTCGGAAGGGGGGCGTTAGCCCCCCTCCGAGGAGAATCAAATGGAGTTGGCATGTTTGCTCGGTCGGATATGGATTGGCTCTTCGACCGTGGTCCGAAAGATCTCTCTGCCGTCCTCCCCGTAGGCGATCACCGTGTCGTCGTAGACCGTGACGCGGCGACCGCGTAGGGTCCCTTCGTAGACCTTCGGCCCCTCCTCGACCTTGTACCGGGAGACGATCAGGCTGGAGCGACGGAAAAGCTGGAGCACGGCGAGGAGCTCCCGGTCCGGGTTTTCGGAGCGTTCGATCGCCTGGTCCACGCCGGGCCCGAACATCTGCCGCAGGTACGGGCGGGGAACCCAGCGCGGGGGAATGTAGAACCCATTCGGGGAGGTCCCGAGCTCGGGGTACAGCGGCAGAGCTACCTTGGCCACGTGGACCAAGTAGTAGATCGGGTTGTCGCGGTCCTCCGCCCAGGTCCCGTCGCGGTTCAGCTTCACCAGGCCCTGCAGGCGGATCTGGCCGATGCAGGCCGCCATGCAGCGGGTCTCCATTGGGCGCCCCCCACTTTCCGGGTCTTTCCCCTCAATGCGCGGATAGCAGGCGATGCACTTCTCCGCGATCCGGGTGTTCCCCCGGTACATCACCTTCTTATACGGACACGCCTCCACGCACTTCCGGTATCCCCGGCACTCCTTCTGGTCCACGAGCACGATGCCATCCTCGGGGCGCTTGTAAATGGCCGTGCGCGGGCAGGCCGCCAGGCACGCCGGATAGGTGCAGTGGTTACAGATCCTGGCCAGGTAGAAGAACCAGGTGTTGTGCTCCGGGAGCCGTTCGCCGGTCTTGTGCCACTCGAACGGCTTGCCCTTCGGCCCGACGGGGTTGTCCTCGTAAATGTTGGGCGAGTTCCACTCGTCATCGGCCGGGAGGTAGCCGAGGACCCGCGAGCTCTCGGGGGTCAGCATCCGCTCCGCCTCGAAGATGGTCTTCCCGGCAAATCGGCCGTACGGACCACCTGGGCTGGGCGAGGGCGCGCCCGTCCACCGCTGCCCGCCGGGGTTGGCCTGCTCCAGCAACTCGAGGATCTTGATGTCCCAGAACATCGGGTACCCGCCGTAGGGCTTGGTCTCGACATTCGCCCACCACATCTGCTCCTGGCCCTTGCTGAAGGTCCAGGTGGATTTGCAGGCCATGGTGCAGCTCTGGCAGGCGATGCAGCGGTTGATGTTGAACACGAAGG
>JBHIBG010000086.1:0-11817 GCA_046758965.1 Methylomirabilia bacterium | reverse complement strand
CCAGGTGGTGCAGACCGTGACCGCGGGTATCCAGGTGAACAGCTTTGCGCTGGACCTGGGGGGCCAGCGGCTCTACCTGGCGGGGGGGTTCCCGGGCTCAGTGAACGCGGTGCAGATCCTGGATCTTCAGACCGGGACCGTGCTTGAAACCATTAACACGGCCGTGGTGGTGGCCTTGAGCCCCGATCGGGCGCGGCTCTACGTGGTGGATTTTGGGGGGACGCTGACGGTCAGGGACACGGCCACGCTGGAGCCGGTGGGCACGGCGCCCGTGGGCGCGACGCCCTCGCTGGCGGCCCCTCAGGCGGTCGTGGTCACGCCCGACGGGGGCACGCTGTGGGTGGTGAGTGCGACCGACAACACCGCCCGGGCGGTGGACACGCAGGCGCTCAGCCTCGTGGCCACACTCTCTGCGGGGCTGAGCCCGATTGGCCTGAGCGTGGTCGCGAGTCGAGGCGAGCTCTACGTCCTGAGCAGCGGCAGCAACACGGTCAGCGTGGTCGACAGCGCGGACAATACCCTCCGGTCGACGGCGCTGGACCGGTTCGGCCTGACGGTACCCCTGGGGCTGATCGTTCCGGCTGACGGCTCGGCAGCGTATGTCGTGAACGGCGTGGCTCCCACGACGGTGGCGTTCGACCCGGCGACCGGCACGGGGCTCGCGACTTTGCCCTTTGGGGATTCCCGGCCGGCGCTGAATGTCGCGACAAGCCTCACCCGGAATGAAGTCGACGTGGGGACCACCACGCCGCCGGGGGTGTGGGCCCTGGATCTGTCCCCCCGGGCGCCCCAGCGGCTCTTCCCCCTGGCCCTGCCGCCGCGGGTGCTGGCCCTGAGCCTGGACGAACGCCGGCTCTACGTGGTCACCGAGGTTGGGGGGGAACGCCGGCACCTCAATCACGGTCTTCGACGCCGCCACGGGGGCGCAGCTCGCCCAGGCCACCCTGGACCCGTTTCTGACCACGGACGAGCTTACGGTCAACCCGGAGGGGACGCGCCTCTATGTCCTGCACCGGAACCAGCCGGGGGTGTCGCCGAACGGCCTGCTGCGGGTGCTTGACACGGCGACCCTAACCGAGGTGACGACGATCACGCTCGATGCCCCGTCGGTCCGCCTGGCCTTCAACCGCCCGGGCGAGCGCCTCTACGTGGTCAACGAGGGCACGGTGAACGTGATCGAACCCCAGGGCAACCTGGTTGTGGCGAGCATCCCCATCTTCGCCTTCTGCTGCGCGCGCAACATGGTCTTCTCTCTGGACGGGACAAAGGCGTATGTCGGCCGGGCCAGCGTGTTTGTTCTCGATCTCACGACGAACAGCGTGCTCACGACGGTGTTCTCGGGTACCTTCGTCCGGGCGCTGGCCCTGAGCCCGGACGGCCAGCGTGTGTTCGCCACCACGGAGTTCCCGTCCGCCCAGGTGGCCGTCATCGACACCGCCACGGACCAGGTGATTGCCACCCTCGCAGTGGGCGGGGTCTCGACGGTGGCCGGCACCGGGCTGCTCCCGATCAATGTGACCTTCTCGCCTGACGGGGCGCGGGCCTGGGTGGTCAACACGCTGGACGACACCATCAGCGTGATCGAGTGATGAGAGGCATGCTCCCGCGGGTCGCCTTGCTGATGGTGGCTGTGCTCACCGCGGCCCTCTTCGGCCGGACGCCGCCTGCCGGTGGGCAGCCCGGGCAGACGCTCTACGTCAATAACACGGACCCCACCTGCGGCGGGCTCTCGCCCTGCTACGGGACGATTCAGGGGGCGGTGGACGCGGCTGGGTCCGGCGACCGGATTGTGATCCAGCCCGGCACCTACGTGGAGCAGGTCAGGATCCAGAAGAAGAACAACTTCGCCGAGGCCACCGAGGCGGACCGCATCATCATCGAGGCGGATCCCGCCGCGCCCGCCGGCAGCGTGGTGCTCGACGGCGCGGTGGACCAGTGCACCCAGGGCTTTGCGATCAAGCTCTCGAAGTCGAAATTCATTACCCTCCGGAGCCTCACCATCACGGGGGCCGGGGGCCAGGGCATCGCGCTTCCGGGGGGCATCAGCCGGAACCAGGCGATCCACATCGAGAAGAACCGGATCTTCGGCAACGGGAGCGGCTCGTGTAACGGCGGGATCACCATCAATCGGGGGAACGCCGACACCCTGATCGTGAACAACCTGATCTCCGCCAACGGCCGGAACGGGATCACCTTCCTCGACGCCACGGGTGGCCCGCACCACCTGGTGGAGAACACCATCCATGCCAACCGCTGGAGCGGGGTGAAGGTGGCCCGGAATCACGAGGTCTTCCTGGTCAACAACGTCATCACGCAGAACGGCACCGCTGGGGGCTCCACCGGAGGCCGCTTTGGGATCAAGCGCGAAGGCTCCACCAGCCCCCAGCCCGAGGGGATCCACCTGCTCCATAACCTCATCTGCGGCAACCGTTTGGGGGAGATCCAGGGCCCGGCGCTGGACGCCACGGATTCCGGCAACCTCACCCCCACCGGGACGGAAGGCCCCGGCGTGACTGCGAGCCCCGGCTGCGAGGTCCCGTCGACAGTGTATGCCGACGTCGACGGGGCCGATGATCTGGCGAACACCGCCGATGATGATTTCGCCCTGGCGGATGGCTCCCCTGTGATCGATCAAGGGCTGGATCCGCGGACGCTCGGGTTGGATCCGCTGTTTGATCCGCTCTTTGAGGCCGACTTCGCCGCTGAAGCCGCGAGACCGAAAGACGGAGACGCCGATGGCAGCGCCGAGTTCGATCTCGGGGCCTTGGAGGTTGAGCCAGCGGTTGTGGCCGACACCCAGCCGCCGGATGTGGTCATCCTGGAGCCCCTGGGGGGCGCCGTGGTGAGCGGGACGATCACGCTCAAGGCCCGCGCGAGCGATGCGGGGAGTGGCGTGGCCTCGGTGACCTTCGGCGTGGACGGCGCGACAGTGGCCACGCTGGGCAACACTGCGGATGCGGAGCCGTTCATAGCCCAGACGAGCTTCGACACCACGACGACCACCAACGGGGAGCATACCCTCGGCGCCACGGCGACCGATAACGCGGGCAATGTGGCCTCCACCAGCCAGGCTCTCATAGTCGGGAACCCTGTCCCTTCCATTAAGGCCATCCAGCGTGCTTATCGCGGGAACAGCGGAGCCCGTTGGTCTGGCGCACCGGGCCTCTGCGCCGAGAGGCAAGCAAGCGGGGACTGACGTGGTCAGTGCAATCTCAGACCGACGGGGGAGGGGGGAACGAAAGTCATCCCGGAGACGCACGTGTCCGGACGAGTTCAGCGTGATCGGCGCAGCCCGCAGGGAGGCAAGATCCTCTATGCCGCCAGCCGTGTGTACCGGTGATGGAGGCCTCCGAGCATGGGCGTCTCGACGATTCGTCCTTGGTCGGGGCGCTCCACCGATCTCGGGTGCGGGGAGTTCTTCTCCAGAGAGAGGTGTGTCCGGACCCTGTGGTAGTAGGTGAGATAATCTCGCAGCAGGCAACGCAGGTGGGTCTCGTTCAGCACGACCACGTGGTCAAGACACTCCCGGCGCAGGGTTCCGATGAGGCGTTCCACGTACGGATGCTGCCAAGGCGACTGAGGCGCCGTCGTGACTTCTCGGATCCGCATGGAGTGCATTCGGCTGGAGAACTCGACTCCGTAGAGCCCCTCGCGGTCGCGCAGCAGGTGTCGCGGGGCGGTCTCCCAGGGGAACGCCTCCACGATCTGCTGGGCCGGCCAGTGGGGCGTTGGGGAGTCGGTCACATGGAAGTGGACGACGCCTCTCCGGTCGCGAGCCAGGACGACGAAGACGAAGAGCACCTTGAACGTCACCGTGGACACGGTGAAGAAGTCAACCGAGACCAGGCTCTGGAGGTGGTGGTCGAGACACGTGCGCCAGGTCTGTGACGGTGGCCGTCGCTGGCGGACCATATACTTGGACACGGCGGCCTGCGAGATCGCGAGGCCCAGCTTCTGAAGTTCCCCGTGAATACGTGGCGCATCCCAGAGGGGGTTGGCGTTGGACATGCGTCGGATCAGCGCTCGGCCTTCAGGGGAGACCGGCGGTCGGCCGTGCCCTGTTCGGCGGCTTTTCTGGGCCCAAAACAGCCGGAAGCCCGTCCGGGGCCACCGGATGGCGGTCTCGGGTTTGACGAGGGAGACGGCATCCGCCCAGCCGCTCCACGTGCGGCAGAGCAAGACCCAGAAGAACCGGTCGCGGTGTCGCCAGCGTGGACGGGGGGAGGAGCGCTGAAGGACGGCAAGCTGGTGCCGCAACGCGAGGGGTTCGAGCACCAGAGAGCGGCGGGTCCTGAGCACGAGGAGGAAGCCTTTGAGCATGAGGGTAATCATGCCGGCCATCATCAATCAGGCGGGCCAGAAGTTCAATGTTGACAAGCTGGACAGAGTGAGTAGAAGGCACAACACCCGCCCCGAGGGAACCTACGTGGTCGCGGTGCACGGTGATCTCTGCATGATCGACCGAGTACCCCCACCAACACAACAGGGATGAGACTGCCCGATCCGCGTAAAACTCCACCCCGCGATCGGGTCGACAGCCTCCTGACCTAGTCTCGGCTGTCCCGCAGCAAGCTTAAGGTCTCCCGCCGGTGGTCGGCTCGCACCGTCACGACTGCCCGTACCGGAGCCGGTGCTGGGCGTGGGGGTGAGCAAGAAATAAAGCCTCTGACTTGGTGACGACACGCCATGGTGGTGGCCTTGCCGGCGCCGTTGGGCGGAAAAGGCTGGCTTCATACGCCATTTGGCGGTATGCTAAAGGGCGTAGCTGAAGAGGTGGTGGAGGCGGAAGATGGCCCGAGGGCAGAACCCGTTTGTGTTCGGGGAAATCGTCGAGCAGAGCGGTTTCGTTGATCGGGAGCAGGAACTCAAGCAGCTCGTCCGCGACCTAGCTGACGGGCAGAAGCTTTTTCTGCTGTCTCCTCGACGCTTTGGCAAGAGTTCGCTCGTCGCCGTCACCTTCCAGCGACTACGAAAACAACGCATCCGTACCGTGAGCCTCACTGTGAGCAGCTACACGAGTTACGCGCAGTTTCTGGAAAAATTCGCTCAGCAAGTTCTGCGCACAGGCGGAGGATGGAATCAGGTGAAAGGCTGGGTGACCCGCTTCCTCAAGCGAGTTCGCCCGGAGCTGAAATTTGACCCGGTCAGCAGCGAGGTCACCCTCGGACTGACAGGGGTGGGTTCCGACCCCGCCCCGCTCGCTCCGGAAATCTTCGCCATGCCAGGCGAGTTGGCCCGCAACGCCGGGGTCCGAATGGCCATTTGCCTGGACGAGTTTCAGCAGATTGCCAACTTCGACAGCCGGTCAGTTGAGAACGCCCTGAGGAACGAAGTTCAAAAGCAGCGGCAAGTGGGTTATGTGTTCGCCGGATCGCAGCCGTCCCTTGTGGAAGAGATGCTCTCTCGGGGACGCCCCTTTCACGGGGCAGGTCCCAAGATCTTTTTGGACAAGATCGCAGCGGACGCCTGGAAGGAATTCATCGTGCGGCAGTTCCACCGGCAGAAACGAGCACTGAGCGAGCAAACATTGGACGAGCTACTCAAGGCGGCTGACCTCATCCCCTACGACGTGCAGCGGATTGCCCACGAACTATGGGATTACGCGGAGGAGACGGACAAACGCAGGCTCGACGTGGAAGATCTGAATCGTGTTATTGATCGGTTGGTCGCCAGCCAGTCGGTCCTGTATGAACGAATGTGGGAGCAATTGACCTTGCTGCAACGTGCGGTCTTGCGGGCGGTTACCCAGCGAGGGAAGAATGGGCTGCTTTCCGCGGCGGTGCGCGAAGCTCACGGGTTGGGACCACCTTCAAGTGTCCAGAAGGCTTTGCAATCGCTACACACGCAGGACATCCTTGATCGCTACAAGAATGAATACTTCCTCGTGGATCCGATATTCGCGGCCTGGATCCGCAAAACGAGCCCGTAGGTTTGCCTACGCCATTCAGCGTTACGCCTCTTGACGTAACCAAAAGGCCCGTCTGGATGCAGCATGCGCCTGACGCGCTTGTGCCCCTACTCGGAGCTGGATTGGGCGCCAGCGTTGCCACACTGGCGGTCTTCATCAATAATCCAGACCCTTCCCGCGCTGAGATCATGATTGCCATTGGACTTGGCGGCGCAGGGGGAGCGATAGCCGCCGGTACTATCGCTGCAACGCAGTCGGTTCTAGTTAGTGGGATCGTGGGAGCCACGGTGGCCGTATTGACTGGCCTGGCGATCCAGGCTGCAACGAATCGCTTCGTACGGAAAATCGGTGCGTTCGACCGTATCGATGACACTTCGCTTGTGATTAGTGGAATTGCAGGTGGAGTTGGAGGATTGGTCACCGGTTTCGCTTTCCAGGGCGAGGCCTCGCCGATAGGAGCGCTTGTGGCTGGCACCGCGGTAGCTGCCGGATTGGAACTTGGTCTCCGGATCAACGCAGCGGAAGCTGTGGAGCTAAGCTCTGAGATCAACGCCGCAAGAGCCGCGGAGATCGGACCGCCCTCACAGCGGCTGTCTGGGCGAAAATGACCTTCGATCCCCAGGTTCTCCTGTTTGGTCTAGCAGGACTGAGTGGCGTCGTCTTGGGTCGAGCGTGGGCAGTCGGCTTGGTTACCTTTGAACGGGTCAGAAGAGTGATCGATGCACGTATGAGTGCTCTGAATGCTGCCCTATTGGACAAGGTTTGGTCCACCACACTGGCCATCGTGTGGAGAGTCGCCCTGATTTGCTTTACATTCGGAATGATCCTCTGGCCAGTGATTTTGCCCGAGTTGATTGGCCTTGAACATTTTGAGGAGAGTGACAACGTTACTGCACTTGGAATTTATGTGGCGGCGGTGCTCGCGTCCGTGGGGGTGTCCCTGCCACGTTTCATCCGGTGGGCCCGGCAGTGTGTCCGGCGGTGTCCGCACTGTGGAGCACGGAATGAATTCCCTCACTACGCAGGCCATACCAGACACGGCTACTTCGCACGCGTGGCTCGCTTCGACGGCCACGACTATCAATGTTGGCGGTGCAGGACATCGCTAGAGTTCGGACATCAGGCTCACTAATCGAGCACCCGTGGCGCAACCCGCTAAGTACCCGTGGACCGGAGTCCGATGCCGCTTCCCCCAGGGGTGACCGCACCCTTGCTCTTGACCATCCAGCCTGGCGGGGCGGTACCCTCTCAGCCCTTGCCCATGAGCTTTCCGAACCTCCAGGAGGCTCCGGCGGGGGAGAAAGCCGACCTCTACTTCTTCGATCTCTCGATCGGGGACTGGGCGGTGTGGGGGACCGGGACGGTGAGCCCGGACGGCACCCAGATCGTGAGCGATCCCGGGTTCGGGCTCCCGCGCTTTGCTTGGCACTTCGCGGCGTTCTCGTTCTTCGTGGCCCAGGCGCTGGCCGACGAGGTGCGGCCTCGGGGCCAGAAGGCTGGCGAGCCGGTGGATCTGCCCACCGGGCGCTTCACGGTGCGGAAGACGGACCTGGTGCTGCCGGGCCGCTTGCCGGTGACGATCGCGCGGACGTACCGGAGTGAAAATCCCCGTCCGGGGCTGTTTGGGGTGGGCTGGAATCTGGCCGTCTATGAGAGTGTGATCACTGTCAGCGCCACCGGCACGACGCTGTCCCTGATTCTCGGGGACCAGAGCGCGTATCGGCTGGCCCCGGCGGGGCCCGGGCAGTGGCAGAACACGACGGAGCCCTTCCTCAGGGGGGCAGTCGTGACCCAGCCCTCCGGGGCGACGTTCCAGCTCCGCTTCAAGGACGGGACGATGCAGCGCTTTGACCAGATCCAGGGGTTTTCGAACCTCTTCGGTCTCACGGCCATCACGGACCGGACCGGCAACACGGTGACGATCAGCCGCGAGGCGGCGGTGGCCCCGGCGGTGGGGCGGCGGAGAGAAACTCGCGCGAAGCAGGTTCGGGAGAATTTCTTTTCAACAGGTCAGGCAGGTCGGAAGATCGGGCCGCGGGCGGGGTCGAGCGAGGCGAAGGCGAGAGGCTGACCCGGGGTCAGCTGCTCGGGGTCGCCATCGAGGCGGGCGGTGAGACGCGGCCCCTCCTCGAGCTCCAGGAGCCCCACGGCATACGGCGCCTCGCCAGCGTAGCGAGCCGGGGGGATGCGGATGACGGTCCAGGAGAGGAGTCGCCCGCGGCCCGAGAGAGCCACGGGGCTCGCACCCGCAGCCCCGCAGGCGGGGCAGGGGCGGCCCTCCTCCACCGAGAGCTTCCCGCATTCGGCGCAGCGGCGGCCCTGGAGCATCACATCTTCCGCAGAATGGTGACGGTCGAAACGATGCCGGTGCCTCCCAGGTTGTGGGCGAGAGCGATCTCGGCATTCCCCACCTGGTTGGCCGCCTCGCGGCGGAGCTGCTTGGCCAGCTCGTAGATCTGGGCGCAGCCGGTGGCGCCCACGGGATGACCCTTGGAGAGGAGCCCACCCGAGGCGTTGACCGTGACCTGGCCGTCTACGCCGGTTCGTCCCTCCTCAACTGCCGGCCCGCCCTTTCCCCTGGGGAAGAAGCCGAGATCCTCGGTGGCGATGATCTCGGCGATGGTGAAACAGTCGTGGACCTCTGCGAGCTGAATGTCGGTGGCAGCCACGCCTGCCATGGCGTAGGCTTCGCGAGCGGCTCGTACGGTCGCCGGGAAGGAGGTTCGCTCCTCCATCTCCCACAGGCTGGCGGGGCCGGAGGCATGGCCGCTCCCGAGCACCCGGACAGGCTTTTGGTGGAAGTCGCGAGCCCACTCGGCCGGGCAGAGGACCGCCGCGGCGGCGCCGTCGGAGATGGGCGGGCAGTCGTAGAGGCGAATCGGGTCGGCGATCATCCGCGAGCTCACGACCTCATCGAGAGTCACCGGCTTCCTGAACTGGGCCTTGGAGTTGGAGACGCCGAAGCCGTGATTCTTCACCGAGACGAGCCCGACCTGCTCGCGTGTGGTGCCGTAGCGGGCCATGTGCTCACGCATGATGACGCCGAAGGCGCCGGGGAAGGTGAGGCCGGTCCGCATCTCCCACTCCTCATCGCCGGCTGTGGCGAGTGCCGCGGTGACATCGGCCGTGGACGACGCGGTCATCTTCTCGACACCGGCAACCAGGGCGAAGTCGTAGAGGCCCAGGGCGACGCCGAAGGCGCCGTGGCGGAAGGCGATCCCGCCGGAGGCGCACGCTCCCTCGACCTTCGTGCACGGAATACCCGTGAGGCCCAGGCGGCCCGCGACCAGCGGGGCGAGCGCGCCCTGATTGGCGAGCCGCTCACCGACGAAGTTCCCCAAGTAGAAGGCCTGGATCTTCTCGCGCGGCACCCGAGAGTCGGCCAGGGCCTCGCGGCAGGCAGCCACAGCCAGCTCCACGATCCCCATCCCGTCAACCTTGCCGAACGGAGTCGAGCCGATACCGATGATCGCGACTCCTCGCATGGTGTAGCTCTCCTCTCACGCGCCCTGCTGTTGCCACTCCGTAACGGTATGATAGCACGGGAACATCGAGGGATTCAGCCCCGGGGGATGGATAGAGGTTACCGGGCGAGGGCGAGGAGGCAGACGAACTCGAAGATGAGATTGGCGGCGAGGAGGGCTGTGATCTGGCCGGGGCCGTCGTACTGGGGAGCCACCTCCACGAGATCAAAGCCAACCAGGTCGAGGCCGTGGAGGGCGCGCACCAACGCCAGGGCCTCATAGCTCGTCAATCCTCCGACTTCCGGAGTCCCGGTGCCCGGGGCGTAGGCCGGGTCCACCGCATCGATGTCGAAGGAGCAGTAGACCTTTCCTCCCTTGAGTCGCGTGAAGCGGTCGGCAACCCAGGGGACTCCCTGCTCCTTGATGGTCTCGACCCGGAACACTTCCATCCGGTGGGTGGCGTGAAAATCGAAGTCGTCGGGGCCGTAGAGGGGACCCCGGATCCCGAGTTGAATCGAGCGGGCCGGATCAATCAGGCGCTCCTCCACCGCCCGGCGAAACATGCTCCCGTGCCAGTATTTCGAGCCGAAGTACTCGTCCCAGGTGTCGGGGTGGGAGTCGAAGTGGACCAGGCCGACAGGACCGTGGCGCCGGGCCATCGCCCGGAGGAGGGGGAGCGAGATCGAGTGGTCGCCTCCCACCGCCACGGGAATAGTCCGGGCGGCCAGGATCTGCGCGACCTCCTTCTCGATGATCTCGTAGGTCCGCTCGATCGAGAGCGGGGAGATGGAGATGTCACCGTAGTCCGCCACCCGGAGGCGCTCGAACGGGTCGACCTTGAGGATCGGGTTCCAGGGCCGGATCATGGCGGACTGGACGCGGATCTCCTGAGGGCCGAACCGGGCTCCGGGACGGTACGTGGTGCTGCCATCGTAGGGGATCCCGAACAGGGCCACATCCAGATCCCCGGGATCCCGGTGGTGAGGGAGCCGCATAAAGGTCGGCGGTTGGGAGAAGCGGGGCGAGCGGAACGGATCCCTCGGGCGGAACTCGGTCATCGGCCTCGCGCCTCCCCGATGCCGGGTCCCCGGCAGGCCCTCCGGCCAGGTCGGCCTGTTCGGGCGGGGTTCAATTCCACTTGGCCTGCCACCGTGGATTGCTCACGACCCGTTGGGAAAGAACCTCCTGGAGATACTCGGTCACCTCAGCCATCCGGCCTGCGACATCCAGGGTCTCCAGAAGGCTCTGTCGCCGGTCGACCTCCCCGGTCACTACCGAAGCGATCCGATCCACGAGCGCCCCGGGGTGATTCCTATCCGTCAGGACCTCCAAGAGTCGCGGGACAGGCTGGGGCAACTGGCTGAGAAGCTGGCCCAAGACATGCCGGAGCTGCTCCATCTGAGGCGCGAGCCCTTGCTCTCCGCCGGGCGGATGGACATCATCCAGCCAGTGCGCGTTGGCGATCCGGTAGGGTCTCTCGGACGGCGCCTCGCCGTCGATCAGAATCCGTCCCAGCCCGCGGAGCAGGATATTGTAGCGGCCGTCGGGCAGCCTCTCCCACTGGGTGATCTCCCCGGCTCCGGCCACGGGATACACCGGCGGGCGACCGTAATAATCCGCCTCCCATCCCGGCTTCAGCAGGACCACCGCGAGCCGCTTGTCCGCGTTGAGGCAGTCCGCCACCATCTGGCGGTAGCGAGGCTCGAAGATGTGCAGCGGCAGGGTGGTATGGGGAAAGAACACCACGTTCGGCAAGGGAAAGAGCGAGAGGTGGACGTCCATACTACTAGCTTACCCACGGGGGCTCTCGGACACAACGAGTGGTGTTTCATGCTCGGGTGTGGCCAGCCCACCACGAGGCATGGGAGCAGCGTGGACTTCGCACGAAAATGAACAGAGAAAGATCGGGGGGGCAAGAGCCCCCCCGGTGGAACGCCCGGCATCCGGTCTTTGCTCGATGCCGGGATGTCGTTGTGTCTTTGAAGCTCAGTACCTCCTGTGCTTCAGCGTGATGCCGGCGGCTTTGGCGGCCTCGTCGTATTTCGCCACAGCTTGCGCGTGCTTGCCGGCTCTGTGAAGGGCCCAGGCCTCAGCTGCCAGAGCCTTGGCCTTCTTCGCGGTCGCATCCGAGCGGTTCCCAACGGCGGTCTGCATCTGGTTATGTAGCAGCGGGCACTCGAACGCCAGGGCGGGGGTGGCCGCGAAGGCGACCATCGCCATCCCGATAATGAACTTCTTCACATGCACTCACCTCCTTCCGTCAGGGCATGGGGGGGAGCGTGCCTCCCACCAGGGTTCGACCTAATAACACTGGACGAACCCGAAAGGTTCCCCGGCCTGACCGTGCCAGGGACAGTAGCAGGGTCAGGCTGAACGCGTCAAGGTGCGACCTAGGAGAGTGGGGGAGGCTCGGCGCTCGGCTGGCGCACCCACCGGAGGCGGTTT
>JBHIBG010000085.1:0-11842 GCA_046758965.1 Methylomirabilia bacterium | reverse complement strand
GCCCTCATGCCTCGCCCTCGAGCAGCGCCAACTCGCGGACCTTCGCGGCGAGGTCGGACGCCTTCACCAGCGCCTCACCGACGAGCACCGCGTGGGCGCCGGCCACCACCACCCGCTCCACGTCGGCCGACGTGAAAAAGCCGCTCTCGCTGACCCCTACCGGGCCCGGCGGGATCAGGGGGAGGAGGGACAGGGAGGTCTCCAGGCGCGTCCTAAACGTCTGGAGGTCCCGATTGTTGATCCCGATGATCGAGGCGCCCGCCGAGAGCGCGATGTCCAGCTCCCTCGAGGTGTGCACCTCTACCAGGGCGCCGAGAGCTAACCCCTTAGCGCCGTGCAGGAGATCGGCCAGCTGGAACGGGTCCAACGCCGCGACGATGAGCAACACCGCGTCAGCGCCGAAGGCCCGGGACTCCCAGAGCTGGTATTCCTCCAGAACGAAGTCCTTGCGGAGGAGCGGCGCGTTCACGAGAGATCGCACCTCGCCGAGGAGTTCGAGGTGCCCCTGAAAGTACCGCTCGTCGGTCAGCACCGAGAGTGCGGCGGCGCCGCTGGCGACGGTGGTCACCGCGAAGGCGAGCGGGTCGAACCCCTCCGCCAGCATGCCGCGGGACGGGGAGGCCCGCTTCAGCTCGGCGATGAGCCTGACGCGATGATGGGCTTGCGGCCGGAGAGCGCTCTCGAGGTCCAGGGCCGGCGGCACGGATCGACACCGGGCGTCGAGATCAGAACGCGGCAGCTCCACTTTGCGCCGGGCCACTTCCTCCCGTTTGTGACCGAGGATCTCATCGAGTACGCCCATGGCCGGATTCAGTAGTCACGCCGGGGGCCCTCGGCGCCCGAGAAGCGGAGCTCGACCCGACGGAACTGCTCCAAGACATACTCGCGGATCGTGCGAGGCGGCGGCAGGTCGCGCACCAGCCTCCCCTGGGCGATCAGCGGCTTGAGGAGCGGCTCCAGAGCGCCTCCGCAGCGGCAGTGCTGCACGGGCTTGTGGGCCGGCGCCACGACACTCGTAAAGCAGGCCCGACAGCGATAGACCTGCTTGGAGCCGGAGCGCTTGCCGCGCTTGGCCATGGGTCTGCCGCCGATCTCCATGATGTCGAGTGCAAAGTTCAACACCGGCGCATTCGCAATTGAGGTCCCCACGCCGTACGCATCGACCACAGGGTTCAGCTTGATGATCTCGTGCTCGTCAATCCCCCCGGAGGCAATGAGCCTCACGTGCCCGAAACCCCGGTAGTTCAGCTCCCAGCGGACTTCCTCCAGGAGCCGGTAGAAATCTCCCCGGCGGGAAGAGGGCGTGTCCAGGCGCACAGCGTAGAGGTCCTTGCCCAGCGCCTCGGCGGTGCGGATCGCCTCGAACTTCTCATCCTGGAGGGTGTCGATGAGGGCCACGCGACGGACTTTGGGGTCGATGACCCCATGGAACGCGTTCAGCGCCTCGACCGTGTCCCCCACCATGAGGACCAGGGAATGGGGGATCGTCCCCATGGGGTCGGCCTCGATCAGCTCCGCGGATTTGGTGACGGCCACACCGTCGCATCCACCGACGAAGGCATTCCGCTCGATCATCGGCGCCAAGGCGGGGTGCATGCGGCGCGCGCCGAACGAGATCACCTGGCGATCTCCCGCCGCCTTCTTGCAGCGAGCAGCCTTGGTGGCGATGCCCGATGCCTGGCAGAGGAGGCCCAGGAGGGCGGTCTCGTACTGCGCCCACTCCACGTAGACCCCCTCGATCGCCAGCACCGGCTCGTAGGGGCCAAACACGGTTCCCTCGTCCATGGCCCACACGTCTACCGGGAGACCCTCGACGAGCGCTGCGACCTCCTCGATGCCGGCCAGAACCCCCCACTGCCAATCTCCTGGGAGGCTCTTCGCCTGGACTTCGGCCTTGGCGCGCTTTCGGTTGCCTCGCTGGCGGAGGACCTGAACCGTCCGGCTGAAATAGACGTCGTGCACCTCACCGGCCCTGATCTCGGAGTCAGTGGCGACGTGAAAAGGGCGCTTGGCGGGATTGTCCGGCACAGAACCGTCCTCCGTAGAGATTGAAAGGCCCTCACATTTTTCCAGAACCTCTCTGGAAAGTCAAGGAAACCCGCGGGCTTCTGGGGTGCGGGTCAGTCGAGCGTGAGGCTCTTGAGGTAGGACTTGAACGGCTCTCCGAGGTCGGGGCGCTCCAGGGCGAACTCCACAGTGGCCTTGAGGAAGCCGAGCTTATCCCCGGTGTCGTAGCGCGTGCCTTGGAACTCGACGGCGTAGAGGGGGCGCTCCCGGCGAAGGGTGCGAAGCCCGTCGGTGAGCTGGACCTCGCCGCGGGGATCCGGCCGGGTTCTGGCCAGGATCGGAAAGATCTCCGGAGTGAGCACGTAACGCCCGATGATCGCCAGATCTGAGGGCGCCTCCTCGGGCGCGGGTTTCTCCACGAGATCCAACACCTCGTAGACGTTCCCGCCGAGAGCTTTGGGGTGGATCACCCCGTACCGCGCGATCTGCTCTCCGGGGACCCGTTCGACGGCCAGGACAGGGCCCCGGTAGTGATCGAAGACGTCGAGGAGCTGGCGCATGCACGGAACTCTGGCCACGATAATGTCGTCGCCCAGGAAGACGGCAAAGGGCTCCTCGCCGACCAGGCGGCGTGCGCAGAGAATGGCGTGGCCGAGCCCGAGCGGCTCCTTCTGGCGCACGTAGGAGACCAAGCCCAGCTCGGAGACGGCTCTGATCTGGGCCAGTTCCTCGCTCTTCCCCCGCTCCTGGAGGTAACGTTCCAGCTCGAACGCCGCGTCGAAGTGATCCTCGATGGCGCGTTTCCCCCGCCCGGTCACGATGATGATCTCGGCGAGGCCGGAGGCCACGGCTTCCTCCACCACGTACTGGATGGTGGGCTTGTCCACCAGCGGGAGCATCTCCTTGGGCTGAACCTTGGTGGCGGGAAGGAACCGGGTGCCCAGCCCGGCGGCCGGGAACACGGCTTTTCGCACCCTCATGAGCATCCCTCCTGATCAAGCTCTCCGGGCGAAGATACACGACCCGCAGGAGAAAGGGAAGTTTGGATCCAACGCTCCGGATGCTTTATGATGCTCGGTAGAGTAGTCGGAAGGTGGCAAGGACACACCTGTGAGAACGTACTCGCACGCCTGGCTAGGCTTCGGATTGGTCTTCTTCCTGTTGCTGGCGCTCTTCGCGATTCTCCCATCCCGGACCGAGTTCCTCAGCCAGATGATTCGCATCCCGAGCTCCCTGGCTGTCACGTTGACGGAACTCTCCGTTCCAACCCCGAACGGCACGGGTTCCCCCCCACCGCTTCCGCCGGGCCCGCCTGCCAGAACTCCGGATCGAGGGCCCCCTGACCGGGCTCCCGAAGCCAGCCCCCCTCCCCCCGCACCCGCCGTCAGCCGGATGAAGTCCGAACCGGGAGGATATACACTGGACTTCGGCGTCTTCGCCACGCCCGGGGAAGCCGACCAGGTCGAAACCCAGCTGAACCAGCTCGGCGCGTCGACCATCCGCTACCGGAAGCGCTCGGACAGGGCGCTCTACGCGTTGAGGGTCGGCAAGTTCAGGACGCCGGCACGGGCCAGAGCGAGCATGGATCAGCTCCGGCTCCGGCTCCCGCGAGTGCCGCTGCGTAAGGTAGAGCCCGAGGTTAAAGGGGTCTTTGCGATCGTGCTGGACGCCCACTATCCCCTCCGCGAAGCCGTGGCGCTGGCCCGGCGGCTCCGTCAGGAAGGATTGACAGTCCGGATCAGGTCGACGCGCGAAGCCGCGCCGCTCTTTACGCTCAGACTGAAGGAAACCTACGATCGGAAGAGCGCGGAGGAGAAAAGCCGGGAGTTCCGCAACCAAGGGGTGCCGAACGCCGTGGTTCCCGTTGAGCCCGCCTCCGTGACCCCGAGCACCAAGCCGCCTTTTTAAGGCTGAGGTGCGAGACCCGATCGCGGCAGAGCACCCGCCATGGGCCGCCTTCCCTTCCGCTTAGTCCTGCTCGGGCTTCTTATCGTCGGCGCCGGCGCCATCGGGTTCTGGTTGCACTCGCGGCTCACTGGCGCTGCTCCCCCCATCGTTCTCGAGGCCCCCGGTCCTTCTGCTCCTGCCCAGGACCTCCAGTCCGCCTTCATCCGGGTGGCCAGGAAGGTCCGCCCGGCAGTGGTGCACATCGGGACCGTCCATCTCGGCAGGCCCCGACCACCGGTTGCGGAGAGCCCATTCACCGATGATCCGGTCTTCCGGGAGTTCTTCGAGCAGTTCTTCGGTCCCCGGCAGAGTCCGCCAGGGGAATTCCGCCAGCCCAGCCTGGGCTCAGGCGTGATCATCGACACGCGAGGCCTGGTCCTCACCAACTTCCACGTGGTCAAAGGCGCCGACGAAATCACCATCAAGCTCTCGTCCAAGCGAGAGCACCGGGGCGAGGTGCTGGGGATGGACTCGAAGACTGACCTGGCCGTCATCAGCTTCCACCCCGACACCGAACTCGCCGTAGCCCGGCTCGGGAATTCAGACCACCTCGACGTCGGCGAGTGGGTGATCGCCATCGGCAACCCCTTCGGCCTGGACCAGACGGTCACCGCTGGAGTGATCAGCGCGACCGGTCGCTCGGATGTGGGGATCTCGACCTACGAAAACTTCATCCAGACCGACGCCTCCATCAACCCCGGCAATTCCGGGGGCCCGCTGGTGAACCTGCGGGAAGAGGTCATCGGGATCAACACCGCCATCGTGGCCGCCGCCAAGGGAATCGGGTTCGCCATCCCCATCAACATGGCCAAGCGGGTGGTGGACCAACTCGTGGAAAAAGGGCGCGTGGTCCGCGGGTGGCTCGGCGTCGCCGTGCAGCCGCTGACTCCCGAGCTGGCGCAGGCCCTCGGAGCCCGGCAGGCCCGGGGCGCGGTGGTGGCCTCCATCTATCCTGAAAGCCCTGCGGCCGAAGCGGGGCTCCAGCCGGGCGACCTGATCCTCACCTTCGGAGAGACCCCCGTCGAAGACTACCGCCACCTTCAGCGGCTGGTGGCCGACGCCAAGGTGGGGGACACCGTCACGCTCACCCTGCTCAGGGAGAAGCAGAGCGTGGAGGTCCCGGTGAGGATTGAGGAGATGCCCACCCAGAAGTCCCCCACGGCTCGCTAGTCAGGAACTCGAGCGCATTGCTACAGGATGGCTGCCGGCCAGATACGAGCCTGACGACCAAGCCCGCCTCCGCGGGAGTGGGCGCCCCCAACAGAACGGCCGACGACCGGGGACGAAGTCAGGCGAAGGGGTTTGGAACGGCGGTAGGCTGACGCCTCAGGCGACGAACGGCGGGATAGGTGGAACTTCCACCTGTTGAGCCTTCACGTCCTCGACTCCCTGGACGCCCCGCGCCACCTCCACCGCCGCGTCCAAGACCGAGGTCCCCTCCAGCGTCACGACCCCCTGCCTGGCTTCCACGCTGATCCGGTACCTGCGCGTCTGCGAGTTCGCGGCCAGCGCTACGTGGACCTTAGAGGCCAGCGCCCGGTCAGCGACGGCCTGCTTGCCCGTCTCTCTGCTGACGAACTCCGGGCGTCCGACCATCGAGGAGATCATCTCCACCACGGCCTCGAAGGAGAGCTGCACGGTGTTGATGACGAGGTCGTAGAGGGCTGGGCTGGCCAGGTCTACCTCGAAGAGGTAGCGCATGCGCGCCGACCTCTCCGCATCGTCCCGCCGCACCATCTCGGTCACGGTTCGGGGATGCACCCCTTGTCCTACCTGCTCCGACATCTTCTTGACCAGCCGATCGATCCGAAGCTCCACAGGGGCGATCACCCGGAGCCGAAGGACGTGGGCAATCCCGCGGAGGAGCCACTGGCCGCCGCGGCCCATGAGGACCACGTTGTCCCCCTCAGCGAACTCGTAGAGGGCCGTCTGGATCGCGGTGATGTAACGACGGGTCTCGGCGTCAAACCGCTCGAAGAGGGAAGGCTTGGTCTCGTCCAGCTGGGCGAGCTTCTCCTCGAGCAGCCCGTAGCGGCGCGCCGCCTCGGAGATCAACTCCTGGTCCACGTACCGATAGCCGAGGCGCTGAGCCACGGCCATCCCGATCTCGGGCCCCCCCGCCCCCATTTCGTGAGAGATACAAATAATGGCCATGCCTCCCTCCTCCGGAGACGCCGCCGGGCCTGGCTCCCCCTCGAGGCGCCCAGGGTCAGGCTCGGCGATACTTCTCCTTGAGCGCAGCGGGGGCGATGGCGATCCGCTTGCCACCGACCCCATCCAGGACGTACACCTCGTCGGTCAGGGACCCGCTCGCGAAGACCTCGAAGACCTCCAGGACTTCCTCCAGCGAGGCGCCCGGTGCCCCATCTCCCATCATCTGCTCGACCACCTTGCACTTGAGCCGCATGGCCCGCGGAGTCCGGCTGGATCAGCTTCCCAGCAAGCCGTGGGCTTTGTCGGGGTTGGAGACCGTGAGGACGACGGTGGCACTGCCCCCACCGGTCGTGGTGGCGTAGGCGCACTTGATGTTGATCTTGCTCTGGGCCAACGTCTCGGCCACCTGGGCAAGGGCTCCAGGGTGATCCCCGAGCGTCAGCGTCAGGGCCGGTTCCTCTCCGCACCTGAGCTTCGCCGCTTTGAGGGCTTCCTTCGCCCGAGCGGGGTCACTGACGAGCATCCGGATCTTCCCCCGCCCCGCCGCCTCGGCGGCGCAGATGGCAGTGACGTTGATGCCTGCGTCAGCCAGCACGCGGCTGATCTTCGCCAGGACACCGGGTCTGGACTCCAGGGTCAGGGTCAACTGCGTGGTTTTGGCCATGGCCATCTCCTCCTCGGCGCCCGGCCGAGCCGACCCTCATCGCCGGCTCGGCCGGACAAAGAGCCCTCCCCCCGCCACTCCCCGGGCGGGGTGAGCCGGTCAGGCTAACCAGACGGCCGGATGATACGTGGAAAGTCGGTCCCCTCCTGCTCGACTTTCCCGCCGATCTGTGACCCGCACCTGGCGCACACGTAATCGTACTTGGTTCCGGTCAGAAGCACCAGCAGAAGCTTCTTTCTCACCGGCACCGCCGCTCGACAGCGAGGGCAAAACAGGGTCGCCGCTTCGAACTCCTCGTACGCCGGAGTGGTCACGGCAGACACTCCTGCTCTTCCTCCACGATCAGGGTGAGGCCCCGCGCGTCGCGGACCACGACCTGGCTTCCAGGCGGGAGGTCTTTCCCGTGCTCCCGCACCTCCGCTCTCCAGAGTTCGCCGTCTACCTGCACGTACCCCGAGGGGGCCAGGAGCTCGAGAGCCCGGCCGCGGGCGCCGATGAGCCGCTCACGCCCCAGGCCTGACGGGCGGAACGCCTCTTTCATGACAGGAAACAGGACCGCATCCTTGACGAGTACGAGGAAAAACACCGCCACCCCGGCCCAGACCGGGAGGCTGACCAGCGCGTGCAGCAAAACCAGGAAGAGGATGGTAACCCCCCAGCCAGGAAGCTGCCAGAGCACGTAACTCCAGATCCCGTGCGGGAGTCTCATGCCAGCACCCCAGGAGCCGCGCGCATCACTCGCGCCAGGCCTACTCCGAGCATAGCGAAGAGCCTGATCCCGGGCAAGCGCCCCGAAACCACGTCGACCTTCGAGATCGGACGACCTCCATCATGACGGGCGGCAGGGACGGAAGGGAGCGGCGTGAACAGGCGGGGCCGCCGGTTTCCACGGAGGCGCGACAAAGATCTCGTTCAACGGACGGCCGTCCCAGTCCAGAGGTGAGCCAAGGCCGAGCGCGTAGAGGACCGTCGGGGCCGTATCGTACACCCACACCAGGCGGGTGATTTCGAGCCCGTGCTTCACCGTCTCCCCCCAGGCGATCCAGGGAACCCTGTTAAAGCCGGCTCGCCACGAGGGCCAGAGAAACCACCGGCGATAGTGCTTACGCCCCTCTCCGCCGTGGTCGGCCGTGACAATCAAGAGGAACGGTCCCTGTCCCGGCCCAGAGGTCAGTCGCTCAACGAGCCGCCCGATCAACCGGTCGACTTCCTCGATCACCCCCCCCTGCCCGGGCGACATCCAGCCGGAGTGGTGGCCGGCCCGATCGGTATCGCCGAGGTGGATGAAGGTGAAGCCCGGGCGGGCCGAGGAGAGGTAATCGAGGGCAGCGGCCATGACTGCGGCATCGCCCCTGCTTCCGACATCGAGGTGGTCGATGGTCCCCGATTGAGCCAGGTACCCGAACTTCCCCTTGCCGGTAAACATGGCAGTCTCAAACCCTGCCTGGCGGGCGACCGCGAACAGGGTGGGCCGCTCAATCCGGGGCTCCCCTGGAGCCCAGGAATTCCGCGAGACGCCTGACTTCTCCGGCCCCACCCCGGCCAGCATGGCCACGTGGGCCGGCAAGGTCTTGCTCAGCCGGAGAGTCTCGGCCTTCCAGGTAAAAGCCCCCTCGCGGGCCAGCCGCGTCAGGACGGGAGTCTGGAACCGCTCGATGGCATCCGGGCGGAGCCCATCAACGCTGACCACTACCACGTGGCACGTTCCGGTTGAGGGAGGGTCCGAGGAGACGAGAAGAACTGCGGACCGCCCGAGGTCGGCCTTCGCTAGGACCGCAGGGGGTTGGGAAAAGACGGAGCGAAGTCGGCTAAGGGTCCCCGCCTGTGCGAGCAGGTAGGCGGAGCCGGACCTGATCTGCCTTCCCAGGTCTTCCGCCCTGATAACGGGAAGCTCCCGCCCAGCGTAAAGCTCCACCACAGGCTCGCGATGCTCCACAGCCCGGACGGGTAGCGCGGAATCCAGGAGTCCCCGAACAACCTTGGCCAGGGCCGGGAGCCCATGGTGTTGGTTGTACCGGGAGAGCGAGGCTCCCTCGATCCCGCGCACCGTCGGGATGACCAAGAGGACCAAGATCAGGATGGAAAGCTCCCGCCTGCCCCGCAGCAGAGACAGGAGCGAGAGGACGCCAGCGACCACTGCTGTGAGGCCGAGGAGGAAGGCTCCGGAGGACTCTCCCGAGAGGAAGGGAGCGGCCGGCCCTGGAACCGGGATCCCCGCACCGGAGGCCAGGGCGAGGCCGCAGGTAGCCGCCCCGATCCCGAGAACGCCTACAGGGACCTCTAACGCCAGCCGCCACCCGCGCGCGAATGTGCCCGAGCCGATCACCTCCCAAGCCCATCCGATCAAGAGGCTGAGGGCTGCGTAAAGCGGGAGGAGGTGCCCGCTCCGACGGACGGTCACTAGGGCAAGGAGCGCAAACAAGAGCATGCTCCAGAGAAGGGGGAACAGGACGGGGCTGGTGAGGCCGCGGCGCCTGAGTTCCTGCAACCCCATGGCTACTGCCGAGGGCAGGAGGAGGCTCCAGGGGAGAAACCCCGCGAGGAGGGTTTCTCCGGAGGACAGCAGTGAGTCTGGCAAGTTCGGGATACCCCCGAGCAGCACCAAAGCGACCCCGTCCCTGCCGGCGGCAAGGAAGGGAGGGATCACCGAGAACCCCACCACGCTGCCTGCCACCATCAGCCCCCACCCCCAGCCCATGGCCTTGGCCGTCGCCATCTCCCGGCGAAGACCGAGATAGAGCAGGACCGTGAGGAGAGGGAACAGTAGCCCTACCAGCCCCGCGAGCGAGGTTGCCATGCCGGCGGAGAAAAAGAAGAGCAGGAAGTAGCGGCGGCCCGCCGGCGCCCGGCGCCCGAGGTCAAAAGCTAAGAAGGCGACAAGCGCGAAGAAGGTGAACGGCAGGTCAGGGCCGACAGTCCTGGTGTGCCAGAAGTACCCGCCACTGGTGGCCAGAAGGAGGGCGGAAAGCAGTCCCGCACGCGCTCCGAAAAGGCGCCGTCCGAGGAGGTAGGTCACTAGCACGCCGCCGATACCAGCCAACGCGGACGGGAGTCGAGCTGAAAACTCGGTGAGACCTGAAGCCAGACCGGCGGCTGCCACAACCCACAGGTAGAGGTTGCTGAGGTAAGCTTGACCGTCGCGGCGCGGGAGCAACCGCTCCCCCTCGACCAGCAGATCCCGGGCGATCACCATGTACCGGGCCTCGTCGTTGGAGACCACCTGCCGGGTCCCGAGGGACGGAAGGTAAAGGAGAACCGCCACCGCCCCCAGCAACAAGACGTGAGCCTTCAGGGATCCGGAAAACCGCGGCACAGAGCTTACCCACAGGGTTCCGACACCGCTTGCGAGACCGGCAGACTCTCGGGAGGAGATCCTGTCTTCCCCGATGGCACTCCTCCGAATCGGGATCTCAGGTCAGATGTCTTAGGGGGGAGTGTAGACAGCCTCATCCGTTGATAGATCACGCGCGTATTTTTGTCGGGCCTCAGTTCGTCCCCGCGGAGATAATACTCAATTGGGGCCAAAATGTCATCCGGGGTTATCTGTCAACCTTCACCTTTCAGGCGCGGCAGTGGTGGACGTTGAGCTCGCCGCACGAATCTCCGTGATCCTCCCCGTGTACAACGAGGCGGAAAGTCTTCCGATCCTCTGGCAGGAGCTGACCGCGGTGCTGCTTGCCCTGGGTCAGCCAACCGAGATCATCTTCGTCGACGACGGCTCAACTGACGGAAGCGCCGATCTGATCCGCGCGCTGGTTGAGCGGGACCGCCGGGTTCGTCTCATTCGCTTCAGCGCGAATGCCGGGCTCACAGCCGCCTTCCATGCCGGCTTCAAGGCCGCTCGCGGACAGACCATCGTCACGTTGGACAGTGACCTCCAAAGCGACCCCCGCGACATCGCCACCCTGCTCATCTGCCTCGACAGCGCGGATGCGGCGATCGGGTGGCGGCAAACCCGCCGCGACCCGTGGGCGAAGCGCCTCTCCTCCCGCGTGGCCAACGCCATTCGCAACGCCGTCACGGGCGACTACGTGAGAGATAGCGCGTGCAGTCTGCGCGCCCTGCGCCGCGACTGTCTCGAAGCGATTCCGCCCTTCGACGGGATACACCGGTTCATCCCCACCCTGCTGCGGATGGCAGGCTATCGCGTCGTAGAAGTGCCCGTCACTCACCGTCCTCGGCGCTTCGGGCGCTCGAAGTACGGAATCAGAAATCGCGCAGTGCGGGCCTTCGTGGACCTGCTTGCCGTGCGCTGGATGATGGCGCGGCGCCTGCGCTACGAGATCGCTGAGGAGGTGGGCGGGAAGCTGTAAGCTCCTCGAGCGGGGTCGGCCGAGGGGTGAGAGGCGGCCCGTGCTATAAGGGTGGAGTGACGCGCGAGGAGACACGCCGGATGCTCCCCCTGCAGGCGGGGGCGCTGCTTGGCCCTATGGCCGGCACCGGCATGGTGACCCTGATCCCCGCCCTGTCCGAGGTCTACGGCGTCTCTATCGGCACGGTGGCGCTGGCCATCACCGGCTACATGGCGCCCTTCGCGATCGCCCAGCTCTTCTCCGGCGCCGTCTCCCAGCTCATCAGTGGCCGCCGCACGGTCGCCATGGGATACGCGGTGTTCATCGCTGCCTCGCTGGGGTGCGCGTGGGCGCCGACCCTTTCGCTCTTCCTGCTCTTCCGGCTCGTGCAGGGCGTGGGCGCCGCCTTCCTCTTCCCCATCCTCATGGCGCTGGTCGGGGAGGTGGTGGCGCCCGCTCGACTCGGTCGGGCCCTCGGCTGGTTCGGGGTGACGCAGACGCTCGGGCTGACGCTCGGCCCGCTGCTGGCGGGGCTCCTCGAGGTGCACCTGGGGTGGCGCTGGTTCTTCGCGCTGCTCGGCGCTCTCGCCGCCGTCGCCGCCGGCGGCTTCCTTCGCCTCTTTCGCGGGGAGCGCGAACCGACGCGTGAGGAGGGGGGAGTTCTCGCCATCACGCTCACCGTGCTCCGTGAGCCGACTGTCGTCCTCCTCTCGGTGGCGGCTGCCGGCCTCTTTTTCTCCATGGTCGGCACCTACACCTACCTGACGGCTTGGCTAAA
>JBHIBG010000084.1:0-12209 GCA_046758965.1 Methylomirabilia bacterium | reverse complement strand
ACTTCCTCGTCAACGCGGGGCGCCTGGACCTCGTCCTCGAAGCGCGGAGCCTGAATTTCCTCCTCGACCCGAGGGGCCTGGACTTCCTCGTCAACCCGAGGCGCCTGGACCTCGTCCTCGAAGCGCGGAGCCTGAACTTCCTCCTCGACCCGAGGGGCCTGGACTTCCTCGTCAACGCGGGGCGCCTGGATCTCCTCCTGAGTCCTGGGGGCTGCGAATGTGGGTCCGGCCAGCAGCAGGGCCGCCAGGGTAATCGAAAATACTCGCCTCATCTTGCGTCCTCCGTCTTTGTATTGAGGGTGTTCTGCTTCTGTTGCCTTTTCGAGATGCAAAGCCGGTGCCACGGGCTAAGCATGGCATTTCAAATAGTTCCCGGACACCTGTTCTGCATTTTGCCCGATCTGCGGGCGCTCGCTAGGGCGTTTTGCCCGATCAGCCAGAGGTAACAAGGGAGCCCGGTCCTGATCTGGATCTCGTCCCCGGGATGATCTACGACAGTCCCAGGAGACGCTGCAGCGATCGGGGATCGAAGCCCTCGGTGGCTCTTTATACCCGTCGGCGATACAGGCCTCCCAGGACGACGCCATAGACCAGGTGGGCCACCAGGCTCATTATCCGCACGAGCCATGGGCTCGGAACTTCTTGAGCCCCAGAGGGAACCACGGCGCACGGATTGGCCGGCGTGGGGGCGACGGCTCCGCACGGGTTGACAGCCTTCGGCTGGATCGCGCACGGATTGGCTGGCTGCGCTGCGGGCCTCGCCGCGCATGGATTGACCGAGCTTGAAGTCGCGCAGGGATTCACCACTGTCTGAGCTTGGGCGGGTGGGTTCACGGCAGCTTGAAGCCAAGCCATGGCCGGGCTCATCAGGCTGATGGCGAAGAGCCAGGGCAGGAGTGAATACAGGGCGCCCCGGGCCCAGGAAGAGCCCGGCAGAATGCGCTCGAAGACGAGCGCATAGAGGAGCGCCAGTGCTACCCCCATCCCGAGGTGCATGAGACCGCCTACCACGTATGGAGAGACCCCCAGCGGGAACATGCCCCCGAGAGCCTGGAGGAGATCCATGGGGGGAAGGCCGATCAGGGGAGCAGCGTACATCAGGACGGTCATGGCGAAGGTGCCAGCGGTGCCCGCCAGGACCGTGGAAACAAGGTTCACTGACTTCATGGTGCCTCCTTTCTTTGGTAAGATGGTGTCGAGTATGTCCGGACGGATCAGCTCTGATACCTATACGATGGCAGCGGCGCACGAGAAGATTCGACGAAATTCCCGAATCCTTCGCGGGGCTGTTGCGCTCTTACGGAAAGAAGTAGGCTATCTCGGGTAGGGGGCAGACTCTCGTGCGTTCTTGTCGAGATCTCGTGGACCTCCTCGGGGCGTACCTCGATGGAGAGCTGGATCCCGGTACGGCCCGGGCCCTGGAGGCCCACCTGGCAGACTGTCACGAGTGCACGGCGTTCATCAACACTTACCGCAGCACGGTGCGTACCACTCGCCAGCTCAGGGAAGAGGAGCTTCCTCCAAAGCTCAGAGAGCGCATGCTGGCGTTCTTAGCCCAGCGGAGATGCCCCTGACCGCTTCCGACGAGCCGGGCAGCGAGCTGGCTTGAAGAGGTGGGCCAGTTCCTGGCGGAGAAAGAGTCGGGCCCGATGAACGCGGGACTTGACCGCGGCCACGGTAAGGCCCAACGCGGCGGCGACCTCTTGGTTGGGAAGCCCTTCGACGTCGTGGAGCAGGGTCGCGATCCGATACTCTTCCGGGAGCCGACGGAAGCTCTGCTCGATGGCCGCTCTCACCTCAGCGGTCACTGCGGGGTCCTCGAGCTGGCTTGACCAGTCCGCCACCGGGTGGGCGTGGCGCCCCTCCTGATCGAAAACGGGAAGGAACGATTCCAGCGATACCTCTGCCCGCGCCCGCCTGGAGCGCAGTCGTTGATAGGCGGCGTTGACCGAGATTCGGTAGATCCAGCTTGAAAACGCCGCTTCGCCCTTGAACGTCTGGATCTTCCGAACTACGGTGAGCAGGACATCCTGGGTCACCTCTTCGGCCTCTCCCTCGTCGGCGAGCAGGCGGCGAGCCACCCGATGGATCCTGCTTCCGTAGCGATCGACGAACTCCTCCACCGCGCTCTCTTCACCGCGTTGAAGTGCCTCTACGAGCCTCTGATCTTGGCGGATCGTCTCTGTCACGGGATGATCCGTTCCCACTGCCGAACGAGTCACGCTGGCGCCGGGCCTGACAATTCCATTCATGCCTGAGAATCCTGCGGTATAGGGGTCGCGTCGGTGTAGATGCACGCCTCTAACCGTTGCAAGCCCGGTGCCAGCCCCTTCAGGTAGGATTTCCGGGAGCTTGCGCGCGCCGGCGGCCATTCTGCCCGATCCGCCGGACGTCCGTGGGGGAGGTTTACCCGATTCCTGCGGCGAATTGTTCCGTGTATCACACGGGTGCCACGTCCACAGGCTCGCGTTGTTGACAGTCCCTCCGAGAAAGAGCGGGAACTCCCCTGAGCGAGAGATCGGTCGCCCTAACCCTTCTGGACTCCTGGTGGTCCCAGAAGCGACCTGACCAGCGAAGCCAAACAGCTGCGCAGAAGGGGGGCGACGCGATGGTTGCAAGATTGCGGTACTAGAGCGAGGCTGGACGCAAACTCATGGCCCACGACGCGAAGTCTGCGCCTGATTCGGGACTACCTCACCGAAAGCTGCTAGCCTCCAATTTGAGGAACCAGCCGGGTCTGCGCGACTCAATCTGGATCGTCCGATCAAACCGGCCCACCAGCCGTTCCCCGAACTGAGTGTTGACGTACGCCCGGGCGATGGTCCGGTGCGTGCCAATATCGAGATTCCAGGGCACCACCTGATTGGGCGCGAGCACCACTGGCGTGGTCGCCTCCACGTTGTTCGGGTTAGGGTCGACATAGACGCGGACGATCCACGGCGTGCCGTTGATAAACTCGCCTCTCGTAGGGTCACCCGAGGATCTGCTGGCCACCCCCTGGCGCGGTGTCTGAGGCAGTCCACCTGCCCGAGTTGATGCGTGGGCCTGTCCGACCGCGGGGCGTGGAGGGTAAGCCGCAACCCCTCGCTCGCGCTCCACCTTCTGTAACTGGTCGCCCAGCAGGGCCCCGCTCAGCGCCCCGATCCCCCCTCCGATGAGCGCCCCGATCCCTGCCTTGCCGCCCGATGCGGCCCCGATGAGCGCCCCGGTCCCCGCCCCAAGGGCAGCACCGCCGAGGGTGGTCCTCTCGCGCGTTGTCAGTGGTCCGCTGGCACATCCGCTGAGGGCGAGGACCAAGGTCACTACACCACACACTGCCTTCATCGCACACACTCCTTTCCGTGGTAGTTCGGCAACAATGCGAAGACGGGCAACGGTCGCTTTCATTTTCTGCTCGCTACGCCGTCTCCGGTTTGTCTCTGAGCGTCCTGGCCTGATTCCAGGGTGCTGCGGATCACCCAGCGGAGGATCCAGCTTCGCCGCGCGCCTTCCAGGAGCGCCGTCAGATCCTCGTAGAGGGTGGGATCCACAAGCAATGCCCCGAGGGTCCCCTCGCCGCGAGCGATCTTCGCGCTGATCTCTTTGAGATGCTGGGAGGCTTCCGTGAGATTCTCCACCAGCTGCCTGGACTTCGGATCAGAAAGGAGGGCGGAGACCGCTCCATCGCCGTCTTGGATGGCCCGGAGCAGCGAGTGGAGTTCCCCGAGCGTCCGCGACGCCTGTTCGAGCATCTTGCCACCCTCTGGGTCATAGATCAGGCCATGAGCCAGGCCCCGACCTTTCTTGACCTCGCTGGAGAGGGCCGCTAGCGCTTCGGCGCTACGAGCGAGGTCCTGCACGAAGCGTCGGCTCGCGGGTTCGTGAATCAGCCAGGGCAGCGCCCCATCCCCTCTCTCCAGCGCGGCGGCAACCGCCCGGACGGACCCGATCGTCTCGGCAATCAGCCGCTTGCCCTCGGCGTCCTTGATGAGCCAGGGCAGGGCCCCTTCTTTCCGCTCTAGAGATCCGGCAAGCCGCTCGAGGGTTCGCGCCGCACCGGCGATGGCCTCGGCCGTTCGGGCCTCCTTGAACGTCGCGAGCATGGTATGCAGGGAGGCGCCGATCCGCTCCGCGTGCCCGAGCACCCGCTGCCCCTGGCCGACCAGGGTGCTGAACTCCGCCGCGTCATCGACCCGGAGGGTCGCCCCGTCGGGAAGGCGGGGTTCTTGAGGACTCCCGACGCTGATTTCGACGAACTTGTCCCCCAAGAACCCCACGGTCTCGACCCGGGCGACGGAGTCCCGGCGGACGTTCTCGATCGCCCCCCCGGCCACATTCAGTTCCACGAGCACTTTGCGCTGCGGTGGACTCGGCAGTCGGATCCCGGTCACCCGGCCGACTGCCACCCCGGCCAGGCGCACGGGCGCCCCCTCGCGCAGGCCGGCTACGCTGGTGAAGAACGCCTTGAGCGGGTGCTGAGGGGCAAAGTATCTTCCCCGCTCCCCCAGGAAGAAGATCGACGCGGCAAAGAGGAGGAGCCCAGCAAAGACAAAGAGCCCTACGACGCCCTTGACATTGCTCCGCGGCTCCACGGAGACCTCCCGTTGACGGGTCGGACAGCGGTTGGCTGGTCGAAGGCGCCTTCCAAGAACGCCTGCACTTCAGGCCTTGACGAATTGCGGAAGTTCTCGGGACTGGCGGTCTCGAGGATTGCACCCCGATGAAGAAAAGCAATCTGGTTCGACATCGCAAAGGCGCAGCCTAGATCGTGGGTCACCACTAACGCGGTCTCGCAGGGGCGCCGACGCAGCCCCGCAACCAGCTCGCAGATCATCCGGGCATTCTTCGGGTCCAGGCCTGCCGTCGGCTCATCGAAGAGGACGACCTCTGGTCGCAGGGCTAACGCCCGGGCGATGCCAACCCGCTTCCTCATCCCGCCACTCAGTTCTAGTGGATACTGTTGCTCGATCCCGGGCAGCCCGACCCGCTCCAAACACTCAGCCACCCGGTCCCGGATCTCCTTTTCCTTGCTCTTCGTATGGAGCCTCAGGGGGAAGGCGATATTTTCGAGGACGGTGAGGGAGTCAAAAAGAGCCGCCTCCTGGAAGACGACCCCGATTCGCCTTCTCAGAGGCAGCAGCTGCTGCTCACTCAGGGGGACAATGTCCTGGCCAAATAGGAAGATCTGCCCCCTGCCCGGTTTGATGAGGCCAGCGATCAACTTGAGGAGCGTGCTCTTCCCCGACCCGCTCGCCCCGAGGATGCTGACTGTCTCACAGGTCAGAAGGCTGAGTTTGATCCCTCCCAGCACCTGATGTGTGTTGAAGGCTTTGTGGATCCCGTGGATTCGTATGACCTCTGCCCGCTCCATCAGTGCACCTCCGCCATTGCTGCGCCTTATGGGAGAAAAAATAACTGGGTCAACAAATAATCTGAAACCAGGACGGCGATCCCGATGACGACCACCGTCCCCGTCGTGGCGCGACCCAGCTCGGTACTCCCACCCGTAAAGCTCAGCCCCTGATAGCAGCCGATGAGTGCCACCAGGAAGCCCAACATCAGTGACTTCCCCATGCCGCTGAAGTAGTCCAGAAAGGTGGTGATGTCGAGGATGCTGTTCCAGTAGAAGATGTAGTCCAGCCGAAACTGCAACATGGCCACCACGAGGCCGCCGAGGATGCCTACGACATTCGCAACGATGGTGAGGAGGGGGAAGACGACCAGGCCGGCCAGGAGTCGTGGGACCACCAAGAACTTCACGTAGTTTGCCCCCATGGCCCGGAGGGCATCTACCTGCTCCGTCACCTTCATCGCCCCTAGCTCGGCCGTAATGCCTGCTCCGACCTTTCCGCCGACGAGGAGGCCCGTCATGACCGGGCCTGCCTCGCGAACCATGGACTGGGCCACTGTGGGGCCGATGTAGAGGGTCGCCCCGAAACGCTCCAGTTCATGCGCCCCCTGGAGGGCTACCACCATCCCGGCAAAGAGACCGGCGATCACGGTCAGGACGAGAGAGAGGACTCCCATGGCATGGATCTGGGCCACGAGGAGGCCCAGCTGGTAGGGCGGGAGGAGCGCCTCCCGGAACGCCAGCGAGGCCAACAGGGCGCTCCCGCCGAGATACTCGAAGAACCCCTTCATTGGTTCTCTCCCCTCAATACCTGAAACCGCCGAAGCAAGGCCTCAAATTCGCCGTTCACCTCCGGGTAGTCCTCGGGAGAGGCAAACAGCACCAGATCGTAGACACAGCCGGTTCCGTTGAGGGTATAGCCGTGCAGGACGAGTCCCCGGCCTCCCAGCTCACCCCGCAGAACCACCTCCAGCGCCTCCCCTTGGGCGGTGGTGCGACGTTCCTGGCGCAGGACCTCCTTCTCCTGGATGCCGAAAAAGAGGCGCCGACTCACGATCTCCAGGGGACGGGCCGGGGAGATCTCGCCACAGGTGGCATGGATAGACATCCCCGCTTGGCGGTACACATGACGCAATATCAGATCCGGCTCCCCGTCTATCTCGACGTTCCAAGCTTCCGAAGGGAGCTGAACGAGGAAGCTCTTCGCCTCATTAATGTAGGCTCCGTCTGTGATTCGAACGCTTACACATGCCGCGAGAAAGATCCCGAGGGAAAGAACGCGAAACCAGGAATACTTTTGCCCCAAGAGCAACAGTGCTCGCCTCGATCCCTCGTTGGTTTTCAACGGCCGAAAAGAAACAGCCGTAAGCCAGCATCGAATCCCCACCGCGCAGCAAGAGATGCAGATGCCTTGCGCCCGCTAGCGCTGGCGGCCGGGCCTAACCCCGGACCACCAGCATCCCAGCAACTGCGCTGGTTCAGTGGTGTCCGTAATGTCTGAAATAGCCATGATGTCCGTAATAACCGCGGTATCCGTGATGTCTGTAATGGCGCTGATGTCCGTAATGGCCGGGATATCTTCCATGGTACCCATAATCTGTGCCGGTGAGCGACGCCGGATAGAGCTGGTCGGCACAGCCTGCGATCAGCATGATGGACCCGAACAGGAGCAGACTACTGAAAATGGCCCGTGTGTTCATGGTGTGATCTCCCTAGGACCCCGGTGAGTCTCTATCGGGTCGGTTCCGTGAGCTCATGGGGGAATTCAGGGTAGAGCATGGGCCGATAGTTCTTCGGCACTGGAACTGCGAAGGTTGCGAGCTCATAGGCCCCAACGCCGGTCCGGAGGGCCCCCCAACCGATCCCTTTCAGGGTGCCAACAGTGAGGCCGTATGGGAGCCCGTGGTCAACGCTGTCATAGTAGATCGCCTTGGTCCACTCCGTGACGAAACCCAACGTGATGTTCTCGAGGCCTCGAAGAACCTTCAGAGCCATCCGGCCGGCGATCGAGTCCGCGGCCGGGGCCGGATTGGCTGCTCCGAAGAGCAGGGCTAGCACCGACAACGTACTGAGAAACCGTCTCATCATATGCTCCTTTCGTGGCCGCTAAACCCGGATCGTTTCATGACTCGGACTGGTCAAGGCACCTATACGATGTCGGGGCCGCAACGGAAGATTCGATGAGATTCGCGAATCCCTGTGAAGGTTGACGACCCCATAGAAGAGAGGTGAGAATTCTCACACTTCGCCTGGGGTGGCACCGGTGGTGGAATGTTGCCCGAGTAACGACGGTTAAGACGAATTGAGACGGCTGAAGTGGCGTCTCGCATCGCTGGCTGCCGCGCTGAGATCAGGAAGGTTCGCTCCCGGGGTTTTCCGATAGGTTTGGTGCCCACCATGAGAACCCTTCACGAAGGGCATCTCAGCCTCGTTCGGCAATCCCAAGCTGACCGTGATCTGACCGGCGTAAGCATCTTTGTCAACCCTCTTCAGTTCGGGCCCAAAGAAGATTTCACGAGCTGTCCTCGAGATTTGCACGAGGACGTGAGGGTCTTGTGGCAATCATTTGTGCGGCCCGTTTCGTCCCGGACAGTTCCGAGGGCTCCTCACGATAGTGCTCGAGCTATTCGGGATCGCTCAACCGGACAGAGCATATTTCGCCAAAAAAGGCTACAGCAGTGGCGCATGGTCGAGCGGGTGGGACTCGATCTCAATCTGCCCGTGGAGATGATCGGACTGCCTACCGTACCGGAACCCTACTCGCGGGCTCGCAGCCGGGCGCGGTCACGTCCTGATTGGGGAAAAGAAGGCAGGGCAGATCGCTGAGGCAATGGTGCTGACAGTAGCCAAGGCCGAAGGGGTTTCTGTCGATTACCTGTTCCTCGTGAACCCCCAGACAGTTCAGCCCCTTGAGAACGTCGATGAACGGGTCCTCCTCGCCAGCGCCATCCCGCTGGGTCGGACCCAGCTCATCGATAACTTGGCGCTTGAGTAAGGGTATCTTCGGCGGAAGCTTGCTGGCTTCTTCTCGCCAGCCCACTGAGAGAAGCGGTCAGGACCGTTTGTGCTGGCGAAGGACGATCAGCAGGCGCTCTCTCAATCTCGGCGGGATTTGGCCCCCCGTAGTTGGCGGGTCGCCCCTACTGTGCCGCGGTAGGTGTTAAGGAACGCGGTGCACTCTTCACAGCCTACGAGGTGGCCCTCAAGCGCTCGCGCCGTGGCAAGGTCCAGCTCCGCTTCGGGGTAGGCCCCGAGCGGTCCACGAGATCCCGACAGGAAAGCACGGGAGTTCGGCCCTTTACCGCACATGTCTTCTTCTTTTCCTAAGCCGGCGACTACCCCTTAGGAGATTCAGGGTATATTGTTGAATCTTCTGGTGCCCCTCCGCCATCGTATGGATCGCGGGGGATGTGCTTGCTGATATGCTCGGCGCGATCTGGCAAGAGAAAGGAGGCACGGTGAAATCAGTAAACCTTGCTTCTAAGGTCCCGGCCGGCACCCCTGGCACCTTCGCCATGACTGCCCTGATGTATGCTGCTCCCCTAGTAGGCCTTCCCCCCTGGACCTACTCCAGGCCCTCGGCGACCTCCTCTCCCTGGGGATCTCCGCATACCTGGTAGGCGGTCTCATGGACCTCGGGATCGGGCTAACGCTGGCACTCCTCTGGACGCTGGTCTTCGAGCAGATCCTTCCGGGCTCTTCCTCGAGCCATGGCGCCCTGTTTTCGCTTCTGCCCTGGCTCGAATGATAGGCATGACGAGAGAGAGCGATTCGCTGGCTATTCTGGCTCGGGTCTCGCGGAGGTCACGGCGGGAAACCCGAAACGGGAGGCCTGAAATAACCGCGGAGTTTTTCTTGTGGTCCGTCACGTACTCGGCGACAGGAGTTCACTAGCCGCTCGATGAGAACCATTCGGCTAAGCCTCCTCGCGCTGGGGCTCGCCTTCCTTGCTTACCTGGTCGCCAAGGTGGGGCCTGACACGGTGCTCGCCTCCATCCGCACGCTCTCCTGGCGCTTGCTCGTGGTCCTGGTCTTCCCGTTCGCTCTGGTCACGACGCTGGATACGCTGGGCTGGCGGTTCGCATTCCGTCGGGACCTGGCCTCCTTCCGGACGCTTTTTTCCGTGCGGCTGGCCGGCGAGGCGTTCAATATCACTACACCGACGGCCTCGGTGGGGGGCGAGCCGGTGAAGGCCTTGCTCCTGCGCCCGAGAGTGCCTCTGGACGAGGGCCTAGCCGCCGTGATCGTGGGGAAAACCACCATCGCGGTCGCTCAAAGTCTCTTTCTGGCTGTGGGGCTGGCGCTGGCCTGGTCGGTGCTTCCCTTACCCTCCACGTTCATCAAAATCATGATGTGGTTCCTGCTCGCAGAGATCCTCGCCTTAGGTGGCTTTGCCCTGGTCCAGCTCCTCGGGGTCGTCGGGCGTGGGCTCCGACTTCTCACGAGGCTCGGTCTTGGATGCGGAGACCTTCATGCGGCGAAACTCGGTGGGCTGGACCGGGCGTTAACCGCCTTCTACCGGGAGCATCCGAAGCGGCTCGGGCTCTCGCTCCTCTTTCACTTCGTTGGGTGGCTCGTGGGGAGCCTGGAAGCCTATCTGATTCTGCATTTCCTGGGCATTCCAATTTCGCTAGCCGCGGCGCTTGTCATTGACGCCTTCGGCACAGCGATCAAGTTCATAGCGTTTATGATCCCCGGACGGCTCGGCGCGCTCGAGGGGGGAAATATGGCCGCGTTCGCCGCCTTCGGCCTGGGCGCCGGAGTGGGGCTCTCTTACACGTTGATCCGCAGGCTCCGTGAGTTCACCTGGGTCGCGGTCGGGCTCATCTTGCTGGCCCTGCTCCAGCCGTTCTCTCCCGAGGTCCAGGTGTGATGCACCACAGAACTTCCAGCCTCGCCCGGGTCGGTGCTTCGCTCCGTGCCCTGACTCCAGGAGTGCAAGTAGCCCACCGCCCGAGCCCCTCACCACTGGCGAGGAGCGCGACGGCCCGGATCGGGCTCATCGCGCCAGCCGACCAGCGCGAGGCGAAACGGAAAATACCGCCGCACAGACGGGGAGGCGAACCCAGCCTGACCAGCCAGCCAGGCCATCTCCTCCGGCGTGAACCCTCGCAGGACTGTCCTGCGCGATCCCTCCCGAAACAGGCTGCTCTTCGAGATCTTAGCGAGGAGTGGGATCGCGAGACAGGGAAACCAGTGGCGTTCAACATCGCTGGCGAGGAGGGCGCGGGAAGACAATGTCCCCCACGATCGGAGGACGGCCACGGCCTCGTCCGACGAGAAGTAGTGGAGGAGCATGGCGGAAAAGACGTAATCAAAGCTGCCCGGGCGAAACGGCAGCTGCAGGGCGTCACCCCGGACAATCTGGATCTCGGGGAAGGCTTGGCTCGCGGCCGCCGCGTGCCTGACCACGTCGGGATCCTGATCGACGGCGACGACGCTGAGGTCGAGGCCGGTCCGCCGCGCCCACGTCACCAGGGCGCGCGGGGTGTCCGCCCGTCCGCAGCCCACGTCCAGCACTCGGAGGTGATCACCTCGGTGTGGTGCCAGCAGCTGCCGCATGGGGTGCAGGAGGCTTTGGGTGCCCCCAAAGTAGCGGTTAGCGAGGGAGAGATGATCCAGGGCCAGGGCGACCTCCTCCGAGGAGCCGCCAAAGCGATGCGGGAGGCGAGTCGGTTCGAGGCGCGGCGGGCGCTGAAAAAAGTAGAGCGGTTTCATGCTAGAATCTGGCCCTTGCCCCTCCTGTTTAACCACTATTAGGAGATCTATTGGTGAGTACACTGCCGGCGGTTCAGCTCGTTGTCAACCCCACGGCGGGGAACGGGAAGGGGTTTGCGCTGGCAAAGGAACTGGAGGCGAGCCTTCGCGCAAGCGGCCGTGACGTGCGGACACTCGTTGTCCGCGGCCGCCTTGAGGCTCGTGCGTGGGTCGAACGGTGCCGAGGTGACTTCGGCTACCTGTTCTGCGTGGGCGGAGACGAGACACTAAGCGAGGTCGCCCCGCTAGCCCTGCGGCGTGACGTCCCCCTTGTTCCTGTCCCCGTAGGGTTCGGGAACATGTTCGCGCGGACCTTCGGTTACCGGTCCCGAATCCCCTCTCTGCTCAACCTCTTGGAGCACGGAGAGGTCCGCCGGGTTGACGTTGGGATCGACCGAGGCGGCGTCTTCCTCTCCAGCCAGAGCTTCGGTTTCCTCGAAGAGGTGAAGCAGGCTGTGGAGGACCGAGTGGCCGTTCCCCACTCGGGTCTCCTCCGATACCTCGCCTATGTCCAGACCGCTCTTCGGATGATCAAGACGGCGGCACTGCCTTCCATCCGGGTCGAAGTGGAGGGAGAGCTCATAACGGATCAGGCCGCGATGGCGATCGTGGCTAACGTCCCGACGTACGCGGGATTTCTCTCGCTCACTCCTACGGCGACGCCCTTGGATGGCCTTCTTGATGTGTTCGTGGTACCCCCGATGGCCAAGCGGGCATTGGTCTCACTCCTGCTCGCCTTCCTGTTTCGGCTCCCGGGTCGGTGGCAAGGGGTGTGTTATCGGCAGGGGAAGCGGGTCTCGGTGACCACGCCGGCCGAAGAGGCCGAGCAGCTCGGCGTGCTACCCCGCGTCCTGCCGATTCTGACACCGCCTGGTCCGCACTCGACGTCGAGGCCTCGCACGGGACAGACCGACCCACTGGTTGCCCTCGAGAACCCGGCACTCAGGCACCCTTAAATGTCGACCTGGTGGGTCCGCCGTGCCGAGTCCGTGGACAGCTGGGTTGGATGGCTCGTCAGCCAGATTACCCCGGCCGCTCTCAGCCTCTGGTGATCCCGCTCTCACGGATCGGCCGGCTGCTCCACGACGTGGTGCGGGCGTCCACGAAGCGCCCGGCTCTGACC
>JBHIBG010000083.1:0-12457 GCA_046758965.1 Methylomirabilia bacterium | reverse complement strand
GTTTAGAACGCTGAGCGGTCTTTTCGACACCCTGCCAGACACAGCCTCGCCTCACCGCCACGCCTCGACGAGTCGTGATCTTTGTGCCGTCCGCCGCGGTGGCGCTCTCCCCCGTCCACCAACTCCTGGGTAACCGGCTGAACGATTTGATCTAGCGGTTTGGGGAAGGTTGGCTCCCTGCCCTTGCCAGGCTGGCAACGGCTGCCAGTCTGGCTGGTAGTGGCCCCTCCCTCTTCGTTCGAAACGTTGATAACTTGCTGATTTTCTAGCATGTTTTCTGTAGATTGTTTGGCATCCTCCCTGCAGTTGGATACTCCGCATGAGGCGCCTCAACGCCTCGTCAACCAAAGGCGGCCCCGCGATCGGGCTCGCCGACGCCGACAGTAAGGCGGCCCAGCCCCTCGCCGACTGCCCTCCCGGCAGGGGCTTGGCGTCGCTCATACCCCCCGGAGCGGCGACGTCTCCCCCCTCACCCCCCGCAGAGGGCGTGGGGTGGCCCTCATGGACGCGTCGCTCCGGGAGCTGTTCGGCTACGCGCGGGCCTCGTGGCCAAGGAGATCGATCTGGTTTCTCTCCTCAGCTTGTGGAGACCGCCGTCTGGAATTGAAGGTGGGCTTTCGCCAGCTGGGAATCCTCCACGATGCCTCGAAGCGGACGGCGGCCGATCAGCCGGCTTCGGGATTCGTCGATTGGGCTGCTCATCCCGCGAACCTGCACGGTTTACCAGCACCTCAAGGCTCGCCCCTCAGTTCCGGAACGCCAGCGACCCGGAGCGGAGCAGACCCTCCCCTGCGCCCTCCCCCATCACCCAGCGGCCAGCGACGGGCGCGGCGCTGGCAGGCCATTCGCACCTCCCAGCCCCGGGCGTAAGCTCCCGTCCCACGCTGGTCGGCTCCGCGCGGGGCCGGTCGGCCAGAGCGAGCTGCCCGGGGAAAGATGCTCGCGTGCTCGGCAATGACGCCAAAGGCTGGTCCGCAATGTGTGCCCGTTGCGAGCCAACGCCCAAACCGGCTCGAGGATGAAGGATAACGACCGGCGCCAGACGACACGTCACCAGACCGTGGGATATCCCTTCGGCGAGTCGGTCGTCCGTCTCAGATGGCCTCTCATCCTCGTGTCCGCTCTGCTGGCTGGCTTTGCGGCCTACGGGCTCGGCTTCCTGACGGTCAATCCAGATAGCCGAGTGCTGTTCGACAAGGACAACCCCGACCGGGTGGCTCTCGATGCCCTCGAAGATACCTACACGAAGGACAGGAACGTGCTGATCGTCCTGGCGCCCAAGAACGGCGACGTGTTCACCAGAGAGGCACTCGCCGTGGTCGAGGAGCTGACGGAGAAGGCCTGGCAGACCCCCTATTCACGTCGCGTCGATTCCATCACCAACTTCCAGCACACTTACGCCAGCGATGACGGTCTGGTGGTTGAGGATCTGGTGGAGAGCGCGGCTCGGTTGACCGATGACGATCTTGCGCGTGTTCGCGACATTGCCTTGACGAGACCGGACCTTGTCAACCGGATCGTCTCCGAGACCGGCGATGTGACGGCGGTGACCATCACCGTGCTGACGCCCGGCAAGAGCCTCAACGAGGTGCCGGAGGTCGCCGCGTTCGCGCGCACGCTTGTCGACAAGGTGCGGGCGGCGCATCCAGAGATCGACGTCTATCTGACCGGCGGCGTCATGGTCGATATGGCTTTCGCCGAGGCGGCACGGGCCGATGCCTCAACGCTCGTGCCGCTTATGCTGGCGGTGATCATCCTCATCGTAGGCGCGTCCTTGCGTTCTGTCTTCGGCACCGTCGTCACCATTCTCATCATTCTCATGTCGGTGATGACCGCGCTCGGCAGTGCCGGCTGGGCTGGGCTGGTCCTCAACGCCGCGACCACCGCGGCGCCGATCATTGTCATGACCCTTGCGGTTGCGAATTGTGTCCATATCCTGGCGGCGTTGTATCAACAGATGGAGCAAGGCCTCGAAAAACGTACAGCGATCATCGAAGCGCTGCGCGTCAACGTGACACCGGTTGCGGTCACCAGCTTGACCACGGCGATCGGGTTCCTGACCCTGAACTTCAGCGACTCCCCACCAATACGCGAACTTGGCAACGTCGTGGCAACCGGGATGACCGCTGCCTTCATCTACGCGATCGTCTTCCTGCCGGCGATGATGGCCGTGCTGCCACTCCGCGTGGGCGCTCGAGTCCGAGAGAGAGCGACCGTGGTGGATCGCTTCGCCACGTTCGTCGTGGCGCGGCACCGGCCGCTCCTTCTGGGGATCACGATCGTGGTCGCCGTGCTTAGCAGCGGCATCGGACGTATCGTATTGGACGACGACTTCATCCGCTATTTCGACAACCGTTATGAGTTCCGGGTGGACACTGACTTCACCGAGGATCGCCTGACCGGCCTACACACCGTTGAGTTCTCCCTGCCCGCAGGCGAGGAGGAGGGCGTTTCGAACCCCGACTACCTGGCCAAGCTGGATGCCTTTGCCAACTGGTTCCGGAAACGGGAGAACGTCGTACACGTGTCGGTTCTGAGCGACACGATCAAGCGACTCAACCAACACATGAATGGTGACGATCCGGCGTACTACCGTATCCCGGAGAGCCGCGAGCTCGCCGCGCAATATCTGATGCTTTACGAGCTCTCGATGCCCATGGGACTCGATCTCAATAGCCAGATCAACGTCGCCAAGTCGGAGTCTCGGGTCATCGTCACTCTGGTTCACGTGACGTCCGCGCGGATCCGTGAGCTCGCCGCAGAGGGCGAGACCTGGCTTCAGCAGAATGCGCCGGATATGTGGTCGCGGGCCACAGGCGCCTCCATGGTCTTTGCGCGCATCTCGGAGCGCAATATACGCAGTATGCTTGGCGGGACCATCCTCGCGCTTGTCCTGATCTCCGGCATCCTCATCGTCGTCTTACGCAGCGCGAGGATCGGGATCATCAGCCTAGCGCCAAACCTGGTGCCGGCAGCAATGGCGTTCGGGATCTGGGGCTATCTGTTCATCGAGGTGAACCTCGCGATCGCAGTCGTCGTCGCGATGACCCTCGGGATCGTCGTCGACGACACCGTGCATTTCCTCACCAAGTACCTCAGCGCACGCCGCGAGCGCGGCATGGTGTCGGCCGAGGCGGTGCGCTTCGCCTTCCACCACGTCGGGAAGGCGCTATGGGTCACCTCCGTGGCCCTTGTCGCTGGATTCGGCGTGCTCGCGATGTCGGGCTTTGCCGTGAACGGCGCCATGGGGCTGCTGAGCGCGATCACCATCGCCGCCGCCCTGCTCGCCGACTTTTTGTTGCTCCCCCCCCTGCTTATCCAGCTCGACAGGAGACCGTCATGACGCGTGCCGTTCCAGTCATGCTCGCGGCGATCCTCTTGCATGCCACCCTCGCCGTTGCTGAAACACCGGAGGAGAAGGGTCAGCGTATCGCTATCGAGGCTCGCACATATGACCAGGGCTTCGGTGACTTTACAGTCGACGGCAAGATGATCCTGCGCGATAAGCGGGGCCGGGAGAGCATCCGCACGTTCACCCACCGCAGGCTCGAGACGCTCAATGATGGCGACAAGAGTTTGAACGTCTTCAGCTGGCCCCGGGCCATCAACGGCACTGCCCTCTTGACCTTTACGCACAGGACCGGCAGCGATGACCAATGGCTCTACCTGCCGGCCTTGAAGCGGGTCAAGCGCATCAGTTCCAGCAACAAATCCGGCCCCTTCGTCGGGAGCGAGTTCGCCTACGAGGATCTGTCCAGCCGGGAGGTCGAGAAGTACACCTACAAATGGCTGCGCGACGAGCCCTGCCCGGGCGCCAAGAAACTCTCCTGCTTCGTCATCGAGAGCTATCCGACCGATAAGAAGTCCGGGTACAGCCGGCAGGTCATCTGGATGGAACGCAAAACCTATCGGCCCTTTCGGATCGACTACTACGATCGCAAAGGCGCTTTGCTGAAGACGCTCACTGTCGGCGGTTACAGGGTCTATCTCCGCAAGCACTGGCGCGCCAAGAAATTCGTGATGCGGAACCACCAGACCGGCAAGAGCACCGAGCTCATATGGCAACACTACAGGTTTCGTACCGGGCTGTCAGGTCGCGACTTCAACAAGAGCAGCCTGAGACGGGTCAGGCGCTAGCCCTCGCCTCCCGAGCATGGCCGACGGCAGTTCTTGTCCGGGTCGCCCTCTTCACCGCCTTAATGGCCACTTTCGGGCCGGCGTGGGCGCACGAGGACGACGTGACCGGCAGGGTATCCATCCAAGGACGGGTATTCCCTTCTTCCCCCATCCATGCCGGGCAAGAGCAGAACGTGGCGTCCATTGCGGGCGAGGTGGACTACGCCCGTGATTGGGGTTCGGGCATGCGCGTCACCGTGAAGCCGTTTTTCCGCTACGACGGCGCCGACGAGGAGCGCACCCACTTCGACCTGCGCGAGGCGGTGTGGCTCATCACCCGCGACGACTGGGAGCTCAGGCTCGGTGTCGACAAGGTGTTTTGGGGCGTCACCGAGTCGGTGCACCTGGTCGACATCGTCAACCAGACCGATTTGGTCGAAAACCCGGACGGCGAGGAGAAGCTCGGCCAGCCCATGGTGTACTTGTCGCTCCCGCGGGAGTGGGGCACGGTCGATCTGTTCGCCCTGCCGTACTTCCGCGAACGAACCTTCCCGGGGCCCGCCGGGCGGCTGCGTCGGGCGCTCGTGGTGGAGACGGACCGAGCGCGCTTCGAAAGCGGATCGGAGGGGCACCACCTCGACGTCGCCGCCCGCTACAGCCACACCATCGGCGAGCTGGACTTCGGCCTCTCCTACTTCCGCGGCACGAGCCGCGACCCCAGATTCCTGCCGGGCGCGGACGAGTCCGGTACGCCTATCCTGCTCCCCTTCTACGAGCAGATCGACCAAGTGAGCCTCGACGCCCAGATCACCACCGGAGCCTGGCTGCTCAAGGCCGAGGGGCTCTACCGCGCGGGTCAGCAGGACCGGCTGGGGCGTGAAGACGCATACTTCGCCTCCGTCGCCGGATTCGAGTACACATTCTTCGGCATCGGCGGGAGCAAGATGGATCTCGGCGTACTCGGTGAGCACTTGTTCGACGACCGGGGCGACCAGGCGCTGACCCCGCTCGAGAGCGACGTGTTCTTGGGGCTGCGGCTCGCCGTCAATGACGTCGATGACACGCAGTTGCTCGCTGGCCTGATCCAAGACCTGGACAGCCCGGCACGGAACTTCTTCCTCGAGGCCAGCCGACGGCTCGGCGGCAACTGGAGTGCGGACATCGAGGCCAGATTTCTCACCGGGGCACGCCCAGGTGATCTGCTATTCGACCAACGCCGGGATGACCTGATCCAGCTCGAGCTGTCCTACCATTTCGGTCGCACGTTCGTAGACCGGAGGAAGGGAGGGCCAGGTCCATTGCTCTCTTCGGCTGAGTGGTTCGCGGATCTCTACCTCGGGGCGGCCATCACTCAAGAGCAAGATTTGACCGTCACCACCAGCACCGTACTCGGTGTCCCCTCCCCGGACCCCGTAGCGGAGATGTTCAGCGACGTCGACTTTGACTCCTCCCTCTCCTTTGGCGGCCGTTTCGGCCTGTGGCTGAACGTCGCACCGTTCCTCGGTCTGGCCCTGGACGTGTTTCAGTACCGGCCAGATATCAACCCGCAGACGGCTACCGTCACCGTTCTCGGCTCCAGCTTCCCGTTCCCGCTCGCCCACAGTGATATTGTGATCAGAACCATTTCCTTCGACTTGATGCTTCGGGGCCCGTCGTTGAAGAGCAGCCGGCTCACGAAGGGCCACTTTCGGCCGTACCTCACCGTCGGGCCGGCGATCTTCATCGCGACCGTCGACGACACCACGAACTTCGGCCCGCCCAGCAACCAATCTGACACCGACGTCTCTGTGGGGGTGAAAGTGGGCGCGGGCCTCTCCTGGCAGTTCCACAAGAATGTGGCGGTCTTCGCGGAATCTCGGTTCACGCACTTCCGGCCCAAAGTCAAATTCCGGGATCCCGGCGGGGAGACGACGGTGGAAACGGACCTCAACACTCACCACCTCCTCACAGGGTTCTCGTTCCGATTTTGACCATGATTGCAGCCGCCGCTTGCAGCCGCCTGAGGCCCGCGACTCGAAGTCGCCCGGTCGGCATTCGCCCCGCCACGCTCCGGGGCGCGGCGCTCCTCTCCCACGGCCCGAGCGGGCGTCCGGACAGTGGCAGCCGAGGGGGAGAGGCTGCTTCACGCCCGCGCCCCAAGCGAGAGCGGGGGTGGAGGTAACATGAGGATTGGCATGCTGGTGGCGGCGGGAGCCCGAGATGGCTGATCTTCTGATCGCCAGCTCCGATAGCGTGTGGCGGAGACGGCTGGCCCAGAGCCTTCGCCGGGGACGCGAGGTGGGGCGGATCCGCGAAGCCGAGGACCGCGCAGGGGTCGAGAATGCCCTCGCCAAGCTCACCCCTCGCGTCCTCCTCCTGGACCTCCCGATGGAAGGATTCTCTGGCCTCGACAGCCTCCAGACGATCCGGACCCTGAGCCCGACGACCCGCACCATTCTCCTTGTCAGTTCTCCCGACGATGTGGAGGCCGTGAGGTGTCTAAAGGAGGGAGCAGCCGGGTACTGTTCCCGAAAGACCGAGTCCGCGCTCTTGCTCAAAGCGGTCAGCCTGGTCCGGAAGGGGGAGATCTGGGTTGGGCGGAAGGTCATCCGTTACCTCACCCAAGAGCTCGCCGCCCTCCACGGCAAGCCCGCGGGGAAAGCCCAGGAACGGCTCCGGCTCCTGACCCAACGGGAGCGCCAGATCGCCAGGTTGATCGGCACCGGGGCCAGCAACAAGGAGATCGCTGACCGACTCTCCATCACCGAAAGGACCGTCAAGGCGCACCTCACCAACATTTTCCAGAGACTCGGCATTTCCAGCCGCCTTCACCTGGCCATCTTTGCCTTTGAGGTTGAACTTTCGGACTAGGACCAACGTCCAATAGACGGGGGGGCGCGTTCTTGATACAACAGACGCTCGCATGCGGCACTGGAGAGGTCGATGACGCCCGTCAGCGTGGTGATCACAGGGGGGGCTCGGGAGCTGGCCTTCTGCCGGCGCCTCCTGGATCCCGAGCGGGGGATCAGGGTCGTGGGTGTAACCCGAAACGGCCTGGAAGCCCTCGCCACCGTGGCCCGGCTCAGGCCCCGCGTGCTGCTCCTCGACTTCGGTCGGCCCCGTCTGGACGCGCTGGTCGCCCTGCCACTGATCCGGCTTCGGAGTCCTCGTACAAAGGTCATCCTCCTCACGACTCCCCGCACCTCTGACGCCCTGATCCTCGAGGCCTTGAGCCGGGGCGCCCAGGGCTACTTGGACAAGGCCGCCATTCCCACCTTCCTCCCTAAAGCTGTCCGGGCAGTCGACGCCGGCGACGCTTGGGTGCCGCGGCGGATGGTATCGAAAATACTGGATCGGCTGATCCGGCTCGCGGCCGGGGAGCGGCGGGGACGAGGCGTTGGGATCCGAGCAATCCGAGCGCGAGAGAGGAGGCGGCAAGAATGGTAGGTCGCGGCGTGGTCCGCAACCCCAAACGGACCGCTCGAATGCTCCGGCTACTGGCCTCGAGGTCCGCTGTCGCCGGCGCGGTTCCCGCCCGATCTCTGTCCGGAGAGCAACCCATGCCCCAGGCCGTGTCCTCACAGAGCATCGAAAGGGATCTGCCCGCTGCGGAGGTGGTCGTCCACGGTCCCCTGACCGCCGCGATGGCATCCTCCCTCTGCCGCACCGTTCGCGCGCATCTCGAGACGGGGATCCGACAGCTCTTCCTGAATCTCGAAGACGTGAAGGCGACCGACGTCGTGGGTCTGGCCTCGCTGCTCCAGAGCGCGCGCCGAGCCGCCCTCGTTGGCGTCCACCTCTCGGTCCTTCCCAGCCCTGTCATCTCCCGTGCACTGCTACAGGGGCAGCTCTTGGACGAGCTCCCTCTGGCCTCGGGAGCGGGCTCGGAGGCCGCGCTCTCGACCACCGCCCTGGATGCGGACCGGCTCGACGCGACGACGCCGTTCCTGGCGCGCACTGTGCGGGTCGGACTGCGACAGCCTGCATGGGAGGAACTGGCTCTCTTCGAGCAGTGGGCTGACAATCCGCTCCTCGATCAGATGGTGGGAAGCGAGCTCCTCTATCGATGCCGGCATCTCGGTCCCTACCACCCGGATTTTGTCTCCTTGGTCCTCAATGATCCCACCTCGCTGACCCTCCTGGTGCAGCCGGTCGCCCCTCACACGCCCCCGGTGGGGTTCGTGCGTCTGTACAACATCCGCCTCGCTGAGCAGTTCGCGTTCCTGGAAACCGCGGTGGCTGATCTGCGGGCCCACCGAAAAGGGTGGGGAATCGAGGGCTCTCGCCTCCTCCTCGGCTACGCCATGGACGCGCTCGGCATTCGCCGCGTAGAGGCCAAGGTGTACGCGTATAACGTCCTGAGCATCAATTCGCTGAAGCGCAACGGGTTCCAGCAGGAAGGCGTCCTCCGACAGGCGAAAGCCTACGATGGACAAAGCTGGGACATCTTCATCTTTTCGATCCTCGAGGAAGAAATGCTGGAGCAACGGAAACAGGAGGAGTTCCCGTACATGGGGTTCTGGAGCTGACCGGGATGGTGCTCCACAAGCTGGTTCCGCTCTTCGCGCTGGGCCTCAACCTCCTCCTCCTCGGCAGCACGTTGGTCCTTGACCGCAAGAGCCAACGCGACTGGGTCTTCGCCTATCTCGTCATGGCTCTCGCCGTCTGGAACCTCGGTGTGTTCGGGCTCCGGTGGACCGACGATCCTGCGACCGCGCTCGCCTGGGAACGTTTCCTGCATCTCGGGGTCATCGCAATCCCCGCACTGTTTTACCATTACGTCCTCGCGTTTCTCGATCTCCCGAGGCAACGGCCGTCGTTGCTCCTCAGCTACCTCCTCTGCGGCTTTTTCGCGGCCGTGAGCCCTACTGCGGCGTTCATGCCGGACGTCACCAAGACGTACTGGGGATTCGCGCCAGCCGCGGGCCCGCTCTACGCCCTGTTCTTCCTCTACTTTCAATCCTACCTGGTGGCGGGGCTGGTGTGGTTGGTCCGGGCCCATCGAGCCCTGAAGTCGAGTTTCAGGAGAAACCGGACGCTCGTGGTCATCGTCGGGGTGGTCGTCAGCGTCCTGGGCGGGCTCGTGGACTTCATCCGATTCCTCTTCGGCTGGGACTGGATCTATCCCGTCGGCATTCCTGCCAATACGCTCTTCGCCTTGGCGCTGGGAGTCGCCATCGTTCGCTACCGGCTGATCGATCTCGGGGTCGTGGCGAAGCGGGCTGTCCTCTACCTTCTGACCTCGGCGACGCTGGCTCCGGTTCTCCTCCTCGGCCTCTACGTGGTCGATCAGGTCACGCCGAGCTTGCAGGCCGGCATGGACATACGATACCCGATGATCCTGCTGCTGGGCCTCACGGTGACCCTCCCTCTCGTGCGCAAGCTGGAAAGCGGATTGGACCGCCTGGTGTTCCAGCGTCAGCATGCGGTACGGGGCGCTCTCGTCGCCCTGAGCAAGGAGATGACCTCGATGCTGGACATTCGGAAACTCGGCCAGACGCTGACCGAAAGCCTCGTGGCTCGCATTCCGGTTCTCCACGCGAGTTTCCTGCTCTACCATCCCGCGACTGAGAGCTTCGTTCCGTTCTCCCGGACGCTCTCTGACGCTCTGGATCTCCCATCGGCCGATATCGGGGTGGATCGCCGGCTTGCGCTGTCGCTTCGGCTGACGCGGAAGACCATCGTGGTCGAGGAGACCGCCTTCCAGGCGGTCGCTGACGCGCAGACGCGAGCCGTCGTGACTGAGCTGGAAGCCGATCGAGTCGCGCTTCTTGTGCCTCTGTTCTTGGATGGCGAGCTCTCGGGGGTGCTGGTCCTCGGCGAAAAGTTGTCCGGGGAGATCTTCAACCCCGGCGAGATCGAGCTCCTGGAGATGCTGGTGGGGACGACCGCTATCGCCCTGAAGAACTCGCGCCTCTACGAGGAGGCCAGGGGCTCCCGGGAGTTCCTTCGGTCCATCGCCGAGAACTCGGCCGACGCCATCATCACGGCGGATGTCCGCGGCCGGGTGACCTACTTCAGTCCGGGGGCCGAGCAGATCTTCGGCTACCGGGCCGCGGAGGTCCTCGGGGAGCCCGTCGCGAGCTACTACCGGTCCGGCCTGGAGGAGGCGCGGGCGGTGATGCGGCGGCTCAGGGCTCAGGGGCAACTCCGGAGCTACGAGACGGCGTTCCGGGCCAACGACGGCCGGTGGGTGGAGGTCAACAGCTCCGTCTCGCTTCTCCGAGACGCGAGCGGCGCGACCGTGGGGACACTGGGGGTGATGAAGGACGTGACCGAGCGCAAGCAGGTGGAAGAAGAGCTTCAGCGGCAGCGGGAAGCCCGCATCCAGAGCGAGAAGCTGGCTGCCATGGGCTCTCTGCTGGCAGGCGTGGCGCACGAGCTGAACAACCCCCTCCAGGTGATCCTCGGTCACGCAACGATCCTGGGTCAAAAGGCTGGTGGGAATGGGGCGCTCGCGGAGCTGGAGGAGAAGATCGCCCAGGCCACGCTGCGCTGCGCCCGGATCGTGAAGAACTTCCTCGCCCTGGCGCGCCAGCAGCCGACCGAGCGTCAGCGGGTGCAGCTCAACCAGGTCGTCGAGGAAGCCGTAGAGCTGCTCGCCTACCAGCTTCGGGTGGACGACGTGGAGGTGACGCTGAACCTGGCCACGGACCTGCCGCTCCTCTGGGCCGATCCCCACCAACTCCAGCAGGTGGCGGTCAATCTCATCTCGAACGCCCACCAGGCCATGCGCGGAAGCCCCCCGCCGCGCCAGCTCACGCTCACCACCCGGGTCGACCCCGGGCGGGGGCGGGTCTCGCTCGAGGTGGCGGACACGGGCCCCGGAATTCCCCCCGAGATCCGGGCGCGGATCTTCGATCCGTTCTTCACGACCAAGCCTCCGGGGCAGGGGACCGGGCTCGGGCTCTCCCTCTGCCAGGGGCTCGTCGAGAGCCACGGCGGCTCCATCCGGGTGGAGAGCCCCGGGCGGGGCGCCATCTTCGTGATCGAGCTGCCGGTGGTCGCGCCGCCCGTGGCCGAGCCGGGAGCGGGCGCGGCCGAAGCGCCGGGTCCCCCCCGGGGAAAGACCATCCTGGTGGTGGACGATGAGCTAGAGCTCGCGAACGTATTGGCGGCCATGTTGTCCGCCGACGGCCATCAGGTGGAGACGGCCGCGGACGGAGCCATGGCCCTGGACAAGCTCCGGGAGCGGGCCTACGACGTGATCCTGAGCGACATCCGGATGCCGAAGCTGGACGGGCCGGGCCTCTACCGTGAGCTGAAGCGCTCCCACCCGGAGCTTCGCCAGCGGATCATCTTTATCACGGGGGATGAGCTGGGCCCGGAGACCCTCGAGTTCCTGGAGAGGATGAGGGTTCCGAGGCTGGGGAAGCCCTTTGGACAGGAGCAGGTCCGGCGAGCCATTGAGCGGGTCCTCCAGCCGTAAGGGCGGGTACGGGGCTGGCGCGGGGCACCCCTTGAGCAGCCATAGGCTGGACGTTCTCCGACGCTCGTAGTCACAGCCGCCTCCGAACCCCCATAGAAAATTTTGGATCTACTGCCCCAGCATGCGATTCTGAATAATAGGCTATATATTCCGCATACTTTCTCAGATCGTGTCTACGCTTGACGAACGACCCCGAGGAGGTTGGTCACGTCCCAGCACGTTTGCGTGAGAACCGGTCCGACATGGACCAGGGCCCTTTCAAGGAACTTCTTCAGAGGAGTCGCGCAGCTGGGAAACGCCGCGAGGAGGCTGGCATGTTCGACGATAAGCGCTACGGCCGATCAGCAGAGGGTAACGCAAGGCCACACGTAGTGTCTGCCATGCCCCTTCGCCGAATCTCTCCCCTGTTCCTCGCTGCCCTGTTCTCGTTTGCGACCGTCACACCGGCCTCTCCACATCCTGTAGAAGAACCGGTGGGGGGATCACCTGCGCTCCCGGGCGAAAGCTGTCAGATCCCGTCGCTCCCGACCTGGAGGCTGCAGGAGAGATGGGTCTGGGAGCAGGTTTGCGAAGGAAAAATCGCCAACTTGGCTGCGCAGTACGGCGGCTCGCTCGAGCCGGGCAGGCCAAGAGACTGGCCGTCAGAGCGGATCCTGCGACCGGCATTTCTCGAGACGATCCTTCTGCATGAGCCTTATCGCAGCGCGTTGACTCGCACCGGCGTACGCATCGTGGGTGCTCGATTCGAAAAAGCTCTAGACCTATCAGACGCGACGCTCGCTCGTCCAGTATTGGTCCACAACTCCCGGTGGGAATCGGGTGTGACCATAAGCAGACTGAGATCCCTCCACTCAGTTTCTCTGGATGGTTCCCGATTCCTTGGACCGGTGCATATGGATGCCTTACAGGTGGAGGGGGATCTCCTGATGCGCC
>JBHIBG010000082.1:0-12489 GCA_046758965.1 Methylomirabilia bacterium | reverse complement strand
TCAAATGTCCGGAAGGTCGCCGAGCAAGCCATGCTAGTCCTGGGTATCGAGACCTCCTGCGACGAAACCGCCGCGGCGGTGCTGGCCGACGGTGGGAAAATCCTGGCTTCGGTGGTGGCCTCCCAAGACAAGATCCACGCCTCGTACGGCGGCGTCGTGCCCGAGCTCGCCTCGCGCCGTCACCTGGAAGTCATTCTCCCGGTTATCGAACAGGCCCTGGACGACGCCCGGGTCACCCTCCGCGAGCTGCAGGGGATTGCCGTGACGCAGGGGCCCGGTCTCGTGGGCTCGCTCCTCGTGGGATGCTCCGTCGCAAAAGCTCTCGCCTACGTGCACCGGCTCCCCCTGGTCGCCGTGAACCACCTGGAGGGGCATGTCTTCTCAGCCGTTCTGGTGGAGCCCAGGCCCGAGTACCCGTTCCTCGCGCTGGTGGTCTCTGGGGGGCACACCGCCCTGTACCTGGTACCGGAGCCGCTCCGCTACCGGCTCGTCGGCCAGACCCGTGACGATGCGGCCGGGGAGGCCTTCGACAAGGTGGCGAAGCTCTTGCAGCTCGGGTACCCGGGCGGCCCGGTCATCGAGCGGACGGCGAAGAGGGGTGATCCCCACGCCATTCCGTTTCCCGTCGCGCAGATGACCGATGGCGCCCCTGACTTCTCCTTTAGCGGGATCAAGACCGCGGTCTCCCTGTTCGTGAGGCAGCATGCCCCGCTCTCCGAACTGATGGTGGCGGATGTGGCAGCCTCCTTTCAGGCCACCGCCGTGAAGATGCTGGCCAGGAAGACGGTCAAGGCCGCGCTTCGTCAGAGCGTCAAGCGGGTCGTCCTCACCGGGGGTGTGGCCGCGAACAGCACGCTCCGGGCAGCCCTTCGGACAGAAGCTGAGGAGCGGGGCTGGGAGCTCTTCATCCCGCCGCCCTCCCTCTGCACGGACAACGCCGCCATGATCGCCGCGGCAGGGGATGCCCGCCTCCTGGCTGGCGAGCGCGCGCCCCTCACGATGAACGCGGTCCCAGATCTGAAGCTGGCCTAGTGCTGTTCCAAGTAAATGGGCCTAACGAAGCGCGCGCCGCGGGTCCTGTCCCGGCGAGCAGCCTAACGATGCTCGTTCCCGCAGGCTCGGCGAGCCGTCAGCACCTGTCGTTCGGGTGCAGGACCAGCCACGTTGAGAGGCGGTGCGCTCCGCGCCGTGGGGCGCCCCCGACCCGGATACGTTCCCTCTTCGACGGGTATCCGGGTGCCCGGCGCCACCCGCGGCGCTGGCCTAGGCGAAACAAGTTGGAGGTGCGCCAGTGGTCCTCCAACGAATGACTAGCGTTTCATGGCCCAACTCGACTACGAGTCTGTCCTGATGGGGCTTCCCGATGCTGTGGTCGGGGTCGACGAGGCCCTCCGGGTTATCCTGTGGAATCCCGCCGCAGAGGCCCTGACGGGCCGCTCGGCCAGACGAGTCGGGGGGCGCGCTCTCAAGGAGGTTCTCCCGCTAGATTCCTCGCTGGCCCGGCATCTGACCGAGACGCTCCGGACGGGCGAGAGCCGCTCCGAGGGTGAAGCCGTGCTGGAAGGCCCCGATGGTCACCCCATTGCCGTGAGCATCGTCAGCGCCCCTCTTGCCGGTCGCTCCAGTGCGGTGCAGGGTGCCGTGGCGGTGGTGAGGGATCTGAGCCGGATCCGCCAGCTCGAGGAGGAGGTGCGGTGGGGGGAGCGGCTGGCCGCCCTTGGGCGCATGGCTGTCAGCGTGGCCCACGAGATCCGAAACCCCATCGGGGCGATACGGGTCGCCGTGCAGGTGTTGAAGAAGGAGCTGAGCGCCGAGGCCCAGTGGGCCGAGTACACCGAGGTCCTGGTTGCGGAGGTGGATCGGGTCAACCGGATCCTCGAGCAACTCCTGGCCCTGGGGCGTCCGGTCCGGCTGGAGCCGCGTCCGCTCAACCTCCACCAGATCCTGGAGCGGGTCACGCTCCTCTCCCAAGAGCTGGCGGCCGGCAGCAACGTGGTGATCCTCCGGCGCTACGACCCCAGCCTTCCGCCAATCCTGGGGGACGAGGACCGACTCGCCCAGGTTTTCACGAACCTGGTGCGAAACGCGATCGAGGCCATGCCCGCTGGCGGCCGCCTCACCGTGACCACGCGGCTCTCAGCGAATCCGCTCTTCACCAAGGTGGACCTTGGGGGCGGGGCCCGGAGCATGGTGGAGGTGCGGGTGGCTGACGAGGGAGAAGGGATCGCGGAGTCGATCCGGGGGAGAATCTTCGAGCCCTTCTTCACGACCAAAGAGAGAGGGATGGGTCTGGGGCTGGCCCTCTGTCACCGCATCATGGAGGAGCACACGGGGGCCATCCAGGTGGAGAGTGTTCCCGGACACGGTACCACCCTCAGCTGCTTCCTACCGATCGCCAGATGAGCGGGGCGGCCGGGGGCTGACGAGCACGCCATGCCAGAAGGCCACATTCTGATCGCGGACGACGAGGACGGACTTCGCTGGGCCCTCGAGAAGGGGCTCAAGCAAGCCGGCTACCGCGTCACCGCCGTTAGAGACGGCGGCGCCACGCTCCGGGGAGCGCAGGCCGAGCCCTTCGACCTGATCTTCCTCGACGTCCGCCTTCCCGGGGTTGACGGCCTCACCCTGCTCGCCAGGCTCCGCGACCTCCAGCCCGAGGCCCAGGTCGTGATCATGACCGCCCACGGCACCATGGAGACCGCCATCCAGGCCATGCAGCGGGGCGCCTACGACTACCTGGCCAAGCCGTTCGATCTCGATGAGATCCTCCTCCTGGCCGAGCGGGCGTTGGCGGCGAAACGGCTCACCCAGGAGGTCGCCCGACTCAAGATCGGCCTTCGCGAGGTCTGGGAGTTCGGGGCTCTGATCGGGCGCCACCCGCGGATGCAGGAAGTCTACAAGGCCATCGGCCGGGTCGCGGCTAGCGAGGTGACGGTGCTTCTCCGCGGCGAGTCGGGCACCGGCAAGGAACTGGTGGCCCGCGCTATCCACCACTACAGCCGCCGCGCAGGCCGCCCGTTTGTGGCGGTGTCGGGGGCGGCGATCCCGGGCACGCTGCTCGAATCCGAACTCTTCGGCCACGAGCGGGGCGCCTTCACCGACGCCAAGGAGCGGAAGTTGGGAAAGCTGGAACTGGCTCACGGGGGCACGCTCTTCCTCGACGAGGTGGGCGACATGTCCCTGGAGATCCAGGCGAAGCTGCTCCGGGCCCTTCAGGAGCGGAGCTTCGAGCGGTTGGGAGGATGTGAGCCGATCCGGGTGGATGTGCGACTGCTCGCGGCGACCAACCGGGATCTGGAGGCGCTGATCCGGGACGGAGGCTTCCGGGAAGATCTGTACTACCGCCTCAACGTGGTGACGGTCGTCCTGCCGCCCCTCCGGGAGCGGCGGGAGGACATCCCACTCCTCGCCGAACAGTTCCTGACCAAGTACGCGGCCGACTTCGGCGAGCGCCTCGTCGCGCCCGAGGCCATGGCGCGCCTTGTGGGCTATGACTGGCCCGGCAACGTGCGGGAACTGGAGAACGTGGTCCAGCGGGCGATGGTCATGGGGTCAGGCGGCGTGATCCTGCCCGAGCACCTGCCGATCGGTCCGGTTTCGGCCGCGAGGAGCGTGACGGCGGAGCCCACGCTGGCGAAGATCGTCGAGAAGAAGCTGGAGGAGTGCCTGAGGGGACTCGGGGGGCACTCCGGGGCGAACCTCTATGGCCTCGTGATCGGGCTGGTCGAGCACCCGTTATTGCGAGCCGTGCTTCGGGAGACCGGCGGCAACCAGGTCAAGGCGTCGGCTCTGCTCGGCATCAACCGCAACACCCTCCGCAAGAAGCTCAAGGAGCACGGCATCGACCCCGACGCGCTGGAGTGAGCGCCGTTCAACCCTCGAGAAACTCTCCGAACGAAAAGATGCGCTCGAAGCCGTAATTCCGGAGTGCCGCATCCGCGCCTTCCTCCCGGTCGATGAGCGCCAGGACCTTTACGACCCTCGCTCCGGCCGCCTCCGCCTCCTTGACGGCTTTCAGCACCGAAGATCCTGTGGTCACGACATCCTCCAGAATCACTACGTTTGTACCAGGCTTGACGCTGCCCTCGATCAGGAGCTGCCGGCCGTGAGGCTTGGGATCTTTCCGCACGATGAAACCAGGCAGGTGCTGGCCATCAAGTTGAGCCAAAAGCGATACGCCGATGACGAGGGGAGCTGCTCCCATCGTGGGGCCTCCGATGGCATCGACCGGTGTGTCCATGGCGTGGATGCGCTCTCGGAGAATGCGACAGGCAAGCGACAGGCCGCGGGGGTTGCCGAGTGTCGTGAGCTTGCAGTCAAAGTAGTAATCGCTCTCCTTCCCTGAGGCCAGGACGAAGCGACCCCTCAAGAGGGAGTGTTCTCTCAGGATCTGAAAAAGCTCGTCCCTCGGCTCCATCAGGCAGCTCGTCGGCTTCTGTCCCTGCTCACATCACGGGCGTTGCTGCGCGGACGCGGGGGGACCCCCCTTCCCGTGACGGCTCGATGCCTGGCATCAAGCCTGCGAGTGCCGGATGATCGCGATGGGACTTTTCCCGGTTGGCGCCCAACGGAGAAAGTCGTCTGGGTCGCGACGGCGATCGGCCGCACGCCGCTCTGAGCCGTGCGCAAAGATGCGCTGCCGCCGCTCTTCCTGCCGTCGGTCGAGGAAGACATGGAACTCCTGGTCCCCCACGAATTTACGAGCCAGGTAGTTGTGGACTTCGGGTTGGTCTCGCGCCACGATGAGCAGGAACCGAGCCATCCGCCGTCACACCTCCCTCTTGGGGGAGCAGATTTCCGCTCGCCCGCGCTCTCCTCGCAGCCGGACGCTGCGCGCTTGGTGCGACTGTATGCCGTTGTCTCGGTGGCTGTCAAGGCGCTTCTCGACCCCCTGCCGACGCGGCCGTCTTGGAACGGCCCACGATCTCCGTTAGCATTCCCGGGGGAGGCCTGAGACTTGAAGATCTCCTTCTTCCATCTCATGCCGTAGCGGCTGTCGCCCGAGGAGTTCGACGGTCGCTACCGGTCGGTCTGGGTGGACGTCCCGCACGAGCTCTATGACCCCGCCAAGGGTGGGGGTATTGAGCGCCTGGCCGCCATGGGGAAGTTCGTGTGGCCACTCCCCGACAAGGGGTTGAAGAAGCGGTTGCACCGGATCGAGGCATCCACGCTCCTGCTCTGGGGAGATGGCGACAGCGTGAACCCTCTCGAGTACGCTGAGGAGTTCCAGCGGGGGGCGGGTCAAGTCTGCCGAGCTCATAGTGCTCCCGGGCGGCCATATGCTCCCCTACGAGTCCCCGCAGGAGGTGGCCCGGCTTGTCACCGAATTCCTGACCTGACACCTGCCGGGTTCGAGACCCATCTTCTAGGAGGCGCAGCCGGGTCCCCCCCCTAGGGGTAGTATTTTTTCCTTTTTTCTCCCTCGTAAACCGAGGATAATACTCTCTGCTGGATCGGGAGGCGCCGGGCGACGAGGGCGCGCCTCGGTAGGCAGCACGAGTTGCGCAGTTCACGTGGCGTAGGAGGGAGGACACGCGATGGCGAAAAAGAAGGCAGCGTTTGGAGGGTACTCCATCAGCTTCAAGGGCCGCAAGGACTCGGTGGAGTCGGTGTTTGGCTCGAAGCCCATCGGCCCGTCTGAGATGACCAAGAAGCTTTGGTCATACGTCAAGCGCAAGCGGCTTGCGAAGCGGTAGGCGCGAGACTCAGAGCGGGTTGTCCTAACTCCGCCCGGCACCTTCAGGCTTCCCTGACCTCGCCCCGCGTGTAGGCCTCTGAGCGTCGAGGCTCGCGGGGGGTGGTGTGCTGCTCTTTTCTGTCGCGCCGCCGGCCCGGGCGCGCAAGCGGAGTTCCCTGGACGGCCGGGGTGTCCGACGCTACAATTGCGCTTGCCGGAGAGGGGCATGGATCGCGCAATCCTTTACACTCGAGAGGGCTGACCGGCCTGCGCGGACGCGGGGGAGTTTCTCTCGCAACGGGGCGTTGCCCACGAGAGCCGCTCGATCGAGCGCTCAGGGATGGACTTGGCGGCTACCATCGCTCTGACCCGCCGCGCTCGCCGGCTCCTCATCAAGGTGGGACAGGAGACTCTCCGTGTGGATACTCAGCAGACTCCCCTCACGGGGGCCGAGATCCGGGCACATCTGATCCATGCTGACGGGTTCCTCCGCGTTCCTGTCCTGGTCCTCGGGGACGTTTTGGTGCGCGGGTATACCGAGGAGCTTTACGGCGAGGCGCTAGAGGGACCCTGCCGGAGATGAGCCCAAGGGCCCGCTCAGCCCGCGTCCCAGGAGTGACGCTGTCCGTCGACTAAGGTTCCGATGGAGTGGGTGGTCGGGCTCGTCATCCTGGCAGCCCTTGGCCTCGCCGGCTTCGGCGGGTGGACGTTTGGGCGGCGCGTGCTCCAGCTCTGCCCGCACTGTGGCTGGATCGTGAAGCGGGTGCGAAGTGGGTGGCTGCGCTGCCCGCGGTGCCACAGGCAATACAGCCGTCACGTGAAGGTGCGGCGGTGAAGGCGCTGCGGGTAGAGCCGGCTGCTACATTCCTAGAGCGCTTCGGGCCTCGTCCATGATCGCTTCGGTGATGAGGCGATAGCGCTTGCCCTCGGCGTAGCGCTCGATGGCTTTCTTGGCCATCGGGCGGATGAAGGACGGGATCCGCTCAATCCGGGCCTCGGCCTCCGGGCTCCAGGCGATCGAGCCGGAGCTGCCTTCCTCCTGACCCGCGACCATCGCGGCGAAGGGGCATCCGGGCGTACTGTTTTCCCCGCTGGCCACTCCCACGTCGGCTCCGGCCCCTTGGGGGGTCGCGGCATCGCCAGCCTGAAAGGCCTGTTCCCGCTGGTGGGCCATGGAGGCGCGCAGGTGTTCGAACGGGACAATCGGCTTGTCGCGGCCGCCCACTTTCACCCCGAGGCTTCGGACCAGCTGGGTCTCGAAGGGATTGGTGAGCATTGCGATGCGGCGGCTGCAGCGCGGGCAGCCAAATGTCGCAGTGAGCGAGCCCTCGTCCGGGCCCTCGCTCCGCTGAAGGCGCATCGGCTCGTCACATTCCACGCAGAGGAATTTCATGGGCCCTATCCTACCACACGTGCGTTCTTTAAGACCCGGGGCCGGGGGATCGAGGTCAGCTGAGGTGAGAGGCGACGGCCTGATTCTCGCGGGCCCTGAGTCCGGGCACAGGAGAGATACCCGTGGATGAGGCGCGTGAACGCGAGCTGCCGTACGCCTGGGTGATTGTTGCCCTGGCCTTCTTCGCCCTGGCCGTGGCCACCGGGACTCGCTCCACCATCGGGCTGCTGGTTAGTCCCTGGGAAAACGAGTTCGGCTGGGACCGGGCTGCGGTGAGCTTTACGGCCTCAGTGGGTCTCTTGACGTACGGCCTCGCCCAGCCGTTGGCCGGTCGCTGGGCGGACCGCTACGGGCCGCGGAAAGTTTTCGCCGGAAGTCTGGCCCTCTTGGGGATCTCCATGGTGGCGGTCGGCTTCATCCAGACCCTGTGGCAAGCCTACCTGACCTTCGGCATCGGCAACATGGGGGCCGTGGGCGGGGCCTCCAATGTCACCGCGGCGGTGGCCATCGCCCGGTGGATAAAAAGGAAGAAGGCCCTGGCCATGGGAATCGTCATGGCGGGGGCTGCGGCGGGACAGGTCCTCCTTGTCCCGGCCATCGCAGCGTTTATGAAGGTGGCCGGCTGGCGGCTGGCCTTTATCTGGTGCGGGGCGAGCGTGTTCTTGATCGCCGCCCCGCTGATGCTGCTATTTCTCAAGGACGAGCCCCCGGGCGGGCTCGAGGCTCGCGTGGTGCGCGGCGCGGCGGACGGTCGGCCCCGGCCGCTGGCAACCATTGCCTGGCAGAAGAACTTCTGGTGGCTGGCGGGGAGCTTCTGGATCTGCGGCTTCACTACCGCAGGGCTGATTGACCCGCACTTCATTCCCTTCGCCGAGGATATGGAGATCGATCGGGTCACCGCGGCGGCGGCCTTTGGTGTGCTGGGAGCCTTCAACGTCATGGCGACGCTCGCTTCCGGAGCCGTCTCGGATCGGTGGGGGCACAAGTGGCTGCTGGGGTGGGTCTACGCGGGGCGGGCGGTTACGCTCCTCTTCCTCGTTCTTGTCCGTGACCCACTCATGCTCTTCGTGTTCGCCGTCGCGTTCGGTATCGTGGACTTCTCCACGGTCCCTCCGACCACGGTCCTTTCCACCACGCTCTTCGGCCGCCAATCCGGCGGCACCGTAATCGGCCTCGTCTCGCTGAGCCACCAGATCGGCTCGGCCACGGGCTCGTATGTCGGCGGGCTCATCCACGATCTGGCCGGGAGCTACATGTTCTTCTTCCTGGGCGGAGCGGTGCTCTGTGCCGCCGCGGCGGCCATGAGCTGGGCGATTTCTGAGGCGCCGGTGCGGGCCAGGGCCGAGCCATCGCTCCCCTGACCCGCGCCGCTCACGATGGTTTCGTGTTTCCCGCGCGCTATCGCGAGGGGTCTCGTTCCTCTCCGACGGCGCGCTCCACAACCCGCGCGGCCGCCTCCCTCGAGCCGAGCCCGAAGGCCAGCGCCAGAGCCAGGCAGACGGCGCCGAAGAGCAAGGTGAACGCCATCACGACGATCTGCTGTCCGAAGCCGATCTGTTGAAGGGCCATCGTGAAGGCGAAGAAGGCGACGGTGTACCTCGCCGCAACCCCGATGAGTCTCGGATGACGGGACCCGGCGCGCTCCAGGGCTGCCTGGAGCACCCCCTGAACGAAGTGCCCGACCCACAGCCCGATGCCGAGGATGAACCCGGCGATGACGACATCCACGACGAAGGCCACGAGACGGTCTCCGAAGGCAGCGAGCTGGCTCAGCCCGATCACGTGGAACGCCTCGATCAGCGCGAAAAGCATGACGACCGCAGTGACCACAGCCCCGGCAAGCTCGGAGAGCGTTCGCCCCCCCACGGTCGGTGGCGCGGCGGGCAAGCCTAGCTTTTGAGGGAGGCTGTCAAAACCGATCCCGCGGAAGAGCTGGGCGACGAGGTTGCCGAGGAAGCGGCTGATCACCCAGGCCAGGAGCAGGATGACCAGGGCCCCCAGCCCCTTCGGGACCCAGGCGAGCAGGGCATTCAGGGCCGCGATGGCCGGGCCGGAGACTGCCTCGATCCTCAGCGTATCAAGCCCCGCCACGATGAACGGAACCCAGACGACGAAGTAAACGACCATCGCGATGGTCCCCGACAGTTGTACCTCGCCCATGGGCTGGGCCAGCCCGGCCCGATCGAGGGTGCGGTCCACCCCGGCGGCGACTAGGACATTGCGCACGACTTCGCGGAGAATCCGCGCCACGACCCAACCCACCCCGATGGTCAGGGCCGCCCCCGCGATGTTCGGCAGGTACGTCAGGAAGATCCCGAACATCTCGACGAGCGGGTCCACGATGGCGGCCTGACCCAGAGCGGCGAGGAAGGGAGGGACCGCCACCAGGAGCACCAGGTAAAAGACGAGCGTCCCCAACGTCTGGGGGAGCGCCAGCGGCTCGGCGCCCTCGGGGGTCAGATATCGCCCGATGCGTCGATCGAGCTCCAGCCGAGTCGCCACGTTCACGGTGAGAAAGCGCAGCAGTGCGGCGAGGACCCACGCCACGATGAGGATCAGCCCGGACTGCAAGAGGTTCGGGGCGGCAGCGGTGACTTTCTCCATCATGCTCCTGAGAGGTTCTGCCACCAGTGACAGGCCGATCTGGCTGAAGAACCCGATCAGGACCAGGAGCATGATGAGCCAGAAGGTGATCCGAGCGATCGCAGACTGCACCGATTGCGGCCCGGCCGGAGCCTCCAGCCCCAGCAGCTCGGCGGTCCGCGCATCCAAGGTGCTCCGGCGCACGACGCGGCGGACCACGCCCGCACTCACCTTGGCGACGAGGTATCCCACCAGGAGGATGAGGAGCCCGAAGAGAAGCGAGGGGAGGGAGGTCATCACTCGATTCAGGAACGGGGTGATCGCCTCTATGTCCAATGTCATCGCACGACTCCTCTCCGTCTCAAGGGTGATTGGCCAACGAACGACGCGTTACAGCGGAAAGTTCGGCCTCATGGCTTTCCTGGCGGCAGTCTAGGTGGGGCGCGGCTGGCTTGTCAACTATTGAGGGCTGCAAACACATGTCCTATGGGCATCGACGGATATCCCCCTCACCTTCCCTCTCCCCCTCGAAGGGGGAGAGGATTGGAGGTGAGAGGGTTCGGGACACATGGGACATGAGAAATGCGCCAGTCAATAATTGAGACCGGAGCGACATCCCGCGTGTCCGGGATTCCCCAGTGCCACCCGAGTGCGTTATGCTGGCCGCACGATGCTCGCCGCCCAGCACCGGGAGCGTGGCTGCATGCGAGGAAGATCCCGGACGGCCGGTGAAGCGTGGAGATAGATCGAGCCGGAGCTCCCCACGGTGCCGGCGGAGGAGAGCCGGATCAGGCAAGCGGGGTGGCGTCATCGACACGCGCTGAATTGCCGTGGAGCCATTCGAGAACAGGAGCCATCACATGACCCGTAAAGAGACCGAGCGATCTGTCTACATCGATCTGTCCGAGATCGCGTGGGAGCCGACGGGAAGCCCCGGCGTCGACACGAAGCTCCTGTACGCTGACGCCTCAGGCGGGCAGACGATGCTGGTCCGAATGGCTCCCGGCTCTGCAACCCCCCATCACAACCATGTGGGTGTGGAGCAGAGTCTTGTCCTTGAGGGGGCGCTGGTAGACGAAGACGGAACGTGCACGACGGGGAATTTCGTCTGGCGGAGGCCGGGGTCGGTCCATCCAGCGTGGACCCCAGCCGGGTGTGTCGTTCTCGCGATCTTCGAACGACCCAATGAGTTGTTGTCCTCGGTATCCTCGCCTTGACCTCGCCCTGGGGCATTCTGGCCCTTCTCCTCACCGCTCAGACCGTGGCCAACATTGGGCCGATGGGGCTCCCCGCCATCGCCCCGCTCATCCGGGACGACCTCCATCTCTCGCTCAGCCAGGCAGGCTCCTTCCTCTCGGCCTACTACGTCGGGCCTCTTCTCATCTCGCTTCCTGCGGGGTGGCTTGCGGACCGCTGGGGGATCCGCGGCATCCTGGTGGCTGGCCACCTCTTCATCGCCTTCGGCCTCCTGGCCGGTTCGTTGGCCGGGTCGTTCACGGCGCTGGCCGCGCTGACCGTCCTGGCGGGATTGGGCTACGGGTTGCTGAACCCGACCTCCACCAAAGCGGTGATCGCCTGGTTTCCCCCGCGACAGCGCGCCACCGCTGTCGGGATAAAGCAGACCAGCCTGCCGTTTGGTGGAGTCCTCGGCGCGGTTCTGCTCCCGGTCCTTGGGCTCTCCCTCGGGTGGCGCGCCGCGGTGGCATCCGCAGCCGCCGGCACCGCGGCCTTGGGGTTCACTACGCTGCTCCTGTACCGGGACCTGCCGGATCAGCCCCGCGCCTCCGCGGTGAGCATCTCGGCGACGGTTCGGACCGTGCTCGCGTCGAGAGACCTCTGGTGGCTCTCTGTGGCCACGCTTATCTTCGCCATGTTGCAGACAGTCTGGCTGAGCTTCCTCGTGCTCTACCTCCACGAGGTTGTCCGCCTCTCGGTGGTAAGCGCAGCAGGGTATCTGGCCCGGGCTCAGGTCACCGGAGTGCTCGGGCGGGTGACCTTCGGAGTTCTCTCCGACCGTCTCTTCGGAGGGCAGAGGCGGGTTGTCCTCTTCCTGGCGGGGACCGGGTCGATGATCTGCTCTATCGCCATTGCGGCGACGGGTCCTGGTTCTCCCGCATGGCACCTCTGGCCCCTGACCCTGGCATTCGGATTTGTGGGAATCGGCTGGAATGGGGTTCAGCACACTCTCATGGCCGAGCTGGCGGGCCCAACAGCGGCCGGGACTGCTCTCGGGTTGGGGCTGGCGTTCTCCGCCCTGGGGGTCATCCTGGGCCCGCCGCTGTTCGGGTGGGCAGTGGAGCAGCTCGGCGGCTATCGAGCGGCCTGGATTGGCCTGGCAGCCAGCATGGCCATCGCCCTGACCGCCTTGGGGCAAGTTCGGGAGAGGCTTCGCCTCTCCGACCGTTGACCGGCTGCCTCGCGGGCAACCGGTACATTCCTGCGAGACTCGCCATTGTCGCCCTGTGTCTCACATGTCCTGAACGAGGACACGGCTTGACAGCCGCTTCGACCGCGCTTACACTCCGTCCAGGTCGCGTGAGCGTCTGGCTCCCGGGGTGAGCACGGGGAAGTCGAAATCGGGCCGCTCATAGCGAGGTTTGAGAGAAAGTGGCCAGGCTTTTGATCGTCGTAGCGCGAGACAGGTTTCAGCTCTACGGCTGTCTGACGGACGAGGCAGCCGGGCAGAGAGGTATGCAGGTTACCCTGGATCGGCGGTGCGGGGAGCGGCGGCAGCACGTCCAGGCGCAGGAGTCGGAGCGACGTCGGGCTGACCGCCGACGCCAGCCAGTCAGCGCGAATGATCTCCGCTCCCACGGGTTTGTGGTCACCCGCTAGC
>JBHIBG010000081.1:0-12592 GCA_046758965.1 Methylomirabilia bacterium | reverse complement strand
CAAAAATGAAGGGATTCAGGTCGATCCTGTCTGTCATTCCCTAACGTCCCCCTCATCGCGGTGAGCCTTTTAGCAAGTTCGGTCACCTCTACGGCCCAGTAGCGGACCTTCTCCTCTGCCTCTCATGCCGCGCCGGGGCACGACTCGGCCGCGTTAGAGTGGTTTGAGTCCTCGCCCTGACGCTTCGCTACCCAGAAACCCGCCAGGCTCGCGGAACGCCAGGTTTGAAACTAGAACTGCCAGGAGACGATCAGGGAGGAGACCTGCCGAGTGAAGTCGAAGACCGCGAGGTTGGAGCCGCTGATGATGGCCTGGTACTCGGCCGAGAGAGTCAGGTTGTACAGGAGGGGCTGCTCTACCCTAACGACGTGGGTTACCTCGGTGTCCGCCTGCTCCCGGGTGAGGATCGAGTGGGCATTCGTATAGTTCCTGAAGTGCACGTCCAAGTCATAGCTCAGGCGCGTCTCACGCCACGGCAGGGTGTACTGCCCCCCGGCGAGGATCCGGTGCCCCCGGTATTCGAAGTTGCGCCCCTCGGCATCTTCCACGTCGAACTGATAGCCGAGCCGGATCAGGTGCTTGTCAGCCTCGAAGCGGAAGATGTGCAGGAAGCCCAGCATCCAGTTCGTGGCGTCGCGTACTTCCTCGGACGGCAAGTTAGAGTCGTCCGAGAACTCCTTGAACTGGACGCGGGTCTGCACAGTGGTGAGGTTGCCGGCGTTCTCGAGGAGGGTGGCGAAGAGGGTGATGGTGTTGCGCAGGAGGAACTCGTCGTTATCCAGCGTGAGGTAATCGAAGGCGTACTGGGTTCCGAGCTGATACGGCATCCCCGCCACGGCGCCGCGGGAGAAGCCGCTCAGCGCGCCCAGGTGGTCCTGGATGTTGAACTCTGCGATGTCGTTGTTGACAGTCTGGAAGAACGAATAGGTCGCCGTCGCCTCCCAGGGGCCGCTGCGGAACCAGGAGTACTCCAGGCGCACCGCAGCCAGCTCCCCCGGGCTTTCACTTTCTTGGGTCTGGTTCCGGATCCGCTCTGCGACCCGGTCGTTGCTGGAGTCCGGGGTGACGGGGACGTTGGTGTCGTAGAAGAAGCCGAGGCGAACCTCGCCCCGGAAGCGCCGCTCACGCTCCCGGGCGGCGACGATAGTGTCCCGCAGCCGCTCAGCCGGCCCGGTCAGGGGTGAGACCGGCTGGAGCCTGAGGGCTTCCTCCACCTCTGCGACTGCCCGCTCGGGTAACCCCAGGATCGCCAGCGCCAGCCCCGCGTAGAACCGAGTCAGCTGCTGGATATTGGGGTCAGTCGAGGTCCCGACCTGAAACGCCCGGAGCGCCCCCTGGTACTCCTTCCGGCGGTAGCGCATGAAGCCGACGTAATACCCGGCGCTGTCTGTCTGGGGTCGCTCGTTGAAGATCTGGGTGAGGAGAGGCTCAGCCTGGTCATACCGCTCCTGGGCGAAGTAGGCCACTCCGAGCTGGAAAAGGATGGAGAGCTCCGTGGGGGCCTTGGCTCGGGCTGCTTCCAGGACCTCCACGGCGGCGTCGATCCGCTTCAGGGCGAGATAGACGAGGCCGGTGTAGTAGAGCGCATCGACATTCTCCGAATCCAGCTCCCGCGCTTCGCGAAGGAGGCCGAGCGCGTCCTCGTAGCGCTTCTCCTCGTACGCCAGGATGGCCTGAGCGACAAAGACGTCGGCCTCAGATACCTGGGCAGCGACCGCGCCAACCCACAGGCCGAAGAGGAGGACACACCAGAGGAGCGCAAGGGCGGCGAGAAGAGAGCCGCTTCCCGGGGTGTTACCCTTCGTTCCAGGTTTTCGAGGTTCCATTGGGAAGCCGCGCGAGCTATGAAGAAACTGACCGAGCCACTGCCGGCGTTTCGGAGAGATGCTCGTGCTTATATCAGGTCATGAACGCCGGCGTCAAGGAGAAAGCTTTTGAAGCAAAGCAGTTCGTGATCTCCCGCGGCGGCTTGAACATACCTGGAATGGGTAAGACCTTCGCATGCCATGACCCCTCGAAAGCCGTGGTAGACTTTCCTCGGGCCATGATTTCCCCTCTGTCTGGCGATTGGTCACCAGCAGAAGGGGCGCCCCGCAGCTACGGCACAGTCGAGCTGGTGGCTGAACAGACTCGCACCCAGAGCGAGGGCAATGGTTTGCCAGGTCAATTCATGAGCGCACCCGCCGTTGACGACGATTCGCTGGCACTCCTTGCCGCCCGCGCCCTGGAGTTCGTGCAGGATGGCACCGTTGTCGGCTTGGGTTCAGGGAGCGCGGCGACCGCTTTTCTCCATGCGCTGGTAGTTCGGATCCGGGCTGGGCTCTCCGTCCGGGGTGTCCCCACCTCTCAGCCGACGGAGCGGCTCGCCCGGGAGCTGGGGATTCCGCTCACCGAGCTCGGGGAATCGCTCCTCGATGTCACCGTTGACGGGGCTGATGAGGTCGACTCCCGCTTGAACCTGATCAAGGGGTATGGAGGGGCGCTGGTCCGCGAGCGCATCGTCGCCGCGGCCTCCCGGCGTCAGGTAATTCTCGTGCTGGCGGACAAGCTGGTGCCCGTTCTCGGCAGTCGCGGCCGGCTCCCGGTTGAAGTCACTCCCTTTGCCGTTCCGCTCTGTCGTCGGCGGCTGGAAGCCCTCGGGCTCCAACCCGCCGTCAGAACCGTAGAGGAACGTCCGTTCGTGACCGACAACGGAAACGCGATTCTAGACTGCGCCGTCGCTCCCATTGAGGATCCCGCCGGACTGGAGCGCGCCCTCCGCGCCATCCCCGGCATCGTCGATACGGGCCTCTTCCTCGGCACCGCCGACGTCGTGCTGGTCGCGGAACGGGGAAGCGTGCACGAACTCGTGCGAAAGGAATCCCGGCCGTGACTCATCGTTTGGGCCTCGACAGCGACAGACCGGGTGTGCGGACCGGCATGGCATTCCGGTCGTGATTCTGGCCGCCAGTTCGCCGAGGCGGTGCTGGGAAGGGGTCGAGCGCTCGGGGAGCTGACGAGGAAGGAGGGTTGAGCATGCAACGAAAGCCTGGCGACATCGGGAAGCTCAAGGATCGGGCCTCGCGAGTCCGCAGGTTGGTCATTGAGATGCTGGTGGCCGCGGGCTCCGGGCATCCGGGAGGGAGCCTGTCTGCCGCCGATATCGTCACCTGCCTGTATTTCGCCGTCATGCGGCACAAGGCTGATGACCCGTTCTGGGAGGACCGGGACCGGTTCATCCTGTCCAAGGGGCACGCCTGTCCGGTGCTCTACGCCGCGCTCGCCGAGGCGGGATACATCACCCATGACTTGCTGACCTCCCTGCGGCGCTTCGGCAGCCCGCTGCAGGGGCATCCGGATCGCCGCAAGCTCGGGCTCATTGAAGCTTCCACCGGCTCGCTCGGGATCGGCCTCAGCATGGGGGTCGGCCTCGCCCTCGCCGCCCGACTGCGCGGGAGCCCGTCACGCACCTACGTCCTCCTGGGCGATGGCGAGTGCGAGGAAGGGCAGATCTGGGAGGCAGCCATGTATGCCCCGCACGTCAAGCTGGGGAACCTCTGCGCGATCGTGGATTACAACCGGCTCCAGCTCGATGCTGGCGTGGACCAGATCACGGACCTCGAGCCCCTGGCCGACAAGTGGCGCGCCTTCAAGTGGAACACCCTCGAGATCGACGGGCACAATGTCGAGCAGATCCTGAGCGCCTTCGCAGAGGCTGCGCGGATCACGGACCGGCCAACCGTCATTGTCGCTTCCACGGTGAAGGGCAAGGGAGTGTCCTACATGGAGAACCAGATCAAATACCACGGCAGCATTCCGGACAAGCCGGAACTCGTGCAACAGGCGCTCCAGGAGATCGGCGCGGAGGTGAAGTCGTGATCCGGCGGTGGCCATCCCCGATGGAGCTCGGCATGGCTACCCGTGAGGCCTACGGGCGCGCGTTGGTGGAGCTGGGCGAGGAGAACCCCCGGATCGTCGTGCTGGACGCCGATCTGTCCAAGTCCACCTACACCGGCCTGTTTGGCAAGAAGTTCCCCGATCGGTTCTTCGACGTCGGCATCGCCGAGGCGAACATGTCCTCCATGGCCGCCGGCCTGGCAGCCGGCGGCATGATCCCGTTCGCATCGAGCTTCGCCTCTTTCCTGATGTGCAAAGGGTACGAGCAGCTTCGTGTCTGCTGCGCCTACGCGGAGTTCAACGTCAACTTCGTTGGGAGTCACGGGGGCATCAGCCTGGGCGAGGACGGCCCCTCGCAGCAGTCGATCGAGGATCTGGCCTTGGCCTGCTGCCTGCCCGGCTTCACCGTGGCCGTACCGGCCGACGCGGTCGCCACGCAGGCGCTGGTGCGAGCCGCGGCCGAGCACTACGGCCCCGTCTACCTCCGGGTGGGACGGCCCAAGGCTCCCCGGATCTATGCCCCCGGCGAGCGCTTCTCGTTCGGGCGCGCCAAGACCCTGTCCGACGGCGACGACGTGACGGTGATCGCCAACGGGTTGATGGTGGCGGTCGCGTGTCAGGCCGCAGAGCTAGCCGAGCGAAAAGGGATCCACGTCCGGGTCATTGACTGCCACACGGCCAAGCCGCTGGACGAGGCGACTATCGAGATGGCGGCCGAGGAAACCGGGGCGATCGTGGTGGCCGAGGAACACCTGGTGAGGCTGGGGCTGGGGAGCTTGGTCGCCCAGGCCGCGGTCCAGCGCCATCCCGCGCCGATAGAGTTCGTCGGGCTCGAGGACACCTTTGCCGAATCGGGAACCCCGGAGGAGCTGTTCCGAGCTTACGGGCTGACCACAGAGCACATCCTCGGCGCGATCGACCGCGTCCTGATTCGCAAGGAGAAGCACACCCTCGGTGCGGCCCAGTAGGAGGGAGAGATGGCGCTGATCGATCTCCGGCAATACGGCCAGAGCGTCTGGTATGACTTCATGAGCCGGCGCCTGCTCGCCTCCGGCGAGCTGCTTCGCCTGATCTCACGGGACGGACTGGCTGGCGTCACCTCCAACCCCACGATCCTCGAGCAGGCGGTGAACAGGACAGACGCCTACGACGAGGAGATCGCGCTCCTCGCGCGCCGCAACATGTCCGCGAGGGAGATCTACCTGCGCGTGGTTACGGCCGACATTGCCGAAGCGGCCGACATCCTGCACTCGGTCTACCAGGCAACGCGGGGCGGGGATGGCTACGTCAGCCTCGAGGTGTCACCGTCCCTTGCCCACGATGCCGACGGCACGGTGAACGAGGCCCTGAGCTTGTGGAAGCTTCTGGACCGGGACAACGTCATGATTAAGGTCCCCGGTACCACCGCCGGCTTCACCGCCATCCGGCGCCTCATCGGTGAGGGGGTGAATGTCAATGTGACCCTCCTCTTCTCCATCGCGGATTACGAAGCCGCGGCGAGGGCCTATCTCGATGGCCTGAAGGACCGGCTGGCGAAGGGTGGAGACCTCCGCAGGGTCGCCTCAGTCGCCAGCTTTTTTGTGAGTCGCATCGATACCGCAGCGGATAAGGAGCTCGACCGGCTCGTTGCCGCAGCGCGAGATCCCGAGGCCAAACGGCGCCTCGACGCCCTCAAGGGGAAGGCCGCCATCGCCAACGCCAAGCTCGCCTACCAGCGGTTCAAGGAGTTGTTTGGAAGTGCGGCGTTTGAGGTTCTCGAGGCCAAGGGCGCCCGGCGCCAGCGGCCGCTGTGGGCGTCCACCGGCACCAAGAACCCGAAGTACAGCGACGTCCTGTACATCGAGGAGCTGGTCGGCCCCGACACGGTCAACACCATGCCGCCGGGGGCGCTGGCCGCCTTCCGCGACCATGGCCGTGCCCGCCCGACGGTCGATCAGGACCTGGACGGTGCCCGCCGCGTGTTCAGCGAGCTAGAGGCAGGAGGCGTTGACTTGCATGCCATCTACGCGCAGCTCAAGGCGGATGGACTGAAGGCCTTCGAGGACTCCTTCGATGCCCTGATGCTGGGGATCGATACCAAGCGCAAGGTCGCTCTCCTCAAGGGCCGGTACGAGATCGCCGGGGCCGGTCTCGGGAAAGAGCTTGACCGGTACAACGTGGAGCTCCAGCTCACCGGGTTCGTCAAGGGGATGTGGGCCAAGCGGCCCGATCTTTGGTCCGAGGACCCACCGGAGCAGAAGCGGATCGCCAACCGCTTGGGGTGGCTCGAGTCCCCGGAGCTCATGGTCAAGGAGCTCCCCCGGCTGAAGCGGTTCGCGGCCGCCGTGCGCGCCGAGGGTTTCCGACAGATCGTGCTTCTCGGGATGGGTGGCTCGAGCCTCGCGCCCGAGGTGATGCGCGCCGTGCTGGGCGTCCAGCCCGGGTCTCCCGCTTTCACCATGCTCGACTCCACCGACCCCGCCGCCATCCTGGCGACGGAGCGCAGCGTCCCGATCCGCGAGACGCTCTTCTTGGTCGCGAGCAAGTCGGGCACCACGATCGAGCCGAACGCCCTGGCGGCGTATTTTCGGGAGCGGTTGAAGGCCGCCGGGGTGTCACAACCGGCCAAGCATCTGGTGGCGATCACCGACGAGGGGACACCGCTGCACGAGCAGGCGCTGCAAGACGGATATCGCGAGGTCTTCGTCAACCCGGCGGATATCGGCGGGCGCTACTCGGCCCTTTCCTTCTTCGGGTTGGTGCCTGCAGCCCTCATGGGGCTGGACGTCGCCGGGCTTCTGGCGTGGAGCCGAGGCATGGCCCTCCTGTGCGGTCCGACGACCGCCATCGCCCAGAACCCGGGGGCGGCCCTTGGGATTGTCATGGGGAGCGCCGTGCGTAGCGGGCTGGACAAGCTCACCCTGATCACCGGGCCAAAGCTCCGTCCGTTTGGCTCCTGGATCGAGCAGCTCATCGCCGAGTCCACCGGAAAACGGGGGACGGGGATCGTGCCCATTGCTGGGGAGCCCCTCGGGATGCCCGAGCTGTACGGTGACGATCGGCTGTTCGTGCGTCTCCGCCTGCACGGCGGAGATCCCGAAGAGCACGATCGGGACGGGAAGGTCGAGCGGTTGCGTGCCGCCGGCTACCCGATCGTCAACATCCGGCTGGTTGAGCCGCTGGGGATCGGGGCTGAGTTCATCCGCTGGGAGATCGCGACGGCCACGGCGGGGGCCCTCCTGGGGATCAATCCGTTCGATGAGCCGAACGTCCAGCAGGCCAAGGACGCCACCAGGGTCCTGCTGGGCCGATACGCCCTCGAAGGCCGGCTGCTAGCCCCGCCGCCTCGCCTCACTGTCGACGGGATCGGGTTGACTTTTGATTCGGTGATTTCGGATAAGATCGCCGACCCGGACGCGGACGCCGTTCAGGTTCTGAGACGATTCCTGGAACTGATCCAACCTGGAGACTACATCGGGCTGCTCGCGTACTTCCCGTTCGACGCCGGCCTGGAGGAGCGACTGGCCGCCCTGCGCCTGACGCTCCGGAATCGCGCACGGGTCGCAACCATGTTCGGCTACGGCCCCCGCTACCTTCACTCCACCGGCCAGCTTCACAAGGGCGGACAGAGCTCCGGGGTATTCCTGCTCTTCACCGCGAATCCGGCAACTGACGTGGCGATCCCCGGCGAGAACTACTCCTTCGGGATCCTCGAGCTGGCACAGGCGCTGGGGGACTTTGAGTCGTTGCAGGCTGCAGGCCGGCGGGCGGTCCATATCCATCTGCCACGACCTGACTCGACAGTGCTGGACCGCATCTGTACAGTGATAGAGAACGTCCTCCGGCAGTCGAGGGGAGAGCCGGTAGCCCCGGGCCGTTGAAGGAGGGGTGACCATGGAGATCGGATTTGTCGGGCTCGGTCGGATGGGGATGAACATGGTGAGACGGCTTCAAGGGGAGCAGCACCGGGTGGTCACGTACGATCGCGATGCCGACAAGGTGAAGGAATCCGTCGCACACGGCGCCGCGGGAGCCGCGTCCCTGGAGGAGCTGGTGAAGCAGCTGGCTCCCCCGCGTGCCACATGGGTCATGGTCCCAGCCGGGATGCCCACCCAGCAGACGGTCAGGGACCTGAGTCAACTGCTGAAGGCTGATGACGTCATCATCGACGGCGGGAATTCGTACTACAAGGACGATGCCCGGCGCGCCGCCGAGCTCCGGTCCAGGGGTATCCATTACCTGGATGCGGGGACTAGCGGCGGGGTCTGGGGGCTCAAGGTCGGGTACTGCCTGATGATCGGGGGTGAGCGTCAGATCTTCCGTCGCCTGGAGCCGATTCTCAAGAGCCTCGCCCCCCCCGATGGCTACGGCTATATGGGCACCCACGGGGCGGGGCACTACGTCAAGATGATCCACAACGGGGTTGAGTACGGCATGATGCAGGCTTACGCAGAGGGGTTCGAGCTCATGCACAAGAGCGACTTCGCCCTCGACCTTCAGGCCATCGCCCACCTCTGGAACCAGGGTAGCGTGATCCGGTCGTGGCTCTTGGAACTGACCGAACTGGCGCTCGAGGGAGACCCACACCTTACCGGCGTCAAGGGGCATGTGGAGGACTCGGGGGAAGGACGCTGGACGATCTTCGACGCCATCGAGAAAGATGTGCCGGCTCCGACCATCACGCTGTCGCTCTTCACCCGGTTCCGCTCGCGCCAGCCCGAGTCATACGCCGACAAGCTGCTGGCGGCGCTCCGGAACGCTTTTGGCGGGCACGCGGTTCAGCGGACGCGGGAGGGGTAGGAGCGATGGCAGCAGCCAGCCAGCCCAGCACGGCGGAGCATCCAGCGTGAGCGAAGTCACTCTGACGCTCGCCCATCACATTCGGAACACCGGCGGCGAGGAGGCAGACGACCTCGCCATCGTCCTGACCCAGTTGGCCCTGGCTGGCAAGCTGATTGCGCGGGAGCTGGCCCGCGCGGCCGTGGCGGGCCAGCTCGGCACCACCGGTGAGACCAACGTGCAGGGCGAGGCGGTAAAAAAGCTGGACCTGTGGGCCAACGAGGTGGTGGTGAGCGCCCTGGAGGTCACGGGGCTCGTCTGCACGCTCGTCTCAGAGGAGATCGCCGAGCCTCTGCACCTGGCCCGACAGTGTAGGAGGGCGCGCTATGTCGTCTGTTTCGATCCGGTGGACGGCTCTTCCAACCTCGACGTCAACGGGATTGTTGGCACGGTTTTTTCGATAAAGCGGCGCCGGGCTTGGGGGGCGGACCACGTGGCGGCAGACACGCTTCAGCCGGGGACAGCTCAGGTGGCTGCGGGATACATCATGTATGGGCCCGGCACAATGCTGATATATACCGCTGGCAACGGGGTCCACGGCTTCACCCTCGACCCCACCGTGGGCGAGTTCATGCGGTCCCATCAGCATATCCAAATCCCTGCCCGCGGCTGGACTTACAGCGTCAACGAAGGGAACGCTCCGCGATGGGATCCCAGCATCCGGCGCTACATCGAGTACCTCAGGACGGCGGACCTCGCTACGGGCCGGCCCTACACCGCGCGCTACGTCGGGTCCCTCGTCGCCGACTTTCACCGGACGCTCCTGGAGGGCGGCATCTTCCTCTATCCGGCCGATGCCGTGGCGGGCGGGAAGCCCACCGGCAAGCTCCGGCTGCTCTACGAGGCCGCGCCCATGGGATTCGTCGTCGAGCAGGCCGGGGGGAAAGCCAGCAGCGGCAGCGAGCGGATCCTTGAAATCTTCCCCACCTCCTACCACCAGCGGGTGCCTCTGCTGATCGGGAGCCCTGAGGACGTGATGCTGGCTGAGGAGTTCATCGCAGGGCGTCGCTGAATCGACGCAGGAGGTTGTCCATGAGTGAGCGGGTGAAAGAGATCTTGAGCTGGTACGGCAGCGATAACCCCGGGACACTCACCAGCCTGGCCCGTCTGTTGAACCATGGCGCCCTCGCGGGAACGGGGAGGCTCGTGATTCTACCGGTAGATCAAGGCTTCGAGCACGGGCCGGCCCGGAGCTTCGCCCAGAACCCGCCGGCCTACGATCCGCGCTACCACTTCGAGCTGGCCATTGAGGCCGGGTGCAACGCCTACGCAGCGCCGCTGGGGTTCCTCGAGGCCGGGGCGCGGGAGTTTGCCGGCCAGATCCCTCTCATCCTCAAGCTGAATGACCACGACGTCCTCATGGACGAGAAGGATCCCACCCAGGCCCTCACCGGCAGCGTGCGTGACGCCCTCCGGCTGGGGTGTGCCGGCATCGGCTTCACCATCTATCCGGGCTCGATGCACCGGCTGGAGATGTACGGCCAGATTCGGGCCCTGGCGGAGGAGGCGAAGCAGTACGGTCTGGTGGTGGTGATCTGGTCCTACGCGCGGGGGTCGGCCCTCTCCAAGGAAGGCGAGACGGCCATCGACGTGGTCGCCTATGCGGCCCACATCGCCGCCCAGCTCGGCGCGCACATTATCAAGGTGAAGCTCCCGACGGTCCACGTCGAGCAGGCGGCCGCCAAGAAGGCCTATCAGCAGGAGAGGATTCCTGTGGGGACGCCCACGGAGCGGGTGCGCCACGTGGTCCAGGCGACCTTCAATGGACGACGGGTGGTGATTTTTTCCGGTGGTCCGGCGGAGCGCGACGAGGTGGTCTTCGAGGAGGTGCGGGCGATCCGGGACGGCGGGGGCTTTGGCTCGATCATCGGCCGGAACTCCTTCCAGCGGAAGAAGCCCGACGCCCTCAAACTCCTTCGAACCATCATCGACATCTACGCCGGGACGATCAAGTAGCGATCCGGGGCCCTGACCGCTGATGATCCTAGCCGGAGACGTTGGCGGAACAAAGAGTGCGGTCGCGCTGATCGATGAAGCTGCGCCCGGCCTTCCGCTTGTCAGAGAGGCGACGTTGCCGAGCCGCGACTTCGACAGCCTCGAGGCGGTGATCCGCCGGTTCCTGGCTGACCGACCCTCCCCGAAGATCACCGCCGCCTGCTTCGGCGTGGCAGGTGCGGTCGTGGACGGACGGTGCGTGACCACCAACCTCCCGTGGGAAGTGGATGAGCAGCATCTTGCCGAGGCCATTCCGGCGCAGCGGGTGAAATTGCTCAACGACCTGGAGGCGGCCGCCTACGGCGTCCTGACCCTGTCCAGCCAGGACCTGACTCCCCTCCAGGCGGGCCGGCCCCGGAAAGGACACATGGCTCTCATCGCTGCCGGCACGGGGCTGGGTGAAGCCATCCTCGTCTGGAACCGCGAGCAGCATGCTGTGATGGCGACCGAGGGTGGGCATGCGGATTTCGCCCCCCGTACGACTCTCGAAGTGAAGCTCCTTGATTTCCTGCGAAGGGAGTTCGGTCGCGTCAGTTACGAGCGGGTGCTTTCAGGGCCAGGCCTGTCGAATATCTACCGCTTCCTCCGTGACAGGGAAGTCGGGTCCGAACCGCAGTGGCTCAGGGACCGGCTGGAGCGGGAGGATCCCGGTGCGGTGATTTCCGAGGTAGGGATGGCCGGTGGCCACCCGCTCTGCATGAAGGCCTTGGACCTTTTCGTGTCGGTCTACGGCGCCGAGGCAGGCAACCTCGCTCTCAAGGCACTGGCTGTCGGCGGGGTCTTCATCGGCGGCGGGATTGCTCCCAAGATCCGCCCCAAGCTCGCCGACGGAACTTTCATCGCGGCGTTCGGCGACAAGGGACGCCTTTCGGAGCTCATGGCATCCATTCCGGTTCACCTGGTCCTGAACACCCGGGCGCCGCTGCTCGGAGCTGCACACGTCGCGGGCAATCTGCTTCGCTCGAAATGACCCTTGGCAGGCGCGGGAAGAAATCCCGGATTACCGCTTCACCGGGCAGACCTTGTGCACCCACGTCTGGCCGATCTTGATGTGGTTGCCGTTCCTTCGGATACGCTTCTTGCACTTCCGGCACGTGCCCATGGGAAATCTCCTTGAGGAGTCCACCCGACCCGAGACGATAGTATACACGATCGTGCCGCACTTGCCATCTCTCGAGGGCCTGCGTATCGTGCAGGTCACGACTTCGCACAGGAACCTGTTTCGGCCTTCCGGCCTCGAGGAACGGATCCGATGACGACGGAGTGCCTCTTCTGTCGAATTGTGGCGCGCCAGAGCCCCGCACAGATCGAGTACGAAGACGAGGACATTCTCGCCTTCAAGGACATCTACCCTAAGGCCCCCCTCCACATCCTGATCATTCCCAAGCGCCACATCGAGTCCGTCGCAACCTTGTCTCCCGATGACGCCCCCCTCCTCGGGCGCTGCTTCCTGGTGGCCAAGCGCCTCGGCGCAGAGAGGGGATTCGCCGAGCGGGGCTACCGGGTGAATTGTCATTGTGGCCCTGAAGGCGGTCAGGTGGTGTATCACATCCACTTCCATTTTCTGGCGGGCCGGCGGGGTTGAAACAGAAAAGGCTCCAGGGGATCACCCCTGGAGCCTTTTCTGCAGTGAGCGGCAGTTACTTCAGGATCGCGAGGGCCGCTTTGGCCTTCGCTGTGGCCCTGGCACGCTTTCCAGCCATGCAGAAGGCCTCGGCCTGCTTCACGAGGGACTTCGCCTTCTCAAGGGCGCTTCCCGAGACCACACCCCTCGCGCCAGCAAAGGAGCGGGGCGCCAGGGTCCGGGGCGCCTGGATCTCCTGGCCGCGGGGGGCTTGCACCTCCTGGCCGCGCGGAGCCTGAACCTCCTGGCCCCGAGGAGCCTGGACCTCTTGGCCGCGCG
>JBHIBG010000080.1:0-12679 GCA_046758965.1 Methylomirabilia bacterium | reverse complement strand
CCCATTGTGATCGGGCAGGCGTGTGAGTTCGACTACTCGGGGACCCAGGCGGTGAAGGCTCTCCGCGAGGAGGGGTTCGAGGTCGTCCTGATCAACAGCAACCCCGCCACCATCATGACGGACCCCGAGCTGGCCCACCGGACGTACGTGGAGCCGCTCACCTCCGAGTTGGTCGCCAAGGTCATCGCCCGGGAGCGGCCGCAGGCGCTCCTCCCGACCCTGGGGGGCCAGACCGGGCTCAATCTGGCAGTGGCCGTGGCTGAGGATGGCACCCTCGACCGCTACGGCGTGGAGCTGATCGGGGCCAAGCTTCTCGCCATCCGGAAAGCCGAGGATCGGGAGCTTTTCAAGCAGGCGATGGAGCGGATCGGCTTGGCGCTCCCCCGCTCGGCCTACGCGCGCTCGCTCGATGAGGCCTGGGGGATCGTCAGAGAGGTGGGCTACCCCGTCATCATCCGCCCCTCGTTCACCCTCGGCGGCACCGGCGGCTCCATCGCCTACAACCCGGAGGAACTGGAGGAGGCGGTGCGGTGGGGGCTTCAGACCTCGCCGGTCGGGACGGTGCTGGTCGAGGAGTCGGTCCTCGGCTGGAAGGAGTTCGAGCTGGAGGTGATGCGGGACCTCCAGGACAACGTGGTCGTTATCTGCTCCATCGAGAACTTCGATCCCATGGGAGTCCACACGGGGGACTCCATCACGGTCGCCCCAGCGCAGACGCTGACCGACAAAGAATACCAGCTCATGCGCGACGCCGCAGTCGCCATCATCCGGGAGATCGGGGTTGAAACGGGCGGCTCCAACATTCAGTTCGCTGTCAACCCCGAGAATGGCGGGCTGGTGGTCATCGAGATGAACCCGCGGGTCTCGCGCTCCTCGGCGCTGGCCTCGAAAGCCACCGGCTTCCCCATCGCCAAGATCGCGGCGAAGCTTGCCGTCGGCTACACGCTCGATGAGATCAGAAACGACATCACGCGGGAGACGCCCGCCTCCTTCGAGCCGACCATCGACTACTGCGTGGTGAAAGTCCCGCGCTGGGCCTCCGAGAAGTTCCCCGAGGCTGACCACACCCTGACCACGCAGATGAAGTCGGTGGGCGAGGTGATGGCCATCGGCCGCACCTTCAAGGAGGCCCTCCAGAAAGCTGTCCGCTCCCTGGAGCAGGACCGCTGGGGGCTCGCTCTCGAGCGGCCCGTCACGGACCCGGAGGAGATCCGGAGTCACCTCAGGGTTCCCACCCCCGAGCGGCTGTTCTACCTCGCCGAGGCGTACCGGGCCGGCTTCGGCACCCAGGAGATCTACGTCCTCACCAAGATCGACCCGTGGTTCCTGGAGCAGATCCGGGAGACCGTGGAGTTCGAGTCGGAGATCCGGGGCTCCGCCCTCGGTGATGTCGACATGCTCAGGAAGGCCAAGCAGATGGGTTTCGCAGACCGGCGGATCGCGGAGCTTTGCGGGAGCACGGAGGGAGAGATCAGGCGGCGGCGCCTCTCCTCGGGAATTCGGGCGACGTTCAAAATGGTTGACACCTGCGCCGCCGAGTTCGTAGCCTACACGCCCTATCTCTACTCCACCTACGAAGAAGAGGATGAGGCCCCACCCACGGACCGGCCCAAGGTGGTGATCTTGGGCTCGGGCCCCAATCGCATCGGCCAAGGGATCGAATTCGACTACTGCTGCGTCCATGCCGCCTTGGCCGCCAGAGAACTCGGGGTGGAGGCCATCATGGTGAACTGCAACCCGGAGACGGTGTCCACCGATTACGACACCTCTGATCGCCTCTACTTTGAGCCGCTGACCCTCGAAGATGTGTTGAATATCGTCGAGAAGGAGCGGCCGCTGGGGGTGGTCGTTCAGTTCGGCGGCCAGACGCCGCTGAAGCTGGCCGTCCCCCTCCAGCAGGCCGGCGTGCCGATTCTCGGGACTCCCCCGGATGCGATCGACCGGGCCGAGGACCGGGAGCGGTTCAGCGATCTCCTCACTCGGCTCGGGCTAGCCCAGGCCTCGTGCGGGATCGCCCGCTCCTCCGAGGAGGCCCGGAGGGTCGGAGCCGCGATCGGCTACCCGGTCCTGGTACGCCCCTCTTACGTCCTCGGCGGGAGGGCGATGGAGATCGCGTGGGAGGAGGAGGACCTCTTCCGGTACATGTCGGAGGCCGCCCGGGTGTCCCCCGAGCACCCGATCCTGGTCGATAAATTTCTTGAAGACTCCCTAGAGATCGACGTCGATGCCATTGCCGACGGCGAGCGCGTGGTGATCGGGGGGGTCATGGAGCACATCGAGAAGGCGGGGATTCACTCGGGCGACTCGGCCTGTGCGCTGCCGCCTTACACCCTCGGGGACGACCAGGTCGAGCGCATCAAGGTCCAGACCGGAGCCCTCGCGAGGGAGCTCGGCGTCACGGGCCTGATCAACATCCAATTCGCCGTGAAGAACGAGCTCATCTACGTTCTCGAAGTCAACCCCCGGGCCTCCCGGACCGTCCCCTTTGTCTCCAAGGCCATCGGCGTGGCGCTGGCCAAACTGGCAGCCAAGGTCATGCTCGGCCAGAGCCTTGTCGATCTGGAGTTCACCGAGGAGCGAGAAGTCAGCCACATCGCGGTCAAGGAGTCGGTCTTCCCGTTCGTCAAGTTTCCGGGCGTCGACGTCGTCCTGGGACCGGAGATGAAGTCTACGGGCGAGGTGATGGGGCTCGACCGGGACTTCCGGAAAGCGTATCTGAAATCGCAGCTCGCGACGGGGTCGTCACTGCCCACGGCGGGGAAGGTGTTCATCTCGGTGAAGAACCGGGATAAGCGGGCGGCGATTTACGCTGCCAAGCGGCTTTCCGAGATGGGGTTTGCTCTCGTCGCCACTCAGGGCACCGCCAAAGTCCTGGCGCGCCACGGGATGGCGCCGGAGGTGATCAACAAGGTGGCCGAGGGATGGCGTCCCAACATCGTGGACCTGATGAAGCGCGGGGAGATCGCTCTGGTCTTCAACACCCCGGAGGACGGACGCGCCAGAAAGGACTCCTATCTGATCCGGCGGACGGCGGCGATCCAGAACATCCCCTACTACACGACGATGGACGGGGCGCAGGCTGCCATCGGCGGGATTGAGGCGCTGCTCAAAGGCGAGCTGGTTGTCCGGTGCCTGCAGGAGACCCATGCCACGGCCTGACCCCAAGGATCGGCTCATTGTCGCGCTGGATGTGGAGAGCCTCGACCGGGCCGAGGCCCTTCTCGCCTCGCTCCAGGGGTTGGTTTCCGCCTTCAAGGTCGGCGCGCGGCTCTTCACCGCCGCAGGCCCGGCGGCCATCGAGCTCGTTCAAAAATTTGGCGGCCGGGTCTTCTTAGATCTCAAGTACCACGACATCCCCTCAACGGTGGCTGGCGCCGTCAGGGAGGCGACCCGCCAGGAGATCGCCATGTTGACAGTTCACGCCTCGGGTGGCTCGGCGATGCTCCGCGCCGCGGCTGACGCAGCCGCCGAGACGGCCCGGGAGCTCAAGGTCGCCAAGCCGCTCGTTTTGGCCGTCACGGTCCTCACCAGCCTCGACCGCGCGGCGCTCCAGCGTGAGCTCAACGTGCCGCTTTCAGTGGAGGGGCACGTGCTCCATCTGGCCCGGCTCGCTGGCGCGGCGCAGCTCGATGGCAGTGTCGCGGCCCCCGACGAGGTGCGGACAGTCAGGAACGGAGTGGGGCAGAGGTGGGTAATCGTCACGCCCGGTGTCAGACCGGCGGGAAGCGAGGCTCTCGATCAGGCCAGGGTCGCAACCCCGGAGGCCGCGATCCGGGCCAGCGCCGACTATCTGGTCGTAGGCCGGCCGATTTCTGGAGCCCCTGATCCCCAGGCGGCTGCCCGGGCGATCCTGGAATCGATCGCGCAGGCGTGACAGACCGGGAAACGACTCGCACAACCCTCTTGGCCGGGCGCCCTCCGCGGCGAACGGGGGCGTTGACCTGGCCAAAACGTTGACATTGCTGCACAATTTGACTAGTATGTGATAATGGTGGTGATGTACTTTCCCGCCTGCGTACCCGCCCCGAGGTCCTGATGATCCGGAGCATGACGGGGTATGGGAGCGCTGAGGTGGCAGGAGAGCGAATCGCCGTAGCGGTTGAGGTGCGATCGCTGAATCATCGCTACCTCGACATCTCCTTGAGGCTTCCCCGTTCTCTCGCCAGCCTGGAGCTCGAGGCCCGCCGCCTGATCCATCGTCACCTCCACCGCGGGCGTGTCGATGTCAGCGCGGCGCTCCGGCCCCTGACCTCGGGGGCGTTGCAGGTGAGAGTGGATGGGGCCCTGGCTCGGGAGTACGCAGAGCGCGCCCGGCAGCTCGCTGTCGAGCTTGGACGTTCCGACAGTGCGAGCCTGGAGTGGCTCCTGGAACGCCCCGGCGTTCTCAGCTCGGGAGAGCCCGGGCCGCTGCCGGTGGAGGAGTGCTGGCCGCTGCTGGCCGAGGCGCTCACCGCGGCACTGGGAGAGGTGTCGGCCCGGCGGGAGGCCGAAGGCGAGGCGCTCAGAGAGGCGCTGGTGGGCCTCTACGATGGGCTGGTCTCCGAGGGGGAGCGGATGGCCGCCCAGGTTCCTGTCGCCGTAGCGCGACGCAAGGAACAGTTCGGCGAACGGGTGCAGGAACTCCTCGGGGCCGTCACGCTGGATCAAGGTCGCCTGGCAATGGAAGTGGCCCTCTGGGCCCAAAAGACGGAGATCGCCGAGGAGCTGACCCGCCTCCGCGCCCACCTCGATCAGTTCGCGGGGTTGCTGAAGGAAGGCGGGGCTGTCGGCCGGACCATGGATTTCCTGATCCAGGAGATGAACCGGGAGGTCAACACGGTCGCCTCCAAGGCGGAGGGTCTCGAGCTCTCCCAGTCAGCCGTCACCTGCAAAGGCCTCCTGGAGAAGCTCCGAGAACAGATCCAGAACATTGAATAGCGGACGCGGCCCTGAACAGTCCGGGCGACATGAGGGAGAGACGGCTGGGCTCGAGCCGGCAACGCTAGCCTGGCGGCTGGCCTCTCGGGATCGGAACCCGGTCCGTGACTAGGCGGCGAGGAGCCCTCGTGGTGGTGTCGGCCCCCTCTGGGGCAGGGAAGACCACGCTGTGCCGGGAGGTGCGCTCCCTGGTACCCGATCTCGCCTACTCAGTCTCCTACACAACGCGGGCTCCTCGGCTGGGTGAGGTGGACGGTATGGACTTCCACTTCGTCTCCGAGACGGTCTTCCGGGAGATGATCGATCGGAACGAGTTCGCCGAGTGGGCGGTGGTCCATGGCAACTTCTACGGCACCTCGGCGCTTCTCCTGGAGCAGGTGCTGGAGAAGGGGCAGGACATCCTGCTGGACATTGATACCCAGGGCGCGCGCCAGCTGCGGGTCCGCTACCCGCAGGCCTCGCTGGTTTTCGTCGTCGCCCCCTCGATGAAGGAGCTGGAGCAGCGGCTCAGGGAGCGGAAGTCCGACGCTCCCCGCGAGATTGCCCGCCGCCTGGCGCGCGCTCGGGAAGAGGTCGCCGCCTGGCGGACGTATGATTACCTTATCGTCAACCGGGAGTTGAAGGAGGCGGTGGATCAGCTCACCGTCATCATTCAGGCGGAGCGGCTGCGTACCGGCCGCCTCTCGCTCGCGCTCCCAGGCTTTGAGATTCCTGAATAGGAGGGTAAGAGAGATGGCGTTTCCTTCCCTCGAAAAGGCCCTTCAGCAAGTCCCGAACCGGTATCTCCTGGTGGTGCTTTCGGCCAAGCGGGCGCGCCAGCTCAACCGCGGGGCCGCCCCGCACATAGAGCTGAAGCAGAAGAAAGTCACCAGCGTGGCCCTGGTGGAGGTCGCCGAGGCCAAGGTGGGATACCGGATAAAGGATCAGAGTGAAGAGCAGTGACCTCGCTGGCCGGCAAGGAACTCATCCTCGGCGTCAGCGGATCGATCGCCGCTTACAAGGCGGCGTATCTCCTCCGGGAGCTTGTCCGCCTGGGCGCCGGTGTGACGGTCGTCCTCACCGAACACGCGGCGAGGTTCGTCGGGCCTTTGACCTGGCGAGCCCTCTCGAGGCGGCCGGTCCTGACCGACCTCTTCGATCCCCAGACCGAGGCTGCGGTGGAGCACGTCGCCCTGGCCGAGCGGGCCGCCGCGCTCCTGGTGGTGCCGGCCACCGCGAATATCCTCGCGAAGACCACCCACGGGATCGCTGACGAACCCCTCACCACGGTCCTGCTCGCCTACCGCGGGCCCGTGCTCATGGCACCGGCCATGGACAGCGGGATGTGGGAGCACGCGACGGTGCAGGCGAATGTGGCTACCCTCCGAGCGCGCGGGGTGATTGTGCTGGAGCCCGAAAGCGGGGGTTTGGCCTCAGGGCTCATCGGTAAGGGGCGGCTCCCCGAGGTCGACACGATCCTGGAACTGCTCCACCGGATCCTGACGCCGGTCAAGGACCTGACCGGCGAGCGGATTCTGGTGAGCGCCGGCCCCACCCGGGAGCCCGTTGATCCAGTCCGATATCTGTCCAATCGCTCCTCGGGGAAGATGGGATACGCCCTCGCCCTCGCCGCGCTCCGGCGAGGAGCACAGGTCGTTCTGGTCTCCGGTCCAACGGCGTTGACGCCGCCTCCCGGAGTCGTCTTCGTGCCGGTCAAGACTGCCGAGGAGATGCGCGAGGCCGTACTCCACCACCTCCCCTCCGTCAGCATCGTGATCAAGGCTGCCGCCGTCGCCGACTACCGGCCCGCGCGCCCCAGCGCCACAAAGATCCGGTCCAAGCATGAGGGGCTCACGATCCCTCTCGTCCCCACCCGGGACATTCTCCAGGAGGTCGTGGCGAAGAAGGGGGAAACTTTCGTGGTGGGGTTCGCCGCTGAGATCTCCGATGTCCCGGCCAACGCCAGGGAGAAGCTGGAAGCCAAGGGAATCGACCTGCTCGTGGCCAACGATGTGAGCCTCGCGGGCGTCGGCTTCGAGTCTGACGACAACCAGGTGCTTCTCCTGGACCGCTGGGGCGGCGCCCAGGAGCTTCCGCGGATGCCGAAGCTCCAGGTGGCGCATGCGATCCTGGATCGGGTCCTCTCCCTCCGGGCCGCTCGTCCCACCCGGGTTCTTACCCGATGAGGGAAGCGGAGGCGCTGGCTCAAGCCCTCCGCGCCCTTGCCGACTCGCTCCGCTTCTACCGCGCCATGGGGATAACCGATATTCCGCTCTCGAGGGATTACCTCCCCGGGCCTGTCGACGCCCTCAGCGATCTGGAGCGGAGGCTCGACGGGTGTACCCGGTGCAAGCTCTGTCAGAGCCGCTCGACGATCGTCTTCGGAACGGGGAACCCGAATGCCGAGCTGGTCGTGATCGGCGAAGCCCCGGGCGCCGAGGAGGACATGCAGGGGAAGCCCTTCGTCGGGCGCGCCGGCCAGCTCCTGACCCGGATGCTTCAGTCAGTGGGGTTCAGGCGCGACGAGGTGTATATCTCGAATATTGTCAAGTGCAGACCTCCCGGCAACAGGAACCCCGAGCCCGACGAGATCTCCTCGTGTGAGCCGTTCCTCATCGGCCAGCTTGGTGCCATCCAGCCCAAGGTGATCCTGGCGTTGGGGAGCTTCGCGGCGCAGGCGCTCCTCAAGACGAGGGAGCCGATCGGCAAGCTCAGAGGGCGTGTCCATCCGTACGGCTCGATGCTCCTCATCCCCACCTTCCACCCGGCTTTCCTCCTGAGAAACCCTGGGCCTGAGTATAAGCGGCTGGCCTGGGAGGACCTGAAGCTCGCCAGACGGGAGCACGATCGCCTCTCCAGCCGGAATTCGATCGTTGATCGCTGACGTCGTCTTCGACCTCCCGCGCGACCGGCCCTTCTCCTACCGAGTTCCGCCGGATCTCTCGGTGGTGGTGGGCCAGCGGGTCCGAGCCCGCCTTCGAGGGAAGCTGAGAGTCGGTCTTGTTATCGCCTGCCTGGAGGAGACCGGGAGGGAGGTCAAGCCCCTGGAGGGCGTCGTTGAACCGGGAGCCATTCTCGGCCCCGCCCAGCTCGGCCTCGCCCGATGGATCGCCTCTCAGAGCTACTCGAGCCTGGGCTCCACCTGCGCGGCCCTGCTCCCGCCAGCCGTGTCCCGGCCCGCCGCCGCCGAATTCTCCACGCCGTCCAGCGGGGTGGCGCGGGAGGCTCCGCCCCCCGAGCTTTTGATCGGGAGCGGTCAGGAGGAACGTCTTCTGAAGCGGGCCGCCGAAGAAGGCGAAGCCCGCGGGCTCCTTCTTCTGGCCCCTGAGGTCGAGTCCGCGAGAGCGTGGGCCGAGCGACTCGCCCAGCACCTCCGAGGGCCCGTGGTGCGCCTGGACAGCGGCCGGGCTCTAGCCGAGCGGTGGCGCGGGTGGATGGCGCTGGCCAGGGGGTCGGCGCGCGTTGCCGTCGGGACCCGATCGGCGCTCCTGGCTCCGGTCCCGGCGGGAGCGATGCTGATCCTCCTCGATGAGCATGAACCAGCCCACAGGCCTCCGGGTCACCCCCGCATCCACTCCCGGGAAGTGGTGCTGAAACGCAGCCGCCAGGAACGGAGGGCGGTCATCCTGACCTCGGCCACCCCCAGCGTGGAGAGCTGGTGGCAGGCTGACAGCGGCTTTCTGATTCGGGCCGAGGCCCCTCCGCTCGCGTGGCCGGAAGTGTCCGTGGTGGACGTCCGCGGCGGGCTTCGGAGCAATCCGCTCTCTCCCGTGCTCCGGCGTGAGATTCGGCAGGCGCTGGGCCGGGGGAGCCAGGTCTTCCTCCTCGTCACCCGCGTCTCCTCATCCCTGGCGTGCGGGGAGTGTGGCTTCGTCTTCCGCTGCTCCGACTGCGGGATCCCGCTGGCGTATTCGCGAGTGAGGCGGGAGTGGCCCTGCCGCCTCTGCGGGCACCCTGAACGGGCGCCCGATACCTGCGCGCATTGCCGGGGACGCCAGCTTGCGCCCCTCGGGTGGGGAGCCGAGCGGGTGGAGCAGGTGGTCAGGCAGGCCTTCCCGGCCCTCACCGTCGCCAGGTACGACAGCGAGGCGCTCACCCCGGCTCAGGCTCGACAGCTCAGCCGACAGTGGCGCGATCGGGCTGTGCGGCTCATCATCGGCACGCGCCCGGCTCTCAAGGCGCTCGATCCGGGTGGGCTCAGGCTCGTCGGCGTCATCACCCCCGATCACCTCCTGAGGCTCCCGGACTTCAGGGCGGGGGAGCGCGCCTTCTCGCTCCTCTGGGCCGCCGCCGAGCGGCTGGGAGGTCGTGGCAAGCTGGTCGTCCAGACCCAGCACCCGGAGCATTATGCCATCCGCGCCGTGGCGGCCCAGGCGCTCGGCGACTTCTACAAGCCCGAGCTCAGGTTCCGCGCTGAGCTGGGCTACCCCCCCTTCCGCCGACTCTGCCTGCTCATCGTGCGTGGTCGGCACGCCGCTCAGACAACGAGGCTGGCTCAGGAGTGCTGGAGAGAGCTGGACCGCCTCGGGGGCCTCACGGTCTTTCCGCCAGCGTCGGCCGGAAGTAAAGCCCGGAGCTCCCGCTGGCGGATCATGGTCAGGGGTGGGGGCGATCTTCCTGAGCGGATTCGGCCGGTGCTCGCTCCCCTCCTCGATCGGTCGCGCGCTCGCCGGGACATGGTAGAAGTAGAGATGGATCCGCTGGAACTGGGCTGAAAGGGCCGGCTCGTCCTGGCTATGCTGACCGTCAGGCGGTACGGAGATCCGGGGCTTCGGAGGAAGGCAGAGCCGGTCTCTGCCATCACCCCGGAGATCAAGCAGCTCATCGCCGACATGGTAGAGACCATGTACGATCAGATCGGGATCGGGCTGGCCGCGCCGCAGCTGGGAATCTCCCTTCGGGTCGTCGTCGTGAACGACGAACAGGGGGCCAGTCCCCGGGCTCTCATCAACCCCGCCATCACCGCCCAGGGTGGCCGGGCCGTGGCTGAAGAGGGGTGCCTCTCCATTCCGGGGATCTTCGCCCCCGTGGAGCGGGCTGAGTGGGTGGAGCTGGAGGCCCTGGATGATGACGGTCACCCGCTGAAATTTCAGGCCCGGGGGCTCCAAGCTCGGGTGATCCAGCACGAGGTGGACCACTTGGACGGGATTCTGTTTATTGATCGGCTCGACAAGGTCGCCCGCGACCGAATCAAGCGGAAGATCAAGAAGGAAGGGCTCCCGGATCAAGTTCCCCACCACGCCTTCGCACTTTGACCTCGGACGGGGGCTGCGCCCTCCTGCCGACGCCCCGCGGCAGAGCCGCTCCCTCGCGTCGCTCGGCGCTTCGGGGGCTGCCTCCCCCGGGAACAAACGGACGCTAAGCCGTGAAGGTGTTGTTTTACGGGACGCCCGACTTCGCGCTACCCACGCTCGAAGCGCTGCTCATCGAGCATGAGGTGGTAGCGGTCGTGACCCAACCCGACCGGCCCGCGGGGCGTGGGCAGAAGCTGAACCCCCCGCCGGTGAAGGTCAGGGCGGAGCGCGCCGGAGTTCCGGTGCTTCAACCGCGGCGCCTCCGGGACTCGGAGTGGCCCGATCGGCTTCGCGCCTTCGCTCCTGAGGTGGGCGTCGTGGTCGCGTTCGGCCAGATTCTCCCGCCGACGGTGCTCGAGGTCCCCGGCCGTGGCTCGATCAATGTTCACGCCTCACTCCTCCCCCGGTACCGCGGGGCTGCGCCCGTCGGCTGGGCGCTGATCCGGGGGGAGAGCGAGACCGGACTCACCACCTTCCTGATGAATGAAGGGATGGACACCGGGCCGATCCTCCTCCAGGAACGCGTCTTGATCGACCCCGAGGAGACAGCGGGTGACCTCGCCTCCCGGCTCTCGAGGCTCGGTGCTGACCTCCTCTCGAGAACGCTCGCCGAGCTGGACCGGCTGATCCCGATCCCTCAACGCAACGAGGACGCCACGCTGGCGCCACGTCTCAAGAAGGAAGACGGCACCTTGGACTGGAGGGAGCCCGCGCACGCTCTGGTGAACCGGATCCGAGGGTGCACCCCCTGGCCCGGAGCGGTGAGCGGAACTCCTGCCGGGCGGCTTCTCATCCGGCGGGCCAGGGCACTCGCCGAGCCTTCCGGCATGGCTCCGGGGACGCTGGTGCAATCGAGAGGAGGAGCCCTCGCCGTCGCTACGGGAGAGGGGCTGCTCCTGCCCCGCGAGGTCCAACCTGAGAGCCGCCGAGCCATGAGCTGGGAGGAGTTCCTGCGGGGGGGCCGCCTCACGGCCGGCGCGCGGCTCGGAGGGCCGACAGCGTGAGTCAGCCCAGGGCCCCCGTCTCTCCGGCTCGCGTCGAGGCCTTGAGAATCCTCTGCCGCGTCGAGGAAGATCGAGCTTTTGCGGACCTCGCCCTCGAGGCAGCTCTGGAGCGGGCTCAGTTGCCCACCAGAGACCGGGCACTCGCGACGGAACTGGTCTATGGCACCCTTCGCTGGCAGCGGCGGCTTGACTGGCTCCTGGCGCCTCACTCCCACCGGAAGCTCGAGCGACTCGATCCCTGGGTGAGAAACCTCCTGCGCCTCACGGCGTACCAGCTCCGGCTCCTCCAGAAGGTGCCGGCCTGGGCTGCGGTTGACGAGGCGGTCGCGCTGGCAAAGCGGCGCGGCCAGGGGCAGACCGCATCCTTCGTGAACGCCGTCCTGCGCTCTTTCACCCGAAGCGGCGAAAGCCTCCCGCCGCTCCCAAGCGATCCTGTGGAGGCCGGCGCCACGTCTCTCGCCTTCCCCTCCTGGCTTGCCCGGCGCTGGGCCCAGCGGCTCGGCCGTGACGAGGCGGAAAGGCTCATGACGTCGCTCGACGAGCGGCCCCGAGTTACCGTCCGCGTCAACCCGCTCAGATGCTCTCTCACGGCGCTGTCCGAACGGTTGGCTCAGGAGGAAGAGATCGTATCCTGGCCCACCTCCTATGCGCCCGACGCGCTGGTGTTGAAGGACGCCGGGCCGGCGTTTCGGTTCAAGGCGTTCAAGGAGGGATGGTTCACGCTCCAGGACGAGGCCTCGATTTTGATAGGGCACCTTCTGGCACCCAGGGCCGGCGAAACCGTGGCGGATGTCTGCGCTGCTCCGGGGACAAAGACCACCCATCTGGCCGAACTCATGGGAAACCAGCGGCGGGTGATCGCCATTGATCAGCACGCGGCTCGGCTCAAGCTCGTGTCGAAGGCCGCAGCCCGCCTCGGCCTCGGCAACGTGGAGTGCCACGGCGGGCGTGTGGAGGCCTTAGCCCCCAAGTTCAAGGAGCGCTGTGACCGGGTCCTGGTCGATGCGCCCTGCTCCAACCTCGGTGTGATCCGCCGGCGCCCCGACGTGAAGTGGCAGCGCACGGAGGCTCAGTTCAACGCCCTCGCCGCCACCCAGCGCCGGATCCTGGACGCCGCGGCAGCCATGGTCCGCCCCGGGGGAGTCCTCGTGTACGCCACCTGCTCCCTGGAGCCCGAGGAGAACGAAGGGGTCGTCCTTCCCTTCCTCGCCGCCCACCCCGAGTGGGGAGTCGACCCGCCCGCTGGCTTTCCGATCGAGCCCGAGCTCTCGGGGGTGCTCCGATGTCTCCCTCACCACCACGGCACCGACGGCTTCACCGCCTTCCGTCTGCGCAGAGCCTGAGCGTGTATCGTCTTTGGGCACTGTCTCGCCCTTTCTACCCCTGCTCTTGGGCGCAACGGCGCGAGACTTAGGACCATTTCCTGTGCTGTCTAAACCGAACAGTGTGCGTACCACGTGTGCAAGCTCTCTTGATGCCTGTGAG
>JBHIBG010000079.1:0-12865 GCA_046758965.1 Methylomirabilia bacterium | reverse complement strand
TCCTGAGCGCCGCGTAGCACGCCCGTACCGCATGGTCCTCATGGGCCAGGGGCGCCCCGAAGAGCGCCATGATCCCGTCGCCCATGACCTGGTTCACGGTCCCCTCGTAGCGGTGGACGGCCTCCATCATGCGCTCCAGCACCGGGTCGAGGAGCTTCCGCGCCTCCTCGGGGTCCCGGTCGGCCAAGAGCTCCATGGACCCCTTCAGGTCCGCGAACAGCACCGTGACCTGTTTGCGCTTGCCCTCTAGCGCGCTCTTGGAGGTGAGGATCCTCTCGGCGAGGTGTTTGGGGGTGTAGGTTTCGGGGGAGCCGAACTTCGTCGCCGATGGGGCCTGGGTCAGCGGTGCTCCGCACTCCCCGCAGAACTTCTGCGCAGGAGGATTAGGCGTCCCGCAGGCAGGGCAAACGGATGCGAGTCGTGCTCCACATTCCCCGCAGAATTTCTGACCAGCGAGGTTCTCGGCCTGGCACCGAGGACACTTCATAGCCGGGCCTCCAACTGGCCGGGCCGGTGAAGGGCGGGAAACGTTGCCGCCAACTTAGCCCCAGGGCGGCGAGGGGTCAAGGCCATCTTGACAGTCGTCAGGCGGAAGCACAGAATGCCCGCACAACCGTAGTCCGCCCTCAGGGGAGGCAGCAATGCCCCTGATTCGGGTCCCTGCACAACTCTACGACGCCCTCGTTGGTCACGAAGAGGATGACATCCGCTACTCCGCAGCGTACTCGGAGGTGTTGCGGGATTCCCCTGCACTCCGGCAGGAGTTCTTAATGGTCACTTAGCTGAGGTGGAGGTAACACACGATGAGGAGAGTCGTCATCATCGCCGTCGCAGGTTCGCTGATGCTTTCCCCCGGACCCGCCAAAGCCAGCCCGGAGGAGGTGGCCGCTGTCCTCAGCCAAGTCATCATCAACATCCGGGCCGCAGTCGCGAAGCACTTCACCAAGACAGACGAGGTGAACAACCTCTGGTGGCTTCCCAACAAGCTGTATCGCCGCGTCCTATCCGCCAACGCGGTTCTCCCCGCCGGCCTCGCGGGCCTCGGCATCCATCCCACCAATGGCGACGTTGTCGACCTGCGTATGGTTGTCGAGGAGCCCCGCAACGAGAAGAATGAGCCTGCGGATCCCGTCGAGGAGCGTTTACTAGCCGAGGTGCTCCGGACGGGGGAGCCCGTTGCCACCTCCACGCCGGACTACGCATATCACGCCCGACCAATCAAGTCCGGTGAGTGGTGCATGCGGTGTCACGGGGAGCCAAAGGGCGATCCCGATCCCTTCTTCCCCGAGTTCAAGAAGAACGGATGGAAGCCCGATGAGGTGATCGGAGCCGCGATCGCGAGGGTGAAGCGATAAGGTTCACCATCGACCTGGCGGTAGGGGTCGGCCGACTTCAGCTCTGGCCTGGCTCGGCTTGATGCTAGCCGCGAGGAGTCGGAACACGCCACGCATCCCACGGGCGTCGGGGCCACCCTCGGCGCTTGCGGTGTCTGCGCGAGCGTGTGCGGGCTCGGGCCACACAGAGAAGGCTAGAAGTGGTTTCAAAACCCCACATTAGGCCAAGAAAATCAAAGAGTTAGGCAGGTTTTGAAACAAGTTCTAGTGAGTTCAGGCCCACCCCAACCCCCGTCATCGCTGTCGTGTCCCCGGCGTGCCGGTATCGCAAAAGAACTCCTTTGCGACGACTCAAAAGCCGTGGCGAGCGGGTCTGTTTGACAGGTAGTTACAGGCTGGGCGGAAAGAGGGTTTTGCGACAGGTCCTAGCCAGCTCTCAGGGCCCGGCTGACCGCACTCGGATGAACCCCGAGCCTCCGGGCGACAGCCCTGAGGGAGGCGCCGTGGCCGAGGCTCCCAATGGGCAATACCGCCATCGTGGACCGGCTGGACGAGACAAGTGGTAGCAAAATGGTAGCAGGCGGCAGACGGGCTGGCGTCGATGCTTCAGAAGTGCCGACATTTCCTGGGCAAAGTATTCCGGAGGAGAATGAAGGGTGGCGTACAGTAGTATCGGGGCGCGTTTGTTGTCAATTCGAGGGAGCATGATCGGGCAAGTGCGGTGTCGCTGACAACGCTGGTCCAGGCGCTGGCCTCCGGCGCGTTGCTGGGGTGCTTTTACACCCTCATGGCGCTGGGCTTCTCCTTGATCCTCGGTGTCACGCGTGCGCTGAACCTGGCCCACGGCGAGCTGATCATCCTCGGCGGCTACCTGGGCTACTGGCTCTGGATCGGGTCCGGACTCCACCCGCTCTTCCTCGTCCCGGTGGCCGCCACGGCGTTGCTTCCCCTCGCACTCCTCTGGCACTGGCTCTTCGACCGGCTTCCCGAACCCAAGGAACTGAACAGCCTGGTGCTGACCTTTGGCCTCTCCCTGCTCCTCCAGAACGCGATGCTCGCGCTCTGGCGCGGCGACTATCATCTGATCGCCAGTGCCTCGCTGACGGGAAGCGTGCGTGTCGGCGGCGTGAGCCTCAACCAGGGACGCCTCTTTGTCGCCGCCGCCGCCCTCGCCGCGATCGGCGGGCTCTGGCTCGCTCTCACGCACACGCGCTGGGGGCGCGCGGTGCGCGCGACCAGCCTCGACCGGGAGGCCGCGGCCCTCCTCGGCATCAATGTTGACAAGGCGACCCGAACCACCTTCCTGCTCGCCCTGGCCTTCGCGGGAGGCACTGGCGTGCTCTTCGCCACCCTCCATTACCTCTATCCGGCCGCCGGGGTGGACCTGACGGTGCTGGCCATCGTCCTGACGATCTGGGCTGGGGTGGGACGCCTCAGGAGCCTGCTCATGGCGGGGGTCCTGCTCGGCGTGGTCGAGTCGCTGACCGTGGTCTGGACAGGACCGAGCTGGCGCGAGCTGATGGTTGCCGTCCTGCTCCTCGGTTCGCTTCTGGCGCGCCCGGGCGGGCTCGCCCGAGGTCGGAGCCACTGAGAGATTTCATGGCCTGGCTCGCGACATCGCTCGGAGTCCTCTTCCTGATCGTGTTCCCGCAACTCGCGGGTTTTCACCCGTACTACCTCTACCTCTTCGCCACCGCGTTCCTCTTCGGGACCCTGGCCACAGCGTGGAACCTTCTCGCCTACGCTGGCCAGATCTCCTTCGGCCATGCAGCGTTCTTCGGCATCGGCGCGTATGGCGCGGCTCTCACCTCCCTTGCCGGGGTGTCACCGTGGTGGGCGATCGGGTTCGGAGGGGCGATGGGGGCCGTCGGAGCCCTCGGCATCGGCCTCGCCGCTGGCAGGCTGAGCGGCGCCTATCTGGCCCTGGCCACCCTGGCCTACGCTGAGCTGTGGCGGGGGGTGGCGCTGAACTGGACCGGCCTTTCCGGAGGCGGGGCCGGCCTCGTCGGCATCCCGCCGCTCTCCCCGCTTCCGTGGCTCCCCGTCAGCCTTACGCAGGGCCGAGTGGGTGGCTACTACCTCTCGCTCGCCTTACTCCTCCTCGCCCTGGCCGTCCTGTTCGCCGTGCTCCACTCGAAGATAGGACTGGCGTTCGCTGCCGTCAGGGAGGAAGAAGAGCGCGCGAGCCTCCTGGGCCTCCGCCCCCTCCCATGGAAGCTCCTGGCCTTTTCCCTCTCGGCGTGGCTCACGGCGCTGGCCGGAGGGCTCTACGTGCACACAGTGAGGGTCGTGGAGCCCGACTTGGTCTTCAGCCGCCACTTCTCGATCCTGCCGCTGGTGATGGCCATGGTGGGCGGCCTCCACACGCTCCTCGGGCCCGCCATCGCTGCCTTCGTCCTCTACCTGGTGAGCGAGTTGCTCTTCCACCCCTATGCCCCCGCGCTCCATCAGCTTCCTTACGCCCTGGCGCTGGTCTTGGTGATCCTCTACTTCCCCGGGGGGCTGGCCCGGCTTCTCAGGCGGCGACGCCGTGCCTCTGCTTGAAGGGCGAGGTCTTGCCATGGCCTTCGGCGGCCTCCTCGCCCTCCGGGGCGTGGAGATCACTGTTGAAGCGCATCAGCTCGTGGGGCTCCTCGGCCCCAACGGATCGGGCAAGACCACGCTCTTTAACATTCTCTCGGGGCTGCTCCACCCCACCGCAGGGGAGGCCTGGTTCAAGGGAATCCGGATCACCCACTCTCCGCCCTGGGAGCTGGCTCGCCTCGGCATCGGCCGCACCTTCCAGATCGCCCGTCCCTTCCTCAACCTCACCGCGCTGGATAACGTCCTGGCCGGGATCACCTTCCGCGGCCAACACCGCTACGCTCGTGCCCGGGACCGCCGGCGCGAGGCCGAGCGGCTCCTGGCGGTCGTCGGGCTCATCGACAAGGCGGACACGCCCGCGCGCGCTCTCTCGCTCGGTGAGCGGAAGCGGCTTGAGCTCGCGCTGGCCCTCTCCACGCGCCCCACTCTCCTGCTGCTGGACGAGCTGGCCTCAGGCCTCTCCCCGAACGGGCGCGAGGAGGTCATTCGCTTCTATGGTCGGCTCCGCGAGCGTGGCCTCACGATTTTCGCGATCGAGCACTCGTTCAGGGTGCTCGCCCAGGTGGCGGATCGGCTCCTGGTTCTGGACCAGGGGGCTCTTGTCGCCGACGGACGTCCCGGGGATGTGCTGAGCTCCGCGCGCGTGGTGGAGGCCTACCTGGGTGAGGACGAAACTCCATGAGCCCTCCGCTCCTCAGCGTGGAACAGCTCTCGGTGGGATACGACGACGTGGGAGTCCTCAAGGGCTGCTCGGTGGAGGTGCGGGAAGGCGAGTTCGTGGCGCTCGTGGGGCCCAACGGAGCTGGAAAATCCACGTTGCTCCGAACGATCAGCGGGCTGCTGACCCCCGGAGCCGGGGCGATCCGGTTTCGGGGGGAGCGCATCGATGGGAAGCCGCCCTATCAGATCACCGCGCGGGGAATCACGCTGATCCCCGAGGGGCGGCGGCTCTTCGCTCCGCTGACCATCCGGGAAAACCTGGAATTGGGAGCCTTTCTGCCGGACGCCTACTCCCGTCGGGAGGAAACGCTCCGCCAGATCTTCGGCCTCTTTCCCGTGCTCCAGGAAAAGCAAGCGGCTCAGGCCGCAGCTCTCTCCGGCGGCGAGCAGCAGATGCTGTGTCTGGCCCGGGGGCTCATGGCCCGACCCCGTTTGCTCTGCCTGGACGACCCGTTCCTCGGCTTGGCGAGCCAGGTGATCAACCGCTTTTGCCGGGCGATCCGCGCGACCACCGCCGAGGGGATGACCATCCTGGCGGCCGGGCAGCACGTCCGCCGCCTCCTTCGCCTGGCCCACCGCGCCTACCTGCTGGACGAGGGGCAGGTGGTGCTCTCAGGGCCGGGACCCGAGCTTCTGGAGAACCACCGCCTTCGCCGCACACTCCTCGAGTTGATTCCCGGAGTGGAGCAGCCTCCGGGCTGAGGGCGAGCGGCGCGCGGCGGCTCCCGGGCTGGCGGTCAGTCCCCGCCGGGGCTGTGCTACGCTGACTGACGATGCGACGACGGGGTCTCCTGCTCCTGGCCGCGCTGGGAGTGATCGCAGCCAACGTGATCGTCGTTGCCGCATTCCTCCCTCCGCCCTCCGCGCCCCCAAACGCCTCGCGCGCCGAGCGACTCTACTTCCTCCGCTGCGCCACCTGCCACGGCCCGCGCGGCGAAGGCTCCTGGCGCTCCACCCTCTTCCTGGTACGACCCGGGAACCTGGCTGACCCAGACCGGATGGCGGGCCTCCCCGACCAGTACCTCTTCGACATCATCAGGCACGGGGGCGCGCCGCTCGGGAAGCCCGGGATGCCGAGCTTCAGCTCCCACTTCTCGGACGGAGAGATCAGAGAGCTGCTGATCTACGTCAGGACCCTCTCTCGGGGGAACACCCCCCCTGAATAGGGGCGGGCGTACCAGCGCTAGCGGGCTACTTCGCCGCCCGTTCCCGGAGCACGCGGCGCAGGAGCTTGCCTGTTCCCGGCCCCGCAGGCCCCGGCGCGCGCGGCAGCTGGTCGACAAACTCCACCTCGCGCGGGAGCTTGTAGACGGCGATCTTGTCCCGACAGAACTCGATCAGCTCCTGCCTGAGCGTCTCGCTCGGGGCCGTTCCCGGCTTGAGGACCACGTACGCCCGGGTGTTCTGGCCCCGGACCGCGTCAGAGACGCCGATCACGCCGGCATCGGCCACCGCCGGGTGCTTGACCAGCGCATCCTCGATCTCCTCCGGGCCGATGCGGTAGCCGGAGGACTTGATCAGATCGTCCTCGCGGGAGAGAAACCAGACGTAGCGGTCCTCGTCCATCGTCACGAAGTCGCCCGCGCGGCACCAGCCGTCACGAACGGCAGACTTCTGTTTCTCGGGATCGCGCCAGTACACGGTCCCGGTGGGGCCCCGGGCGACGAGGAGTCCCACCTCGCCGGGCTTGCACTCCTTGCCGTCCTCCGAAACCACCATGAGCTCGTAGCCCGGAACCGCCGGGCCGATCGCCCCGGGCTTCACCTTGCGGGTGACCGCCGAGGAGACAAAGACGAACATCATCTCTGTGGTGCCCAGGCCCTCGTAAATTTCGAGCCCGAAGGTGCTCTTCCAGTCGTGGTACGTCTGGGCCGTGAGGGACTCCCCGCCCCCCGTGCAGACCTTGAGGGAAGAGAGGTCGTAGCGCGTCTTCACCTCGGGGATCTGGAGCATCTTCCGGTACGCGGTCGGGAGCACGGAGAGAATGGTGATCCGGTGCTTGTGGATGGCCTCGAACATCCCCTCGGGCGTGAAGCGCGGCAGGAGCGAGACGGCGGCCCCGAAGCGGAACGGGATCACGGCCTGAGTGGAGTAACCGGCGGCCAGCGACAGCGGCGCGGGCCCGCCGATCACATCGTCCGGGGTCACGCGCCAGCCGTGCTTGCCGAAGCCATCCGGAACAATGAGGGCCTCTTCCATGAAGTGGACCGTTCCCTTCGGGAGCCCGGTCGTGCCGGAGGTGAACAGGAGCACCGAGATCGCCATCCGGTCTCGCCGGACCGGCTCGAGAGTCTCTGTCCCCTTCGCCATCAGCTCGCCGTAGGGAATGTACCCCTTCGCCTTGAGCTGCGCTGCATCGCCGCCGATCACGATGATCTGCCTCACCGTGCTCAGCTCGCCGCGTGCCTTCTCCACCTCCTCGAGCAGCGGCGCGGCCACGATGAGAGCCACGGCCTCCGTGTTCGTGGCGACGTGGACCAGCTCGGCTCGCGAGAAGAGGGGGGAGGTCGGGATCACGATGCCGCCGATCTTGAGTACAGCGAAGTTGGCCACGAGGGCCGGGGGGATGGAGGGAGAGCGGAGAAGGACACGGTCCTCCTCGCCGACGCCGAGGCTCTTCAGAGCCGAGCCCGCCTTGTTGATAGAGGCCCGGAGCTGCGTGTAGGTGATCCGCTGATCTTCAAAGAGCATGGCGACCCGCTCGCCACGCCCGGCTTCCACGTGTCGGTCCACCAGCTCCTCGGTGGAATTGAGCTTCTGCGGGTAGGTCCGGTGCTCGGGCAGCGTGTAGATCCGCTTAGGCCACAGCTCCTTCGGCGGCAGGTAGTCAGCCGAAATCTTTACCATGGTCCCCTCCAGAAGACGGCCACTCAAAGTTTCGTTTTCTTCATCCTCGAAAAGCGGGGGAGGAGTATCATCTTTGGTAGACTGCGGCTTCCTCGAGGAATTTCTTGAGGTCATCCCGCCAATCTCGATCCTCATACTCACCTTCGTCCAGGACCTGAAAGCGGAATGTCTGGTCTTGGAAATCCTCTCCTAGCTTTTGCCAGGAGACCTTGCGCCCGATCTTACCAAAGTACTCCGCAACGGATCGTTTATAGGTCGTATCCTCATTCCCCTTGAGGTGCTTACCCTTACTCTCTACAACTACCACATAGGCAACCGGCTTCTTATTCCGGCCTTGTTGAACAACGAAATCCGGATAGACCTTATTTCGCTTGTAGCCCTGAATCGAGAAGTGTTGTGGGCCGACAAGATTCCGATACCACCATAGTACCTCCGGGCGCTTGTCGAGGTAGAGCGCAACAGACTTCTCGTACTCGTTCAGATCATCTGGCACATAATCAAAAAGCGAGCGCTGGACCGGCTCGTTGTTGTCATGCACCAATCTTCGAGTAGTGCGGACTGGCACTGACCGCGGGATTTCGAAGCGCCCTTCCATGCACTCAAGATAGAAGCAGAGCTGTCCGTTCCTAAAAAGGCGTTCGAACGCCTCCTGAGTCTGGCGATCCGTTTCGCGTTCCACGAGGCCGACGATCTTGTCCCGCACCAGGAACTTGACCAATCCCAGTCGGCCGGGAAGATCCGGGTTGGCCTGGTATATACGTTCCGTGACCCGGCCCACCAGATCACGAAGCTGTTTGTGGCTGAAGTGATCACAGGGCAAACTCGCCACTAGCCACGCCTTCACCTGGTCGTCCGTCTCCAGGACAGCCGTTTCGCGTTCCTCTATACGCTCAAGCGCCTCTTGCTCGAGCGTTAGTCTGTAGAAGGAATCTGTCGCCGTTGCCAGGGCGGAAGACATATCCCAGTCCACGGGGGTGTAGTCGAACCGCGTGAGGTCCACTTGGCTGACCAGGTGGTAGAAATAGTCCAGGGCCTCGTACTGACGGCCGCGCTTGACGCAAAACCGGGGGAGGTAGATTCTGCCCTCGAACGGCTTCCAGTAATGCCGGAGAAATTCCTTTCGGATGGACGCCTCACGCCTCTCACCCGGCTTGCCGCCCGCCTCACTGCGGTCCACCACGCTGGCCGCCTCGCCCTCGTAACCTTCGTGTTCAAGGGCCTTCTTCACCTCGCGTGAGATGTCCGCTGCCCTCCGCCGCAAACAGAACACATAGCTCTGGTTCAGCTCATCAAACGGTGTCCTCTCGGCATCAGGTTGGCGCAGCACCCGGCCCACAAGCTGGGTCATGCTCTGCTGGCTCCCTGTATTGTTCAGAGAAACCAGGATGTAGGCAAACGGGCAGTCCCACCCTTCCTGCAAAGCAGCCTTCGTGATGATCCACCCCACAGGGCAGCCATCGGCCATGAGGTCGATCCCCTCAATGTCGTCCTTGTCGGAGGTTTTGATTTTAATAGCCGACTCATGGACACCTAGCCGCTGCATCAAGTGGCTTTTGACATCCTCGCTGTGAACGAACCCGGCGCCCCGCTGGTCCTTGCCCGTCCGCTCAACCTGCACCAACACGATCGGGCGAATGGCCTTTCCGGTCACCTTGAAATGCTGCGCCGCCAGTTTTGCCAGTTCCTCACGCTTATCCCGCGACTGCGTTAGGCAATCTTTCCAAGACTTCTGGTTGGAGTTGGCGATATTCATCGGCAGTTTGATCATCTGCTCTTCGAGAAGTTCTCTGCCCGAGACCCGTACCAAGACGTTAGCCTCCTTCGGAGGCGTGGCGGATAGCTCCACCACGACGGAGGCATTGAACCCCTCAATGGTCTGCCGGGCCAGGCCGCTGGTGGCCTTGTGCCCCTCATCAAGGATGACCGCGGGCTCGCAGAGCCGGACCAGGTTGCCGAGCGAGGTTTTGACCAGGTATTGGCCCCGCGCTTCGTTCTCTGCTAGCATATCCAGGTTCGGAATCCGAGCCTTAAACGCTTGATGTTGCTCCGGCTCACTCTCCGGAGGGAAGTGCTGGACGATATTGCCGCCGCTGTCGCGGAAGAACTTGAGCTGTTCCCGCGTCTCGCGGTTGGTGCTTGCGAGCTTGAGCAGCAAAATATTCAGGTTGCTGCGCAGTTGACCGGGCGTTAACCGTGCAATCTCGTGCTTCTCCCAGACCTCGATGCGTCGAGACACGGCGAATTCGAGAGACTCTCGGTAGAAGTGCCTGCGGTCTCGCAGTGCCTTGAGCGTGTCCTTGTAGATCTGGTCACTGGGGACAACCCAAAGCAGTAGCCCTGTTCCATTGCGATGCTTGAGGATCGTCCGATGAACCAGGCCGAGAATCTGTGTGGCCAGCAGAGTCTTTCCCCCACCGGTGGGCACCTTGATGCAAAAGGTGGGCAGGTCCCTGTCAAGGCCGTTTCGGCGTTGGTGATATTGCCCCGGAAGAGAAAACTGTTTCTTGGCCTCGTCCCAAGCTTCCAGGGCAGCATACTTGTTCCCTGCCGCCTGTTGTGAGGTAAGAGCCTCCAGGAAGATTTTCACTTCCCGGATTACCCGCTCCTGATAGCGCTTCAGTTGCATGAGGTCCGGGGCCTCACGATTCGAATTCAGCGCGAGAAACGCCGCTCTGCCGAATGATCGACAAGAGCGTCCCTCTCTTCAGTTCTGGATGATCAGGCACCGGCACGGTCACGGTTCCAGTTTCGGTCCGACGCTGCATTACGACATGACTCCCTCCCCTCCGCACTTCCGCGAACCCGTGCTGTTCAAGAATCCGGCAGACCTCTGGTCCCGAAAGGACCCGCAGCCTACCCATGCGCCGCTTCGAATCTCGTCACAAATACCTCGCTGTGCAACCGTTGTTTGATTTCATCGGGATCCGCGCACTCCAGAAATAGCTCCACCGCTTCCTTCAAATTGGCAGTCGCCTCTTCCACCGTTGCTCCCTGGCTGGCCACGTCGAGCTCGGGGCACAGAGCGACGTAGAGGTCGCCTTCTCTTTCCAGAATCGCGGTATAGCTGCTCTTGGGCATACGCGTGTCTCCCCCCTACTTCAAACTGAACGGCACCGGCATCGGCCGAACCGTCCGCTTCGTCTCCACCTCATACTTGGCCAGATCATCACGGTGGACCCATATCTTTTCACAATAGATCACCAGGTTCCGGTTCTTCTCCATCTTGTCGAGCGATTTGAGCCACCTCATATCCAACGTCCGGCCTTCCCTCCCATCAGGCGTGTAGAGTAGGTAGTAACTGGTCCCGTTATGCTCTCCGATCTTGCCGGTCTTCTCGTTCATCGCTTTCCGATCGAACTCTCTGCTCGTTTCCGTATAGAAGATGTACTTCGCCAGTTCCTCGAAGGCCGGCAGCTTCTCGCCCAGATCGCGGTACTCGCCAAACAAAGGCGGGCCGACTCGAGCATAGGTGAACGACCCGCCCAAGCCGCCAACCTTCTCTTTCTTGCCCTTCTGCGTTGTGTGAGTGTACCCCTGAATGATCCGCCGCACACGCTCGGTCGTGATCTTCTGGCAGATATTCAGGTTCTCCTTCTCATTCTCCTTGGTGTCATGGGGCATCTGCACCAGGATGAACTTACGGTTCTCACCATCCTCTTTGTTCAACTCTAACACTGCGTGTGCGGTGGTCCCGCTACCTGCAAAGGAATCCAGGATGACGTCCTCACGCTCGACAACCTGATCGATCAGATCCCGAATCAAGACAGAGGGTTTGGGGAAAGCCAACGTTTGACTCCCGAATATCCGCCTCAGTTCCTCCGTTCCATCGCTGGTAAACACACCATCAATAATGCTCGGAAACCCGAGAACACCGGACTGCAATTCTTTGAGAAACACCTTCTCTCGGGGACGTCCCCCCGCTTTCTTTGGCCACAGAATCCGGCGCTCCGAGATCTTCTGCACCATAGTTTCAAAGCTGCAAATCCACCCAGTTTCCGGAGGGCACGGATATACCTCACCAGTCCGCGGGTTCACGATGTCATAGTGCAAATTCGGACGCTGTGCTTTAGTCGCTTTCCCCAGGAGGCTGCAGCTTGTCCAATCGCCCCGTGGGTCGTTGTCTGGATTGGAATACTTCGCCTCGCTCCTTCTCTTCCCCATTAGTCGCCCCTGACCAGACTTCCTGTAGACGAGAACGTACTCGTGGTCAACGGAGACACCCGTCTTCGGACGACTGTCTGGGAAGTTACGGGCCTTCCAAATGAGCGTCCCGAGACGGTGCTGACTCCCGAAAATCTCGTCCATGAGCATCCGCAAGGAAGCGACCTCGTTGTCATCGATACTGATAAAGATGGCCCCGTCGTCGCTGAGGAGTTCCTTCAGCAGTTGGAGACGAGGGTACATCATGCAGCACCACTTGTCGTGACGCGTCGCGTCCTCGCCTTCTTTGCCGACGGTTTGGCCGATCCACTCCTTGAACTGTGGTTGGGTAAGGTTATCGTTGTAGACCCATCCTTCGTTTCCAGTGTTGTAAGGCGGATCGATATAGATGCACTTGATCCGGCCGGCGTGCGTAGGAAGTAGGGCCTTCAGGGCCAAGAGGTTGTCGCCTTCGATGATCAGGTTACTCCCTTGGCCAGGACTGACAGCTTGCTGTCAAACTCCAGCGTGTGGTGCGGAATGGTATGATGATAGCACTCGATAGCAGTCTTCCCCTTAAACTGCAACACTGGCATCTCTTTACCCCCGCCTGTGGTCCGATGTCATCATACCGCAGTGCAATATTCCCACTTAAGCTTTTCGACAAGCCACTTTAGATGACGTGAAACGGGCCGCGAAATTACGCTTCGCACGGCTTCGGTGGACCCAAACAGAGCCGCGAACGACTGCTTATGAACCATCGCTGATCTTATTTCGATTCACGCCCGACGGCTAAGGAGGTAAGTCGCCGCGAGAATCACGGTCCCAACGAGAGCAGCCAAGAAGGCCGCTGTGTTTCCACCGAGCTTGGTTCCTTCGAGGTACGCCGCACCTGCTTACGTCACGGGAATCACCCCAATGATCATACCAACGATTCGCAGAAATTTCCTCTCGAAGAGCGTCTCGACTTTTTCTAGAACGCTTTGGCGAGCCGCTTCGAGCTTATCCGTCAACGTCTTCGTCTCTGCTTCAATCTTCCCGGATAGCTCGTTCGTCGTTCGAAGTGGTCCTTAAGAAGCATCACGTCCTCAGACACTTTAGAGGCGATGCTGCCCAACAGATCGTAGGCGAACGCAGGTCCGGATTATTCGGGTATGTTTCGACACATCCAGGCTCCAGTTTTGAATTTAGGGAATATTTGTACGAAAGGCAAATAGCGTCCTAAGCCGCGGTTTCCGTTG
>JBHIBG010000078.1:0-12927 GCA_046758965.1 Methylomirabilia bacterium | reverse complement strand
GAGAGAGAGTGGCTCACCAGCCTGGCCATCTCATCCACCAGAGGGATGAGCCGCTCGTAGGGCATCCGCTTGGGACCCAGCACGCCGAGAATCCCCAACACCTGGTTCTCGTAGGTGTAGGCCGAGGTGACCAGGCTGCATTCCTGGATCTCTTCGAAGGGGTTTTCCCGTCCGATCATCACCTGGATCCCTGTCTCGGTGGCCAGCTGTGAGAGGAGTTCGATCAGGCGCTCCTTCTCCTCGAACGTCCTGAGAATGGCCCGCATTGTGGCGAGGTGCCAGAACTCCGGGTACTCCAGCACGTTGATCGCCCCCCCGATATAGAGGGTGCGGTCTCGCAGGAGCGCGAAAACCTGCTCCACCAGCGACCCCGTCCGCGTGTGGAGCGGGTCGAGCGGATCCGCGGGCGCGGCCACCTCGTCAACAATCTCCTGAACGGTCTTCCCCTGGAAGCGGCGGCTGAGCCGCTGGCCCACCTCCCGAAGATCCTCGAGGACCACTTGGGGCTCCAGGGTCAGCGTCCGGGTTGTCACCCAGCCCCCTTCGGTAATGACCACGGCCAGGGCGCGATCACTGCGAAGGGGGATCAGGTCCAGACGGACGAGACGCGTCTGCTTGAGCGGAGGGGCCAACAGCACGGCGGTCATGCGAGAGGCTGCAGAAAGATGGACCGATGCCTGCTCCATCACCTGTTCGACCCCGGTCTGGGAGGGAGCCAACTGCCCCGCCGGGGGAGTGACGCCGGTCTCGGGAAGGCCAGGGCGGTCAGTCAGCGAGTCTACGTAAAAACGGTAGGCCTTGTCCGTGGGCACCCGCCCCGCCGAGGTGTGGGGCTGGTCCAGGTAGCCCAGCTCCTCCAGGTCAGCCATGGTATTCCGGATCGTGGCTGGAGAGAGCCGGAGGCTGGAATGCCTGGCCACTGCCCGGGAGCCTACGGGCTCTGCCGTCTCAACGTACTCCTGGATGACGGCACCGAGCACCTGTCGACGGCGATCATCGAGCGCGGTCTCAGCCATCCTCGTCCTCTTCCCGTCCCAAAATAGTTAACTTATAAGGTGTATGCTGTCAAGGAGCGTGTAGGGGTGGGCAACCGCTCTCTCGCGCTTTGTCAGGCTCCACTGCTTACCGGTCGACAGATTACCCAGGATTACCCAGGATGACTGACAGACTGTCATGGAGAACGACTATTCTTGCCACTAGCTACTGCAGCTATTTTAGTGCTACCCCTTTGGACAAGTGGAGGGCAGGATCGGGCAAGGGCGAGAAAAGGGCACACTCACCGCTTCTTTCAACCAGTAACCCGTTGACTTAGTTAGGTTTCAGTTTATTCACTTCTAAGTGCCCGAATATTAAACTTGTTGGCCCCTCATTTGCATCCCATCTATCGTTGCACGGCCAGTGTCCCAGATCTGATAAGGAGGCCATCTCTTTGATTGCTCGCGAGCGTCTCCAGCGGCTGGCTCGACACGACGGCTACAGTCTCACCGAGCTGATCACCGTGATCTCCATGATCGCGATTGTCATGCTCGTCTCGATTCCCCCTTTGCTGACCTATCTCCAGGCCGAGGAGACCAGGGGGGCGGCAGCACACCTGGTCGCGCTGTTGCAGCAGGCTCGCCAGCTCGCCATCACTCGGAACGTCCAGCACTGCGTGGAGTTCGACAACGCCAACAACCGGCTTCGCTATCACCAGATGCCAGGGGCGACCGCCTGCCTCGCGGGCGCGCCGTGGACGGGACCGGGGACGGACGCGCAGGGGTGGATGAGACTTGACAACCTCGCCACGCTCAACGCGAATGCCAACCCCACGTTTACGCCTCTCGGCGCCGCCACCGGCGCGACAATCACCGTCGCGAACTACCACGCGACCTCCTCCCTGGACGTCGTCGTCAACGCTGTAGGCCGGATCGAGATCCAGTGACGGCGCTTCTGCATCCGTCCGGAAACGAGCGGGGGTTCACCCTCGTCGAGGTCCTCATTGCCATCGGGCTGCTCACCGTCGGGGTAGTCGGGATCGTGGGGCTCGTAGGGGTCCAGAGCGGTGGTGCCGCTCGCGGAGTGAGCTTCGGTCAAGCTGCGATCACCCGCTCCAACGCGCTGTCCTCGGCCACGATGCTGGCTCAGGCGCGGCTGGAGCAGATCAAGAACGCCCGGTACACCGCGGCGCAGGATGACATCACTTCAGCCAACTTCCCCGATGAGGCCTATGGGGATATTGCCGGGTATCCCAACCACCGCCGGACGGTCACGATCCAGGATGGCGTGCCCGCTGCAGGGATGAAGACGCTGACCGTTGACGTCTTTTTCCGACCGCTTCAGGAGACGGGAATCGGCCAGGAAGAACAGGTCCGGCTCATCACGATGATCGCGCAACGGCCATGACCGCCACGAGAGCAACCGGACGAGCCCCGGAGGCCGGCTTTACTCTGACGGAGATGCTCCTCGTCACCGCCGTGCTGGGCCTCGTCCTCGCCGCGGTGCTCGGCGTCTATCAGGTCTCGCTCCGATCCTATCTGTTTACCACGGCAGGGGAAACCGCCCAGCTCTCCGGCCGCGCGGTGGTCGACCGGATCGCTTCCGAGTTCAGGCTGATCAACAACAGCCGGTCAGTGTCCCCAGGCGCCATCACGGCGGCGACGGCCACCACCATCACTTTCCTGGCAGAGATCAACAATGACACCCTGGATGCCGCAGGCGCCGACGCCACCCTCACCGCGCCGGCCAACGCGGGGGATACGGAAGCTCAGGTCAGCTCTGCCGCAGGGTTCTCCGCGGGGGAGCTGCTCTATGTGGCGGACGGCGCCATCTCGGAGAACCAGGTGATCACCGGCATCGCGGGGACCACCCTGACCCTGGGGGCAAGCCTCGACGCCTCGTATCCTGCCGGCAGCGTCGCCCGCTCGGTCGAGACCGTCACCTACACCCTCGACGGCACCGGGACTCTGAGACGCCAAGTCGGCGGGGGCGGCGCTCAACCCCTCGCCAGCGGAGTCACGGCTTTCCAGATCACCTACTGGACCGGGGTCACCCCGCCGGTCGAGATTACCGACCTGACGACTCAGGTGAACCGGGACCGGGTGAGAGAGCTCCGTGTCACCCTCACCTCGACGGCCCAATCTGGAGACCAAACGGTGAGCCGGACCTTCCGGGCCAGCGTGAGACCTCGAAACCTTCTCTAGGAGGACGAATGAACTGGTCTCGCCCTGCCCTCGTTCATGGCCAACAAAAGCTCCGCGTCGCCTGCTCGACCACCATTTCCCTGTAACAGCCCTACACCGGTGACCGGCCTGACCCCCGCTCAAAAGACCCCAGCGCCTCGCGAGTGCGCGCGCCCCCTGGACTTTCCGGATGCGCCGGGACCTTCTCTTTTCGTCCCTGAAAATTTGACTCGCCCTTTTACAGCTCTCTATAATGTTTTTAAGCCGATTTTTTCGATAGTTAACCTGCGCCCTCCGCCGAAGGGGGTGAAATGGAGCCAGGTGAATGGGGCTGTTCGGTAAGGAGAAGGGGACTTTCGGCCTCGACATCGGATCGACCGCGGTCAAGGTCGTGCAGCTTGCCCCATCCAGGCAGGGGTACGAGCTCGAGGCCTTCGCGGTGGCTCCGCTGCCACCCGAAGCGACGAGCGAGGGAGCGATCAAAGACCCTCCACTGGTCGTGGAGGCCATCAAGGAGGCGGTCGACAAGGCCGGTGTGACGAGCAGAAACGCGGTGATCTCCATCTCGGGACGCGAGCTCATTGTGAAGAAGGTCCAGCTTCCCTGGGTTCCGGCCAAGGAGCTTGGCGACGCGATCTCTCTGGAGGCCGAGCACCACATCCCCTTCGCGATCGACGACGTCTACCTGGACTACCAGATCGTCGGCGAGCGGGGCGCTAACATGGACGTGATGCTGGTCGCCGTGAAAAAGTCCAAGGTTAACGAGTATGTGCTCCTGGTGGACGAGGCCGGCCTCACCCCTGTGGTGGTGGACCTGGACTCGTTCGCACTGGAGAACCAGTTCGAACTCAACACCGACGAGCCTAACGAGGAGGCCGTCGTCCTGATCGACATCGGGGCCTCCGTCATGAAGACAAACGTCGTCCGGGGCGGCTCGTCCCTCTTCGCCCGCGACGTCTCCTTCGGGGGACTCAATTACACCCAGGCCGTCGCCCAGCGGCTGGGTATTTCGATGGAGGCGGCCGAGGCCGCCAAACAGGGCCAGGACGTGGGAGTGAACTGGGACGACCTGATCCCCGCCCTGACGGCGGTCTCTCGCGAGCTCTCCCTGGAGATCCAGCGAACCTTCGACTACCTCGCCTCGACCACGGAGTCCGAGCGCATCAGCCGCCTGGTGCTGTCGGGGGGGTGCGCCAAACTGCCTGGAATCGACGAGTTTCTCTCCTCGAGCTGGGGGATCCCCGTGGAGATCGCCCGGCCATTCCAGAACATCTTCTTCGATCCGAACCGCTTCTCGGGGGATGAGCTCGCCAACCTGGGACCCGAGCTGGCGGTGGCCGTGGGGCTCGGCATCCGGCGCCCCAACGACAAGCCGAGACCGGCATGATCAAGATCAACCTCCTCCCCCGGAAAGCCAGGCGAATGCCGACCTTCGCCCTCCCGTCCCTCCTGCCGGCGCTCACCGGGCTGTGGCCGGCCGTCGGGGCTGTCTGCGCGCTGATCATCCTGGGCATGGGATGGTCCTGGTGGTCGCTGGGTACGGAGGCCGCCCGCCTCCGAGAGCAAAACGCGCGCGTTCAGCGGGAGCTAGCGTTGCTCCAGACGATCATCACCGAAGGGAACCGCTTCAAGAGGGAGAAGGAAGACCTCGAGAGGCGTCTCGAGCTCGTTGATATCATTGCCCAGAACCAGGCGCGCCCGGTCTATCTCCTGGACGCCATCGCGGGTACCGTCCCCCGGAATCTCTGGCTCACCAAAGCCGAAGAAAAGGAGGATCAGCTCACGCTGGCCGGAGCGGCCTTCTCCCCCTTCGTCGTCGCCGAGTTTATGGCCAACCTCCGCAAGTCCGAGAGGTTCCACGAGGTGGATGTGGTCATCGCTGAACAAGACCTGGACGAGTTCCCTCGCGTCGTGACATTCGAGGTCACCGCGACATTCGGAATCTAGACCATCATGGCTCTCGAGGCGATTACTCAAGCCCCCCGCTCCCAGCAGCTGATCGTTGCTGTCGCGCTGCTGGCCGTGCTCGTGGTCGGCGGCTACGTCTTGGTGCTCTCGCCCAAAAAGGCTCAGGTGCAGGAGCTTCGGGGACAACACCTCTCCCTTCAGACCCAGCTCAAGCAGAACCGCGTCATCGCCGCCAACCTGTCCCGGTTCCGTCAGGAGGCAGCGACGCTCCGCCGCCGCCTGGAGGCTATCCACGCGCGGCTGCCAACCGAAAAGGAGATGCCGCAACTCTACAGGCAGATCTCGAGTCTGGCCCGCCGATCAGGGCTGGTGGTGACTCTTTTTGAGCCGCAGAGCCCCAACCCGCAGGACTTCTACGAGGAGGTCCAGATCCTCGTCAATGCGGCGGCCAACTACCACCAGCTCGGGGAGTTCTTCGCACGGCTTGCCCAACTTCCGCGCATCGTGACCCTGTCGGACTTCAAGCTCCTGGGGGCTGCCGCAGCCAAGAAGGAAAAGTCCGGGCGCCGGCGCGGCAAGCCCAAGAGGAGCCAGGGCGAGAAGCCAGATACCGGTCTGTCCATGGGTACGGTGCGCGCCGAGCTTGCCCTGGCGACCTACTTTATTCCAGGCGAAGAAACGACCCAACCCACCAAGCCCGGGGGACCCAAAGCGAAGCGGGGAGCACGCAGGCCTCCCTCGAGGGCGAAGCGATGAAAATCATCAGGTGGCTTCCCGGGCTGGCGCTTCTCGGACTGCTCGGATGCGGCGGCAGCCCTCCGCCGCCGGAGCCCAAGGCGGCCCCGCAGCTGGCTCAGATCGCTCCCCCCGCGGCGCCGGCCAAGCCGGGAGCAGCCTTGGCGGGGCATGCCGAGCAGGCCGACGCGAGGCCGTTTCGCCCCATCCCCTACCATCCGAAGGGGCGGCGCGACCCGTTTCGACCTGTTCCTCCGCCGGCCTCAGCCGCGGAGGCTGATCTCGTCCTCCGCGCCATGAAGCTCGTTGGAGTCGTCCAGGGCCGTGAGGGCCGCCTGGCTTTGGTGGAAAGCCCGGAGGGTCTCGGGTACATCGTCAAGCCTGGCGACACGATCGGAGGGGCGCAGGTGGTGAAGATCGAGGATGACAACCTGACCTTTCGCGTCCGGACGGGATCCGGAGCCACGAGCCTGAGGATGCGCCTCACCAGAGACTGATGAAGCACCTCAGCGCAGCAGGAACCGAAGAGGAGGAAGAATGATGGCGCAGGCCCGTTGGCTTCTGGCAACCCTGCTCGTACTCACTCTCGCCACCCCGGTCGCGGGAGGATGCCCGCCCGCCGAAGAGCAGGCCCAAGTCGGCGCGGTCAAGGCGACCATCCAGCTCACCGATGTGGCTGTCGAGACCGGGCCGGAAGAGATCACGGTGCAGGTCAAGACGAGCGAGCCCGCCCAGTACGACGTCTCCCTGATAGAGGCCCCCGCCCGCCTCGTCATCGACCTGGAGAGAACCGGATTCGGCGGACGGTGCACCTCCCGGGCCGTGGGCGTAGAGCCGCTCCGCGAGGTCCGGTGGAGCCAGTTCAAGGAGGGCGTGGCCCGCGTGGTCCTCGAGTTCTCGGAGACGGAGGTGGACTACCAGATCGAGCCGGGCCCCACGGGGCTCACCGTGAGGCTCGAGCCTTCCGCCGCGGCCGGGCTCGCCAAAGAGGAGCCTCCAGCGGCCGTCGCCAAGATCGAGCCGGGTGAGCCGCCCGCCGCTCCCGCGGCCCCACCCGCGCCCATCCAGCTCACCGATGTGGTCGTCGAGATCGGGCCCGAGGAGATCACGGTGCAGCTCAAGACCACCGACCCCGCCCAGTACCACGCCTCCCTGATGGAGACCCCCGCCCGCCTCATCATCGACCTGGAGAAAACTGAATACCGCTGGCAGGAGACCCCCTTCACCGTGGAAGTGGAGCCGCTCCGCGAGATCCGGGGGAGCCAGTTCAAGCAGGACGTCGCGCGCGTGGTCCTCGAGCTCTCGCAGAAGGAGGCAGAATACCAGATCGAGCGGGACCCCGCGGGGCTCATCGTGAGGCTCGAGCCTTCCGCCGCGGCCGGGCTCGCCAAAGAGGAGCCTCCAGCAACCGTCGCCAAGATCGAGCCGGAGCCGCCCGCCACTGTCGTGGAGCCTGAGCAAGGGGTACAAGAGGCCGAAGCCGAGACCGGCTCCCCCGTGGCCGTGACCGCGCCCGCCCAGCTCGCCCAGCGCCGTCCCTCCCAGTTCGCCACGGAGAGCAGCGAGCGACTGATCTCTCTCGACTTCAAGGACGCGGAGATCGTCAACCTGCTCCGGATCCTCGCCGCGGAGGCTGACAAGAACATCGTGGCGGGCGAGGACGTGAAGGGGAAGGTCTCGGTCACCCTGAAGAACGTCACCTGGGAGACGGCTCTCGACACCATCCTCGAGACGAGGGGGCTCCGAAAGATCGAAAAGGGGAACGTGATCCGCATCGTCTCGCTGGAGCAGCTCGCCAAGGACGAGGAGGCCAAGGCCAGGGCCGACGAGGCGAAGCTCAAGGCCGAGGCCGAGATCCGCACCAAGATCGCCGAGGCCGAGCTCAAGGAGGCGGAGGCCCAGCAGCGGAAGTTGGCCGCCAAGCTCGCCCGGACTGAGGCCGAGGCCCGCGGTCCGCTGAAGGAAGAGATGATCCGTCTGTCGTACGCCGACCCCGAGGAGGTCGTGAACACCCTCATCGGGATCCTGGGCATCCCCCCTGAAGGGATGCAGGTCGAGCCGGTGCCGATAGCCGGCCCGCCCCCCATTGCCGAGCAGCCTTTCGCGGCCCTCTATGGGCCAGGAGCCCAGGCTCCCCCGCCGGCGCCGCCGGTCTTGCCCACGGCCGAGGTGCTGGCCAAGGGGATCACGATCCGGGCCCACAAGTCCACCAACTCGATCTTCATCCGCCACTACGAAGCTGACCTGAAGCGGATCAAGAAGCTCATCCAGGAAGAGCTCGACATTACGCTGCCCCAGGTCAAGATCCAGGCCAGGATGGAGATCCTCGACCGGGAAGACCTCTTTGCGTTCGGAATCCAGTGGGGAGGCGCCGGCACGGCCATTGAGGACGGCACCGTCCTCGTCGGCAGCGGCTTTTCAGCACGCAGCGGCACCGGGACCGGGGTGGATAGTCTCTCGGGGGGGCCAACGAACCTCCGGTTCACGGATCCCCCTGGATCCACTTTCCCGGGTCAGGTCCTCCCCGTCAATCCTCAAACCGGGCTCCCGATCGGGGGAAATATCATCAACCTTCCGATCGGGTCTCTCCTGGCGGGCGCCACAAGCGCGGGGGCCGGAGGCTTTACCTTCGGCCTTATCGGAAGCCGGGTGAACATCAACCTCGCCCTCGAGGCGCTGAAGACCGAGGGGAAGACCAAGACCCTGTCGCGCCCGGAGGTGGTCACGGTTGAAAACAGTGCGGCCGTCATGGAGCTCGGCGAAGAGATCCCCTTTGCCACCATCAGCTCGGCCGGCACCAAGATCGAGTTCAAGGAGGCCCTGCTGAAGCTGGAGGTCACCCCCACGGTGATCCAGGAGGGGAACATCACCAAGATCAAGATGAAAGTCCTGGTGGAAAACAACTCGCGAGGCACGACGACGATCAACCTCGGGACTGCGGGGGCCCCCCCGGTCATCAACAAGCGCAAGACCGAGACCGAGGTATTGATCAAGGAAGGCGATCATCTTATCATCGGTGGGGTGACCCAAAGCGTGGCTCAGAAGGAGATCCGGAAGGTGCCGCTCCTGGGAGACATCCCCCTCCTCGGGTGGCTGTTCAAGCAGAAGGGGACCCGTGACACGGCCACGGAGCTGGTGGTGTTCATCACCCCGTCGGTCATCAAGACCAACACGAACACGGCCAGGTACCAGGGCATAACGCCAAAGACTAGATGAGCGCGGCCTTCCGATTCCTCACCGCGGGCGAGTCCCACGGTGAGGCTCTGGTCGCGACCATCGACGGCGTCCCCGCCGGCCTTCCCCTCACCGAAGCCGAGATCAACCACGATCTGGCCCGTCGACAGCGCGGGTACGGCCGCGGCGGGCGGATGAAGATCGAGCGGGATCAGGTCCACATCCTCTCCGGGGTCCGGTGGGGGCTCACCCTCGGCAGCCCCATTACCCTCGCCATCCCCAACCGCGACTGGGAGAACTGGAAGGCCACCATGGCGGTGGGCTCCCCGGAGCCCGAGGCCGCCCCCAAGCTGGTCACGCGCCCCAGGCCCGGCCACGCCGACCTGGCCGGGGCCATGAAGTACGGCCACAAGGACATCAGAAACGTGCTCGAGCGCTCAAGCGCACGCGAGACCACGGCGCGCGTAGCGGTGGCCGCCGTCGCCAAGAAGTTCCTCGGCGAGTTCGGAATCCAGATCCTGAGCCACGTCGTCGAGATCGGGGGGGTCAGTGCCGGCGAGCTGGGCCTCCCCTGGGAGGAGATCCGACGTCGCGCCGAGGCCTCCGAGGTGCGCTGCGCGAATCCCGAGGCGGAGGTCCGGATGATCGCCGCCATTGACGCGGCCAGGGACAAAGGCGACACCCTCGGGGGGGTCTTTGAGGTGATCGCCCTGGGCTGCCCCGTGGGCCTCGGCTCCTACGTGCAATGGGACCGCCGACTGGACGGCCGGCTCGCCCAAGCGTTCTGCTCCATCCAGGCGATCAAGGGGGCGGAGGTCGGGCTCGGCTTCGACACGGCCCGGAGGCCCGGTTCCCAGGTTCATGACGAGATCCTCTTCGATCAGGACGGCGGCTTCACGCGCACCACCAACAACGCCGGCGGACTGGAGGGCGGAATGACCAACGGCCAGCCGGTCATCGTCCGGGCCGCCATGAAACCCCTCTCCACGCTCCGCTCCCCGCTCCGCTCGGTGGACGTGGCGAGCAAAGAGGCGGTGGAGGCCGTGGTGGAGCGGAGCGATGTCTGCTCGGTGCCAGCCGCCGGGATCGTCGGCGAGGCCATGATGGCCATTGTCCTGGCCCAGGCGCTCCTGGAGAAGTTCGGTGGCGACAGCCTGGAGGAAGTCCGCCGGAACTACGACGGCTACCAGGAGTCGCTCAAGCGCTGGTGACCGAAGAGATCACCGTCAACCTCGGAGCGCGCTCCTACTCGATCGTCGTCGGCGCGGGGAGCCTTGCCTCCGTGGGGGACCGCCTCCGGAGCCTCGGTCTCGGCCGGCGGACCGCGGTGGTGAGCGACGCTGCCATCATGGCCCTCCACGGGCGCACGGTGCAGGAGTCGCTGGCTACCGCCGGCTTTGCCGTCGGCGAGATCCTCGTACCTCAGGGGGAGGCCGCCAAGACCCTGGCGGTAGCCGAGCACTGCTGGAACAGCTGCCTGGCGATCGGGCTCGACCGCGCCTCCACCATCGTCGCCCTTGGCGGAGGCGCGGTAGGAGATCTGGCGGGCTTCGTGGCCGCCACCTACATGCGGGGGATCGCCTTTGTGCAGCTCCCTACCACGCTCCTGGCCCAGGTGGACGCCTCCATCGGCGGCAAGGTCGCCATCGACCATCCGCGCGCCAAGAACCTCATCGGAGCCTTCCACCAGCCGGAGCTCGTGATCACTGACCCTCAAGTCCTCCTCACCCTGCCCGAGCGTGAATTTCGCTCCGGGCTGACGGAGGTCGTCAAGCACGGGATCGTCCTCGACGCCGACTACTTCGGCGATCTCGAGCAGCACGTGAGGGAACTCCTCGGGCGGGACCTCCCCACGCTCGAGCGCGTGGTCGCCGGCTCCTGCCGGCTGAAAGCCCGGATCGTCGAGGCCGACGAGACCGAATCGGAGCTCCGCCACGTGCTGAACTACGGCCACACCGTGGGCCACGCCCTCGAGGCGGCCACAGGGTACGCCCGCTGGGCCCACGGCGAGGCGGTGGCGCTGGGGATCGCGGTGGCTGCCCGGATAGCCGAACGGCTCGGGATCGGAGACCGCGACACCACCCATCGCCAACTCCGGCTCCTGGAAGCCCTGGAGCTGCCGGTGGCGTTCTCCGGCGTGGAGACCTCCGCGGTCGTGGAGGCGATCGGGCGCGACAAGAAAGCGCGAAACGGCCGGGTCCCCTTCGTTCTCGCTCCCCGGATCGGGACTCACCGGCTGGTGTTCGACATCCCCACGGCGCTCGTGGCGGAGATCATCGACGCCATAAAGGAGAAGGCCAGCGAGATCCCATCCGGCGGTTGACAACGCGGGAGCCGACCCCGTATAAGAAAAGGGGAATGGCGAATCTCACCCCGCGGTCGAGCGTGGCCGAGGATTCCGAGGCTGCCAGCATCATCAGCCGGTACCAAGAGCGCTTGGCCAACGACCCGACCTCATTGGCCTTTGCCCCGCTCGCAGACGCCTACCGGAAGGCCGGACGGACTCAAGAGGCGATCGCCCTGTGCAAGGACGGCCTCTCGCGGTATCCGGACTACGCGACGGCCCGCGTGATCCTCGCCAAGGCGTACCTCGCCGAAGGGAACCAGCAGGGCGCCCTGGACGAGCTCCACGCCGTGGTGACCCTGACCCCCGATGACGCCCAGACCCACCGGCTGCTCGCAGAGGTCCACATCAAACGGGGAGAGCTGGAGCACGCCCAGGGCCACCTGGAGCAGGTGCTGCGGCTCCACCCCACGGATCGGGACGCTCGGGTGATGCTCGAGCTCCTGACCGGACGAAAGGAGGCCGGCGAGGGCTCGGCGATCCTGAAGCTCCTGGAGGATAACACCTTCGTGACCGTCACCTTCGCCTCGCTCTGCCTGGAGCAGGGGCTCCCTGAAGAGGCAGCAACGATTTTCCTCCGGATCCTCAAGAAGGACCCCGTCAACGAGCGGGCGCGCGATGGGCTCGGCGAGGCGTTGGCGGCAAAGGCCCGGCGAGGGCGCGCCTAAGATCACCGCCGACGAGCGGTCCATGCAGGTCTCGACCAACGACTTCAGGAAAGGGTTGAGAATCGAGGTGGACGGAGCCCCGTACATCGTCGTGGACTTCCAACACGTCAAACCCGGCAAGGGTGGGGCGTTCGTCCGAACCAAGCTCAGGCACCTCAAACTCGGAACGGTCATTGACAGGACCTTCAGGGCGGAGGAGAAGGTCCCCCTGGTGAACTTCGAGGAGAAGCGGATGCAGTTCCTCTACCGGGATGACCGCTTTCACTTCATGGATCTCGAGAGCTACGACCAGATCTTTCTCTCCGAGGACCAGGTCGGCGGGGCCCGGGACTTTCTCAGAGAGAACGCCGAGGTCGCCGTCCACTACGTGGATGACGAGCCGATCGCCATCGAGGTCCCGAACTTCGTGGAGCTCACCGTGGTGAAGACAGAGCCGGGAGTCCGCGGGGACACGGCCTCCGGAGGCTCCAAGCCGGCCACCCTCGAAACCGGCGCTGTCGTCTCCGTGCCGCTCTTCATCAACGAGGGTGACGTGCTCAAGGTCGACACCCGGACCGGGGAGTACATCGGCCGCGTGGCGTCCGCGGGCTAGGTCTCCTCCCCCCGCTGGTAGCCACCTTCCCAGCCATGGTGACGGGTCCCTCGGGCGATCGCTCCCCTTCCCTCTCCCCGGGGAGAGAGGGCCAGCGTGCGGGCGTTATCCCTCTGAGGGGGGCGGCAGTGCAGCTCGAGCTGTACGCGATCCTTGACCGCGCGGCCAGCCGGGGCCGGGACCCGGAAGAGGTTCTCGAGGCAGTTATCGCGGGCGGGTGCGGGATGGTTCAGCTCAGGGAGAAGGAGTGGCCCACTCGCCAGCTGCTCCCCCTAGCGCTGACGCTCAGGGACCGGGCCCGGAAGGCCGGGGTGACCTTCATCGTCAACGACCGCCTGGATGTGGCCC
>JBHIBG010000077.1:0-13032 GCA_046758965.1 Methylomirabilia bacterium | reverse complement strand
CAGCCAGTCAGCGCGAATGATCTCCGCTCCCACGGGTTTGTGGTCACCCGCTAGCAGCATCAAACATCCGGGCGGCAGTCCAGGCAGTCGACAGCTGGGGCCGGGCTGATTCGTCGCCTTCCATCCCCGCGTCCGTTGTCGCCTCAGGCAGCGTCTCTGCGTGCCCGTCGTCATGCTAGAAGCAACCACTCCAGCGCCACGCAGGCTCGGTGCGGATGGAGACCACCCCACCGAGTGTCCGCGGGGCGTTGGCTTCGGACCAAATCATCTTTGGGCCGTGCCTTCAGGGGGCGGTGTTCGAAATCCAGTTCCTTGAAAAGCCCCGGATTGGGTATCTGGATGGCTATCTCACGGTCGGGCGCCAGGGCTCGCGGTTATGGCACTTTCATCCCTGCATCGGGTCTCACAAGGGAAGCGGGTCACGGCCGGTGCCGGCGGCAGTTGCGGCGTGGCGGCGTTGCTCTCGGGCCGCGTTCTTCCGGGAGTTCGATCCGGCTGGCCGGTGCGGCTCTTGGGGCTTTCGAATGTGGAACGGCAAGGGCGAGCAGATGATCACCGTGTGGTTCCCGAATCCCTGGCTTGATCCTGAGAAACCCGGCTACGTTCAGACGCCGGATTGGACCCGGATGGAGTGGTGGATGCGCCTACGGGACCGCTACGCAGGAATTCCAGCAGAGCCGCCACCTGCGGAGTCAGAGCCTCCGATGATGCACTAGGGCGGCGGGATCTCCACGGCGACTTGTTGCACGACTTCAGCAGGTGTCACGATCGGAGCGGTGACGGGGGCAGGGCATGATCAGGCGTCCGTTCGGGCGGAGTGGGGTCAGCGTGTCCGTCATCGGCCAGGGGACGTGGCGCATGGGCGAGAGCCGCGGCGCGCACGAGGATGAGGTGGCGGCGCTGCGGTTGGGCATCGAGCTCGGCCTGACCCACATCGACACCGCCGAGATGTACGCCGATGGGGGTGCCGAGCGTGTCGTCGGGCGCGCGATCTCGGGGCACCGCTCGGAGGTCTTCGTCGCCACCAAGGTGCTGCCGCACAATGCCTCGTACGCCGGAACGCTGCGAGCCTGTGAGCGCTCGCTCCGTCGCCTCAACACCGATTACATCGACCTCTACCTGCTGCACTGGTGGAGCCACCGGCATCCCGTAGGCGAGACCATGCGGGCGATGGAAAAGCTCGTCGCCCGCGGCTCGGTACGCTTCATCGGCGTGAGCAACTTTGACGTGGCGCAGATGAAAGAAGCGGAGGCGGCGCTGACACGCGAGCGGCTCGTCTGCAATCAAGTCCTTTACCATCTGCGTGATCGCGAGATCGAGGCGGATATCCTGCCCTACTGCGAGACGCGCAAGATCGCAGTTGTCGGGTATACACCGCTGGCCAGGGGCGGATTCCTGCGGGGTGGGGTCGCCGAAATCGCCAAGAGGCACGGCCGGACGCCGCGTCAGGTTGCGCTGAACTTCCTGACCCGGCGTCCGTTGGTGTTCACGATTCCCAAAGCGGGCCGGCGTGACCACGTGCGCGAAAACGCGGCCGCGCTGGACTTCACCCTGACCCCGGGCGATCTCAAGGCGATCGACGCGGCGCGTTAGGCCAGACCGTCCCGGATTCCCTAGCTAGTCCTCGGCGAGCGGCGGCCGGAGCCTATGGGCGCCGGGACGACCTGTCAAGGGCGTAGCCGCGGCCGACGTCGGCGAGGGCAGCCGGCCGTAGGACCGCCGGGGCACCAGGTGACAGCCATGGGTCGAGGCGGCGGTTGACCCCCCCCGGCTCCTCGGGCTAGGCTAGGCTCACCGTCCGGTTGGAAGGCCAGCTTGAGATCATGAGTGAACGGCTCATCGGCAAGGTCGCGCTCGTGACCGGCGCGTCGCGAGGCATCGGGAAGGCGACGGCTTTGGTGTTCGCCAGGCACCGGGCCGCGGTGGTGGTGAATTACTTCAAGGGTCGCGAACCAGCCCACAAGCTCGTCGACGAGATTCGCAAGGCCGGGGGCCAGGCCATTGCTGTTCGGGCCGACGTGGCCCGCACGGCTGAGGTCCAGGCGATGGTCGAGGAGGCCCTGGGGCGATTCGGGAAGATCGATGTCTTGGTCAACAACGCCGGGATTTTTCACGGGGGGAACATCCAGACGCTCACCGAGGCGAGCCTGGACGAGATGATAGGTGTGAACGTGCACGGCATCCTCCACTGCACCCAAGCGATCGCCCCGCAGATGATCGAGCGGCGCTACGGCAAGATCGTCAATATCGCTTCCATCGCTGGGCTTGGGACGGCGCTGCCCGACACCACGCCCTACGCCGCAACCAAGGGGGCGATCATCGCCTTGACGAAACGGCTGGCGCTGGAGCTGGGGCCCCACGGCATCACCGTGAACGCCATTGCCCCGGGGTTTATCCGGACCGACATGACGGTGTCCAGCGGTCAACGCGAAGAGGCCGAAGCCGGGCTCGTGAACCTTGCCAGCCGGGCGATGCTCGGTCGCATTGGCGAACCCGAAGACGTCGCCCATAGCGCACTGTTCCTGGCCAGCGACGAAGCCAGTTTCATCACCGGCCAGGTTCTGACGGTCGACGGGGGCAGAACAGATTTCCTCTCCCATTCCGGATAGATCCAATTCCAAGAGGCTCCCGGGCAGATCTTGTCTCCGCATGCTCCCGCTTGGCCCGACCTCTCCGGGAAGTCAGAGAGCGGGCAGTCAAGGCGACTACCGCTCGGTTCGGGTGGCCTTCCAGGCGGCGTGCCGGCGTGCTAACCTAACGGATGTGACTCCTCACTTTCTGTGCTGTGCCTTCGCCCGGCGCTTGGCGATGGTGGGGGGTGGCCTGGGGCGGCAGGTTCCGGAAAAGCCGGTGTAGCTCAGCGGCAGAGCAGCTGATTCGTAATCAGCAGGTCGTGGGTTCGAGTCCCACCGCCGGCTCCAGCCAGATCGGGCAGTTCCAACGCATCCTCACCCGCCGATCCGGTTTGGTTCCCAATTCTGGTTCCAGAATCGAGGGCGTTGACCCACTGCCGACCCTTCGACGAGATCCAGCGGGCGTAGTGGCGGAGCGTGGTGTCCGAGGAAGCATGGCCGAGCTGGGCGCATACGGAGGTCAGAGGCGCGCTAGCAGCGAGCAGCAGGCTCGCGTACGTGTGCCGGAGGTCGTGGACGCGGACGGAGACCCCGACCAACGACGCGAATTTCGACTGGGTGAGCCCGAGCTTTCGTCGAATCCTTCGCACCTCGCTGGAGGTCATGGGCAGAAGGGATCGGCCCGAGACCTCCCCTGTCAAGGGGCCTCTTTCACGGTCGCTTTCTCGGGGTCGATCGCCGGTTCATGACCGGTTTAATGGCTGCTTTCGGAGGCGGTTCAGGTTCTCTGTTTCCGGAAGGGGCAGGCTAGCCCGAGCCACTCGAGCGGTCATACGCTGCCGTTGACAGGCGTCGAGCACTGGCATAGAGTCCTTCCATCACCCTACCCTCCGGCCTTCGGGAGGCACCTTTGGTCCGAGTGCCCAGGCAACCTCTCAACCCTCTCGTTGGTTACGCAGACCGCCGGGGGAGTTTGTTTCTTCGTCGAATCGGAGAGACCACCATGAAGTTTAGACTAGCCACCCTCATCCTCCCCCTCGCCCTGCTCGCCGCGCCGCTGCCAGCCGAGACTTTCTCTGGTTCACGTCAAGCGATTTTTTTCTGCGGCTGCCGCCACTGCTGGCGCATCATCGTCGCCAAGTGGTACTGCTCGTCGTACGGGACTTGGCGTTGCCACATGACGAAGATGATCTTCAACCATTTCGCCCCCAGCGCTCGGAGCGCCTGGCGATGAGTGTGTCCCCGCGCCCGCTGCTGGTCGTAGTACGCCCGGGCCCACTCACTCGAGAGCAGCGAGAGGAAGGCCACCTGATCGACCACGGACCGCAACGACTTGTCGCAGGCGAAGCGGAACTGGATGACCCGCTGCTTGCCGCTCCGCTTCGTCACGGGCACGGCGCCGGCCTGGGCCTGCAGATGCCGAAACGACTCCCACCGCCCGGGGGCATCCCCCAGGCGGGCCCAAAGCGTCGGCGCGGTGATTCCGTGCTTACCGATCGGGAGCGTCCGCGCCCACTGCGCCGCCGGCATGCGCGCGAAAAAATCCTCGATCGCCTCTCGGTACTCCCCGACGGCCGCCACCACCGGCGTCAGCTGCGTCACCAGGCTCTGCATCAACCGGGCCTTGGCCCGCACCACGTGGGCCGGCACGGGCAGCTGCGGCTGCTGGAGGACGTCCCAGAGCGCCCGGGTCCGGGCCTCGCTCAGCCGATGCGCGCGCGCCCACCGCTGCCACTGGCGTGCCGTGAGGGCGGTCACGGCCTCCGGGGTCGGATAGGCCTGCAGGAACTCTCGCGCCAGCGCCGTCGTCAACTCGGCCACCTCCAGGGCCCGTGGGTAGTATGCCTTCAGCCTGGCCGTCAGCTGGTTGACCAGGCGGGTCTGCTGCCGGATCTGCCGCTGGCAGTCCTCCGTGAGGAGTTTGAGCTCCTGGGCCGCGTCCGAGCTCGGCTCGAGGGCCCGGAGATGCGCATGATCCGTGCGCAGGAAGTCGGCCAGGACCCGCGCATCAAACGGATCACTCTTCGCCCCACTCTGCCGAAACCGATCCCGGGCCCGGTCCAGTGCCTTGGGATTCACGGGATAGACCACCACGCCGTGGTCGAGCAGGAAGTCCACCACCCGGCCGTGGGGCCGCTCGATCGCCGCCCACAGCTCGATCCCCTGCGCCCGCCACTCGTCGAGCTCTCGGCCCCACTCGCTCAAGCCCTCCGCCGTGTGCGCCACCGGACGCGCGGCGACCTTCGTCCCGCTCTCATCCACGACCCACACCGCATGCGTCTGATCCGCCCAATCGACTCCGAGGTAGTAGCGCACGTGTCCTCCTCCTTTTGGGCCTCGCACTCGCGGCCATGGAGCGGGAACGGCCAGGTTCGCCTTATACTGGCCCTCCGGGGGGCTACTTTCTCTTGAACCTCCAGCGCCGTTCTCTTGCCGACCGGGACAGTCTCGGCGTGAGCCTCCGGGGGCTCTGCGCAGAAGGGTCCTCTGGTCAGCAAGCTCCAGGTCGTTATGCTTGGCTGCCTCCCCTCCTCCTCTTCCTCCTCCTGCTGGTTCCCAGTTCTCTCCTGAGCTACGAGTCCGGACGGACAGAGTATAAGGCCCAGAAGCCGGGGAAGGTGTATCGGATTGGCTGGTTAGATCCTGACAACCATTTTTTTCAGTGTTCATGGGACCATTCTTGCGCGGGCTACGTGCCTCGAGCCTAGAGAAACAGGACTTCGTCGTGGACGATCGATACGCCGAAGGGGAGTACGGGCGGTTTCCCGACCTGGCGGCGGAACTGGTCCGCCTCAAGGTTGACATCATCGTCGCGGTCAGTACACCGGGGATCAGAGCGGCGATGAACGCGACTAGCACGATCCCCATCGTCATGGTGGCCGAGGGCGACCCTGTGAAGGTCGGTCTCGTCGCCAACCTTGCCCGGCCCGGCAGGAATGTCACTGGCGTGACGAATATGTTCCCGGAGCTCGCGGGCAAACAGCTAGAGTTGCTCAAGGAAACGATTACAAGTATCGCCCGCGTGGCGGTTCTGTGGAATCCGACTAATCCGGGGTTCACAGAACTCTTTCGACACACGCAGGTTGCCGCGCAGGCGTTGGGCGTGACCCTTCAACCCCTCCACGTGCGAGATTTCGACGATTTCGAACCAGCATTCTCTGCGATGACTAGGGCGCGTGCCGACGCGCTAATTGTGTTTGACGACATAGTGATGGGTCATCCTCGGATTGCGCAGTTGGCGCTGGAGCACCAGCTCCCACTGATGTCGAACTGGGAGTCCCTTACGCTGTTTGGAGGCCTCATGTCCTATGCGCCGAGCATTGACCCAATGCTCATGCGCGCTGCCGTCTACGTGGACAAAATCCTGAAGGGTGCCAAGCCCGCTGACCTGCCGGTGGAGCGGCCCACCGAGTTCGAGCTAATCATCAACCTCAACACCGCGAATGCCGTGGGCCTGACCATTCCCGACTCCATTCTCTTCCGGGCGGATAAGGTGATCAGGTGAGCCTCGGGGGAGTGTGGCGGAGGAGAGCCGGATCAGGCGGGCGGCGTGGGTTAGCTGAAACGCTCAGTGTGTTTCGACGACGCGGAGCTAAATTGAGTAAGATCCAAACTCGCGGCTGAGAAAGGGGGAACAACATCATGGCCCTTACGTTGGATGCGAAGCGAACCGCCGTTCTTGCGATGGATCTTCAGAACGATATCGTCAACGCGACGCCGGGAGTCGAGGAAAAGAAAGTCCTGGCCAACATCCGCCACGTGCTGGACCAGGGCCGCCGAAAACAGACGCCGATCATCTACATCACCGTCTCCTTCCGGCCGGACTATCGCGACGCTCCGGGGGCTAGCCCCCTCTTTCAGATGGTTCGACAGAACAGTATGCTCCGAGCCGGGACGGCAGGGGCGGAGATCCATCCCGACGTCCGACCACAGGAGAACGAGCCGGTCCTCAATAAGACGTGCGTCAATCCCTTCCTGACCACCGGCTTGGACCAGCTGCTGCACACTCTCGACGTGAACACCCTCGTCCTCATGGGCCTCTGGACGAACTACGTGGTCGAGACGACGGCCCGGCATGCCTCCGACCTCGGATATCGGGTCATCGTGGTGCGCGAGTGTTGCGCGAGCAATAGCGACGAGAACCACAACTTCGCCATGAACCAGATCCTCCCGAGCGTGGCGGGCGTGGCCAGCCTAGCAGATGTGCTCCAGGCGCTCGGATAGCCCACGCGCCTCGCGCAAGGGGGCGCGCGCATCCCCGGCAGGAGATCAAGCCTGCGATCCCTGCGGTCCTGGCCGGGCGAAGCGGGGCGGCGGGGCTATTGTAAGTAGGACCAGAGCCGCATCAGGAGTCGGTATCGCGATCTCCGCGGCGCCGCGCCGCAGGAGGACACCAAGGTGTTGAAGGCATCGAACCCGTTCCAGAAGCGACTGGAAAAGAAGGCTCGCCGGGGGTTTCGCGGCTACCCGGTGGGCACGATCGCGTATTATGGCGCTGACAACAAACTCGCTACAAAAGTCGCTGTAGGCATCGTTCTTGCCGCGGATGGTGAGCCGGCATTCATGGAACGATGGTTCTCCGAGAACAGAGACGTGAGGCGGGACAGTGAGATTTCAAGGCGCATCGTGGAGCTCTTGGAACAACACGGCGCACTTTCGGTAATCATGACGAGCGGAATCATCGGGTGTCCTCACGAGGAGGGAATAGACTATCCCGAGGGCGCCGCATGCCCTGAATGCCCCTTCTGGGCGGATAAAGATCGCTGGGAAGAAGTCTGACAATCGTGGTGATCGCAAGGTGATTCCAAGCATCACTCGGTCGGGTTTACCTGTGCGGCAGGTCCGAAAGAGGCGAGGGCTGAATCAGTAGCCCGTGACGGCAGCGTGTAACGCGAGCCCCGCCCCGTCCCTGACCGCCTCACGAAGCCGGCTCGGACCAGAGCCACGAGATCCCGCTGCGCTGTTCGCTCGGAGATGCCGAAGCGGGCGATAAGATCGACCCGCCGCACGACGCCATGGTCAGGGCCTCGAACCCCCGCTCCCCTGAGCTGCGGTCACTCTCGCGTGGGCCGAGTCGATCGACCGAGAGCGACACGGCTCACGGGGTTGGAGGCGTCAGCCGCTGACCGTCCCACCGTTCGTGCATCGCGAACTCCGGTACGGGTTTGCGCTTGAGCTTCGTGAGCCGCTTGGCGGGCCGACCGAGCGGCATGATGGCACACACTGCGACGTGCCGGGGAATGCCCAAGAGCTCTTGCAGCCCGGGTTCTTGGGCCACTGCCAGTGTGGTGATGTTCCCGCCGAACCCTTCGTGCCGAGCGGCTAGCAGGATGTTCGACGCGAAAGGATAGATCGACGCCCCGCTGACGACCCCGACGCGCTCCAAGTCCTGGTCCGTGGACGCCACCACCTTCAGGTCTACGCAGAGGACGAGGACCACCGCCGCCCGCACGAGCGGTTCCGTCAACCGGGCCGGCGCTGGCGTTCGCTCGATTGTCTCGGTGTCGACCGAGGTCTGGTCGATCGCGTTCCAGGGATTCTCACCCGCCTGCAGCTGGGCGGCGTAGCGCTTGGCGGCCGGGACGCTCAGCGCGGCCAACGTTTCCCGGGTCGCCCGATCGCGAACGACGAGCACGCGCCAGCCCTGGCGGTTGCCGCCACTTGGTGCGAAGCGCGCATTGTCGAGGATCTTGAAGAGGGTTTCGTCCGGCAGGGGATCATCCGTGAATTCCCGCGCGGCAAATGTGGTGCGCATGACGTCGTAGAGTTCCATCACCGGCCTCCTGACTCAGCCTTCCAAGGGTTCACCTCCCCTGTCTCGACCCGATAGACCTTGACATCCTGCGCGGCAACGGGCCCGCTGACGCCTGGGAACAGATTCAACCCGGGATCCCTGGAGCGCCTGCCGAGCGGAATCGGATCAGGCGTACGCGGCGGTCTATCCGTGAGAACGAGTTCCAGGTCAACGAGTTGATGCCTGCTCCGTTCCCCGCTTGTCCTTCAAGCGAGTGCAGCAGAGGGCGACCGCATAGGCAAGGATGAGGGCTGCGGATCCGACGGAGCTCCACAGCCGGATTTCCGATGGTTCAGCCGTCAATCCTGCCGCTGTTGAGATGAGGGCAATGCCGATAGGCCCCGCGAAGATGCGATCCCAGGTGGGCACGTACTCCCCGATCTGAATGAATCTTGCCCGCATCAAGAGAGGACAACAGGACACCTGCTGCCCGTTCTGCCAGTCGGAGGCCGTACGGGTGAGGCGTGAGTCAGGTCGCTCATCCGCGAAGGCGGGAAAAGTAATCGGCGGCGCGGAACCCCCGTGGGCCCCGGCAGCAGACGGACACTGCCAGGTCTCTCCCCTCTCTTCTCCCCGTAAGTCTGCCGCCACCATGCGCCGCCGAGGAGTGGACGGTTGGATCGCCGACCCTCGCGTGATCGGTCAATGATCCCGCAGCTTGTGTAGTCCTCTAGGGACGAGACTGTCAAGAGTTCGGTTCGCCGCATAGGACGCGACGTTTCGCGCCTGGTGATACTGGGGGCCTTTGTTCATGGGCTGATCTGCCTCAGGCCCTGGCGGTGGGTGACGGGTCCACGCTTTCCTGCCGGCCATGGCTGTGCGGGCGCGCCAAGCCTGGCAATTTCACCATGGTGGATAACTGTGGAAAAGTGGATAACCTGTGGAGGTGCGGCCATCGCCACTCTCCGCGATAGAATAGGATCTTGGCAAGGCATAGGAGGTGCCAGCTTATGCGATCTGTTCGCCTGCTGACCGTACTCCTGCTTCTCGCACTGGCGGTGGGTGCCTGCGCGAGCACACAGTCGCCCGTTTTGTACCCGAATGCGCACCTCCAGCGCGTGGGGCGCCAACAGGCGGAACGCGACATAGCCGAGTGCCGAAGGCTCGCCAGCGAGTACGTCCGGAGCACCGCCACGAAAGACATTGCCAGGGGGGCGGCGGTCGGCGGCCTCGCCGGCGCGGCAATTGGCGCCGTGGGCGGAGCGGTGAGCGGCGCCGGTGCGGGCCGCGGAGCGGCGATCGGCGCTGCGACCGGCGGGACTGCGGGAGCCGTGGGCGGCGCCGTGAAGCAGACAAAGCCAAGCCCCGTCTACAAGCGGTTCGTCAACCGGTGCCTCAGAGAGCGGGGGTACGCCGTCCTGGGCTGGCAGTAGGCCTCGGCCAGCCTGACCCCGCGGTGGGTGTGCGAAGGGGTGGCAGTAGATCGAGGCGGAGATCCCCAACGCGCTGGCGGAGAAGGGCATGAGAGACCAACTCTTTCCGACGTTCGTGGTGGGTAGCCTGCCACGACCTCAGTGGGTGCGAGAGGTCATTGAGGAACGCAAAGCGGGACGCCTCCGCCCTGTAGAGGCGGACCACCTACTGGACAGCGCCATACCCTTCGCCATCCGTCTCCAGGAGCGGGCGGGGGTGGACTACGTCTCCGACGGCGAGTGGCGACGGGAGAGTTACGTAAAAGTCTTCGCCGAGCGCATCGGCGGGTTCCAGCCGGACGTCATCCACGTGGGCGCCTCGCCGTTGAGATACCCAGCGGTGGTGTCCCCGCTGCCGGGGTGGCGCCCCATCGCCTGGGACGAGGTCCGCTTCCTGCGGGCCCATACCACCCGCAGGACCATCGTCGCCATCCCCTCCCCTTACACCGTCGGGCGCCGCATGTGGCACCCTCAGGTCTCGCGGCGGGCCTACCCCACCCGGGAGGAGTTTATTCAGGCGTGCCTGCTCATCATCCGCCAGGAACTCGAGGCTCTGGCCCGATTGGGGGTGGACGCTGTCCAGCTGGACGACCCGTGGCTGGCGCTGCTGGTGGACCCCGACTACCGCCGGCAGGAGGGCATCACGGACGTGGAAGCTGAAATCGAGTCGTGTGTCCGGGCCGTCAACGGGGCGGTGGAGGGGATCTCGGGGGTCTTTCTCAGCCTCCACCTGTGCCACGCCCACTTCAACCGTCAGCGCCTCACCCGCGGACCTTACGATCTCATAATGGACGCCCTGGGCCGGATGCGGGTGCACCGCTTGGCCATGGAGTTCGCCGCGCCCGAGGCCGGGGGCGTGGAGATCCTCAGGCGCTTCCCCGCCGACAAGGTATTGGGTCTGGGGGTCATCGACCACTGCGACAGGCAGATCGAGACAGCCGGGCACGTCGTAGAGCGGGTGGAACGAGCGCTCGAGTATGTCCCGAAGGAGCGCCTGACCCTGAACCCCGACTGCGGCTTCGCCCCCTCGAGCGCCAACCCCATGGATCTAGACGAGGCCTACCTGAAGCTGGCGGCCATGGCCCGGGGCGGCGTCCTTCTACGGGAGCGCTACGGCTAGGACGGCGGACTTACGCCAGCTTTCTTTCCGAGGCGCTGGACCGTAGCGGCCAAGCGTTGTTGCGCCTCCTCGGCGAACCAGAGGGCGACGAGGTCGTCCAGGTGGGCCGCGTCCACTTCTCGCATCCGCTCGACGATCGCCTGACGCGCATAGCGCTTGACCGTCCCGTATGCCATCTGCGGCCTGTTCCCCAGCACCCTGGCGTGCTCGAGGGCTCGGGCCATCAGCATCTCGCCCTCGACCACCTCGTCCACGAGCCCGAGCTCCAGCGCGGTTTCGGGGAGGTAGTTCTCCCCCGTGTAGAGGATGCGCTCCGCGGACCGCCCGCCCAGCACGTAGAGGAGCATCTCTACCATGCCGGCGGACGCCGTCAGCCCGAGATCGATCTCTATCACGCCGATGTAGAAGCGCCCCCGCGCCATAAGACGATAGTCCCCGGTCAGGGCCATGATGCATCCGCCGGCAATCGTGTGCCCGTTCAAGGCATACACCTCCGGCTTGGGGAAGACGAACTTGCGCTGTACCAGGCCGGTTATCGCCTCGAAGAAGGCACGCATCTCGGTGCTCGAGCAGGTGATCAGGGAGCGGAGGTCGACGCCTGGGCAGAAGACCGACCGGTGCGTCGAGGCCACGACCAGGGCACGGATCATCGGGTCATGTTCCACCTCATCCATCAACTCGTGAGCCTCCCGGATGAGTTCCCGGTTGATGGCGTTGCCGTGCTCGGTGTCGATAGTCAGGATGCCCACCCGGTCCTGTCGCTCGAGTTTCATGGAAACCCCTCCATCCTTATGCGTGTATCGGCAGGAGTCTAGGTGGAGGTCGGTGGAGCTGTCAAGCGACAGTTTGGCCTACGAACCGAGCCTTCTGCCGGCTCTCGCGGGCCGAACAGGCCTGCCCCGGAGGCACCACGCGCGCCGAGGGTGGCCCCGGCGCCCGTTCCTTACTGCCGGCGGATGACGACAAATCCGTGGGAGCGGAGAGCATCCTCGCTGGCTGGCTGGCGTCGGCGGTCGGTCTGCCGCCGCTCTGGCTCATGCGCCTGGATGCGCTGTCGCCGCTCCTCACGGCGCCGATCCAGGATGACTTGCATAGGCGTCTGGTCCCGCAGATATTCATAGAGGGCAGGTTTGTCCCGCGCCACGATGAACAGCATTCCAGGGGGGATCCCTTCCAGATCACAGATCTCCTGTAGGGCCTTCACATACCCTTTCTGCCATTCGATGGCGGTGGGTCCGGAGTCCACCCGCCGCGCCAATGTCTCCAAGATCGCCCGTTCGTCACCGAGCTTGGCCCGCATGGCTTCTATCAAGGAAGCCGCCATTTTGCCCTCCTCTATGGATTCCCTGGCCGCGGCAGCGGAGCTGGTAAAATGCTTCCGCCGGTGGTCTGCCGCGGAGGGGTCCGGGCCGACGCGCACGAGCGAGAGCACGCGCATGAGCGAGAGGATGATGTTCTCCTGGTTGGCGTTCGAGGAGCCGCGGGGATTCGTCCAAGGGAATTGGAACATCGCTCATCCCAGCAGCAGCACCAGGAGCCAGAGGATCCCGGCCCCGAAGACAAAGGCCACGGTGTCGCGCAGATCCCGGCCGGGGCGCTGGGGCGGTCTATCCAGCATGGCTGATCCCTTGGCATATCGGACACGGCGGAACGTCCGCATAACGGGCTCCTTAGCCTGCCAACCGCATCTGAAGCAGCGGTAGTGATGCCCCAGACTGACGGAGGATCCGACTTCTCGTTTTCACGACGCTCATCTTCTCCCCGATGCACGGAAGATAAGGCTCCCTGCGAGGGGCCTTCCTACCGCGATACCAGCAAGTGTTGTTCCAGGACCCTCTGGGCGGGGAGGAAGGCGGAAAAACTTCGGTGTGGAAGGGGGTTAGCGGGGTAAGGCAGAGACCGGCCAGAGTGGAGGGCTCTGGCGGGAACGCCAGAACTCTGGCAGGCACTCCATGGCGCCGCCGCCAGAGCGGCCGCCACAGCGGCGAACGGAGCGGCTACCGGATGATCCTGCTCAACGAAACGCTCGGCATCGTCTGGGGGAAGGAGCAGTCATGGCGCTCAAGCCCTCGGGCAGACTAGAGGGGGAAATCAGCTATGAGCACGCCGACGCTGAACGCCTTGACGCAGCGC
>JBHIBG010000076.1:0-13036 GCA_046758965.1 Methylomirabilia bacterium | reverse complement strand
TTCGTCTTCTCCATGGTGATGCTGGTGCTGGCGGGGAACTTTCTCGTCCTCTACGTCTTCTGGGAGGCGGTCGGGCTCTGCTCCTACCTCCTGATCGGGTTCTGGTACCAGCGGAAGGCGGCGGCGGAGGCGGGGATGAAAGCCTTCATCGTCAACCGGGTGGGCGACTTCGGGTTCGGTCTCGGGATCATGCTCCTCTGGGTCACGATGGGAACGCTCGACTACGGCGAGGTCTTCGCCAACGCTGGGGGCCTCTCGCCGTCCACCGCCACCCTGATCTCACTGCTTCTCTTCATGGGGGCGTGCGGGAAGTCTGCCCAGCTCCCCCTCCACACCTGGCTTCCGGACGCCATGGAGGGACCCACTCCGGTCTCCGCCCTGATCCACGCTGCCACGATGGTGACGGCCGGGGTCTACATGGTGGCGCGGACCCATGCGCTCTTCGAGGCCTCAGGGGTGGCGCTTTCCGTCGTGGCGTGGGTGGGCGGGCTCACGGCGCTGTTCGCGGCCTCCATTGGTCTCGTCCAGACCGACATCAAACGGGTGCTCGCCTACTCTACGATCAGCCAGCTCGGCTACATGTTCGTGGCAGTTGGGGTCGGCGCCTACGTCGCGGGGATCTTCCACCTGGTGACCCACGCGTTTTTCAAGGCGTTGCTCTTCCTGGGGGCTGGGAGCGTCATTCACGCGCTCGGGGGCGAGCAGAACCTCGGCAGGATGGGAGGGCTGGCGCCGCGGCTGGTCCCCACCACGGTGACCTTCCTCGTCGGGGCCGCTGGCCTCGCGGGCATCCCACCGCTTGCGGGGTTCTTCTCCAAGGATGAGATCCTTGTTGCCGCGTATCACGGCGGGCATCTCTGGCTCTGGGCCCTCCTGTTGTTCGGCGCCTTCATCACCGCCGTTTACACCTTCCGGGTGGTGTTCCTAACGTTCTTCGGTGCCCCACGCTTCTCTCGCGAGGCGGCCCGTATCCACGAGTCACCCCCGGTGATGACGGTTCCGCTGGGCGCGCTGGCCGTGCTCACGCTCGTGACCGGCGTGGCGTTCGTCATCCCGACTGCCCACGGACCGGTCTTCGGGCGGTTCCTGGCTCCGGTCTTCCCGCTCCACGGCGAAGCGGCCGGCGCCGCGCTCTCTACCTTGGCCCTCCAAGTCCTGGCTGGGATCGTGGCAGTCGCCGGCGTGCTCCTGGCGTGGCTCGTTTACGGCAGGCGGCCGGTGCGAGCCGAGAGCATCGGCCAGCCTCGGACGAGGCTCCATGCCTGGCTCCTCCGTAAGTGGTACGTGGACGAGCTCTACGAGATCTCCGTGGTGCGGCCGATCCTCTGGGCGGCGAGCTTCTGCGCACGCGCCTTCGATCTGGGATTCATCGACGGGGTGGTCAATGGGATCGGCCGGGCGGTGACGGGCTGGGCCGAGGGGATGCGGCGCGTGCAGACCGGCTACGTGATGAACTACGCGCTGACCATGCTCTTGGGCGCCATTGCCATCATCGGCTTTCTCCTGACGAGGTAGTTCTGTGCTGCCGATGCTCTCTCCGGTGGTCTTTCTGCCGACACTCGGAGCGCTCGGCGTTCTCTTCCTGCCTCGCCCCAGGGAGGCGCTCATCCGCTGGAGTGCGTTCCTCGTGTCTACCGCCACCTTGCTCATATCGCTCGGGCTCTATTTCGGCTTCGACTCCGCCCAGCCCGGCTACCAGTTCGTGGAGCGTCTTGAGTGGATGCCAAGCTTCGGGATCGCGTATCACCTGGGGATCGACGGGATCAGCCTGCTCCTCGTACTCCTGACCACGTTCCTGACCCCCTTGGCGCTCCTCTCCGCGTGGACAGCCATCGAGCACCGGCAGAAGGAGTTTGCCGTCAGCATGCTGCTCTTGGAGACGGGGATGGTTGGGGTGTTCGTCAGCCTGGACCTCTTCCTCTTCTACATCTTCTGGGAGGCCACGCTGATCCCCATGTACTTCATCATCGGAGTCTGGGGCGCGGAGAATCGAATCTACGCCGCCATCAAGTTCGTCCTCTACACGATGTTCGGCTCGCTCGTGATGCTCGTGGGTATCCTGGCTCTCTACTTCGACCACGGGCTGGCCACAGGGGTCTACACCTTCGAGCTACCGGTCCTGGCCCGGTATCTGGTGCCGGCCGGGGTTCAGACCTGGCTCTTCCTGGCCTTCGGGCTGGCCTTCGCCATCAAGGTCCCCATGTTCCCGTTCCACACCTGGCTTCCCGACGCCCACGTGGAAGCTCCCACCGCCGGGAGCGTGATCCTGGCCGGAGTCCTGCTCAAGATGGGGACGTACGGGTTCCTCCGCTTCTGTCTCCCGCTCTTCCCCCAGGCGAGCCTGGCCTTCGCCCCCTGGATCTTTGCCCTGGCGCTGGTCGGGATCATCTACGGGGCCTGGGTCTCCACGGTCCAGCCGGATCTCAAGAAGCTGGTGGCCTACTCCAGCGTGAGTCACCTCGGCTTCGTGATGCTGGGCCTGTTTACGCTCAACCCGCAGGGGCTCGTGGGCGGGATCATCCAGATGGTGAATCACGGCCTCTCCACCGGTGCGCTCTTTCTCCTGGTGGGGATGATCTACGAGCGGCGTCACACCCGACTGATCGATGAGTTGGGGGGGCTCTGGCAGGTCGTCCCGGCGTTCTCGGCAGTCTTTCTCCTCGTCGTGCTCTCCTCGCTGGGGCTGCCCGGGCTGAACGGCTTCGTCGGCGAGTTCCTGATCCTGGTAGGCGCCTTCCAGGAGACCCGCTGGGTCGCCGCGCTGGCGACCACCGGAGTCATCTTCGCGGCGGTCTATCTGCTCTGGATGTACCGGCGAGCGTTCTTCGGCGAGGTGCAGAAGGACGAAAACCGCGCCCTGAAGGACCTCTCCCCCCGGGAGTGGGCGGTCCTCCTTCCGGTCCTGCTCTTCATCGTCTGGATCGGGGTCTATCCCGGGACCTTTACTCGACCCACCGAGGCTAGCGTCGAAGCGCTCATCAGCCAGGTGCAGGAGAAAGTGGCGGCTGGCCAGGCTGCCCTCGGCCGCTGATGCCCGCCGCTGCTCCGCCGATCGCCCTCGGCCCCCTCGCGCCTGCCCTGATGCTCACCGCCACCACGGTGGTGCTCCTCCTGCTGGACCTGCTCCCCCCGAGGGATCGGAAAGGGCACCTGGGGGTGGTGGCGTTGGGAGGGGTGCTGGGGGCCCTGGTGCTGGTCGTGCTGCAGTGGGGGCACGGGGGCCAGGCGTTCCGCGGCATGGTGGTGCTGGATGACTACGCCCTCTTCTTCGACGTGGTGATCGCCTACGCCACGGGGCTGGTCCTCCTGCTCTCCATGGACTACACCAGGCGGAACGGAATCGAGGCCGGTGAGTATTACGCCTTGATCTGCTTCTCGGCGACAGGGATGATGCTCATGGCCTCCGCCGGCGATCTGATCGTGATCTTTCTCGCTCTCGAGCTCATGTCTCTCTCCCTGTACGTGCTGGCGGGGTTCTTCAGCGGTCGGCTCACCTCGGGCGAGTCCTCCATGAAGTATTTCCTCCTGGGCGCCTTCGCCTCCGGGTTCCTCCTGTACGGCATCGCCCTCATCTACGGCGCCACGGGGACGACCAGCGTATCGCAGATGGCTCTCGCCTCCGGCGGCGTTCTCGGCGATCCTCTCATGGCGGCCGGCGTCGGCTTCCTGCTCGTGGGGTTCAGCTTCAAGATCGCCTCGGTACCGTTCCACATGTGGGCCCCCGACGTCTATGAGGGGGCACCCACCTCCGTCGCGGCGCTGATCGCCACGGGCTCCAAGGCTGCCGCGTTCGCAGCCCTGCTCAGGGTGCTGCTGCTGGGGCTCCAGCCCGCCCAGGAGCAGTGGGCGGCCCTGCTCTGGGTGGTGGCCGTCCTCACGATGACGGTCGGCAACGTGGTGGCGATCGCCCAGTCCAACCTGAAGCGGATGCTCGCCTACTCCTCGGTGGCCCACGTGGGCTACGCGCTCGTGGGCGTGGTTGCGGGGGGCGCGCTGGGACACGGGGCGGTCCTCTTCTACCTCCTGGTCTACACCTTCACCACCGTGGGGGCCTTTGGCGTGATCCTTCTCCTGGAACGAGGGCGGAGAGAGGCGGTGAATCTCTCCGACTACTCCGGTCTCGCGACGCGCCATCCGATCCTGGCTCTGGTCCTCTCGCTCTTCCTGCTCTCCCTGGTCGGCATTCCTCCTACCGCGGGGTTCGTCGGGAAGTTCTATCTCTTCGGCGCCGCCATCCGGGCCGGCTATATCTGGTTGGCCGTGTTGGCCGTGCTGAACTCCGCGGTCGCGGCGTACTACTACCTGCGCCTTATCGTCTATATGTATATGCGGGAGCCCGAGGCGGTTCCGACGGCCTATGCCCCGTCTCTTGCTGGCGGGCTGGCCCTCGGCATTGCGCTGTGGGCCGTGTTTCAGCTGGGGCTCATGCCGGCTCCGCTGTTCGACCTCGCCCAGGCCACGGTGGCCCCATTGGTCCGGTGAGGGCTCTGTCGCGCTTCAGGGGTCTGTCCGCGGCTGCCACCCTTTGAGTTTCCGGGCCCGTTGTGATAGTGTTTTTGTTCACATGGAGGAGCCTTCCCCCTGGCGCCCTCTCGGACTCTTAGCCAGTGGGGGAATCACCTTCGTGGTGGCCACGGCGGGAGGAGCGCTTCTGGGCTACTTCCTCGATCGCTGGCTCGGGAGCTCGCCGTGGCTGACCCTCCTCGGGCTGGGCATTGGCATCGCCTCAGGGTTCAGGGAGCTCTTCCGTACGATCAAGGCCGCAGAGCGACACGGGCGTGATGACGCGTGAGCTGATCCACCGGGTCACGAGCGTGACCTTGGGGCTTCTGGCCGTTCTGGGCCTGGGGGGCTTCCTCCTGGATGGGGCCGCCGGCGGAATCGGCGTCCTCGCGGGGGGAGGGTTGGCCCTGGCGAATTTCCTCTGGCTTGCGCGCGGGACCGGGCGGCCCCTCGCACCCTTCTCGGGGGGACGCATCCAGTCGCTGTGGGTGCTGGGCTTGGGGCTTCGCTACCTCGCCACGTTCGCTGCCCTCGGGATACTCTTCAGCAGCGGTCGCGTCCACCCCCTCGCCGTTGTCGCGGGGCTCACGGTGCTGCCGCCTGTCCTGATTGCCTGCGCGCTCTACAACCCTCGCCCGGTCTCCTGACGATGGAGGCCATCGAACATCCCCCGATCTTTATGCTTCGGTGGAGCCCGGCCCACGTGACCTATACCTGGGTGGCCATGGGAATCCTGACAGTGCTGGCCTTCGCGGCCTCCCGCGATCTGCAGCTGGTGCCCCGCGGGCTTCAGAACTTCATGGAACTCGTCCTCGACCAGTTCCTGACCCTCCTCGATGAGGTGATCGGCCACGAGGGGCGCCGCTACCTGCCGTTGATTGCCACGCTGGGGCTCTTCATCCTCGTGTCGAATCTGATGGGGCTCGTCCCGGGGCTGAGGGCACCCACCGCCAACCTGAACACGACGGCGGCCTGTGCCCTCGTCGTATTTTTCACCTACCACTGGATCGGTATCTCGAAGCAGGGCCTGGTGACCTATCTCAAGCACCTCGGGGGCCCCATCGTCTGGCTGGCCCCGCTCATGGTGGTGATCGAGACCTTTAGCCACCTGGCTCGGCCGCTCTCCCTCTCGGTTCGTCTCTTCGGCAACATGATGGGAGGCCACATTCTGCTCGCGGTCATCTTCCTGCTCACGGGGTTTGATGGGCTGATCGGGTGGGTCCTCACGGGGAAGCTGGTCGCGCTCCTCATGGGCGTACCAGGTGCTGCGCTCCTGCTGGCGTTCACCGTCGGGTTCCTTCTGCCATTGAAGCTTTTCGTCGCGTTTCTTCAGGCGTTCATCTTCGTGATGCTCTCCATGCTCTACATCGCCGGCGCCCTTGAGGAAGCCGAGCACCACTAGAAAGGAGGAGAAGCTGTGCGACGCTCACTGATCCTGACGCTGACGCTGGGCCTGCTCCTATTGCTGACGGCTGCGACGGGGTGGGCGGCTGGGCCGGCTTCCGGGAAAGAGGGAGGAACCGGCGGGTGGATCGGTCCGTTCTCGGTGCTTGCCGCGGGCCTTGGCATGGCGATTGCGTCTGGCTTCTGCGGACTGGGCCAGGGTCGGGCCACGGCTGCCGCGGTCGAGGCCATGGCGCGCCAGCCGGGAGCGGCCGGGCGGATCCAGACAGCCATGATCATCGGGCTGGCCCTCATTGAGTCCCTTGCCCTCTACATGTTCGTCATCGCCGCGATCTTGCTCTTCGTGCAGCCGATCGAGTAGCTCCCGTCGGGAGCGTGCCCGTTCGGCGCATCCGCCGGCAAACGAAGGACCCCATGGTCCCGCGAGCCAGTTACAAGATCGGCAAGATCCCGGAGATGACGATCCGCCGGCTTTCCGTCTACACGCGCTGTCTCCAGCAGCTCGAGGAAGACGCGGTCAAAACCGTCTCCTCCCAGGAGCTGGCAGGGCGGTTCAACCTCAACTCGGCCCAGGTGAGGAAGGACCTGGCGTACTTCGGCGAGTTCGGGGTCCGGGGGATCGGTTACTATGTCTCCGGGCTGAAGAGCGAGCTTCTGAGGATCCTGGGACTGAACCGGGAGTGGCCGGTGGTGCTGGTGGGGTTTGGCAACCTAGGCTCCGCACTCTTCCACTACAGGGGGTTTGAGCGCCAGGGGTTTCGCATTTCCGGTATCTTCGATGACGACCCGGCGAAAAGGGGCCGGGCCGCGGGCGGCATCGCGATCCTCCCCCTCGACGATCTGGCTAGGGAGGCTAAGGCCAAGAACTTTCAGATCGGAATCGTGGCGGTCCCGGTGGAGGCTGCCCAGAGCGTCGCCGATCGCCTGGTTGCCGCAGGGGTCAAGGCGATCCTGAACTTCGCTCCCACGCGCCTGTCCGTGCCCAAGGACGTCCGGCTGAAGAACGTGGATCTGTCTATCGAGCTGGAGACGCTCAGTTTCGCCATCGCCCAAGGGATCCGCTAGCCCCCCAGGTCCGTCGCTCGTTGATGGCCCGAACCTGGGGTAAGTAAGCTCTGGTGCCGTGCCGATACCCGTCGCACGACCTACTTCGTGGGTGCCCGTCAGGGAAGGTCTTCGGCCATCGGTCATCTGTGGGTCGTCGCTCGGGTCTCGGCCCGGCGCTGTTGGCGTCCTTCGAAGGTTGGGCAGAAACGTGCGGATGTCGGACGGACAGGCTGGCTAGCTGGTGTCGCCCATGACCGTCTCGGCTCGTCCGTCCCCTCTGACGGAGTGGGCTCCATTCTACTCCGTCCTCAGAGCCGTCGAGGGCGGCCAACCCGTTCTGGCTGTGGACGGCCTCTGGGGATCAGCCCGGGCCCTGGTGGTCGGAGCCCTCTTCGGGGCCGGCGAACGCTCCGCGGTGGTCGTCGTCTCGGACCTGCTCGAGCTTCATCGCTTCTGCCAGGATCTCGTCTTCTTCGACCATGCCCAAGGGCGAAGCCCATCTCGGACCGTCGGGTTTCCCCCTGTTCAGCGCGCCCTCCGCCGGGCGGGGCATCAACGCGAAGCCGACGCAACACGGGCGCTGGTCTGCCACCGGCTCCTCATGGGCGAGCCCCTCACTGTCGTCACGATCCCTTCGGCGGTGGCGTCGCCCCTCCCGCCGCCGGGGGAGTTCCGCGCGCGCGCGCTCCGGCTGGCCGTCGGGGAGAGCATGGGCCGGCCTGAGCTCGTTGAGCGGATGGAGGCGGCTGGGTACGAGCGGGTCGAGATGGTGGTGGAAGTGGGGCAGTGGAGCCTTCGGGGAGGGATCGTCGACATCTTCTCGCCGGCGCGCGCGGAGCCGGTGAGGGTCGAGTTCTTCGGTGACGAGGTGGAGTCGCTCCGGGCCTTCGATCCCACCACGCAGCGCTCGGTGGAAGCGGTGTCACTCCTCCCGGTGATCCCGCTCGTGGAGAATGCCGAGTCTGGGGCCGTGCTCCTGGACTACGTTCCGGCCTCGGCGCCGGTAGTGCTGGGTGACCCAACGCTCCTGGAGGCTTCGGCCGACGCAGCCCCTTCACCGGTTCCGCTCAGCGAGCTCCTGACCGGGCGACAACGGATCGAGATCGGCCTTCTGGCAGCCGCCCCACCCGCTCCCGAGGGCGGGCGTTTCACCCTTGAAACCCGATCGGTTGGAAGCTTCCGCGGGCAGTTCCGCCGCTTGGCGGCCGAGCTGACCCGGTGGCTCGCCGAAGGGTTCACGGTCCGACTCGTGTGTCAGGATGAGATCCAAGCCGACCGCCTGACTCAGATTCTTCGCGAGCACCTTCTCGAGCCCACCACCACCGGGGATCTCTGGGGATCGCGGGGGCTCGGGATCCTGACCGGAGGGTGCTCGAGTGGATTTGCGATCCCCGCGCTGGGATGGATCCTGCTCACCGAGGAGGAAGTGTTTGGGGCCCGGCGTCGCAGCCTGAGGCGCCCGCTCTACCAGCGGGGCGCGGCGCTTGCGAGCTTCACCGACCTCCAGGTGGGGGATCTGATCGTCCATGAGGAGCACGGCGTCGGTCGCTATCTGGGACTCAAGACTCTGACCGTGGATGGGCTGGAGAGCGACTTCCTCCTCCTCGAATACGCGGAGGGCAACCGCCTCTATCTGCCCGTGGAGCGGTTGAACGTCATCTCCAAGTACCTGGGTGCTGACGCCGGCGTGGTCAGGCTGGACAAGCTGGGGGGGAGCTCGTGGCAGCGCGTAAAGGAGTCGGTCCGGACTGCTCTGCGCCGGATGGCCGAGGACCTGCTCGAGCTCTACGCCGAGCGTTCCGTCGGGGAAGGGCACGCCTTCGCATCGGACACCCCTTGGCAGCGAGAGTTCGAGGCGGCCTTTCGCTTCGAGGAGACCCCGGACCAGCTCCGGGCCATCGAGGAGGTCAAGGCCGACATGGAGCGCCCCCACCCCGCCGACCGGCTAGTGGCGGGGGACGTGGGATATGGCAAGACCGAGGTTGCGCTGCGCGCGACCTTCAAGGCAGTCATGGATGGCCGGCAGGTGGCCGTCCTGGTTCCCACCACCATCTTGGCCCAGCAGCACTGGACGACCTTCATCGAGCGCTTCGCCCCGTTTCCGGTCCGGGTGGAGCTCCTCTCCCGGTTCCGGACGCCCAAGGCCCAGCAGGCCGTCCTCGCGGGGCTCCGTCAGGGGACCGTGGACGTGGTGATCGGCACCCACCGCCTCCTCTCCCGGGATGTGGCGTTCAAGAGCCTGGGGCTTCTCATCGTGGATGAGGAGCATCGCTTCGGCGTGGGACACAAGGAGCGGATCAAGCAGCTCCGGAGGTCCGTCGATGTTCTCACTCTGACGGCCACGCCGATCCCCCGGACCCTCTACATGTCCCTCTCCGGCGTCCGGGACCTCTCGGTGATCGACACGCCTCCGCCGGAACGCTTGTCGGTGGAGACGGTGGTGGCTCGCTTCAGACAGTCCCTCATCAGAGAGGCGATCGAGCGGGAGCTCGCCCGAGGCGGTCAGGTCTTCTTCGTTCACAACCGCATCCACTCCTTGCCCTCAATGACCGCTTTCCTCGAGCGTCTCTGCCCCCGTGCCCGGGTGGCGATGGCGCACGGCCAGATGCGCGAACGGGAGCTGGAGCGGGTGATGCTCAGCTTCGTCGATGGGCAGTGCGACGTGCTCGTCTCGACAGCCATCGTCGAGTCCGGGCTCGACATCCCGGCCTCCAATACTATGATCGTGAACCGGGCGGACCGCTTCGGCCTGGCCCAGCTCTACCAGCTCCGAGGCCGGGTGGGGCGTGAGCGCCAGCAGGCCTACGCCTACTTCCTGATCCCAGCGGACGGGCGGGTCGACGAGACCGCCGACAAGCGCCTCCGTCTCCTCCAGGAACTCACCGAGTTGGGCTCGGGGTTCAAGCTTGCCCTCCGCGATCTGGAGATGCGTGGGGCAGGGAACCTCCTCGGAGCCGAGCAGCACGGGCACATCGCGGCGGTGGGATTCGATCTGTATTTGAAGCTCCTTGATGAGGCGATCAGGGAGTCGAAGGGGGCGCCTGTTGAGCCCGCTGTCGATCCCGTGGTCAGCGTGGAGGTGGAGGCGTACCTGCCCGAGCCCTACGTGCCGGACGTGAACCAGCGCTTAGCGCTCTACAAGCGGCTGGCCGGGCTGGTTGACCCCGCCGGAATCGAGGAGATCCGCGCCGAGCTGCTCGATCGCTTCGGCCCGCCGCCGCCTGCCGTGCTCAGGCTGCTCGAGGTGGTGGCTCTCCGGGTGGCGGCCCGAGCCCTCGGGATCGAAAGAGTGGAAGCCAGGGGTAGCACGGCCCTGCTGACCTTCGCCCCGTCCACCCCGGTCGCGCCCGACCATCTGATTCAGGTAATCACCCAGAGTCAAGGTCGGCTCCGCTTGAGGAGGGAGTTCGTCCTCGAGGCCGAGATTCGGGCCGACTCCTGGCCTCGGGTGCGGGAAGCGCTCGAGAACCTCCTCGCATGCCTGCGCTGACACTCTTCTTCGGGCTCCTGGTTGTCCTCCTCGTGAGCGGATGCGGGCGGCCCTTGGGATCCGCCTCCTCCCCTGCCCGGCCCGCATCCGAGCTCCAGCGCCTGCCAGCGCCCGCCCCTGAGCTCACCCCGCGCCGGAGTGCACCAGCCGCTCCGGCTCAGGACTCAGGGGATGTGGTGGACCGCATCGTAGCGGTGGTGAACAATGAAGCGATCACGCTCACCGACCTCCTGGATAGAGTGGCGTACTTTCTCTACGAGACTCAGCAGGTGGTGCCCCGGTCTGAGGAGCAGGCGCTGAAGCAGCGGGTGCTCCAGCGCATGGTGGAGGCCCGTCTCCAGCTCCAGGAGGCGCGGCGGGAGGGGATCACGGTTTCCGAGGGGGAGGTCACCGAACGCCTCGCGCGGGTGATGGAGCGGCTGGGGTTCAAGACCGAGGAGGAGCTGGGACGTCTGGTCGAGACGCAGGGGCTCACCATGGAGGCTGTCCGGAAGCGGTTCCGGGAGCAGATCATGATCCAGAAGGTGACCGCGCGGAAGGTGGCCCTCAGGGTTTCGGTGACCGAGCCCGAGATCGAGCGCTACTTGCAGGAAAACCGGGAAAAGTTGGAGGTCGGCCTCGGCTTTCAAGCCCGCCACATTCTCATTGCCCCGTCCACCCCGGCAACGGAGTCGGCTTGGGAGGCGGCCCGGGCCGTGGCGGACGAGGTCTGGGCGCTGATCAAGGACGGCCGGGACTTCGCCCAGCTCGCCATGAAGTATTCTCAGGACCCCTCGGCGCAAGAGGGCGGAGACCTGGGCGTGCTGAAACAGGGTGAGCTGGCCCCTGAGATCGAAGCCCGGGTGATCCGCCTGGAGCCCGGTGGGGTTACGGCCCCCTTCCGGACCGAGCTGGGCTACCACCTCTTCAAGCTGGAGTGGAAGGACCGCCTCACGGGGGAGGCCCTGGAGCAGACCAAGCGACAGATCCGGGAGATCCTCTTCCGCCAGAAGTACGAGGCGCGGCTCAGGGAGTGGTTAGAGGAGATCAAGCGGCGGGCTGTCGTCGAGATCCGGCAGTAAGGAAAGTGTTGACAAGCTTCTCGGCCCTGTGGGAGCATGATATTGAAACGTCTGTAGTTCCCCTCGTGTGAATCAAAGCCTTCCGGTGAAAAAAATCTCGTGAGCTTCTTTCTTGCAACGGGCCGTGTGTATCCAGCGAGGTGGTGTCCCTGGTCCCGCGACGGGGTTCATGGGTGAGGAGGAAGTGGGATGAATCTGTCTGAGCTGAAAGAGAAGACGATCTCCGAGCTGAACGCAATCGCGAGGGAGCGCGGGGTCCAGGGGCTCAGTGGGCTTCGTAAGCAGGAGCTGATCTTCAAGATCCTCCAGGCCCAGGCAGAGAAGGACGGGCTCATCTTCGGCGAGGGGGTCCTGGAGGTGCTCCCCGACGGGTTTGGCTTCCTCCGGGCGCCCGACTACAACTATCTGCCGGGTCCTGACGATATCTACGTATCTCCCTCACAGATCCGGCGCTTCGACCTCAGAACCGGCGACACCATCTCCGGCCAGGTTCGCCCGCCCAAGGACTCGGAGCGCTACTTTGCCTTGCTGAAGGTGGAGGCGATCAACTTCGAGAGCCCGGAAGCTGCCCGGGAGAAGATCCTCTTCGACAACCTGACCCCGCTCTACCCCATGGAGCGGGTCCGGTTGGAGCACGATCCTGACGAGCTGACCACCCGGGTCATGGATCTCCTCGCGCCCATCGGCAAGGGCCAGCGGGGCCTCATCGTGGCGGCTCCGCGGACGGGCAAGACCATCCTCCTCCAGAAGCTGGCCAATGCCATCGCCAAGAATCATCCTGAGATCTACCTGATCGTTCTCCTGATCGACGAGCGGCCGGAAGAGGTGACCGATATGCGGCGGTCGGTCCGGGGGGAGGTGATCTCGTCCACTTTCGACGAGCCGCCGCAACGTCACATCCAGGTGGCGGACATGGTGATTGAAAAAGCCAAGCGGCTGGTGGAGCACAAGAAAGACGTCGTCATTCTGCTGGATTCCATCACCCGCTTCGCGCGGGCCCATAACGCCATCATGCCGTCGTCAGGCCGGGTGCTGTCGGGCGGCCTGGACGCCAACGCGCTCCAGCGTCCCCGCCGGTTCTTCGCCACAGCTCGAAACATCGAGGAGGGCGGGTCTCTGACCATCATCGCCACGGCCATCGTCGACACCGGGAGCCGGATGGACGACGTGATCTTCGAGGAGTTTAAGGGGACCGGCAACATGGAGGTTCACCTCGACCGGCGCCTCATGGATAAGCGAGTGTTTCCCACCATGAGCATCGAGCAGTCAGGCACCCGGAAGGAGGAGCTTTTGCTGGACAAGGACGAGCTTCCGAAGGTCTGGCTCCTTCGGAAGGCGCTCTCCCAGCTCAACAGCGTCGAAGCCATGGAGCTTCTGCTGGACAAGCTCAAGCAAACCAAGACGGACAAAGAGTTCCTGAACTCCATGAGCCAGCTGAAGTAGCCCTCTAGGTAGGCCGTCGTGATTTGGAGTGAGCACGAGTCCGCGCTAGCCGTGCGCCGGGGCGCCCGGCCTCGCTTCAGGCCTCCTC
>JBHIBG010000075.1:0-13076 GCA_046758965.1 Methylomirabilia bacterium | reverse complement strand
GGCCCAGGACGATCTCGTCCTTCGCCATCTGCCGCTCGGCGGCCGCGCCTGAGAGGAACGACGGGGCATCGATGGCACGGATCGCATCGGGCGGCAGGACGGCGCGGACCCAGGCCCCATCGATCTTCCCCGGGACCGGCAGTGTCCTCCACCCCTGGGCGGCGGCTGGACCCGCCGCGAGGCTAATAAACAGAACGATCCCGAGCGCCACCATTTTTCCGAACCTCCTGAGCCAAGCATAACGTTACAGGGCAGGGCTAGGGAACCTGGGGTGGGAGCAACGGAAGGTGTAGAGCCCTGGGCTCAGTGCATGACCGCCCCGCCGTCCACACAGAGGGCCTGGCCGGTGATGTTTCGGGCCTCCTCGGAGGCCAGGAACACGGCAGCCCAGCCGATGTCCTCGGGCGTCTGCTCACGCTTCATGGGAGTCAGGTCCGCCACGCGCTTTTCGAAGACCTGTCGCGGGGTCATCCCCGCAAAAGCCGGATTCGTCCGGGCGATGTAGGCTGCCAGCCCCTCCCAGAACGGAGTCCAGAGCACGCCCGGGCATATCGCGTTCGCCGTGACCCCGTGCTGGGCCAGCTCCTTCGCCACGACCCGGGTGAGCGTGATCACCCCCATCTTGGAGACGCTGTAAGGCGGCATCGTAGGGGCAGAGAGCGGCCCCGCGATCGAGGCGATGTTGATGATCCTGCCGGCCTTGCGCTCCATGAAGTGCGGGGCGACGGCCTTGCACGTGAGGAAAATGGCTTTCACGTTCACCGCATAGACGCGGTCCCAGTCCTCCTCGGTGTTGGTGGTGAAGGGCATGCCTGGTGGTGAGGCGACGCCGGCGTTGTTGACCAGAATGTCGATCTGCCCCAGTTCCTTCCGGATGCGGTCGAACACATCCTGGACTTCGGTCGCCCGGGTCACGTCGGTCTTGAAGGCCACTGCGGTTTGCTGCATGGCCTCCACTTCCTTCGCGACTTGTTTGGCATTGTCGACCTGGATGTCAGGAATCGCGATGGCCGCCCCCTCCCGGGCCATGCAATGGACGATTCCCCGGCCGATTCCGCTCCCCCCACCCGTGATCACAGCCACCTTGCCTTTCAGTCGCATCGCTCGCCTCCTTGTCTCGGACACCCCTCGCCCTCTTGTACCATGACTCACCCGTCATGAATAGGCCGGTGCCCGGAACTCCTGACAGCGGCGCTGGGCCCTCAAGGCGGAACGGGAGAGCCAAGACGGGAGACTGCTTCGAAGTCTGAAGCGGGACCGCCGTGCAGCGCTGGTGCGCCTCCAACTTCTTTCGCCCAGGCCAGCGCCGCGCCACCCGCGGCGCGTGCTCGTCAGGTCGATTTACTTGGAACAGCGCTAGTGGGGTCGCCTCGCCGCCTGGAGCCAGTCGAAGATCCGTGCACCGGTCAGGGGGATGCGGTCGATTTCCACCCCGTAGTCGGCCAGAGCGTCTTCGACGGCGTTGGCGATGGCAGCCGCCGGGGCGATGATGCCGCTCTCCCCCACCCCCTTGATCCCCAGCTCGTTCCTCGTGGACGGGTGGTCCAGTAAGGCGACCTCCAGCGGCGGAACCTGATCAGCCTTCGGAAGCCCGTATTCCATGAAGCTCCCGGTGAGTAGCTGCCCCTGCACGTCATAGATCACTTCCTCGGTGAGCGCGCTGCCGATCCCCTGGACAATCCCGCCGTGGAGCTGGCCTTCCACCACCATGGGGTTGATCGGTTGGCCGCAGTCGTGCACAGCCACGTACTTGAGGAGCCGGACCTCCCCGCTCTCCACGTCCACCTCGACGACGCAGGCCTGGGCTCCGAACGCCCAAGTCACGGTTTCCGGGTAGAAGAAGCCGCAGGCGTTCAGCCCGGGGCCACCCGCGTTTGCGAGCGACTTGCTCTTGACCGCCGCCAGGGCAACCTGGGCCAGGGGGAGGCCGCGGTCAGGGACACCTTTGATAGCGACCCTGCCATCGGCGAGCACCAGGTCTTCCGGCGCGCATTCGAGGAGATCGGCGGCCACAAGCCGCGCCTTCTCGGCTACCTCGCGCGCAGTCCTGGCCACCGCCGGGCCGGACACTGCGGCCACCCGACTGCCGATCGTCCCCATCCCGTACCCCACGAGCTGGGTGTCCCCGCCAACGACCACGACCTGCTCGATCGGCACGCCGAGCTGGTCAGCGCACACCTGGGCGAGCGTTGTCTCGTGCGCCTGTCCCTGGGCTGAGACCCCGAGCAGCACGTAGACCGTGCCGGAGGGGTCCACGCGGACCTGCGCGCCTTCGTAAGGGCCGAGGCCGGTCCCCTGCACGTAGGCTGAAAGTCCGATGCCGATCGGCGTTCCGCTCCCCGTGCGTCGCTTCTGCTTCTCCCGCCAGCCGGTGTAGTCAAGCAGCGACAGCGCCTTCTCGAAACCGGCGGGGTAGTCGGCCCGATCGTAGGCCATGCGTACCCCGTCGCGGTAGGTGAGCCCCGGGCTGAACGGCATCTCATCAGGGCGGACCATGTTTTTCAGGCGCAACTCGGCGGGGTCGATGCCGAGCCGCCGCGCGAGCCGATCCAGAAGCCGGTCCATGACATACGTGGCCTCCGGGCGCCCCGCGCCCCGGTACGCGGCGGCGAAGCTCTTGTGGGTGAGGACATTGCGTCCGCTCGCTCGATAGTGGGGGACGCGGTACGGCCCCGGCAGGTGGTTGATCGTGTTGAGCGTGATCGCATCTCCGAGGGTCGGGTAGCTCCCGTGGTCCCTGGTGAAGCTGGTCTCGAGCGCCACGAGCGTCCCGTCCTGCCTGGCAGCGATCCGCGCGGTGTGGGCCTGGTCCCGATCGGCTGCGGCAGTGAGAAAGTGCTCGCGCCGGGTCTCGATCCACTTCACCGGGAGCCGGAGTCGCTTCGCGACCGCGGGCACGAGGATGTCTTCGGGGTACACATGGCCTTTCGTGCCGAACCCCCCACCAACATCGGGGACGAGCACGCGGATCTGTTCTTCCGTGAGCCCCAGCACTCCCGCGATGGCGGTCCTCAGGGCGAACGGCACCTGGGTCGAGACCCACGCGGTCAAGACGGCGGTGCCTGGGTCCCAGGCCGCGATGACCCCCCGCGCCTCGATCGGTAGCCCGCTCATTCGCGGGTAGCTGAGCTGCGCCTCGACGATCACTTCCGCCCGGCTGAACGCAGTGTCCACGTCGCCCACCTGGCCCACGGAGAGCCCCGCGATGTTGTCGGGCCACTCTTCCTGGATCCGTGCCGCGCCGGGCGCAAGGGCGGCCTCGACAGTCGCGGCCGCGGGGAGGGGCTCGTACTCGACGGCCACGGCCTCAACGGCGTCCATCAACGAGTACGGGCTGTCGGCGACCACGATGGCAACGGCTTCCCCGGCGTGGCGAACCTTCTCGCGCGGGAGGATAGGGTGGGTGTACGGGCGCAGGAGGGGGGCCGGGACCAGCGGAGGGACCGACGCGGCGAGCTCGGGGAGATCGTCGGCCGTGAGCACAGCGCGGACTCCGGGGAGCCTGCGAGCCGCTTTTGCCTCTACGTTGAGGATGCGGGCGTGGGCATGCGGGCTCCGCACCACTCCCAGGTGCACCATGCCGGGCAGCACGAGGTCCTCCAGGTAGCGACCGCGGCCGGTTACGAAGCGGCTGTCCTCCTTTCGCTTGACCGAGCTGCCAATCAGCGACCTGCGCACCCGACCCATCGCGTGCACTCTAGCACAGAACCCCTTGACAACGAGAGATGAAGAATGGTCATCTCACGAGCGAGAGGAGGGGTGGCCCGCTTCGATGAGTTACGCGGGTCGGCTCTGCAGGCGCGCCGCGACGAACATCTCCGCACGGCAATAGGGGAAGACCGGAGGTAGGGTCACCAGATGAAGGGTCCGCTGGAGTGGACCGAGGCCGAGCTGGCTGTGCTGGAGTCTATCCAGCGGCGCGTCCTCTGGCTTTCGACCTACCTGGTCCACCATGCCAACTTTATCCGGCCGAACCCCGACGGTACCAAGGTCGGAGGGCACCAGGCCAGCTCGACCTCTGCGGTCAGCCTCATGACCGCGCTCTACTTCAAGCTCCTCCGCGCCGGCGACTGCGTGGCGATAAAGCCCCACGCCTCACCGGTCTTCTATGCCATCCAGTTCCTGCGAGGGGAGCTAACGGAGGAGGCACTCAGGCAGTTCAGGAGCCTCGGCGGCCTTCAGGCGTACCCCAGCCGGCGGAAGAACCCTGAGATCGTGGACCTCTCCACGGGCTCCATGGGCCTGGGCGCCGTGGCCGCTACCTTCGGGGCGCTGGCCACACGCTACCTCACGGACCGCTTCGGCACCGGCCGGCCGGAGCGCTTCATCGTGATGGTGGGGGATGCGGAGCTGGACGAGGGCAACGTGTGGGAGGCCCTCGCCGAGGAGGTCGTGAGCCGTCTCGGAAACGTCCTCTGGATCGTGGACGCCAACCGCCAGAGCCTGGACCGCATCACGCCGGACATCCGGGCGCGGCAGATCCGGGAGCTGTTCGCGGTCAATGGCTGGCGGGTTATCGAGCTGGCCCACGGCTCGCGCCTCGGGGTTCTCTTGGAGCGACCCGGCGGTGAGAGGCTGCGGCAGCGCTTGGACGGGATGCCGAACGCCGAGTACCAGAGCCTCCTTCGCCTCCCCGCCACGGCTGTTCGGAAGGTCTTGATCACCTCGCCCGACGGAAGCTCCGATCCGGTCTTGGATCGCCTCCTCGGCGAGGTCTCGGACGAGGAGCTGAAGGCGCTGGTGTCGGACGTGGGCGGTCATGATCTCAAGATGATCCTGGAGGCCTTTCAGGAGGCCGAGGCGCAGGTCGGCCGGCCCACCGTGATCCTCGCTCGGACGATCAAAGGGTGGGGACTCCCCTTTGCGGGTGACCCGCTCAACCACACCATGCTCCTCACCCAGATGCAGATCGAGGAGCTGCGCAGCGCCCTCGGGATCGCTCCGGGTGCGGAGTGGGCGCGATTTCCTCCGGGCAGCCCGGAAGCCGAGCATGTCGCCCGGCTCGAGCCCCTGTTCCGACCGCCAGGGTCGCCAGCGCGCGTGCCGCTGGAGATTCCCGAGCAGGTGGAGTCCAGCTATCCCGCGCTTATTTCGACCCAGGAAGCCTTCGGGAGGGTGATGTCGACGCTGGCCCGCACGCCCCTGGCCGAGCGTCTCGTCACCGTCTCCGCCGACGTGGCCGTGACCACGCACCTCGGCGGGTGGATCAACCGACGCGGAGTCTATTTTCCGGAGGCCAAGCCCAACTTCTTCGACCAGCTCCCCCAGGCAGTCGCCTGGCGGGAGGGGCCCACCGGGCACCATATCGAGCTGGGGATCTCCGAGCACAACCTCTTCCTCCTGCTCGCCGCCTTCGGGCTGACCGCGGAGCTCTCCGGGGAGCCGCTGTTCCCGGTAGGGACACTGTATGATCCGTTTATCGGGCGCGGGCTGGATGCCCTCTATCACGCCCTCTACTCGGGGGCGAAGTTCATCCTGGTCGCGACCCCCTCGGGCGTCTCCCTCTCGCCGGAAGGCGGCGCCCACCAGTCGGTGATCACGCCCTCCATCGGCATCGAGCTGCCGGGGCTCGTGTGCTTCGACCCTCCCTTTGCCCGGGAGGTGGAGTGGATCTTGCTGGCGGGGCTTTCGGCGCTCACCCGTCGCCTCTCGGGAGAGAGCCTCTACCTGCGACTGTCTACCAAGCCCGTCGTTCAGGGACTTGCTCCGCCTTCCAGCGCGGAGTACCGCGCGCAGGTGTTGCGCGGCGCCTACCGGCTCATCGACCGGAGGGGTGATCCCGGCTACGAGCCCGGCGCGAACGTGGTGCACGTGTTCGCCGTCGGGGCGATGGTGCCGGAGGCGGTTGAGGCGAGCCGGGCGCTCGCGGAGCAGGGGATCCTTGCGAATGTGTTTGCGGTGACGAGTCCCGATCTCCTCTACCGGGGCTTCGCCATGAGCCGTCGGGCAGAGCGCGGATCGGGCCGCGTCACTCCACACCTGGAGCGGCTCCTTTCCCCGGAGGAGGCTCAGGTGCCTGCGGTCACCGTCCTCGACGGCCACTCGCACACTCTCGCCTTCATCGGCGCGGCCCTGGGGGTCCCCCAGGTCGCGCTAGGCGTGGACAGCTTCGGGGAATCGGGGGCGCGCGATGACCTCTATCGCCGCTTCGGGATCGACGCCGATGCCATTGCCCAGGCCGCGCATTCGCTGCTCGCATGAGCTGTCGTGGGAGATGGACCGAGGGTGAAGGGCTTCACGGATGTCGAGCGCGGGGTGGCCGGAGAGTAACTGCCAGGAGCGCTGCCATTGTCCCGACTACAGAGGAAGTGAGGAAGAGCCAGGTATAGCTGCCGAGCTGGTCGTAGATCCACCCGCCTGCGAACGAGCCCATCCCCATCCCAACACAGGCGATGAAGAACACCGCGCCGTAGGCCGTCCCCATCACTTTTTCGCCGAAGTACTCGCGCGTGAGCACCGCGTAGAGTGGCATGACGCCCCCGTAAGTCACGCCGAAGGGCGCCGCCAGGGCATAGAAGGTCCAGACATCATCGGCCTGCACGTAGGAGAGGATCATCAGAGCTTGGGCGAAAAGCCCGGTGACGAGGACCCACTTGATCCCGAGCCTGTCGGCGAGCAGGCCGAGGCCGATGCGTCCCGCGATTGAGGAGAGTCCTGAGACTCCGAACACGCTCGCGGCGGTCATGGGCGCAAGCCCGCGCCCTGTGGCGCAGGCGACCATGTGAAAGATCGGCCCCGAGTGCGCCGCGCAGCAGGCGAAGTGTGTGAAGGCGATGGTCCAGAGCACGGGTGAGCGCAACGCCCCAGCCGTGCTGACAGCAGCCTCAGGCGCGCCAGCTCCCCCCGGAGCATCGGGAACGCCACCCTCGGGCCGATCCCTGATGAGCAGCGCGGCCGGGATGATCGTGACCCAGGCCAGTACACCGAGCATGAGCATGGCGTTTCGCCAGCCAAACGCCGAGATGAGCCACTGCGTCAAGGGAGAGATCACGAGCACGCCTAAGCCACTTCCGGACCAGACAAGGCCGACGGCCAGGGCTCGAAGAGCGGTGAACCACCTGGTCACGGTGGAAACCATCGGCACCACCAGGGCGCTCACACCGAGAGCGACGAGCAGGCCGAAGCCTCCGGCAAACTGCCAGAGGGCTCCGGTCTGGCTGGTCAAGACCAGCCCGAGGCCGACCAGGATTCCGCCCGCCAGCGCCACCAGGCGGGGGCTGAAGCGATCGGAGAGAAAGCCCCAGAGCAGGGAGCCAGCCCCCATCACGATCCAGTTGAACAGAGCGATCGCCGAGATGCTTGAGCGGCTCCACCCCGTTGCATGCCCGATCGGCTGCAGGAACACGCCCAGAGAGAAGAGCGAGCCGATGCCAATGGCGACCATCGCCATGGCTGCCACCAGGATGACCCAGGCGTAGGGGGACTGATCGCCCGGCGCTGGCCCGGGCCTTCCGCGCGGCATCCCCGAGGGGCTCATTGCTCCAGAAGCAGCTCGATGTCTTGGGCGAGCTCGGCCGCGCGAAATGTGTTGCCGTAGACCACGCGGATCCTTCCCCGTCGGTCGATGAGGTGGATGGGAGTGGTGTGCCGGACAGTGTAAGAGCCAGTCGCCTCTTTGCTCACCTGGCCGACCCAGTAGTAGTCCCAGAGAGGCTGGAGGCTCTCATGGGTTCCGATCAGGAACTGCCAGCGATCGAGCATGCCGTACTGCTCGGAGTACTCATAGACCCGTGCCTCAGTGTCTCGCTCGGGGTCGACGGTGACGGCGAGAAACGCCACCTCTGACGGATCTTCGAGCAGCTCGTAGGCGCGGCGGAGCTTTCCCGCAACGAGCGGGCAGACGTCCGGGCAGGAGGTGTATAAGAACGTCAGCACCCTGACCCGGTCTCTGAGATCCGCCAGACGCACGGGTTGGCCGAACTGGTCCCGGAGCGTGAAGTCGAGGAGCTCACGCGGCGGGTCCAGGGGCATACCCCGGAAGGCCGGCTGGCGCGAGCATCCGATCAGGAGCCCGCCGAGCACCGCCAGCGCCACAACGGACCGAAACAGCAAGCCCGCGCCGCTCATTCGGGCCTCTTCCGGCCGTCGGCTGGAGGAGAACTCCGCGTCAAGGCGAGTGGTCATCGCGCCACGTCAGCTTACTTCTTGCGCCTCGTGTTGTCCATCCTGACCAGCGTCACGCCCTAAACCTCTTCTGCCAGCTTGGCGATGGCATCCCGGAGCCGCCGATGGCGGTCGAAGAGCGCGACGAAGTCAGATTCCCTCCGTCCTCCTTTCGCCCGCACGACCCGCACCAGCGCCTGCTTCTCCCCCCGGTTCCAACGTTCGACGCCGGGCAGGGTCATGATCAGAGGGCTCCAACGCTCCCATGCCAGCCGCTCGCCGGCGGAGAATGCGCGCAGGGAGCGCAGGCCGAGCAGGCGGGCGGCTTCGCGCGAGCAGGTCCTGGTGGCGGCCTCCCGATCGGCGCCGAACCGGTCGGCGATGTAGCGGGTGACCCGAAGGCCGACATTCCCCAGGGAAAGGCGGCCCAGGACGTCTTTACGGGGCCGGCGCAGATAGAGGTAGATGCTCTCGGCCGCGAGCTCTTTGAGGGTCGCGATGCTGGAACGATGTCGGGGGTTCGTCTTGATCCGGTCCAGCTCCGCTCGCAGAACGCGGCGCACGCGGGGGTCCCGGGGACGAAAGCCGAGCTTGTAGTAGAACCACCAGGCGCCGGTTTGCAGCGCCTCGGGGTTGTCGTAGCCAAGCTGGTACGGGGCGATGGTGAAGGTGTCGGAGGCGAACAGCCGGCGCACCATGGCCAGGACGCGACCGTAGCTGAAGGCGGCTTCGGCGCCGCGGTAGGATTCGAAGACATTGTAGGCGATTTCCGCGGAGCGGAAGAGCGCGCCGGTGAGCACGTAGCCGATCGGGACTCCGTTCTTGAGAGCGAGGAAACCGTAGACTGCCTCGAGCATGAGCCGGCGCTCGGGCATGGCGCCGATGCACGCAAATTGGAGACCCTCGCCACAATCCACCATTCGGACGTCGTGTTTGTCCGCGTGCTCAAAGACGTCGAGGTCGCGCCGGCGGGTAACCATCGCTTCCCGGGCGAGGTCGATCAGTTTCCGTGCTTCGCGGGGCGGGAGCGGCCTGACGGCAGGCGGAGCGCGGTTGATCGCGCGTCGCAGGGAAGGGCGGGAGCGCGACAACGGCCGGACCTGGAAGACGACGGGAGCTTTCAAGTACTTGGTCCGGGTGCGGGCGGGCGTGTTGGGCCCGGGCGCGAGGCGGATCGGGATGTCGAGGTCCTCATAGAGTTTCTCGCGCCCGAAGGAATCGGCGCGCACTGTCTCGAAGCGGCGGATCAAGAATGCGGCATCGGTCTCGGTGGGTCCCTTGAGGCGATTGATCCACTCGCGCGGTGGGAAGCTCAGCTCGTCCAGAGCGGGCGTTTCGGAGTAGGGCACGAGCAGGTGAAGGATCTCTTCAAGCCTCCGCTTTTTCTCGAAGTTAGCCCAGTCGATGGAAAGGCGATCGGGCCAGCGGCGCGCCAGCCAGCGGGCGGTGAACCAGAAGAAGGGAAACAGAATGGAGGTGCCGGCGATGCCGGTGTCGGCGAGCGCCTTGCGATGGCGGCGCAGGTCGTCGCGGTCGGCGAAGCGGGCGAGCATTCGTTCCACTCGGGCGAGGAGTTCTTTGGTGTCGGGGTAGGCGCGCAAGAAGCAGAGGAGCTCGTGGAGGCGGAACAGTTCTCTGGCTCGCCTGAGACGGTGATGCTCGAGCTTCAGCAGGAGATCGAGCTTGCGCGAGCCGGCGGCGCCTCCGTAGGCGTCCTTCAGGCGGTCGAGCTGCTTCAAGAGCGAGGAGGCCTTGTCAGCCACGGCAACATGCTCCCAGGGCGGGAGGGCCCTCTGCCTGGCAGGCTGTCTTCACGAAGCCCGAATGAGCGGACGCTATGGCGAGATGAGTGCCGCGATCGCTCGGCTCACCTCGGCGGTCGAGGCCTTGCCGCCGAGGTCGCGGGTGAGCAGTTCGCCCTGCGCCAGCACGGTGTCGATCGCGGAAACGACCGCCCGTGCCGCCTCGGGGTGTCCGAGGTGATCGAGCATCAGGGCGCCCGACCAGATCTGTCCGATGGGGTTGGCGATGCCGCGTCCGGCGATGTCCGGGGCCGAGCCGTGCACTGGCTCGAACATCGAGGGGTACTCCTTCTCCGGATTGATGTTAGCCCCCGGTGCCAGCCCGATCGAACCTGCGATTGCCGGGCCGAGGTCGGAGAGGATATCCCCGAAGAGGTTGCTCGCCACGACCACGTCGAACCAGTCGGGGTGCTGTACGAAATGGGCGGCGAGGATGTCGATGTGGTACTGGTCGGTCCTGATCTCCGGATAGCTCTTGGCCATAGCCGCGAAGCGCTCATCCCAGTACGGCATGCTGTGGATGATGCCGTTCGATTTGGTCGCTGAGGTCACATGGCGAGCCGGTCGGGTCATGGCGAGCTCGAAGGCATAGCGCATGATGCGATCGCAGCCCTGGCGGGTAAACACCGACTGCTGCACCACGAGCTCCTCTGCGCGGCCACGATAGAGCCGGCCACCGATCTCGGAGTACTCGCCCTCGTTGTTCTCGCGCACGATCACGAGGTCGATCTCCTCGGGCGTGCGTCCGGCGAGCGGGGATTTCACGCCGTTCAACAGCCGCACCGGGCGGAGGTTGACGTACTGGCGGAAGGTGCGCCGGATCGGGATGAGCAAGCCCCACAGCGAGACATGGTCGGGGACGCCGGGGAAGCCGACAGCGCCGAGGTAGATGGCCTCGAAGGGCTTGAGCTGGTCCAGCCCGTCTTCGGGCATCATGCGGCCGCTCTTTGCGTAGAGCTCGCAGCTCCAGTCGAAGCTCGTCCACGTGAAGTCGAAGCCGAAGCGGCGCCCGGCGGCCTCGAGGACAGCGATGCCCTCAGGCACGACCTCTTTTCCGATCCCGTCGCCTGGGATGACCGCGATGCGATGCCTCATGCTGTTCCCTCCTTCGGCACCGGGTACGATAGCAGAGCGGGGAGCGAGGCGCAACGACAAGCGTCGCTGTGCGAGCGACGATCGAGATTCGAGCCTAGGCTTGCGCGCGCAGGCGAAACCGTTGGATCTTTCCCGTGGAGGTCTTGGGAAGGTCCGATACGAACTCCACCCAGCGTGGCGCCTTGTAGCCGGCCAGCCGCTCGCGTACGTGCCGCTGGAGCTCTTCCTCCAGCCCTTGGGAGGGAGCAACCCCGTCCTTCAGGACGACAAAGGCCTGGGGCTTGAGGAGCCCTTCGGCATCCGGGCGTCCGCTGATGCCCGCCTCCAGGACCGCCGGGTGTTCCATGAGGCACCCCTCCACCTCGCTCGGGGCCACCCACATCCCTCCCACCTTCAGCATGTCGTCGGCACGGCCGCAGAAGTAGAAGTAGCCCTCCGCGTCCTGGGAGAACATGTCACCCGTCCTGAGCCACTCCCCGAGCATCGTCCGCTTCGTCTGCTCGTGTCGGTTCCAGTAATACGGGGCCATGGTTTCTCCCTTGACGAGGAGGTGGCCGACCGTGCCGGGAGGGACCGGCACGCCCTGGTCGTCGACGAGCTTGGCCTCGAACCCCGGGATCACCTTGCCGCTGGCTCCCGGTCGGACCTCGCCGACGCGGTTAGCGATGAAGTCGTGGAGGGCTTCTGTCGAGCCCACCACGTCGGTCAGCTCATGACCGAAGCGGCTCTTCCAGGCGTGGAAGATCGCTGGCGGAAGGGCCTCGCCCGAGGAGACGCAGAGGCGGAGCGAGGAGAGGTCGTACCGCCCCGCGTCTTTGACCTGGAGCATCCTGGCGTAAAGGGTAGGAACCGTGAAGAAAACGGTCGGCCGCTCCTTCGAGATGACCTCGAGGGCGCTCTCGGGCTCGATTCGCTCCGGCACGAGGAGCGATGTCGCTCCGACGCGGGCCGGGAAGTACAGCGAGTTGCCGAGGCCGTAGGCGAAGAACATCTTCGAGGCTGAGAAGATGAGATCGTCGGGGCGGACGCCGAAAATCTGGATGCCGACCAGATCGGCGGCGTACACCAGATCGTGGTGGAGATGGACCGCAGCCTTCGGCCTTCCGGTAGAGCCTGACGTATAGCCCCAGAGCGCGGCGTCATCCTTGCCGGTCTCGGCGGGCTCGAGGATCGGCGACACCCGGCCGAGGAGCCGCTCGTAGGACTTCATCCCGCGTCCGGAATCGCCCGCTACGACGACGTGGCGAAGAAAGGAGCAGCGCTGACGGACCGTCGCGATCTCGCGGGCAGCCTCCGCGTGGACCACGGCGACCTTCGCGCGGCTGTCCTCCAGCAGGAAGACGTAGTCGGAACCCTTGAGCCACGGGTTCACGGGAGTAGCCACCGCGCCGATCTTGATGGCGCCCCAGAAAACTTCTGCAAACTCGGGTGAATCCGGCAGCGCCAGAAGAACCCGGTTCTCCATCTCGATGTCGAGGGCGCGGAGCATGTTGCCGGCGCGGTTGACCCGTACAGCGAGCTCGGCGTAGGTGATCGACCGGCCCAGGAAGCGGAAAGCTGTTCGACCGCCGTGTCCCTCGGCCAGGCGGCGGTCTACGAAGAACGCCGCGGCGTTGAAGCGCTCCGGAAGCTCGACGGTCGGTGAGGGCACGCTCATGACCTGCCCGGCCAGCTCGGCCTAAATGTACTCCTGCCGCGCCTGCTTGTTGGTCCGCTGCTTCAGCCCCCAGTGCCCGTACAGGTGAGGCCCTCCGATCTCGCAGTCGGCCTGGATGGTGAGGACCCTGACCAGAAGCTCCTGATACTCCCCGGGCATCGCGGCGCCATCCTGAGCCTCGAGCTTGCCGGTGAGGCGCTCCTCCGTCATGGCTGCTCTCCTCGGTCGGCGCGAGCCTCGCGGAGGCTCGCGCCATGCGATCGGCTATCGCCTCTCGAAGCGGGGCCAACGCTTGGCGCAGAAGGCTTCCACGCCCTCGGCGTCGTCAGAGCACTTGGTCAGCAGGCGACAGTTCGCTTAGCACTCCTGCGAGCGGGCTACTGGCGCCCCTTGACCTCCCGGTACCAGTCGAGGATCTC
>JBHIBG010000074.1:0-13156 GCA_046758965.1 Methylomirabilia bacterium | reverse complement strand
GGGGCCTTGTCCTGGCTTTGCTCCACACTGTAGAATGAGGTCCTGTCCGCGATTCCCTTCGCATCTGACGGAGGCCTTGTCATGAAGAGCAACACGATCCGCGTGCTCAGCCCCGTGGGGGAGCTCCGCCAGGCTGACATCACGGTGCCGGCCCTGCCGTCCCATCTCAGCGGCCGGACCGTTGGGTTCCTCGACAACACCAAGGCCAACTTCGACCAGCTGGTGGGTCAGATGACGGCGCTTCTGACGGAGCGCTTTCGCGTCCGAGCAGTGGTCCACCGGAAAAAGGCCAATGCCGCCTCGCCCGCGTCCCCCGAAATTCTGGCCGAGCTGGCGAAGCAGTGTGATGTGGTCTTCACCGGTTCGGCGGACTGAGGGTCCTGCACGTCGTGGAGTCTCCACGACGCCGTCGAGCTGGCCAAGGGAGGGACCCCTTCGGGAGTCATCGCCACCACGGCCTTTCACCCCCTCGCGGTGGAGGAGCTCCGGGCCCTCGGGGTTGCTGGCCTACCCGTGCTGATCATCGACCACCCGCTGGGCGGCGAGTTGCCCGCGGGCGTTCAGCGTCGCGCTCACCAGGCTCTCGAGCAGCTGGCGAGCCTGGTCGGCCTCCCGCAATGACCTTGAGCTCGGAGGTCGTCGAGCTTCCTGATTCTCCCGAAGCCCTCCTGGCCGCCTTCTGCGAGCGCGAGTGGTGCGATGGCCTGCCGATCGTCCCGCCCACTGCCGATCGAGTCGAGGCTATGCTGACGGCGGCGGGCGCGGCTCCGGATGAGTCGCTGGGCCCCATGCCCCCGCTCTGGCGGGAGGCGACAGTGGAGAAGCTCGCGGTGAACGCCGTAATGGCTGGCTGCCGGCCCGAGTATTTCCCTGTCGTCCTGGCTGCGGTCGGGGCCGTGCTGGACCCAGCCTTCAACCTGTACGGGGTTCAGGCCACGACGCACCCCGTCGCGCCGCTCCTCATTGTGAACGGCCCTTACGCAACGGCTATCGGCATGCATGCCGGCGCCGGCTGCTTCGGTCCAGGCTTCAGGGCGAATGCCGCCATTGGCCGGGCTATGCGTCTGATCCTCCTGAACATCGGCGGGGCCTGGCCGGGGCGCCACGACATGGCCACTCACGGCAGCCCGGCGAAGTTTTCCTATGCGATTGCCGAGAACGAGGCCGCTAATCCGTGGGAGCCGCTTCACGTCGAGCTGGGGTACGCGCGTGAGGCCGACGTGGTAACCGTGTATGGGGGGGAGGGGCCTCACAACGTCAACGACCATGTCTCTACCGGGGCGTCGGGAATCCTCCACACGGTCGCCGACAGCGCCGCCACCCTGGGCTCCAACGTCAAGTGGTACCTCTCCCAGAGCCAGCTCCTGATCGTGTTGGGGCCCGAGCATGCCGCCACGGTTGCGCGCGACGGCTTCTCCAAGGCGGACGTGAAGGCGTTTCTCTTCGAGCAGGCGCGGCTCCCCCTCCGGACCCTCAGGCTGGGCGGGATGTGGGGGATCCAGGACTGGCCGCGCTGGATGCAGGCGGTCGATGACCCGGAAGCGCGGCTCCCGGTGGTGCAGGCTCCAGAGGAGATTTTCGTCGTGGTGGCCGGCGGGGCGGGGAAGCACTCGGCTGTGGTGCCCAACTGTACGTTCAGCCGAGCGGTCTCCCGGCCCATCACGCGCATCTCATAAGCCACTTATTCCGGGGGTGCCGCCGTGCTTCTCCCCCCTGTTGGTGTCGCGGCGTAGCGGTGGAGGGCGATCCCTGATGCCCCGCTGGATTGATCTCGCGCATCCCTAACCACCTTCCCGCTGAAGATCCGGGGCGGCGACGGGGCTCCCGCGAGAGTTTTCGCGCTGGAGGAGTCATGATGGGTGACGATCGGATTATCGGGTTCATCGGGTTGGGGCAGATGGGCGGGCCCATGGCGGGCCGCCTCTTGGACGCTGGCTACTCACTTATCATCCATGACCTGCGCCAAGAGGCCGCCAAGCCGCTCCTGGATCGGGGCGCGGTCTGGGCGGCAAGCCCTGCGGCAGTGGCTCGAGAGGCGCGGGTGCTCATCACCATGCTCCCGTCGTCGGTGGAGGTGAAAGCGGTCATGGAGGGGTTCGAAGGGCTCCTCTCGGCATTACAGCCGGAGAGCGTGTGCCTCGAGATGTCCACCGGAGACCCTGCCGTGACTCGGGAGCTGGCGGAGGCGGTCGCGGCGCGCGGCGGAGTCCTCCTGGACGCTCCGGTCTCGGGCGGGGTGAGGGGAGCGCGGGCAGGAACGCTCAGCATCATGGTGGGCGGCCCCGAAGCAGTGTTGGAGGCTATCCGCCCGATCCTCGGCCAGCTCGGCGCGAAGATCTTCCATGTGGGCCCGGTGGGGGCCGGCCACGCCATAAAGCTCGTCAACAACGTCTGCTCGGCGGCGGCCCTGCTTGTCACTGCCGAGGGCGTGGCGGTGGCGGCCAAAGCTGGCATCGACCCGTCGCGCGCTGTGGAGATCCTCCAGGTCTCCTCCGGCCGCTCGAACGCCAGCGACTACAAGTTTCCCGAGTTCATCCTCACCGGGCGCTTCGATGCGGGGTTTGCCATTCGGCTGATGGCCAAGGACCTGGATGGCTACGTGCGGCTGGCCCGCGAGAGCCAGGTGCCGTCGCTCCTGGGGACCCCGGCGGCGGAGTGCTACCGGATGGCGCTTGCGCGGGGGATGGGCGAGGACGATCACACGATGGTGGTCCGGTTGATCGAGGAGTGGGCGGGAATCCAACTCCGCAAGCGATGAGGAGATACGCATATGAAGCGTGTCGGGTTCATTGGCGTGGGGACCATGGGGACCCCGATGGTGACCAACCTCCTCAAGGCGGGCTTTTCCGTGCTGGCCTGCGACGTGAAACCCGAGGCCTTGGACGAGGCCGGCCGCCGCGGTGCCGCCGTGGCAGGCTCGGCGGCGGAAGTGGCGAAGAATTCCGACATCGTGGTCACGATGCTCCCTTCCTCCCCGGATGTTGAGGTTGCCTATCTCGGCCAGGCTGGGGTCCTGGCCGGCGCCCCCCCTGCTCGGCTCTGCGTGGACATGTCAACGATAGATCCGGGGATGTCGCGGAGAGTGGCCGAACGGGCGAACGCACAAGGGGTGCGATTCCTGGATGCTCCGGTATCGGGCGCGGTACCCCGGGCGGTCGAGGGGACGCTGACCATCATGGTGGGCGGTGAGCAGAAGGATCTCGAGGAGGCTCGCCCCGTGCTGGCGGCGATGGGCTCCACCATTATTCACGTGGGCCCGGTGGGGTCTGGGGAGGTGGCCAAGCTCTGCAACAACCTGATCGCCGGAGTCGCGACAGTGGCGGTCTCCGAGGCTTTCCGCTTGGCCGAGCGGTTCGGGGTGGATCCTGAGATTCTGACTCAGGTGATCCGCCAGTCCTCGGGCCAGACCTGGATCATGGAGCACAACCACCCGGTCCCGGGAATCGTGGCCAAGGCTGCCTCCAGCCGCGACTACGCGCCGGGATTCATGACCGACCTCATGGCCAAGGACATGGGGCTGGCGGTCATGGCGGGGCGGGAGCAGCGACTCCCCCTCTTCACCGCCTCGGCCGCAGCCCAGCTCTACCGGCTGGCCTCGGCTCAGGGGCTGGGCCGGAAGGATTTCTCTTCGATCTACGCCTTTCTCGGCCCTGCCTCGGAGCACGCGCCGGTATAAGGAAAGGGAAGCCGCACTCCTCGCCGAGATCGCCTCGTATCAGCATCTTCCCCCGCCGACGAGCGCTTCCACCGCACCCTCTTCGCCTCGCCGGAGCGCCTCAACCGGCGTTGGGCCTTCACCGCCTCGTTTCGTGATCAGACGACTCGCCCTCAGAAGAGCGCCCGTTCTCCGGGCAAAACGACCTCAAGAGCGCCCGGTGGATCGGGCAGAATAGTGGAAGGACCCGCGTGAACTGTTGGAAACCCACGCCGAAGAGCGTGGCACCCAGTTTGCACCTTGCCACGGTGGTGGTCGCCCACCGGTGTGAAAGCGCATCGACTGCCCCGACCGTTACACGGTGGCGTGCGTCAGGTACGAGTTGAACCGATAGATCGGCACGGATGCGATCGATATCCGGGAAGACTCTCAGCCGTGAAGGAATTGCCGGAGGGGCAAGGGCGCTGGGTGTTTCATCGAGGAATTCCGCGCCCGAACTGTGAGCTGTCTGATCAGAATGGAGGCGAGTTGCACAATCGGTGAAACCGTTTAGGAGACCCGTGCATCACACCTTCGAAGGGACGCTCAACCCAAGAAGCAATGACCACGACAAGGAGGGAAAGTGATTGTGAGTCGTGTGCTCTCGATTAGCCTGGCGGCGCTGGTGCTCGCCGCCTGGGTGCGGCCGCTAGCGGCGGAGGCAGCCGAGTACCGGCTGCAGGTCGCAAGTCTCCATGAAGAGGCGTTCTACGCCCTGCTCGGGTCGGCGGGCACGCGCCGCGAAGGACCGGTTGAGGGCTATTCCCCCCTGATCGAAACCGTCGACACGGGCGAGGTTCCGGCCGGCGTGCTGCTTTACCGCCGTAGTCCCGAGGCGTCCCGTGCCCCGGTGGCGACAGCGTTCGGGGGGGTCCGGGCGCGCCTAGAGGTGCAAGAAGGCGAGGCAGAAGCTGCGCAATGGAGTGAGGTGCGGTGGGAGGGGAAGCCCGGGGACCAGAGTGTCTGGGTCATCGCTCCGCCCGACACGTGGTATACCGAGGTCCGGGATCTCGCCCTCAAAGGGTCGGGGCGGCTCGTCCGCGTGATCCCCCACCTGATTGCTTTCCGGCAGCCGCCTACCAAGGCTCTGGGCATCCAGCTCAACTTCATCCAGGCGCATGAGGGCAAACCCGCGCTCTGGGGAAAGCACCTCTCAACCGTCCTCGACTTGGGCGACGGTATCGCCGTCGTCGTGGGCGAGAACAGCAGTTCCATCTTCGCCGACCACGTCTTCATCATTGTCAAGCACGCTCCGGCACCAACGACATACAAGCTAGTTCTCGGTTGGGGACGCCGGGTCCACGAGATCCAGGCAAGATGATCTACTGAAGCCTCTTTGATGGCGGCCCGGGAGAGGTTCCAGCCCGCTGTTTAGGGATTGCGATCCTCGCAGAGCCTTCCGTGAGGTGGGCCGAGTTTTCGTCCGCGTGGTCCGTTTTCCTCCGAAGGAAAGGGAAGCCGCACCCGCACCCGCAGCTCCCATCGCGGCACTCCTCGCCGCGCACCTGAAGAATCGGAAGGCGCTTCGTCTTCACGGCCTCTGTGTTGCTCATCGCTCTCCTCCTCTCGGGCGGATCGTCAGGAGGCGGGCGGCCGCCGGCTCGGGGCCCGTGGCGCACGCGCAGAGCTCCGCGGGAAGCGGTCGTCGTGCTCGACGCAACTTTGCCAGGAGGCCCTCAAGCTCTTCTTTCAGAAGCGCCAGCTGATCGAGCTTTGTCCCGACGTCTTTGAGCTGCCCGTGGATCAGAGACTCCAGGTGAGGCCGCATCGCGGGGCAGGCGCATTCCTCTTCGCTCAGGTGGAGGACGAGCTCCTTGATCTTCGCCAGCGGGAGCCCGATCACCTTGGCGCGCTGGATGAACTGCAGACGCTTGAGGGCTCGCTCCGTGTAGAGGCGGTACCCGGAGGGGCTCCGGGGTGGTGTGGGAAGAAGCCCCCTCGCTTCGTAGAAGCGGACGGCCTTCACCGTGCACCCCGCCAGCTCGGCCAGCTCCCCGATCTTCAACCCGCCCATGTCGGCCTCTCCCACTCCCACGATAAACCCTCCCCTCAGGAGGAGGGTCAAGCGGAAAGGTGATGGTCTCCAGACCGCCCCGTATTTTTTTCGTTTGACATTCCACTATGCTGGAAGGTTTACCCTGAGACAAGGAGGGCATATGTCGGACGGAAGACTCAAGATCAGCGAGCTGGCCGGTCTGGCCGGACTGAGCGCCAAGGCGATTCGGTTCTATGAAGCCGCCGGGGTCATCCCCCCGCCGGCACGTGCGGCCAATGGTTACCGCCTCTACCCCAGGGAGGCCGTGGGCATGCTCCGGTTCATCAAGCAGGCGCAGGGGCTGGGCCTCACCTTAGCGGAGATCAGGGAGATCGTGACGATCCGCCAGGGCGGCCGGCCGCCGTGCGGACATGTCTATCAGCTTTTGCGGGACAAGGCCGCGGAGCTGGACCGAAAGCTGAAGGATCTCACGATGCTTCGCGGGCGTATTCGGCAGAGCCTCGCGGCCTGGGAGCGGCAGTCGGGCGGGAAAGCTGCGGTCTGCCCCCATATCGAATTGCCGGCGAGCCGGAGCGGGCGGAAGTCTCGGAGGACTTAACGATGTCGAGAGAGAAGCTTCAGGTCAAGATCGGCGGGATGGCCTGCTCCTTCTGCACGGAGACGATCAAGAAGGGGGTTGGCCGGATGGACGGGGTGGACGAGGTCAACGTGAGCCTCGCCCATGAGGAGACACTGGTGGTCTATCACCCGCAACGGGTGAGCGCCACGACCCTCACGGACACGATCAGGAGCCTCGGCTACACCGTGAGGGACCCGAGCAAGGTCCGGACCTTCGAGGAAGAGGAGGCCGAGCTCCGACGGGAGCGTCGGCGCCTCGGTCTTGCGGGAGCGTTTACCGGCGTGGCCCTCGTACCTATGCTTCTCATGTGGCTTGGCCGGCCACAGCCCTGGGCCCCCTGGGTGATGGCGGCTCTCGCCGTAACCATCTTCTGGCCTGCGCTCTACATCCTCAAGATGGCCTGGGCCTCCGCCCGGCGGCGGATCCTGAACCAGCATGTCCTCATGGAGGTCGCGGCCTTCGGCGGGCTCGTCGGGGGGGTTATCGGGCTGTTCCGGCCCGAGTTCCGGCCGGTTGAGTTCTTCGGCGTGACGGTATTCGTGACCGCGTACCACATCCTCGGGGCGTACACCTCGCTCTTGGTCAGGACCCGCGCCTCCCAGGCGGTGAAGAAGCTCCTGTCGCTTCAACCCGCGACAGCCCGAGTGGTAAGAGACGGGAGCGAGGTGGAGCTTGTGATCGAGGAGATCAAAACGGGCGACCTGGTCCGGGTCCGGCCGGGCGAGCAGATCCCGGTGGACGGGATCGTGGCTGAGGGGGCCTCGGCCGTGGATGAGAGCCTGGTGACCGGCGAGTCGATCCCGCGGGAGAAGCTTCCGGGGCACGAGGTCATCGGAGGATCGCTCAACCACTCCGGCACGCTCCTCGTCAGGGTGAGCCGAGTGGGCGAGGAGAGCTTCCTCCAGCAGGTGGCCCGGCACATCCAGGAAGCCCGCGCCCTCAAGCCCGGGATCCTGCTGCTTCTGGACCGTATCCTCAAGGTGTTTGTCCCGGGAGTCCTGACGGTCAGTGTCGCGGCCTTTATCTTCTGGACGTTGGGCGCCTGGCTCCTCTGGGGGGCCGTCGACTGGGACCGCGCCGGGTTCGCGGCCCTGGCGGTCCTCGTGATGGGCTACCCCTGCGCTCTGGGCATGGCCTCGCCGCTAGCGATGATTCGCGGGGGGGGCGAGGCAGCCCGGCAGGGGATCCTGATGCGGAGCGCGGCCTCCTTTCAGGCCTTCAGGGACGTCTCCGTGGCGGTCCTGGACAAGACTGGGACAATCACCCACGGTGAGCCGCGGGTAGTGGAGGTGATCCCGGCCGAGGGCTGGGAGACCGACCGACTCCTGAGCCTCGCCGCGTCGGCTGAGCAGGTCTCCGAGCACCCGCTCGGGCAGGCGGTAGTCAAGGCGGCGAAGGCTCTTCGGCTCGATCGGGCTGAGACCTTCGAAGCGGTCCCCGGCAAGGGGGTGCGCGCCACGGTCGCCGGCAAGGCCGTGCTGGTTGGGACTCTCCGCTTCCTCGACGAGTCCGGGATCGAGACCGGCGCGCTCGCCCCGCTGGCTGAGCAGCATGAGGCCGAGGCCCAGACTGTCATCGCTGTGGCGACGGAAGGGCGGGCCGTCGGCCTCATCACGCTAGCCGACACTGTGAAGGAGGATGCCGCGAACGCTATCGCGCGGCTCCGGGCTGCCGGGATCGAGCCGGTGATGATCACGGGAGACAATGAGCTGACTGCCCGTGCCGTGGCCAGGCAGGTCGGGATCCGGGAGGTGCTGGCCCAGGTCCTCCCTCAGGAGAAGGCCGAGCGGGTGCGCGCCCTCCAGCGCCAGGGCAAGCACGTGGCCATGGTGGGAGACGGCATTAACGACGCGCCAGCCCTCATGCAGGCCGACGTGGGGCTGGCGATCGGCGCCGGCACGGACATCGCCATCGAGTCGGCTGACGTCGTGCTGGTGGGCGAGCGGCTGTCGGCAGTGGTGGACGCCTACCACATTGCGCGCCGCACGTACCGGAAGACCGTCCAGAACCTCGCTTTGGCGTTCTCCTTCAACGGGGTGGGAGTTCCCCTGGCCACGACCGGCCTGGTGGCGCCGGTCTGGGCCATGGTAGCCATGGCCGCCAGCGTGACGACGGTGCTGCTGAACTCTTTCTGGGGCCGCCTCGTTCCTCGGGTGAGCCGGCGGGCTCTCGAGCCCCAGCGGGTGACCCTCACCGTCCCGAGCATCCATTGCCAGGGGTGCGTGACAAAGATCCAGGAGACGCTCGTCAAGCTCCCGAGCGTGGTGTCGGTCGAGGGGGATCCACACACCAAGCAAGTGGTGGTGACGATGCGAGATGGCGAGGGCGAGCTGACAGTCATCGAAGAGGCGATCACGAGCATCGGCCACGTCGTAGGCGAGAAGTGAGAAAGGTAAGAGACAGGAGGGTTGACATGCGTCAGGTGCGATGGCTTACCGGGATTCTGACAGTTGTCATGATCGGGGTCTGGCCGCTCACTCCTCTGTTCGCCCAGGAGATGAAGGGGATGGGCAAGCCCAAAATGATGCAAAAGGAAATGAAGCAGATGCGGATGAGGGGAATGAAGGGAATGCAAGGGATGGCGGGTCCGGGACTCCCGACGCCCGACCTGCTCATCACCACGTTCGAAACCTCGGTGGTCGTTCCCGATGAGGGGCTCGCGTTTGCCGACCTCGGGATGGGCAAGGATTTCTATGGCAAGCTCATCGCCAAAGTGGAGTTCGGCAATGGGGTGATGTTCTCGGTCAGAAAGGCTCGGATCCTGCCCGGAGGGGACGTGGGGATCATGCAGACCACCGAGATCTGCTATATCGAGGAGGGATTGGGCCTTCTGATCGACGAGGGCGGGGAGCTTCCACCCCGGGTCGTGCCGGCGGGATCCTGGTTCACGGTTCCCACCAACTGGCGCCACACTCTGCGAAGCATTGGCGACGTCCCTCTGATCATGACGGTGATCCGCGTCGGTTCCCCCGAGATTCACTGAGCACCTTGATCATTCCGTTCGGTCTCGAGGAGCCAGACCTACTGACCACCTCGGGTGCGACCGTGTACGCACCCGCACCGGCGGTCCTTAACCCCCATGACGCTCTCCAGATTTGTCAGTAAGGGAGCGGTTGGTGACAGTCAGGGGGCCATACAGGATCCGAACAACGAACGAACAACGAACTAGCTGCCGCGGCAGCGCTTCGCCATCAACAAAGGGCGTCCAATGGCTCTTTGGCTAAGGGCATACGGTCGGGAGCTTGCGCGGCCAGGCGTTCCGCGATGCGAACGCACTCGTCGACCGCATCGCCGTCGCCCAGCGCGGCGAAGGCCTCGGCCGCGCGGCGCACGCCGGCGAATGACCTCTGATTAGCCGCGAGGGAGAGCGCCTTCAGGTAGAGCTGTCTCGCTCGGCTCTCGGAAGCCTTGCGGAAACTGGAAACCCTGCCAATCCGCAGATACGCGTCGCCGACCTCGACTAGGCCTTGCCAGCGCCGGCTTCTCTTCGTCGCGATGTAGGCGTGGTGCCACGCTCGCATGGCAGCACTGACGTCCTTCTGTGCCAGCGCTTCGTCCACCCTCCGGATGTGGACCGCCCATGGGGCATCGCGGTTTGCCACGGGGCCGAGCGTATGACTGTCCGCGCCTACCGCGCTCGCGACCACGACGAGGATGATCGCTGCGGCGATCGTGATCGAGGTATGCCACCAGTTCGTCACTGGCTGCTGGTGGCTCGGGATTACCACTAATGGCAGGTTAGGAGTGGCGGCGGAGCGGTCGCGGCCCCGAAACGCCTGGAGCTCGTCTGGGGCGAGGCCCCGGAACATTTGAAGGCATCCGCTTTTGGCGATCGCTCTGAAAACTCTCCCGACCGCGTCTCTCATGGCGGCACCCTCCCTCGTCGCAGGCCGAAGGCTACCGAAAGGCCACAGCAGGCCCCGGCGCCTCAGCTTGACGACCGGAGCGATCACGCTCCGGCGGCGCCAAGTCCGCGCGCTGGAGGAGCGCTTCGAGAATCACGTGTATCAAGGATTACTCGAATTCGAAAACGGCTTTGACCTCACCTCTGGCAGGGATGGTGACCACCTTGGTGACCAGAACGGGCTCTCCGTAGATGGGACGACCATCCTTGTCCGACCCTTTCACCTCCCAGGACTCATGCCACGCCACCACCTTGTACGTCCCCGGCGGGATATCGACGATCTTGAAGTTCCCACTCTCGCCCGTGACGGCGAAGTAAGGATCCGGGCGGACCACCATCCAGGCCCGCATGTGGGTGTGGGCATCGCACTGGATGTCCACGACCCCGAGTTTCTTGATCCGCCTCAGTTTCCTGATCCGGCGGGTGATGTCGATGACCTGGTTCTCGATGGGGAGGGCCAGGTTGAAGACCGTTCTCCTCGCCAGGAACCCGTGGGTATTGTGAAGGACAGGATCCGAGTTCTTGACCCTGGTCTTTGTAGACGTGGTTACCGCGAGCACGTGAGGGGCAAAGAGGCACTTGGCGTTGTCCAGGACCACGTTCTTCTTTTCGATCTTCTTCCCTTTGGCAACCCCCTCGATCCAGACCACGGTGTACCTGACCCCCTTGTTGGCCCCCAGGACCAGGGCCTCAGAGGGCACAGAGCTCCCGCAGAGGTCCTGGTTCTTTTTCACCGGGATAGGCTCTAGCTTGGGCGGGGCGCCCACGAACTTCACGCTCCCCGTCAGGGTGCCTCCGTCCTTGACCTCGACGACCTCATAACCCAGGGCCAAGCCGGGGATTGCCCCTGCCAGGGCCAGCGCCAGAGTCACCAACCATGCCCTCATTGCCGCTTGTCCTTCTGACCGGAAGTCCCCCATCCGCACTGGGAGAAACTCGCCGTCGGCCTCCACGAATCCCCCGAGACCCTACCCATGCGTCAGAGGCTTCTCCGCCTCCGGCCGCACTTCATCGCGGCGCCGGATGGACTCGGCTTACTTCTTTGTGCATCCCTCCGCCGCCATGACTCGTGCCGGCTTTCGGTTTCAGGCTCCTCAGGTATGCCGTGAGGTCGACCCACTCGCCCAGCGAGAGGGTGTCGAGATAGTCCGGCATCTTGGACAGGCCATCGGGCCCGGCGAACCCGTCGCCGGTGATGACGACGGCGCTTGGATGGAGGACGGCCTCGGCCAAGTACTCAGGTGGGTGCATCGGCCCCATGCCGGTCAGGTCCGGGCCGACGTCACCCACATCCCGTTTGTAGGCAGGGAATTTCTCCCCCTCGACGCCATGGCAGGTGAAACATTTCATGGCGATGAACACCTCCCGGCCCGCCTCAACGTCTCCGACGGGGAGTCGGAAGTACCACCCCGGCGGGACTCCGCCGGATTCGTGGAGCTGTTCTCTCGTGATGTGAATCGGCCCTTGCGCCCCATCCATTTGGCCCATCGGCATCTGGCCGTGACCCATCTTGTCCTGCGCTGCTGACGACATCTCCATGTGCTTCCGCCCCTCGTGTCCCATGCCTCCCATCCGCATCTGTTGGGCTTCCGCCGCTTTCACGCCGGGCTCAGGCCTCTCACCCTGTCCGGCGTAGAGGGTGAGACTCCCTACGGTTGCCAAGGCCGGGATCGCGAGCATGACCCATCGGCTGATTCTCATGCTGGTTCCCCCCCGCGCTAAGTTTAAGTGGGGATGACCACGAGGACGCCAAATGCGATGACACACGCGATACTGAGGTGCGCTTTCGGCGACTTCATGGGCGCCCCTATCTATCCCATCGTCACCCTCGGGAAGGAAGACATGCAACGTCCGGGACGCTAGGCGGCGAATAGACGATACGGACAGAACGTACCTGACTATTTGGACGGGAGAGGACCTAGCGAGCCGGAGAGGCTATTGGCGTCGAGACTAGTGGCCTTCCGACGGCCGCGGGGGCGGCACAAGACCACGGCTCACGGCCTGGACCGCAGCTTCTGTGCGGCTCTGGGCATGGAGCTTCGAAAGGATGTTTCTCAGGTGGAAGCGGACCGTGGTCTCGCTCAACCCGAGGGCCCGAGCAATGGCCGCGTTGCTCTGGCCCTGCACGAGCTGCTCGAGGACATCGTGTTCGCGCTGCGAGAGCTTCTCCGAGGCCCCCAATTTCGCTGGGTCGCCCAGGACGAGCAGTACCTTGGAGGCCAGCGCCGGGGTGAATGCTGCCTCACCGCCAGCAGCCCTCCTGAGGAGGTCGAGCACGTCACTGGAGGTCATGTTTTTCAGGAGGTAGCCTTGGGCCCCGGACTTAACCGCCTCGAACAGGTCCGCCTCATCGTCGGAGACCGTCAGCATGACGATCCGGACGCCGGGGAGTTCCGCTCTTATTCGCCGGGTTGCCTCCAGCCCCCCGATCCCCGGCATCCGCACGTCCATCAGGATCAGGTCTGGGCGCCGGCTGCGAGCCAGGGACTGCGCCTCTTCGCCGCTGTTGGCTTGACCAACGACCTGGAACTCCCCCCGGGCCTCCAAGAGAGCCGCGAGACCTTCCCGAAATGTGGGATGGTCGTCCACCAACAGGACCCGGACCGGCATGGAGCTATTCCCCCTTCCCCACCGGGAGCGTGAGGGTCACCATCGTCCCCTTGCCCGGCGCCGATTCAATAGAGAGCTGCCCCCCCGCAACCACTGCCCGCTCGCGCATGGATTGCAGCCCCACCTGATCCCTGGTTCTATTCACCTGCTGCGGGTCGAATCCCCTCCCGGTGTCCTCCACAGTGATGGTGAGCCAGCCGTTCCGGCTCCTCACCTTGACCCATGCCTCCCAGGCCCCTGAATGCTTCCGGACGTTGTTGAGCGCCTCCTGGACAATCCGAATCGCCTGCACCTCAGCCGTGGGCGTCAATTCAAGGGCCTCCGCGCCTTCTA
>JBHIBG010000073.1:0-13516 GCA_046758965.1 Methylomirabilia bacterium | reverse complement strand
GACAAGCCGTGCCGAGATAGAAAGTCGCGCCGAGCTTGAGCGGGAAGTCTCCCAGTGCCTCGGCGATGGCTTGGGCGCGTTCGGCGAACGGGCGCGCTTCCGTCGGGTGACCCATTACCCAGAAGTAGTGGCTCATGTAGACCGACACCCATCCGAGCCGCCGTGGGTCATCGAGTGTCCTGGCCAGGCGTTCGGCTTCGCGGAGATACCCGAAGACCCTCTCCAGTTCTCCGAGAGCAACGAGCGAAGTTCGAAGGTCGAAGCGAAGATCGATAGCTTGCTCCAGCCTCTCGGGGGTTTGCGGCAGATGCTGCAGGGCGGCCAGCGCCTGCTCGAAGCTAGCCACTGACTCTCTGTGAGCCGATCGCGCCAACGCCTTGGCTCCAGCCTGACGCAGGTAGCTCACTGCCTTCTCCCACACCTCGCCCCGGAGGGCGTGGTGGGCGAGCCGTTCCGCGTGCTCGGCCACCCGGTCGGTGTGGATCCGTTCGATTCCCTCAACGATCCTGGCGTGGAGGGCGCGCCGCCGCTCGTGGAGGAGGGAGTTGTACGCGACCTGGTACGTCAGCGCGTGCTTGAAGGTGTACTCGAGGTCCGGGAACAGGCTCGTCTCGTACAGGAACTCGACAGTCTGAAGGCGGCTCAGGGCGCGGCCGAACTCCTCCGCCGGCATCTCGACGATGGCCTGAAGCAGGGTGAAAGGCACATCTTCACCGATGACGGACGCGGACTGCAGGAGCTGCTTGTCCTCGGGTGAAAGCCGGTCGATCCGCGCTGCCAGGACTGCCTGGACCGTGGCGGGCACCTGAATGGTCTGGACGGGCTTCGCCAGGCGGTAGGCCCCGCGCTCGCCGACGAGGACCTGGGTCTCCACCAGGGTCCGGACGCTCTCCTCGAGGAAGAAGGGGTTGCCCTCCGTCCGTTCGATCAGGAGCTGTCTGAACGGCTGAAGCTCGGCGCCCCTCCCCACGAGGCCCTGGAGGAGTTCCTCGGCGCTCTCGGGCGGCAGTGGGTCGATGCGGAGTTGGGTGTAGTAGGTCTTCGATCCCCAGCCGTGCTGGTACTCGGGACGGTAGTTCACCAGCAGCAGGAGACGGGCACTCGGGAGGCTCTCGATCAGGCTGTCCAGGACCACCTGGGTCTCGGAATCAATCCAGTGGAGGTCCTCGAAGACCACGCAGAGGGGCTGGACCTGGCTCTCCCTGAGCAGGAGGCGCTTGACGGCCTCCAGGGTGCGCTGACGGCGTTGGCCGGGATCGAGGTCCTGCCAGTGAGGGTCCTCGACGGGCACGTCCAGGAGGGAGAGGAAGGCGGGCAGCATCGGCTCGAAGACCCGATCCAGTGTGAGGAGCTTGCCGGTGACCTTCTCACGCATCTTCCGGGCATCGTCACGGGTCTCGATCTGGAAGTACGCCTTGAGGAGGTCGATAACCGGCAGGTAGGTGGTAGCTTTGCCGTAGGAGACCGACCCACTTTCGAGGATCAGCCAGCCGTGGGTGCGATGCGAGTGCGTGAACTCGTAGAACAGGCGCGATTTGCCCACACCCGGTTCGCCAACGACCCCGACGACCTGGCCGTGGCCCGCCCCTGACCGCTCTAACGCCTTGCGGAGGTGATCGAGTTCCGCATCCCGCCCGACGAAGCGGGTCAGCCCACGAGCCACAGCGGCCTCCAAGCGTCTCCGCACCGGTCCCGCCCCGGTGACCTCGTAGACCTCAACTGGCTCGCTCACTCCCTTGACGGAGACCGGCCCGAGCGGTTTGACCTGCACATAGCCTTCAGCCAACCGCAAGGCATCGGCGGTGACCAGGACTGACCCCGGCATCGCCATCTGTTCCATCCGCCCGGCCAGATGTGTGGTTTGTCCGACTGCCGTGTAATCCATATGGAGGTCACTGCCAATGGATCGCACGACGACCTCGCCCGAGTTCAGGCCCACACGGATGTGGATCGGGACGCCTACCGTGCGCTGGACCTCTTCTGCGTACCGCTTCACCGACTCTTGCATCCTGAGCGCCGCGTAGCAGGCCCGCACGGCGTGGTCCTCGTGGGCCAGGGGCGCCCCGAAGAGCGCCATGATCCCGTCGCCCATCACCTGGTTCACGGTCCCCTCGTAGCGGTGGACGGCCTCCATCATCCGTTCGAGAACCGGGTCGAGGAGCTTTCGCGCCTCCTCAGGATCGCGGTCGGCGAGCAGCTCCATGGAGCCCTTCAGATCGGCGAACAGCACCGTGACCTGCTTGCGTTCGCCTTCGAGGGCGCTCTTGGAGGTCAGAATCTTCTCGGCGAGGTGCTTGGGGGTGTAGGAGTCGGGGGAGGCGAACCGGGCTGCGACTGGCGCTTCTGCGGAGGGGACCGCCAGTCCCTGGCCGCACTGCTTGCAAAAGTTGTGGTCAGGAGCGTTCGCCGTCCCGCATTGAGGGCAGACGACACTTAGCCTTGCCCCGCACTTGGGACAGAAGGCGGCGTCAGACGGCGTCTCGGCCTGGCACCGGGGACACTGCATAACCGGGGCCTCCACTACTCGGGCCGGTGGAAGATCTCCCAGAGGGTGAGCCGATCTTAGTCCTGCGCCTGACGAGGGTCAACTGCTACGGTTCTTGAAGCTAATGACCTCACCCCCACGCCCAGTACCGGCTCCGGTACGGGCACTCCTGGCACTGCCACCCACTACCGGGTGGAACACTCCGGCCCCTATGGCCTGGATGATCTCGGATACCAGCCGGAAGAGCCGGAGGTTGGCGGCCCGGTCGCGCGTCCTCTAGCGGCAGCGGAACTCCCGCTGCCTGGTCTTCGTGAATACGTGGAACGGAACCTCAGAGCCTCCTGGCCGGAGGCCCCACACGGGCCTATCGAGAGGATCGTGAGCGCTCGGGTCCTCCTGTGAGGATGACGAAGCGCGATGGGTGCAAGCGCTGACTCCTGCACACCGGACACTTGGACGGCTTGGTCAGTCGAGTGCGCTCCTTGAAGACGAACCCACAGGCGAGGCATTGCGCCGGTTCGACACGGAAGCGCTCGCTGCTCTGCCTGAGCGAGCGCGCTACGTGATCGAGGTGGCCGAAGACTTCTTTCTCGCTGATCCCAACACGCGCCGAGAGTTCGCGAGCCGTGAGCGGCCTCTCCCTGAGTACCTGCCTGAGCGCCGCCCGCACCGTTGCGTGTCGCTCGCTCAGCTCGTTAGCGCGTGGCCTTTTCGCCAATGGGCGCACCTCAGATCAATGGGCAGCGCTCGCTGCTCGACGGCGACGCTTTGGCCCTCAACCCAGCCGAGGTCACGGAGGGCCTCAAGCCATATCTGGGCACCACCCCGATAACCGCGGCTATCCGCCGCCAGGTGCCCAATGCGGTACACCGTCCCCGCCTCCTGCGCCTCGACCGGCAGCGGCGCGGCGAGCAGGCCGAGGGTGAGGGTGAGGATGAGCGCGAATGCTCTGAGCTTCATGGCACTCCTCCGTTACTTGATCACCCTGTCCGCCCGGAAGAGGACGGTCGGGGGAATCGTGAGGCCGAGGGCCCTGGCGGTCGTGAGGTTGATCCACAACTGGAACTTCGTGGGCTGTTCGACGGGAAGGTCAGCGGGCTTAACGCCTTTGAGGATTTTGTCGACGTAGGTGGCCGCCCGCCGGGCCAGAGCGCGGAGGTCCGGCGAATAGGCCATGAGTCCGCCAGCCTCCTTGAGGTCGGATCCGAACGGAAACATAGTCGGCAGCCGATGCTCGATAGCAAACCCTGCAACCGGCCTCGGCGAAAGGCGGTGAGGGCAATCTGATACCACGAGCGCCTCGACCCGTTGCCCGATCGCCGCATCGAGCACTGCCTCCAGATCGCTTGGGCTCTTCACCCCCAAGGATCGCATCTCTAACCCCAAGAGTCGGGCAGCCGCTTCCGTCTCTCTCCGGCTCCGATCATTGACCACGTCGCCGGGGCACCACAGGAAGCCGACCCGCGAGAGACTCGGAAGGGCCTCCTTGAGGATCTCAAGCCGCTTGCCGCTGAGCTCTGGAGAGATGACAGTTTGCCCCGTGACGTTGCCGCCTGGGCGCGCCAGGCTTGCGACGAGTCCCTGACTCACGGCATCACCTGAGAACATCATGACGATCGGGATGGTGCTGGTGACCTCCTTGACAACGCCGGTCGACCTCCCAGTCGACGTCACGATCACGTCAACTCCGAGTCGAATCACTTCCTCCGCAAGCCCTCGGACGCGGTCCAATTGCCTTCGTGCCGATCGATACTCGATCACAATGTTTCGACCCTCAACATAGCCGAGGTCGCGCAACCCTTGACGGAACGCTTCATCCAAGGGATAACCGGGGTCGGAAGGATCAGGTACCCAGAATGAAAGATGGCCAATCCGCGGCAATTTCTCAGACCGTTGCGCCTCGACCGGCAGCGGCGCGGCGAGCAGGCCGAGGGTGAGGGTGAGGATGAGCGCGAATGCTCTGAGCTTCATGGCACTCCTCCGTTACTTGATCACCCTGTCCGCCCGGAAGAGGACGGTCGGGGGAATCGTGAGGCCGCCCTCAACTGCCGGTGACATCCGCGCAGACGAAGTGTACGTGCTCGGTCGCACGCCAGCCATCAGTGCGATGCCGGAAGTAGCGCGCCTGTAGGTCTTCAGGCCCAGATCCTCGAGTATGCGAAAGCCAACCTGCGAGAGTTCGCTACCGGCCCGCTCCGGATCAAAGCCGGAGATAAGTGGCTCTCCCTGACGACGGGCCGTATCCATCGCGAGTCGCAGTCTATGAGCGACCTTCTCCCTCTCAAAGTCCGCCGCAGCGAAGTGAAGGTTCGGTGGCAACTCAAGGCCGGCTTCGGATGGTCGCTGGCGTTTGAAGGCCTGGGTCGCCACCTGATCGATCTCGAATACCTGGACAAGTTCTCGAAGGTCGGAGCGCCCGAATGCGAACATGTCCAGCCCGGCCCCGAGCAGCACGTACTGGCGCACGGGGCCTTCTACCACCTCTGCCAGCTTCTCTTCTGCGTAGCGTGCGCGGGCCAAGATCCATCCGGGCGAGGCGCCGCTTCGTAGCGCGAGCGAGAGCACAGCAGCGCGGTCGGGGCACGACTCAACGGACTTCGGGTCCAGCTTAGTCACAGTATCGATGGCAATGGTTTCAATGAACTCGCGTTGGGAAGCCGTGAGCAACAGGTGGGCATAAGGATCCTCAAAGATGCTCGGATGATCGTAAGCGTGGTGATGCGCACGAATGAACGCCGCGATGAGAGCGGTCCTACTCGGCTTGTCCGGTTCCACGAGCCATCTCGCCTCTTTTTGATTTGCAGACTCAGCTCTGTCCAACCTTTTTCATCGGGCTAGGAAGGATAAAAGCGCTCCTCCTCCGCCGGTCCCCCGCTCCCGGCCGAACCCGCGCCGGCGGCTGCCGGGCCTACCGCTCCCGGCGTCAGGAGCCCCTCCAGGAGCATGGCTGATGCTAGTGCGAGTTGGGCCACTTCGCTGTCAGACTCCGTCCAAAAGCAGCTTTCCATGGGTGGTGTTGAGGGCGCTTGGCAAGCCGAATATGTAAACAAGGCCGAAGACCAGATCTATGATCCCCAAAATCCCAACCAGAAATCCAATGCCTCCGAAAAAGCCGAACCATGCCATCAGAAGAAAGGCCATAACCCGCGTATATCCCTCCCAATAGACTATCGAGGCACGGGCGGCCAGTTTGCGGGAGCAGAGAATCAATACGATCCCCAGGTAGATGACGACAACGGCGATCAGTTCAGTCCAAAACACCGATCCCGGTGTCTGAATGCGGAGCATGTGCAAGAAACGTGGGAAGAAGAACGAAATGGCGGCTACTATGTTATAGATCCCCGTCCAGAATACGAACGCAGCCATAACCAATCCTCCCCATTGACTCTTTCTGTCAACCGCTCTTTGATCACTTCGCGTAGCGAGAGCATGGGAACTACAAAAGGCCTTTCTCAGGTCTCGCCGCCGGGACGGCCGGCAGGCGCAGGGCATCCGGCGCCTCCCTCCCTCAGGGTGCCCGAGGATACGACAAAACCTGGGCACCCGTGGGGGACAGTGCGATCCTGCGCTATAGCTACCAGCACGATGGGATCTCTACCATCTCGCGACTCACCGTTTCCCCTGGGAATAGACGCCTGGCGCTGCATGTCCAATTCCACACGAGCAACATCACAGGCGTGGAGGTCGCCAAGGTTCTCCGTCACCTCTTGCGGCATCTCAGGGGGCACGTGGTCGTTCTCAAGGTGTGTCAATAGGCCTTCCGCCGGGGGCCGGCCAGCGCTCCGACGGTGAGCAGGGATGTGGGCGGTCCCCCGGCTTCTCAAGCGAGCGCGAGCTCAGATAAGCCCTTCTTGCTCTTTCCAATAGGGGGTACGCATCTCACGTTTCAAGATCTTGCCGGCAGGGTTTCGCGGGAAATCGGCGAGGATCGACACCCGGCTGACTCGCTGATACTTGGCCACCCGCTCGTTGATCCAGGAGAGCAGTTCCTCCTCCGTTGCACTCTGCCCCTCCCTCAAGATCACGGTCGCCAGGGGTGTCTCCCCCCACTTGACGCTGGGGACTCCAAAGACGGCCACCTCCCGGATTGCGGGGTGGGTCATGATCACCTCTTCGATGTCCTTTGGATAGACGTTGACTCCTCCAGAAATGATCATGTCCTTCTTGCGATCGACCAGGTACAGATACCCCTCTTCATCCAGCTTCCCGAGGTCGCCCGTACGAAGCCACCCGTCGACGATCGCCTCAGCCGTGAGATCCGGTCTCCTGTAGTACCCTTCCATCACCAGATCAGAGACGCCACAGATTTCCCCGATCTCTCCGGCAGGAACGTCCTTCATCTGCTCGTCGACGATCCGGATCTTCGTGCCGGGAAGGGATCTTCCCACGCTCCCCAGCTTCCGCAGCTGGTCGTGCGGGAGCAGGAGGGTGCCGACACCCTCTGTGACGCCGTAAATCTCGAACAGCTCACAATGGAAGTTCTCCAGGATCTCGATCTTGGTCTTCTTGGTGAGGGGCGCCGCCATGCTGAGCAGGAGCTCCAGGGAGCTCGTGTCGTACCGCTTGAACGTCGGAACCGACAGGATGCTGATGAACTGCGTCGGCACGAGGTAGGCGTGGGTCACCCGCTCATGCTGGACCGTCTGCAACCACCCCTCGGGGTCGAATTTCTTCATCAAGACGAAGGTCCCCCCGTTGGCCAGACACGGGAGCATGAATGCAAAGGAACCGTTGTGGTAGATCGCGGTCGAGTTCAGAATGACGCTCTTGCGGCCGATGCCGAAGATCACGCCGAAAAAGAGGGTGAAAATAGTACGCGTACGGTGGCTCATCACGATGCCCTTGGGAGTCCCCGTCGTGCCGGAGGAGTACATGATGTTGAACAGATCCGCGTCTTCGATCTCAACGTCGGGTTCTTCGGGGCTCCCCTCCTCGATCAGCTTGGCGTAGGGTGTGAAGCCCTCCACGTGTTCGTCCGATGTACAGATGAGTCGATCGGCGGGAATGTTCCGCAGCTCGCCGTGCACCGCTTGAATGAGAGGGACGAACCGCTTTCCGAAAAAGAGCGCGGTGCTGTCGGAGTCATTGAGCATCAAGGTGAGCTCTCGTCCCTGGACCAGTGGGTTCAGGGGCACGAGGCAGGCGCCCATTTTGAGAATCGCACAGTAGTTCTCCACCGCCTCGGTCGTGTTGCCGTCCAGAACGGCAACCTTGTCCCCCTTGCGTACGCCCGCCTTCCCGAGGGCGCCGATCGCGCGGTTGACGCGCTCGTTCAGTTCTTCGTAGGTCACCGAGCGATCATCCGTCACCACGGCGGGCTTGTCGGCGAACTGTTCCGCATTGAACCGAAGCGCCCCTCCAAAATTGTATCGCATGGCACCCGCTCCCCCGGCTCGCTCTAGGCTCGGATGTCTTCAACGTACACCTTCATGAGAATCTTGCCCCACCCGCCCTTGTCCAGGCCCACGTCGGAGCACTGCACCGTCATCGTTCGTTCATGTTTCGGGTCGGCGTGGTTGATGAACCGTTCGTAGATCGTGTTGATCGGCGCCTGCAGCGCGCTGAGTGCAAAGAGGCACATCTTGTCCGGGCATTCCTTGGTGACGAGCTGGCCGTTGCCGTCCATGACGAACTTGTGGCCCACTTTGTGCCGCGCGTGACATCCGTGCGACTCGATCACCTCGGCGATGATGCGGGTCTTCACGAACTCAGGGGTTTCGGTCACCATCTTGACTCGCACGGGGTCCGACTTGAACACCTCCATTTCTTCATCGGTGTAGGCCATGTGCTCTTGAAAACGCTTCCACAGTCTTTCCTGTTCCATGTTTCCCGTCTCCTTTCTCTGAATCCGTGGTTCTGGTGCGGTCAGCCTGCCCTCGGGCTGACCGCCTTCAGTTCGCCGGATCCGATTCCCCTGCTTCACACAAGGCCTTTCTCAGACCTCCCGCCCGGGACGGCCGGCAGGCGCAGGGCATCCGGCGCCTGCCTCCCTGAGGGCGCTCCGGAGATACGGAGATCGCTTGCCTCTGTTTTCATTGGCTATGCGATTTCATCAGAATTCTGTGTTTCCGCATCTTGCCTCGAAGGTATCTTAGACTCGCACGGGACCTTTGTCTGGCATAGACCGCACCCATACCCATCAAAGCCATACTTGGATGTAACATAGTCTTTGGTAACCGGGAAAAGATGCATATAACATGTCGTCTTATCCTTGCCCGCTTCTGTGATGGCGCCCACCGGACATCGTGAGATGCATTTCTTGCAGATGCCCTGCGAAAAGAAGAGGCAGTACTCGTGATGATCCTTATAGGGCCTGGGAGTGGGAGGGACTTGGACGCGGGCAACAACAGAACCTGTGCGCATTGCCTTGCCAACGGGGGTGATCAGGCCATCGCAGAGGCCGAAAGTTCCGAGTCCTGATGCGTGAGCTGCATGGCGTTCCGACCAAGTAGAAGCAAGCCCATATCTCGGGGAGATTCGTGTACTGAATTGGCGAGTGAGGGCGGGAGCGATGGCCTGGTACCCTGCCGACTCCAGAGACGCCACGACATGCTTTCGGAGCTTGTCATTGACCTCTTCGCCGAATATACGGGCTCTGGCCCATCGCTCCGAGGGATAAAAGTTCTCTTTTCTGTTATCGGCCTTGCTCGCCTTGGTCTGAGGCAGAATCCAGCTTATGACGGCAAGTTCCTCGGGTTTTACGCTGAACTCTCGAAATGTGATGACGAATATCTCCCAAGGGGTTAAGTAAAAAGGCCCTACGTGATCCTTGTACGCCTCGTATAAGGGATCATCTCCTCTTGAGAAGCCCACCAGGGGAGTCTCAAAAGCCTTGTCATTGCCATGATTCTTGAGAGTATTTTCAGGTGAGTGGTCAATGAATTCCTTAATCATGTTCTCGATCCAAACCGAGGATTCAAGTAGTTGATTCATAGATATTATCCTCCGTTCTCTCCTTGGAGATGGGGGCTTGAGAATCCGTTTCCCCGAACTTTCGAGTTCTCATCAAAGCCCATAATCGGTATCAATTCGTTTTTCTAGATGATGACCTTGAAGTTAGATTTCAGGAGCGAATATTCTCCTTGTAGAGTTTGAAGATGGGACCGCTCATTTACCGCTTCAGCCGACAAGCGTAAGAAGCATAAAAGGCCTTGTTAGGCCTTCCGCCAGGGGCCGGCCGGAGCTCCGACGGTCTCCGCCGGACCACGATATAGGGCAGATGAAGAGCGAGTCAAGGAGAAAGCTGAGGACAGGTGGGGGCATCCGGCTGGGAGGGGTTAGCCCGGCCCCTCCGGCCGAGGCACCACAAGCTCAGAGGTACCAGCTCGGCCACGAGCGCGGGGGAACCGGAGGTTTCCGGGCCTTGACCCAGTCGAGGTCACGCAGTTCTTGCAGGGAAGGGGCGGCGAGCGCTCTGGTTGCGGAGCGAGAAGAAGCCGTCTGCGCTTCGGCTGGCAGCGGCGCGGCGAGCAGGCCGAGGCCGAGGGTAACGATGAGGGCGAGTGTTCTGACCTTCACGTTCGCCTCCTCGCTTTCCGGGTACTCCCTCTCCCGCGCTACTTCTGTGCGAACAGGTCCACCAACCGCTGTGCTTGATGCATCGCCGCCGGCCTGAGGAGCGGGAGCTTTACACCGGCGTCGCGGTATTGCTGGACGCGCTGCCGCACCTCATCGGGCGTCCCGCTCGCGGTCATTCCCTCGACATAGGAATCCGGGACCGCCTTGAGGAGGCCCTCCATGCCACGCTTAGCATAGGCTGCCTCGAACCTCGGGATGTCTTCCTTCCTCATGTAGGGTTCGCCCACTCGCATCTTAGGCCCGGCGATGAAGGGAAGCTGGACAGGATCCAACTTGGTGGCCACCTCCCACCGGATTTCGTCCAGCGCCTTCTGATGATCGTCCTCGACGGAACAGTTGATGAGCTGAGCGACCTCGAACTTCGACCAGTCCCTTCCTGCCGCCTCGGCTGCCTCCCTGAGGATCTTGAGCGCGTTGACCGTGTACTCCGGAGAGCAGATGGCGTTCAAAACGACGCCGTCACCCACCTGCCCGGCCAGCCGCAGGCCCGTACGGCTTGTGGCTGGAATATAGAGAGGGATGTAAGTGCGAACGGGCTTCCACGCCAGCCCAACGTCGTCGAAGTTCACCACCTTGCCGTGATAGGAGACCTTCTCGCCGGTGAGGATGAGCCGCATTGACTCGACCCACTCCTTGAGCGTCAAGGCGGGATCCAGGGGCTCGAGGCAGTGCACCTTGGCATGGCTGTTCGTGCAGGCGCCCGGCGCCAGCGTCATGCGGCCACCCGTCAGCTCGTCCAAACTGGCCAGCGATTGCGCCATTACGACGGGGCTGCGCAGGCGCACGATCTGGGTCGCGCACAGGCTCAGCTTCTTGGTGGCGTGGGCGATGGCGGTGAGTGCGGTCATGGAATCGCGCATCAGCTCGATCGTCTCCGAGAAAAATCCCATGTCGTAGCCGCGCTCTTCCGCCCGGTGCATCAGGCTCGCTATGTCCCTCACGTTTGTGAACTTGCCGTATCCGAGTGCGAAGCCTACCCGTGCCATAATCCCACCCCTCTTTCATCCGCTCTCCGGATCCATCGACCGTCGACCCGACCCACCCAGATTCGACGACTCTTCTCCTCAGCGATTGCCGGTCGATGCCTTGGCAGCGATCACCGTAGCGGGTACGAGCCGTTCACGGGCCTCCGCCAGTTCAACAAGCTGCTGGTAGAATCGCCCCAGTTTCCCGCGTGCGGCCCCGCCGCGCCCCGTGATGGCGCGATCCTACACCCTCAGGCCCCACGCCGTGTCAATCGCCCCGACATAGGCGGCCTGCTCCTGGCCGACCAGGACCGCGACCGCGTGCGAGAGCGCCTTCTTGTCGAGAATCCCCGTCCGCTCGATCAGGACCGTGACGGCCCCGAGGGCGGCCATCTTTGGCGACAGCTCCCGGCGCAGCGGAAGGGAAAGCAGATGATCCCCCGGCAGTTCCGCCGCCACGCTCTCGTCGGCGATCACGAGTCCCGAGGAGGCCAGACGGGCGACGGCCCCCCGGCTCCTGACTTCGCGTAACCCATCCGCGGAGGTGATCAAAACGGCGTTCGGGTATTCAATGCCGGTGTAGAGGATGGTCTGGGGACTTAGCGCCACTTCGGACAACGAAAAGCCGGTTCCCACCGTGACCGGATAGTCGTTCTTCTGAGTGCAGAAAAGCGTGGAAAGGACGGCTGCCTGGCACAGGACCGCAGCGGCGGACTGAACCCGTTCGCCGGCGCTCCCTGCGATCACGATCCCCATCGGACCGGTCAGACGGTGGGAAAACGGTGGCATGGGGCTCGCCTCAGGGGCTTTCGCCTCCGCGTGCGGGGACCGCGCGGGGATGCGTTCGCGATAGCCTTCGTGGTAAGGACGCCGGTCCGTCCGCTTGATCCGGAGGCCCCACCGGTGTCCGCTTGCCTCAGCCATGCTCCGCAGGGACGCGCCGTCCATGTGGTTCAGGGGGACGCCGTAGCCCGTGCAGAGCTCGAGAATCTCGACGAGGGCGAAGCCCGGATAGCGGATCGCCTCGGCGATGACGTCGCCCAGCTCCCGATCCGTGGCCAGCTGCCGGGCGAAAAACCCGCCCTGACAGCCGCTCAAGAAATGCTCCATGTCCAGCGAAGGCAGCCAGTTCCCGTGCGGAGTGGTGGTGGTGGCGAGCCCCTCGGGAGAGAAGGCGGAGTGCTGGCCGCCCGTCATCCCGTAGAGCAGGTTGTTGTGAAGCAACACCGTGAGATCCACGTTCATGAGGGCAGCCTGGGCGAGGTGAAGAAGGCCGATGGTCGCGCCACCGTCACCGATCATCACGATGTTCTTCATCCGCCCCTGGCCCAGCAGGGCGTCGGCCAGCACGGCGCCGGTGGCGACGGCCGTCGACCGCCCATGGATGGTGTGCACGGTGTGCAGGCTGGGGAACAGGGGGTCCACCAGGCCGACGCACCCGATGTCGCTGGTGAGAACGACGTCGTTCGGGTCCAGCCTGAGGCGGATCAGCGCCTCATTCAGGCGCCTGGCCACGAGGCCATGCCCGCAGCCCTTACAGTACGGAAAGGGCCGGTCGGCAAGGTAAGACTCGCGCTCCTCGCTCCTCTTCATAGAGCCTCCAGGATCTCCTCCGGCCGGATCATGCCTCCAAGCTTGTTGACTCCGACCAGTTCCACGCCGGGAAGGGTTGCCGCCAATACCATCCGGTAGAGCCCGGAGAGATTCTCCTCGGCGACCACCACCCGCTTGGCGGTCCGGGCCGCGTGGCGAATCGCGTCCGCCGGAACGGGAAAGAGGGTCTGCAGGCCCAGAAACGACAGGCGCCTCCCCATGGCCCGCCCCCGAAACACGGCCTGGTGAGCGGCCCGGCTGCTGATCCCGTACGCGACCACGAGGGTCTCCGTGTCTTCCTGGAGATCGTGGGTGACCATGACCATCTCGGTCGCCCGGGCGTCGATCTTCGCTTGCAGGTGGCGAAGGACCTCGAGCGTTTCCGGATCATTCTTCCGAAGCCAGCCATCTTTGTTATGAGCGGAGCCCGTGAGCGTGAGCTTTCGCGAGCCAGCCAAAGGCGCAAAGGGGGGGACCTCGTGGGGAGCCGAAAAATCGAAGACTCGGTAAGGGCTTTCGGTCGCCATCGGCCGGGTCCACAGGGGCAAGTTCGGCAGCTCGGCCTCATCTACGGCCTCATAGGTCATCGCGACCTCTTTATCGCTGAGCAGGACCACGGGGCTCCTGAGCACCTCGGACCAGTTGAACGCGTGCACGGTGAGGGCGAAGCACTCCGACGGAGTGCTGGGACAGAACACGGGGATCGTGTACCCGCCGGAGGTACAGAACTCGGCCAGCAGGACATCTCCCTGCGCCCCCTGAGTGGCACCGCCCGTGCTCGGACCGAGCCGCTGGACGAGCGCGACCACGACCGGGGTTTCGGTCATCACGGCGTACTGAAGCCCCTCCACCATCAGCGCCCAGCCGGGCCCCGACGTCGCCGTCATGGCCTTGA
>JBHIBG010000072.1:0-13565 GCA_046758965.1 Methylomirabilia bacterium | reverse complement strand
TACGGCGAGAACCTCCACCACATCGCCGAGGCGGTGTTCAAGGCGGTGGGGCGCGTCCTGGCGCTGGCCACGCGGCTCAACCCCCGGGTTTCCGGCGTCCCGTCCACCAAAGGCCACCTCTAAAAATGAGCAAGCAGTCCGGGAGAAAGCTAGACCGGCCTAAGTCGGCGCGTTCCGGGAGGAAGCCCGGCCGGTGAGCGCGAGTCCCCGCGAAGAAAAGAACCGGCAATCGAGCGTGAGGTCGGAGAGGCTTGTGATGGAGCGCGGGTCGGGCGGCGGCTTCGCCGCCGCAACCGGCAGCGGGGGGAGCTTCGGAGGGGGGTGAACCCCCCTCCGAGTAAAAGTATGATTGCCATCCTTGACTACGGGCGAGGCAACCTCGGGAGCGTGGAGAAGGCCTTCCACCGGGTCGGGGTGCAAGCCGTGGTCACCCAGGCGCCGCGGGTGGTCCGGGAGGCCCAGGCTCTTGTGCTTCCCGGCGACGGAGCTTTCCACGACGCCATGGCAAATTTGGCCTCGCTGGATCTGCTCGAGCCGCTTCGGGAGGCGCTGGCGGGCGGCCGACCGTTCCTCGGGATCTGCCTCGGATACCAACTCCTCTTCTCGGAGAGTGAGGAGTTTGGCCACGGGAAGGGGCTGGACCTGATCCCCGGAGTGGTCCGGCGCTTTCCCAGAGGAGTGAAAGTGCCCCACATGGGCTGGAACCAGGTTGTCCACGGCGGTGACCTGGTCCTCTTCGACGGCATTCCCAGCGGGGCCCACTTTTACTTTGTCCACTCGTACTACCCGGAGCCTCTCGACGCCGCCCTCGGCGTGGCTACGTGCCAGTACGGGGTGGGCTTTGCGGCCGCAGTCAGCAAGGGGAGGCTCTTTGGCACCCAGTTCCACCCCGAGAAGAGTCAGCGGTGGGGCCTCAAGCTGCTCGAGAACTTCGCCCGGATCGCGGTGGAGACGCGGCGATGATGGTGATCCCGGCGGTCGATCTCCGGGCCGGTCGCTGTGTACGCCTCCTCCAGGGGCGGGCGGAGTTGGAGACCGTGTTCTCGGACGATCCGGTGGCGGTGGCGATCAGGTGGGCCGAGCTGGGCGCCCCGCGCCTCCACGTGGTGGACCTGGACGGGGCCTTTTCAGGGACGCCCAGGCAGACAGAGCTGATCGCGCAGATCGCCCGGAGCGTGGCGGTGCCAGTTCAGGCCGGGGGAGGGCTCAGGACCCTTGAGGCGATCGGGGGGATGCTCGAGGCTGGAGCACGCTGGGCAGTGATCGGCACCAGGGCGGCGCTGGATCCGGAGTTCCTGGTCGAGGCGTGCCGGCGCCACCCGGACCAGGTTATCGTGGCTGTTGACGCGTCCTCGGGGCGCGTGGCCGTGGATGGGTGGAGGCGCATCCTGGAGCTCCCGGCCGTGGAGCTGGCCAGCCGGGCCGCCGAGGCGGGGGCTTCTGCCGTTCTCTATACCGACATCGGCCAGGACGGGACTGAGGCGGGGCCCGCCCTGGCAACCACCGAGGCTGTGGCCCGGGCCGCCGGAGTCCCGGTCCTGGCCTCGGGGGGGGTCGGACAGCTGACGGATCTCAGGCGCCTCGCCTCACTGCCGGGCGTGGCGGGAGCCATCGTGGGGCGAGTGCTGTACACCGGTGCGGTGGATCTGCGAGAAGCCCTCGCGGCGGTCGGGTAGGGGCGGGCCATCCATGCTGGCCAAGCGCATCATTCCCTGCCTGGATGTTACGGATGGCCGGGTGGTCAAAGGCGTCAAGTTCGTGAACCTCCGGGATGCCGGTGATCCGGTGGAAGTGGCGGAGGCCTACGATGCGCAGGGCGCCGATGAGCTCGTGTTCCTGGACATTACTGCCTCCCACGAAGAGCGCGCCGTGATGCTGGATGTGGTGCGAAAGACCGCCGAGCGGATCTACATGCCGCTCACCGTGGGCGGTGGAGTCCGGACCGTCGAAGATCTCCGGATGCTGCTGCGGGCGGGGGCGGACAAGGTCTCTCTGAACACGGCGGCCGTCCAACAGCCTGCCGTGATCCGCGAGGCCGCCGAGCGCTTCGGGAGCCAGTGCATCGTGGTGGCCATCGACGCCAAGCAGGACAACGGCCGGTGGGTCGTCTATACCCACGGGGGCCGGCGGCCGACGGGCCGGGATGCCCTCGCCTGGGCCCAGGAAGTGGAGAGCCTGGGAGGTGGTGAGATCCTCCTGACGAGTATGGACCGGGATGGCACGAAGGACGGGTATGATCTGGCGCTGACCCGGGCGGTCGCCGAAGGGGTGTCGATTCCGGTGATCGCCTCCGGCGGCGTGGGGAATCTCCAGCACCTGGTTGAAGGCGCGACGCTGGGAAGGGCCGACGCGCTCCTGGCTGCCTCGATTTTTCACTTCGGGACCTACACCGTCCGGGACGCCAAGCTCTACCTGAGAGCCCGGGGTGTCCCGGTGAGGGTGGAAGAATGAGCGCTGTTGACGGACTCAGGTTTGACCCCGACGGGCTGATCCCGGCGATCGTCCAGGAGGCCACGACGGGTGAAGTGTTGATGCTGGCCTGGATGGATCGGGGCGCGCTTCAGGCGACCCGACAAGCCGGGGTCACCCACTTCTGGTCCCGCTCGCGGCAGGCGCTCTGGCGGAAGGGCGAGACCTCGGGACACACCCAGCATGTGGAGGCCATCTATGCCGACTGTGACCAGGATGCGCTCCTCGTGCTGGTTCACCAGGACGGCGTGGCCTGTCACACGGGGAGCCGCACCTGCTTCTTCTCGCCCCTCGACGGCGAAGGGGTGGTGGGGTCCAGATGGGAGGGGCCGGCGATCCTGGAGCTGGTGGAGAGGGTGATTCAGTCGAGAAAGGCGGCGCCCCGGCCCGGCTCCTACGTAGCGGAGCTGCTGGCCAGGGGCGAGGGCGCTATCTGCCAGAAGGTGGAAGAGGAAGCGAGCGAGGTGGTTGCCGCGGCCCTGGGGGGAGAGGGAGACGATCGGCTGGTCTCGGAAGTTGCCGACCTCTGGTTTCACACCACGGTGCTCCTCGGAGGCCGGGGGATCCCTCTCAGGCGGCTCTTCCAAGAGCTCGCTCAGCGTCACCGCGAGCGGGCGGCGCGCTCCGAGGGAAGTCAGGGCTGAGGAAGAGTCCAGCGTGATGCCGGGATGGCTCAGGCGAGGAGCCCCGCTTCTCTTTCTCCTGGTGATGGCGTGCAGCGCCTCCCGCATCGAGAGCGGGGTGTTCCATTCTCCCAAGGGGTACGAGGTGAGGCTCCCGGCCGGAGCGTGGCGGGTCGAGACTGACGGGCGGGCCGACCTGGAACTCCGGGACGCGGCCTCTCGGGCCGGAATTCTGGCTCACGCCACGTGCGAGGGAAACCCGCTCCGCCGGTCGTTGCCCGTGCTGGCCCGACACCTCTCCTTCGGCCTGGAGGGGCGGCGGCTTGTCGAGCGGGCCGAGGTGAGCGTGGCGGGGCATCCGGCGATCCGGATGGTCCTGGAGGGGAAGCTGGATGGCGATCCAGTGAAAGTGGAGGCGTACGTGCTCAAAGGGGAGCGGTGCGTATATGACCTGGTCTACGTGGCGCCGCCGGGGGAGTTCGCTCGCGGCAAGCCGGAGTTTCAGGTCCTTGTCGAGAGCTTGGTGGTGCCGTGACGGGGGTGCGCGATGATAGGGGTTTCGCTTAAGGTCCAGGGGCGGGAGGCGGTAATCTGGTATGGAGGCATCGGTCTCCTCTCAGCCCAGATAGCGCGGAACCTGGCCCTCCCGCGTCCCTACTGGCGGCTGGTGGTCCAGGAGATCGACACCATCGGGATCCGCTCCTTGATAGTGGCCCTGATGGCGGCCGTCTTTACCGGGATGGTTCTGGCGCTTCAGAGCGGGGTGAACATGGCGCGCTTCGGTGCGGAGGCCTATGTGGGTCCCGTCGTCGCCCTTTCCGTCCTCCGAGAGCTGGGGCCGGTGCTCACCGCCATTCTGGTGGGAGGGAAGGTGGCCTCGGGTATCACCGCCGAGCTTGGCTCCATGAAGGTGACCGAGCAGATTGATGCCCTTCGCGCCATCGGCGTCAATTATGTCAAGAAGCTCATCGTGCCCCGCCTCTTGGCCGCCCTCCTGGTGTTCCCGCTGCTCACGGTGCTGGCCGACTTCGTCGGCCTCCTCGGCGGGATGTTCGTGTCGGTCTACGAGCGTCAGGTGGACGCGTTCGTGTACTGGAACAATATTTTCTACTGGGTGGTCCTGCGAGACTTCCTGACGGGGATCGGCAAGAGCGTGGTCTTCGCTGTCATCGTTACGCTGATCGGCTGCTACAACGGCCTGTCCACCGAGGGGGGCACCGAGGGGCTGGGCCGCGCCACCACCGCCACGGTGGTGCAGGTTGCGATGGGCGTCATTATCGTCGACTTCTTTCTGACTAAACTTTTCCTGGCCCTGTTCTGGCCATGAGGAGATCCCTCGTGAGTGAGCCGCTGGTCGAAGCCCGGCACGTTCTCAAGGCCTTTGACGGGCACGAGGTGCTTCGGGGGGTGAGCCTGACCCTCGAGAGAGGGAGCACGCTGGCCATCATGGGGCCGAGCGGCCAGGGCAAGACCGTACTCCTCAGGCTCATCGCCGGGCTGATCAAACCCGACGCCGGCTCGATCCAGCTCTTCGGGACCGAGATCGTTCCCCTCCGCGAGGAACAGATGCTCCCCCTCCGCCGGCGGATGGGGTTCGTCTTCCAGGGCGCTGCCCTCTTCGATTCACTCTCGGTCTTCGAGAACGTGGCCTATCCCCTCCGGGAGCACACCCGCATGAGCGAGCGCGAGATCGCGGACCGGGTGGAAAGGTTCCTCTCCCTGGTGGGCCTCGAGGGGATCGAGTCGCTGCTGCCCGCCGAACTGTCGGGAGGCATGAAAAAGCGGGTCGGGATTGCCCGCGCCCTGGTCTTGGAGCCCGAGGTGGTGTATTTCGACGAGCCCACAGCAGGGCTCGACCTCACGAACGCCAAGCTGGTGGCCGATCTGATCTGCCGGCTCCGCAGCGGTGTCTGCGACACCGCCATCGTGGTCACCCATGACCAGGAGTTTGCAGGTATCGTTGCCGATCAGATGGCTCTGCTCCACGAAGGGTGGGTGGTGGCGGCCGGGACTCCCGAGGAGATCCACCGCTCAGAAAACCCGGCAGTCCGGGCATTCCTGGCCGGCGACCTCAGGACCTCCTGACATGCCCCAGGACCGTCGGCAGCTCGCCCTTCAGATCCGAACCGGCCTCTTCGTGGTGATCTCGCTGGTCGTGTTCGGGATACTCGTCTACCTGCTCGGGGGTCAGTTGCAGATCTTGGAAGCCAAGTACAATCTGACGGCCGAGTACGCCCAAGTGGGCGGGTTGCTCCAAGGCGCGGTGGTCCGACTCGCCGGCGTCCAGATCGGCCGGGTCACCGGCGTGACGCTCTCCGAGGCGCCGGGCGGGAAGGTGAGAGTGACGCTGGAGATTAGGCGCCGGTTCGCCAACCAGATCCGGAAAGACTCCGTGGCTCGCCTTGAGACCCAGGGGCTCCTGGGCGATAAGGTCGTGGAGATCTCCCTCGGGAGCCCGGAGGCCCCGGTGCTCAAGCCGGGCGAGACCCTCGCGACCCGGGAGCCGCTGGAGTACACTCAGATCGCCGGCCAGGGGGCAAAGATCCTGAAAGATATGGCCGCGCTCGCCGAGGACCTGAGAAGCGTGGTCGGCACCCTCGACGTGCAGGATGCCATCAGGGACCTCTCGGCCACGCTCAAATCGGCGCGGCGGATCGCCGAGCAGGTAGAGACGGGGAGCGGCTGGCTGCATGTGCTCCTCTACGAAGAGCCCAAGGCCCTCAGACGCCTCAACGCGCTCCTGGCCTCGACCCAGCAGCTCCTGGGAGAGGACCAGCCGAGGGAGAGCGCGGTGTCCGTTCTTCTCTCCGCCGAGAGCGGCCGCGCGGCTCGGCAGTTCCTCCTGGCCATGGAGTCCCTGGGCCGGGTGGCAGAGAAGGTCGAGGAGAGGGATTCACTCCTGGCCGCCCTCCTGTTCGAGCCCCGCTACAAGTCCGTGGTCGAGGATCTGCAGGTCGTGGCCCGGAATTTCCGTGACGTCTCCGAGAGGCTGACTCGGGGGAGAGGCGTCCTGGGAGGGCTGCTCCGGGATGAGCGGGAGGGGCCGGCGGGGCAGGCGGCGACGGACTTCGCCGTCGCCATGGCGAACCTCCGCACGATCACCGACCGGCTCGCCTCAGGGGAAGGAACCCTCGGCGGCCTTCTTCAGGATCCCACGGTCTACGAGAACCTGGCCGCCTTCCTCGAGGGGGCTCAGCGGAGCAAGCTCCTCAGGCACTTGATCCGCTCATCGATCCGACGAGGGAAGGAGTGATGGTCAGGGATGCAGTCGTCTACCGGTGTCAGGCCTGCGGGTTCCCCTCGCCCAGGCCGGGGACCTGCCCGGATTGCGCTCGGCAGGGGAACTACTACCCGCTGGTAGAGGAGCACCACTCTCCCCGGCGGGGGACCCGCGCTCAGGTGGCCACGGCGGGTCGGGCGACGCCGCTCACCGAGATCAGCCAGGAGACCGGTGGGCGCACCCCCACGGGGATCGGCGAGCTGGACCGGGTTCTGGGCGGCGGCGTAGTCCCGGGGTCGCTGGTTCTAGTCGGCGGCGATCCGGGCATCGGCAAGTCCACCCTGGTCCTCCAGGCCTCCGATGCCCTGGCGCGCCGGAGCGGTCCGGTGCTCTACGTCTCGGGCGAGGAGTCGGCGGCTCAGGTCAAGCTCCGGGCAGACCGTCTTGGCATTTCGTCTCGCGACCTGTATTTCCTGGCTGAGAGTAACCTGGAGGCCATCGAGACGCAGACGGAACAGCTCAAGCCCGCTGTGCTGGTCGTGGATTCGATCCAGACCCTCTACCTCCCCGAGCTGGAGTCGGCGCCAGGAAGCGTGAGCCAGGTGCGCGAGTGCGGGGGTCGCCTCATGCTCCTCGCCAAGGGGAAGGGGATCGCCATCTTTCTCGTGGGCCACGTCACCAAGGAAGGGGTCCTGGCCGGCCCCCGGGTCCTCGAGCACCTGGTTGACACGGTGCTCTACTTCGAGGGGGCGAGCCACCACGCCTCTCGGGTGCTCAGGGCGGTCAAGAACCGTTTCGGCTCCACCAACGAGATCGGTGTCTTCGAGATCACCGGTCTGGGGTTGGTTGAGGTCAAGAATCCGTCGCAATTCTTCCTCGCCGAGCGTCCCCAGGGAGCCCCGGGCTCGGTGATTGTGTCGAGCCTCGAGGGCACCCGGCCCCTCCTGCTGGAGCTCCAGGCGCTGGTCAGCCCTTCTCACTTCGGATCCCCGCGGCGCACCGTGCTCGGGACCGATCCGAACCGCGTCTGCCTGCTCCTGGCGGTGCTGGAGAAGCGGATGGGGTTCCCGCTTCAGACGCAGGACGCCTTTGTGAACGTGGCCGGCGGCGCGTGGGTGGAAGAGCCCGCCCTGGACTTGGGCGTCGTCATCGCTGCGGCCTCCAGCTACCTGAACCGCCCTGTCAGGGGGGAGCTGGTCATCATGGGCGAGGTCGGGCTCACGGGCGAAGTCCGTGCGGTGACCGGGCTTGAGGTCAGGTTGAAGGAAGCCGCCATGCTGGGACTCAAGGGAGCGGTGGTGCCGGAGAGCAACCTCCGCGGGCGCCCGCCGCTCCCCCTTGAGGTCCAGGGAGTGTCATCCATTGATGAATCGGTGCGAGCACTTCTCGAATCATGATCTCTTTTTTGCTCATCGGTTGCACTGAGGGAGGCGATGACCATCATTGTGCTGACGCGAACAGTCGTGCTGTGTCTGGCCGCGGCCGCCGGGCTTGTCCTGGGGCCGGCCATGGGTTTGGCCTTCCCGCGGCCGTTCCTGATCGGGGGCGGGTTGGCGGCGGGCGGGCTCTTGCTCCTTCTGGAGTGGAGGGTGGGCCGGATGCCCCTAGACCGCCTGTTCTGGGGCGCTGTCGGGGGGCTGGCTGGGCTCTTGACCGGCTCGATCCTCGGTGCGGCGTTGACCGCCCTGCTCCCGGAGGCAGGGGTGGGGCGCGGGCTCCTGGTGCTGTTCCTGGGGTATCTGGGGGCGGCTGTCGCGCTTCGAAAAGGAGAAGAGCTCGAGGGACTCTCGGGCAAGCTCTTCCCGAAGGTCGCGACCGATCGCGACCTCTATAAGCTGCTCGACACCTCCGTCATCATCGACGGCAGGATTGCGGACGTCTGCGAGACCGGATTTCTCGAGGGGACTCTTATCGTCCCGCAATTCATCCTCCGGGAACTTCAGCAGATTGCCGACTCCTCGGACGGGCTCAAGCGGAACCGGGGCAAGCGAGGGTTCGAGGTGCTGCAGCGGATCCAGCGGATTCCACGAGTGAAGGTCCAGATCAGAGATGTCGATGCGCCCCGGGCCCGCGAAGTTGACCGAAAACTCATCGACGTGGCCAAGGCCCTGGGCGGGAAGGTCATCACGAACGACTACAACCTCAACAAGGTGGCGGAGCTCTCGGGCGTTTCCGTGCTGAACGTGAACGAGCTGGGCCATGCCCTGAAGCCGGTGGTGCTGCCCGGCGAGGTGATGCACGTCCACGTGCTGAAGGAGGGGAAGGAGCCGGGGCAGGGGGTGGCGTACCTGGACGACGGGACCATGGTGGTGGTGGACCACGGCAAGAAGTACCTCGGGCAGAATGTGGATGTCATGGTGACCAGTGTGCTTCAGACTACCGCCGGGCGGATGATTTTCACGCGCCTCAGGGAGGAGGAATCCTCCGGGTGAGGGCAGTCGGAATCGTGCCGGCCGCGGGAAGTGGGAACCGGATCGGCCGCCGCCGTCCCAAGCAGTTTCTCCGGCTTGACCAGGTGCCGCTCCTGGTCCACACCCTGCGGGCGCTGGGGCGCGCCAGAGCCCTGGACGGAGTTGTTGTGGCGGCGCCCCCCGGAGCGGTTGAGATGACCCGCCGCCTGCTCACGCGGTGGCGTATCCCGCTGATTCTCGCCGTCGTCGCCGGCGGCCGGACCCGCCAGGAGTCGGTGTGGGAGGCCCTCCAACAGGTCCCGAGAGCCACGAGGCTGGTGGTGGTCCATGATGGCGTTCGCCCCTTCATTACCGCCGCCCTGATCCGGGCGGTGATCCGCGCCGCTCGCCGCCACGGGGCCGCCACCTGTGGTCTTCCGGTGTGGGAGACCGTCACGCGGGTTCGGGAGAGCGTTGTGGAAGCCACCGTGGCGCGGGAAGGGCTCTGGCTCGTCCAGACCCCGCAGGCGTTCCACCGCTCGATCCTCTGGGAAGCGCACGAGAAGGCGCGGCGCGACGGCTTCACGGGGAGTGACGACGCGGGCTTGGTCGAACGACTCGGCACTCCTGTCCGCATGGTGGTCGGTCTCAGGGAGAATCTGAAGATCACCACTCGAGCGGACCTTGCCCGGGCCAGGGTCCTCTTGGCCGGGAGCCGATCGTGAACCGGGTCGGCCTCGGGTTTGACCTCCATCCGACCGCTTCCGGCCGGCCGTTGATTCTGGGCGGGGTGACGGTCCCGGCGGAGCGGGGGCTCAGCGGCCATTCGGACGCGGATGTTCTCTGCCACGCGGTCGCCGAAGCGATGTTGGGCGCACTCGCCCTGGGCGATCTGGGTCGCCACTTCCCCGACACAGACCCTCGCTACGAGGGGGTCTCGAGTCTTCGACTCCTTCAGGAGACGCTGGCGATGGTGAGAGCCCGAGGGGCTCGGGTCGTCAACGTGGACGCGACCGTGGTGGCCGAGGTGCCGCGGCTGGCTCCCTGGCTCCCCGCCATGGTCAAGCGCCTGGCCGAGACGCTGGAGGTAGACCCTGACCGGGTGAGCGTGAAGGCCAAGAGTCCCGAGGGGCTCGGGCTTCTCGGTCGTCACGAAGGGATCGGAGCTCTGGCGGTGGTGAGCGTGGTGCTCCCATGAGCGTTCGCCTCCGGTTTGCCCCAAGCCCCACGGGCCCGCTCCACCTGGGGAATGCTCGCACCGCGCTCTTCAACTGGCTTTTCGCCAGAAAGCACGATGGCCGCTTCCTCCTCCGGATCGAAGACACCGATCCGGACCGGTCCGCTGCTGAGTGGGGTTCGGCGATTGTGTCGAGTCTCACCTGGCTCGGCCTTCACTGGGACGAGGAGATTGTCCGCCAATCAAGCCGGCGTGAGGCGTACCGGGCTCTCGCCGAGCGCCTCCTTGGCGCCGGAGCTGCCTACCGCTGTTTTTGCACCCCTGAGGAGCTTGAAGCGCGGCGTCAGGAGCAGATCGCGCGAGGCCAGCCGCCGCGCTACGACGGTCGCTGCCGGCAGATCCCGGCGAGCGAGGCGGCGGCTCGGGAGCGGGCGGGCGAGCCCGCCGCGGTGCGCTTCCGCATGCCTGCCGATCCCCTGACGGTGGCCGACATTGTCAAAGGAGAGGTGAGCTTCGTGGGCGAGGCCCTCGGAGATTTCATTATCCTCCGCGCCGACGGGAGCCCCGCCTACAACTTCGCGGCGGCCGTGGACGACGCCTGGATGCGGGTGACCCACGTGGTCCGGGGGGATGATCACCTGGCCAATACCCCGAGACAGATCGCGGTGGCCCGGGCCTTGGGCTTTGAGCCTCCCAAGTATGCGCACCTCCCGCTGATCTCAGGCCACGACGGCCAGCCGCTCTCCAAGCGCCATGGGGCGACCACGGTGGGCGAGCACCGGGAAATGGGCATCCTTCCCGAAGCCCTGGTCAATTATCTGGCGCTCCTCGGATGGTCGCCGCCGGCCGGCCAGAGTGAGGTCATGGACCTGGCCACGCTGAGTCGACTCTTCTCGCTGGCCCGCGTGTCCCGCTCCCCGGCCCGCTTCGATCCGGATCGGCTGGCCTGGTTCAACCGGCAGCACCTCAGGCGTCTGCCAGTGGAGCGGCTGCTCGCGCAAGTGACGGCCGAGCTGCCGTGGGCGGACCGCGCGATGGTTGAGCGGGCGGTCGTCGCCGTGAAGGGGGAGACCGGGAGCCTGCGGGCGGTCGTCGAGCAGGTCGCCGGGGTGGTCCGGGAGCCGAGCCTCCAAGCCTCCCCGGGTTCGGCCGGCGACCGGGCTGTGGTCGAAGCGCTGAGGCAGTCGGTCCTCGGGGCCTCGCTCGCGAGTGAGGCCGAGGCGCGGGCGTTCGTCGACGGACTGGAGCGGGCCCTCGGCGTCAAGAAGCGGGTGCTGATGCATGCAGTGCGGCAGTCCCTCACCGGCCAGCGCCAGGGGCTGCCGGTGGCCACACTGCTCTGGGTGCTCGGCCCGGAGGTCGTGCGCCGGCGTGCGGAGCGGGCGTTGGCCAGCGTCACGGTGTGAAAGCCCGCCATGCTGAGGATCTACAACACCCTTGCACGAAAGAAGGAGGCGTTCGCCCCACTCGTCGAGGGCGAAGTGCGGCTGTATGTCTGCGGGGTGACGGTCTACGGCCTCGCTCACATCGGCCACGCCCGGAGCGCCTTGGTTTTCGACGTAATCGTCCGCTACTTGCGCTTCAAGGGTTACCGGGTCCGCTACGTCAAGAACTTTACCGACGTGGATGACAAGATCATCAGGCGGGCCCAGGAGGAGGGCGTCCCGCCCCGCGATCTGGCGGAACGCTACATCGAGGAGTATCGGAAGGACATGGCGGCCCTCGGGGTGCTGGAGGCGGACGTGGAGCCTAAGGCAACCGAGCATATCAGCCAGATGATTCAGATCATCAAGCAGCTGCTGACCCAGGGGGTGGCGTACCCGGTGGACGGGGACGTCTATTTCGAGGTTCGTCGGTTCCCACAGTACGGCAGGCTCTCCGGCAAGAACCTGGATGAGCTTCGGGCTGGAGCCCGCGTGGAGGCGGACGAGCGGAAACGCGATCTCATGGATTTCGCGCTTTGGAAGGCCTCCAAGGCAGGAGAGCCGGCCTGGCAGAGCCCCTGGGGTCCGGGCCGCCCTGGCTGGCACATCGAGTGCTCGGCCATGTCGATGCATTATCTTGGCCAGAGTTTCGACATCCACGGCGGCGGCGAAGATCTCATCTTTCCCCACCACGAGAACGAGATCGCTCAATCCGAGGCTGCGACCGGCAAGCCGTTCGTCCACTGCTGGATTCACAACGGCTTCGTCAACTTCGCCCAGGAGAAGATGTCGAAGTCGCTCGGCAACATCCTGACGGTCAGGGACCTCGTCAGCCGCCACGATCCAGAGGCGCTGCGGCTGTACCTCTTGGGTACGCACTACCGCAACCCCCTCGAGTTCGGGGAGGAGCGCCTCCACGAGGCGGCGCGCGCGCTGGAGCGACTCCGGAGGCTCCCGCAGGAGGCCGAGCGTCTCGCGCCTGCCGCACCGGCCGGCGGGCCCGATGGTGGCCTGCCGCGTGAGGTCGCGATCTGGCGAGCGCGGTTCGAGTCGGCGATGGATGACGACTTCAACACGCCCCAGGCGCTCGGCGCGCTGTTCGAGCTGAGCCACGTGCTCTACGGGTACCGTGATCTGGCTGGTGGCGGCGAGCGCGCGATCAGGCCGTTCATAGACGGCGTTGAGGCCCTAGTGGGGCTCTGCCGCGTTCTCGGCGTGCTGGAGCGCTCGCCGAAGCGTCCCGAGATAGCCCCCGAGCTTCGAGACAAGATCGATCAGTTGGTCGCGCAGCGGGACAGGGCCAGGAGGCAGCGCGACTGGACGCGCGCCGATAAGCTCCGCGCCGAGCTCACGGCGCTCGGCGTGACCGTGGAAGACGCGCCCTCCGGGACCCGGTGGAAGTGGGAAGGCGTGTGACCGAAGAGTGCGTCTACGGCCGCAATCCGGTTTTCGCCCTGCTGAGGAGCGGTCGGCGCCGGGCCGACGAGATTGCGGTCGTTGCAGGTGCGAGCGGGCACCTCGCCGAGATGGTGGCGCTCGCGCGGCGGGTCGGCGTGAAGGTTTCGTATCGCAGCCGGGCGCAGCTCACGGCCATGGCCGGCTCACCCCAGCACCAGGGAGTGGTAGCCCGGGTCGCGGCGGCTGAGTACGTCGACCTCGAGATGCTCCTGCGCATCCCCGCTGACCGGGACGAGGCGGCGTTCTTCCTCGCTCTCGACCGGGTTCAGGACCCGCGGAACCTGGGTGCCCTCCTGCGGGCCGCGGACGCCTTCGGGGTCCACGGGGTGATCCTCCCGAAGCACCACCAGGTCGGCCTGACAGGGACGGCTGCCCGAGCGGCGATGGGGGCCCTCGAGTCGGTGGCCGTGGCCCGGGAGACCAACCTCGTCAACACGCTCGAAGCGCTAAGAAAATCGGGGGTTTGGATCTATGGGAGCGTGTCCCACGGGGGTGTGTCCGTGTGGAACCGAGATCTGACCGGTCCGCTCTGCCTGGTCCTTGGCAGTGAGGGGGAGGGGCTGAGACCGGGCGTCAGCCGGGCCTGCGACATGCTGGTTACCATTCCGATGCTGGGAAAGGTGGGCTCGCTGAACGTGGCGGGGGCAGCTGCCGCGCTCTGCTACGAGGTGATCCGACAGCGTCACGGTCAGGGAGCAGGAAAAATTCCTTGACCCAATGAAGGCTGTGACTTATTATGAAGTTTTGTGTGTGCTGGCGTAGCTCAGGGGTAGAGCGGCTGCCTTGTAAGCAGCGGGTCGGGGG
>JBHIBG010000071.1:0-13599 GCA_046758965.1 Methylomirabilia bacterium | reverse complement strand
GGCACGATCAGCCGCCGATGGAGGAGGGAGTAGTGGCGGTAGCGAGCTGGCATGTGAGAGCCCACCGAAGCGATCCCGACCACCAGCAACAGAAGCCCCACTCGAGCTTCCCAGAAGATGGGGATGGCGAGCAGGAGGCCGAGCTTGACCAGGACCATGATCCCCTTTCCCAGAAAGACCCAGTAGAGGCCCTCCGCGTACACCTCCACGGCAATGAGGCCGGCACCGCTCAGGATGGTGAGCCACAGGTACGGCAGGAGCTTTTGACTGTCCGCAGCAAAGGCGTGTCCACCGAGCAGCAGGCCAAAGGCGGCCAGGTGAACGGTGCGAAAACCGATAGACCACATCCGCGCTCCCGGAAGCAGCCGAGCCTGCTCGGGGAACAGCCAGTCACGCAGCGTCTCAACCATCGTCCTGGACCTGCTCCAGCTTGATCCCGGTGTCATCGAACCTCGCGCTGCCGCCCATTTGGCCTCTGAAGAGGGCTTCCTGTCAACTCTTCTTGGAGGTCTTGGCCACGAAGAGGGTCGATTTTGGCTCAACCCGTTCGCTTCCGCAGCCCGGACATCGGACTTTCCCCTCGGAGCGCTCTCTCCCTCCCGCCACTCACCCGAGCCTAGCCAGCGGCATGTCGTCGCAGGGATCAGAGCCGTCCGGAACCAGCACGGGCACCCGAGCCAGCACCCCTCTACTCACGAGAAAGGCAAGCACTGTGCCACCAGGAAGCGATGGAAATCCAACTGGTTGGAGGACCTGTTGAGGCGCGAGGCTGTCGCACAGCCGGGACAGGTGGGGCGAGGGGTCCCCACCGGGAGACCCGGCGGGGGCGGGATCGACGAGCAGGCAGACCGCGGCTGGTCAGCGGTGGCCGTTCATCGGGGTCGCCGGCTGGCAAGCCCGGAAATTTCGGCGAGTCGGCCGAGCGAGAGCACGCCCTCGTAGCGCTGGCCGGCAATGATCCATGTTGGATACCGCCGCACGCCGATCCGCGCGCGGAGGTCGGGCCGGGCGCCCACGCCCCTCGGGTCGCACTCGACGTACGGAAGAAGCTTCGCCGCGGGCCCGAACCGGGTCTTTTGCTCCCCGCACGAGGTCATCCCTCTCCACGGGACGGCGAAAAGGCCGCCCTTGACTGCTACCATCGCGGTTCCCTGCTTCCTCCTGTCCCAGGGCGGTGTGGCGGATCTCGCATCTCTTCCGGATAACCTTCCCCTCCTGGCTCAGGTGCTGACCATCGTGGCAGCGGAAGCAGCCGGAGTAGTAGAAGTGGCCGATGTTGTTCGGATGGGTCTGCCAGTCCACCTTCATCGTTGGCCGCGTCGAAGTGAAATGCCCGGGCGCTCTACTGTTGTGGGAGTGAGGTCGTTGAACGCTCCCCGCTCAGATGCGCGATCATCTGCCGTACTTCCGGTCAATCTCGGCGCGGATCCGAGCTACCTGGTACCCCGCCTGCACCATGCGAGACGCCTCCAGCGCCTCATCCATGCAGATGTTTCACGTGGCTGCATGGCTATCGGTGTAACAGGAGAGCAGGCTCTTGTGGCCCAGGAACTTGTCGCACGCGCAGTAACAGTGGAGCTGGTCGAGCACCTCGGGGATCTCTCGTGCAACCTGGTGGACGAGCGCCGCCTTGCCGACGAAGAGCGCGGGGTCGAGGGTGGGCCGCGTCTCACGGCGCGCGACAGCCGGCGCGACCGTGCCTGACGACAGCGCAGGATCGTTTCCGGCCACGCGTGGCGGCGGTGCTTGCATCCGCCAGCCGAGCACGATGCCAACTACCACGATCACGGCCAGCACGCCCAGCCACCCGTATCGAGCGGCCTTGCGTTTTGAAAGTGCAAGTGCGCTGCGCTTGCCCATGGTAATCCTCCCAAGGCCAGTGGAGTGAATTCCTGAACAAAGCAAGAACGCAACAGTCATGCCACGCCACGCATGGCTCTAACCCACCGGAAAAGTGGGGATTGCTGTGGCGGGAAACGGCTCTCGGGAGAGGCACCCACGCACCAGATGGGGCGTGAGCGCCCCATCCGACGGAACCAACCAGCAACTTGGACGTCTACTTCTTCTGAGGGACGGCCTTCGAGAGCGAGCCCAGGTACGCGGCGATGTCAGCCAGTTCCTGCCCAGTGAGTAGCGGCCAGGGGACTTGCAATTTCTGAGCCCGGAACTCCATGTAGCGGCTGTGGTTCCACATCCCGGCCAACAGGCTGGCTGGCGAGCCGACAACCCTCGAGGCCGCGAAGTCAGCCGCGACCTTTCCGCCCCTTCCTCGGACCGAGTGGCAGATGAGGCACCCTTTGCCCTGGAGGAGTTGCAGCCCGCGCGTCGAGCTGGCCTCCTGATCGAAGTAGTGCGAGAGGTAGAGATAGGAGACGATGTCAGCCATCTCCTGCCCCGTGAGCCGCGGGACCTGGATGCCGCGCTCCTTCATCCTGGCCCACATGGCGGGCCCGTGGTTCCACATGAGGGCCACAAAGCGGGTGAGGCTTACGTGGTGGCCCCCCAGACCGAGATCGGGCCCGACCTTGCCACCCTTGCCTCCGACCGAGTGACAGATGGTGCACCTCTTCTCACCAAAGAGCTTCTGGCCGCGCTCGGGCGTCCCTGGGATGGCCTGCACGGTCTCCCCGCCCACCGGCTTCGCCGCTGCCACGAGGTACGCAATGAGGTCCACCATCTCTTTCCCCTGAAAGGTGGGACGCGCGATCCCTCTGGCCTTCATCGCCCCGGCCATCTCCGGGCCGTGGTTCCACATGGCCGCCGCGACCAGGACCGGCGAGTTGGCACGCTTCAGGAAGTCCAGGGCGGGGCCCACCCGCCCGCCCAGGCCGCCAACCTCGTGGCACCCAAGGCACCCCTTGCGGGCAAAGAGCCGCTTTCCTACCGCAGGATCGCCCAGCTCGTCAAAGTACTGGGCGGTGAACAGGAACGCGATCAGATTAGATAGTTCTCTCGGCGTGAGCTTGGGCCGCCTAATGCCCACCTCTTGCATCTTCGCGCCCATGCGGGGCAGGTGGTTCCACATGGCCGCTGCCAACTCGAAGAAGTTCTTGCCCGTCTCGATCCGGCCAAGGTCAGGGCCGACCCCGCCCCCGACTCCCCGGAGGGCGTGACATTTCCCGCATCCCTTTTTTGCGAACACGTCCCACCCGGCGAGCATGGCCCACTCCGGAGCGAACGGTTGCGGGGGTCGCTGCTGCGGCCAGGCAGGCACAGTCGTTGCGAAGAGGAGCAGGACTACTCCCAGCGCCACCCTGACGGCAGGTCGCTTCCACCGGCTCATCGAGGTATCCCCCCTTCCCGCTCACGTTCGGCGGGGACCCGCTCCCCAGCTTTGAAGAGCAGGACCGGGATCGGCGCGGCCTTGACCACCCCATCGGCCACACTCCCGAGGAAAAGCCGCCCAAGCCCGGTGCGGCCGTGCGTGGCCATGGCGATCAGGTCCACCCGTTCTTCTCCGGCAACGGCCGCAATCGTCTCCACGGTCATCCCGACCCTGACAGCCCACTCTGTTCGCACCCCTTTGTCCCTCAGGGGCTCCGCCACCTTGGCCAGGTACTTCTCGGCATCCCGCCTCCTGACCGCCATCCCCTCATCCCACCGACTTGAAGTTGGGGAACTCCTCCACCGCCAAAGCGCACGGCCGGTGCCGGTCAGTCGAGGAGCCGGACCTCGCCGGTCACAACCTGTCGCACGCTACCTCGAGGATCCTCCACCATCAGATAGCCGTTCGCGCCCACCCCAAGAGCCTTGCCCTCGTAGCGTTCGCGCTCTCCCAGCACCACGACCCGCCGACCGGTGACGATGTCGCGATCCCGCCAGGCATCGAGGAGCACTCGCGCTCCCCTCGCCAGATAGATCTCATACCACTCGTCGAGCAGGGTGAGGAAGCGAGCTGCAAACGCGTTTCGGTTAATTTCTCGTCCCGTCACCGCCGAGAGAGACGTCGCGGCCTTGCCCGCCTCACCCAGGACGTGAAGAAGTGCCTCGCGCCCGACGTTCAGATTGACTCCCACCCCCAGGATCACGTACTCGACCCGGTCGCTGACTGTGGCGCACTCGACCAGGGTCCCTGCCACTTTCCTCCGCCCGACCAGGATGTCGTTCGGCCACTTGATGGCGGGCTCCACGCCTTCCTCTTTCACGGCGTCGGCGAGCGCCACTCCCGCCAGGAACGAAAAGCCGGGCACCTCCTGCGGCGTGATGGAAGGGCGAAAGAGAACCGAGGCGTACAGGTTCATCTCGGGCGGGGAGTACCACACCTTCCCGAGACGGCCACGCCCGGCGGTCTGGCTTTCGGCCAGCACCACGGTTCCTTCAAGCGCCCCGGCTTTCGCCGGTGTCCTGAGAACCTCGCTGGTCGAGGGGACCTCCTCGAACAGGTAGAGATGACACCCCACCTTGTTCGTCGAGAGGTCTCGACGAATCCGGTCGATGCTCAGCGCGTTGGTCTTGAATGCGATGCCGGCAATCACGACGGTCTCTCCCTTTCCGCTATCGGCGCTCAGCCCTCTCCACACGCCTATCAGTAACCACTGGCACCCGCCCCCCATGAACCCGAAGATAAGGCGCCACCTACGCAGTTGTGCAACGCCTGTGCCACGGAAACGGAACGATGAAAGGCGAGGAAGAGAAAGGAGTTACGGGAGGGTTAGGCGTGTAGTCCCCGGGTCCAGCTGGGGCGGCGGCGCCCCAGGAGCAACAGGTCCTGCCCCACCCCCAACTCCGGGTTCGGCAGTAGGGCCGCCAGGCCTGCCCCGACGTACCACTGGATGGTCCAGCCCGGCCTCCCACAGGTGATGGCCGTAGTAGCGCTGGCGAACATCGTCTCCTCCTCCGAGCCCTCGGCCCGACCCCCCGGGTCGTGCAGCCCCCGCCCTATCGCTTCCATGCGGCAGTCGTGAACGTCAAAGTCACATCTACCTCGCCGGAAGCCCCGACCGTGACCGGCAGACTCTTCTGTCCAAGAAGCTCATGCCACACCTCGAGGGCATGAGGGCCCACGGGAACGTTCGGGATGCGGAAGTGTCCCTCCCCGTCGGTGAGCGCGTAGTACGGGTGGCTGGCCACCACGATCCAGGCCCGCATCAACCCCTCGCCGTGGATGTCACACTTGACTTGCACGATCTCAGGGTGCTCGAAGGTAACCCGCACGGGGTCCGCCATCCCAGGTTGGGCCAGGTTCACCGGCGGGTTCAGCCGACTCAGGGTGTGGAAGTTGTGGAGGATCCCGTCGCTGTTGAGGATCTCCACTGTCGACCCGGGAGGGACGATCAGGACGCGTGGGGTAAAGGTGCACCGCCGCTGGTCCAACTGAAAGGTAGTGGGAGAACGCCACGCTTCCATCCGTTCATGGGCGATGAAGACAACGGCGTTCTTCACACCCCCAGACGGCGAGAGGAGGAGCGCCTCAGAGGGCCGGGTCTCGTGCCCGCAAATCGCGTAGTCCGTTGTCAGGTGGAGGATTTTCGGCGGCGGCGCCTTCCCCGAAAGCCTCACCGTGCCCGCGATCTCTCCCGCCTCGGGCCCCCCCACACCAGAGAGCGCGAGCAGGATCCCGAGCGTACCTGCGAACCAATACGGCCTGTGGGCCCTTATCATGAGCTGCCCTCCATTCACGGGCGGAACCCGAGCCCCAAAGGCAAAGAACACCGCGGAGGCTACTCCGCCGGGCCAAGGGATCACATTAATGGTGGTGGTGCGGCGCACCCGCAGGATGGCCCCGCGCGGCCTCGCGCTGGACGGCTTGCAGATAGGCCAGCAGGTCCACCATCTCGTTCGCTTCGAAGACAGGCCGGGGAACCCCTAACGCCCCCATCATGGCGGTCATCGTCGGGGAGTGGTTCCACATCATCCCGGTCAACTCGATGGGTGGGTGAGGGTGGGAGGTCTGGGCCAGCTCAGGCCCGATCTTCCCTCCCTCGCCATTGATGGAATGGCACCTGACACACCCTTTTCGCTCAAAGACGACTTTCCCCCGGTCAGGGTCCCCCATCACCTCCAGACTGTGGAGGTAGGCCAGGAGGTGAGCCATCTCTTCGCCCTTGAACTCCGGGCGCTTGATCCCCCTTTCCTCCATCACCTGTCTCATCTGGGTGGAGTGATTCCACATAATCGAGGCCATCTGATAGATGTTGTGGGTGTGCTGGATCCTGCCGAGGTCGGGGCCTACACGCCCCCCGTTCCCCTTGATCGAATGGCATTTGACGCACCGCTTCTCCTGGAAGAGCTGCTTGCCGATGACCGGATTCCCCATCTCCACGCGCCCGATCCGGTGGGGCGAAGGCCTCTTTGACGACTGCTCATGAGCTTCGGTCGGGTGCCCGACGGAAAAGACAAGAAGCCCGAGGATCCAACCCAACCCGGCAAGGATCATCCGTCTCCCATTTGACATACCGCCTCCCGATTCCGTCGCCAGATCCTTCCGTCACATGACGACCGTGCAAGGACAGTACCCCCACCTCAGGTGGGGCACTGGCGCCCCGCGGAGAGGATCTCAAGAGGTCAAGCACACGCCCTATCGGGGAATCACATGTCGACCCTCGACCTCTACGGAAAATTCGGCCTTCGCTTGCCACATGAACTGAAAAGCCGGGGCCTCTCTAGCAAACGTGGGAGGATCCACGGTCACCACGATCGCGTACTCTCCATCCCCTGGAAGAAAGGCATTCGCGCCGTAGTGAAGCCCGTCGGGTCCCCACATCGGGTGAAGCTCGAGGTCAACACCCTTCTTGGAGTTGATGTTGATCGCCCGAACCCGCACCCGGGAGTAGAAAATCCCTCGCCCTGTTGCCGGGTCCTGCGCACTCACCTCGAAGTGGTACTGTTCGCCGGCCAGGGGACCCATCTTGACCCACAGGCCAGAGTGCGGCATGTGCATATCCCGTGCGGGACCGATCCTGAGGGAGACCGTCATCGCATTGGGAGTCTTCGGATAGACGGTGTGGGTCCCCACCACGACGGTCTCACGCGGAGAGCTCTTCTCCTGGGCGACTGCCGGGAGAAGGCCGACGCCAACCCACCATCCGCCCATCACCAGGGCGAGGGCTACCGCTATCGTCCAGCTTGTCCACCGCTTCCCTTTCATTGCCCGTTCCTCCGCTCGCTTTCTCCACGCCGGCCCATCCCGGTCAGCGCCTCGTCATCAGATAGGCCACGAGGGCCTGCAGCTCGTTGTCCGACAGCCCGAACGTCGGGACGATCGGGTGGGTGTCGACAGTGCCACTGCCGCCTTTGAGCCAGAAGAGCAGGTGGTCGGGTTTCAGACGCTGACCTACGCGACTGAGGTCAGGCCCCTCGAATTGGGCAGCGATCGGGCCGCCCGGGCTGCGATCTCCCCAGCGATGGCACGAGGTGCAATTCCAGGTCTGATAGAGGGCCCTCCCCTCCTCCACGACGCTGGCTTGGGGCGCAGCGCGCCACCAGCGAGGCATCTTCGGCATCTTCTGGCTCATGAGAAAGGCGGTGATCGCTTCGGCCTCCTGACGGGAGAGCCTGAAATCCGGCATCCTCGCCGGCGCGCCGACGATATACCCGACGGGACGGATCACGGTGGGGCGCAGAAGGAAGTCTACGAGCCACTGGCGCCGGACCCGGCTCCCCGCGTGGGCGAGCGGGGGAGCCACCTCGTGTCGCTCGTGCATCCGGCCGACGTCGTGGCACCCCCCGCAGTTCAGGGTCTGCATCAGCCACCATCCCTCGCCTGTGGTGATATCCGGGTATCGCTTCTTGGCCTCGGCATAGCGCGAGGAGATCGTGTCAGGACCGAGGTTCAGGAGGTAGTCCCGGAGGGCGATGATCTGACGCCCCTCATCACCCCCCAGGACATCCTCCGGCCCCGAGCTCTCGTCGGAGAAGTACGTGGGCATCTTTGTTCCCGGCTGGAGCTGCTGGGGGTCCATGAGCCAGCGCACGATCCACTCCGGTCGCAAGCGCCCACTCGCGAGCGCCAGGTCCGGCCCCCACTCGTCCGGGTCCCCCTGGGGCTTCCTGTCACCGAGCTGGTGGCACGTGAAGCAGTCCAGGTAGTCCTCCGAGACGAGTCGGGCGCCCGCTTTGAGGGTCTCTTGGAGGTTCTGGGTCCGGTAGCGGAACCGCCCGGGAAGAGGCGCCAGGGTCCTGTCCCTCAGATCGGTGATGAAATGCTCGGTCAGGGCCAGAGCTTCCCGGTCAGTCAGCCGGAAGTTCGGCATCCGCGCGCCGAGCCACGGACGGACCCGATGGGGGCCCTTCAGGAAGTCGAAGAGCCACTCGGGCCTGACCTTGTCCCCTTCGAAGCTGAGATTCGGCGCGATCTGCTCGTGGCCGCCGTGGTGCTCGTGCTTGATCTCCTCCGAGACCAGATGGCAGGCATTGCAGTGAAATCGGACGACGAGCTGCCTCCCCTGCTGTTCCGGCGAATCGCCCCGCCGCCCAGGTTCCCTATGGCCTTCCACTCCGTGGTCCGCGCGGTGGCCCTTTTCCTCATGGTGATTCTTGACGTGCTCCCCGTCGTGACCGTTGACGTGGCCCTTCTTCTCCCGGTCACCGTGCCCTCCGCGGGTCTCCTCGTGGCGCCCCTCTGGTCGGCGGGGCCGCTCGTGCCCGCTCACCCCGCGGGACGGCAGGAGGCAAACCGCGCCGACCAGGAGAAACACCAGGAGCGCTCTCCCCCATGGTCCGACACCCCGCCTCATCCCATCCTCCAACCCGTTATGGGATTTCAGATCCGACCCCAACCCGCCACGAGATGACGGCCGCCTGCTTCGGATATGGGGCCACCCACCCTGCGCCCTCCCGCACCAGTCGGGCCTCCAGGAACTCCCGCAGGAATTCCCGAATGTGCTCCCCGTCCACCCCGAGATACTCCATCCAGAAGTCACACGCCTCCCCGAGGTCGTCGAAGGGCTGGTCCGACCGATAGCTCACGAGGGTGACGCTCGGAGAGGTCCCGAGCCGGGCGAGTCCCTCCACTGTCTCCTCGTAGTCGCAGCCGGGTGTGTAGGGCCGGCCGAGGAGCAGGGGGTAAAGCTCGCGGAAGAAAAATTTGTCCCGCTCCGGCCCCGCGTCGCGAACGAGCGCGACGCCGAGCCGGGCCGCGGACGACACCTCACGGAGGAACGGCGCTTCCGGACGGAGCAACTCCCCGACGTGGGCGCAGAGGACCAGGTCGTGGGGCGCGACGGAGACCTGGCCCCAGGCCCCCTCGATCACCTCGATGTTCCGGAGCCCACGCGCCCGAGCTGAATCGCGAAGGGTCCGAGCCATCGCCGGGGCGGGCTCGATCGCCGTGACCTGCCGAAGCCGCTCAGCGAGTAGCAGGCTGAGCGCCCCGCACCCTGCTCCCACATCCAACCCGGTCTCGCACACGGCCAGGAGCGGAGCGAGGACCCCGAGGATTTTCTCGGCGTAGTCGCTCCGCTGAAGGGCGCGCTGATACCAGGCGACCTTTCGCCCGGTCCAGAACTCGCGCCCCCGCCGGCTCACACCCGACCCGCCCGACGGCCTCTCCCCGATTATGCCCAACTACGCTCCGGCGACGGGCGGAGGTCTTGGAGCTGCTCGTCGAAGGGACTCTCCATTGTTCGCGCGCTCCTTTCGCCGGTCACGCGAAAGCAGAGACCTGCGCCCTAGACTCGGCGAAGGCCCTGAGCAGGTCGGTCTCGGTGAGGATCCCGACCACCCGCTCGCCCTCGAGAACCGGGACCGCCCCGATCTTGTGCTCGAGCATGATCCGGGCCACCTCCGCCGTCTCACGGTCAGGACCCACCGTGATCACGCTTCTGGTCATCACCTCCCCTACCGTCAGCTTAGCCAGGAGATAGTTGATCTCCCAAACCGAGAGGCTGGTGGCCGGGGAAGGCAGGTTCAGCCGGATGTCCCGATCGGTGACGATTCCCACCAAACGTTCGCCATCGAGGACGAGGAGGTGCCGGACCCGCCGCCTCCGCATAAGCTCGCGAGCCTCCGACATCGACGTGTTGGCAGTCACCGTGATTGGTGAACTGGTCATGAATTCCCGGACTCGCATCTTGCCCTCCTTCTGCTTTTGGCTATTCTAGACCTCCACTGCGGCCGTCTCCATACGTAGCCGCCAGAGACCGCGTTCGCGATGAATGAATTGCAAGCCCGGTGCCAGGAATAAACTCAATGAATCCAGGGCCTTCGGGAAAGACTGGGAAGGGCAAACCTCATCGGCTGGGGCGGCGGTGCCCCACTGAGGCCGAACCCTCCCCACCCACTCTCTCCACGTGCAGAGCTGGCGGAGCACCTCTGGCTCGAATCAGACCATTCTCCGCGCCGCGTGAGCCGCTGAGGGAACAGCGGGGCACGAATGCCCCAGACCCCTAACGGAGCGACAACCCCTTGCGGAGGGCTAACTTCGCAACTTCTCAACTCTTCTCCTCTCTGATTCACGCTGGCAGCGGGCTTGCAAGACAGATGGAGAGGCCGATTCGAAATCGGACGCTCGGTGGGGAACCCGGAGCCGTCCGACCGGACCCGCGAGGACGCGCGGGAGAAGAAGGAGGAGCGATCATGTTCAAGCGCGTGCTGGTGCCGCTGGATGGTTCTGCCACCGCGGAGACTATCCTACCTTTCATCGAACGAATCGCTGGCCCACTCGATATGGAGATCGACCTCCTGCGTGTGGTCACCCTCGACGCCGACGAGACGCCCGGCGCTCGCCACGCAGGACCCGCCGGCCCCTACCAGCGGCTCCAACGGGAAGCCGAGGACTACCTCCAATCGATCGTCGACAAGCTGGAACCCAAGGGAATCCGCGCGAGCGCCCACGTTCGCATCGGGCTCCCCACTCGGGAGATCGTGGCGGCAGCGCGCGATCTGAAAGCGGACCTGATCGCGATGACGACCCACGGGCGCACCGGCCTGCGCCGGCTCCTCTTCGGCTCGGTGGCTACAGAGGTGCTCCGCGACGCTCCGACGCCGCTCTTCCTCTACAAGGCGTGACCGGCCCCGCGCGAGGTGAGGTCCGCTGAGCACGGCGGCCGGGTTACTGGCGGATGCGTTCAGCGAGGCTCCGGATCAGACGCAGCTCATCCCGGATCAGCCGCGGCAGCAGGAAGTGCTGGCGTACGTGACGCCGCCCCGCCTCGCCGAATGCCTGGCGGACCTCCGCGTAGTACAGAAGCTCGACCATCTTCCGGGCGCATTCCTCAGCGGTCTCTACCAGAAACGAGTGGTACGGCGGCGGGATCTGCATCGGGATCCCTCCCGCGTTACCCCCCACCACGGCCTTCCCCTTCCAGAGCGCCTCGGACACCACCAACCCGAACCCCTCCTTGAGCGACTTCTGCACGACCAAGTCGGCCCCACGCTGAAAGACGTTCACCTCCATGTTCCCGACCCCGGTCATGTTGGTGAACACCAGGATGTTCGGATCCGCCCCAGCCACATCGTTGACCTGGTCGAGGATGGCCCAGCCCTCAGGGTCGTCGCCGGCCAGCGCCCCGAGCAGGACGAGCTGGAGGTCCGGAACCTCGCGCCGGGCCAAGCGGAAGGCGTGGATCACCCCGAGGGGGTCCTTCCAGGGATCAAAGCGCGAGACCTGAAGCGCAATGGGCCGGCGCAGGTCCACGCCCAAATCGGCGATGGCTCGCCGGCAGAGCTCCGATGGCAGGGCCATATTCTTGGTGCTCAGGGGGTCGATGGCGGGCGGGATGATCTCGAGGCGGGGCCCGGTGAGGTCCGGGGGGATGAACTCCTTCATTGTGAACACCGCCGCGTCGTACTCCTGAACAACGGGGCGCAGAAACTCCCAGACCTTCGGGTTCGGAGCGGAGCTATCGATGTGTGAGCGCCAGATCCACCGCTCCCCGGGCCGACGGCGGTAGCGGCAGAGCGCGGCCGGCTGTGGGTCGTGCACGATGTAGACGTCGTACTCGTCGGCGAAGATCTCGGCGCTTTTCTCGTTCTGGCGGAGGTAGATTGCCTCGATGGCCGGGGTGAGATCGAAGCGGCCGGCCTGCAGCGCGTTGTGGAACCCCTTGGTGACGGTGAAGAACTCCTCTTCTCCTCGGATAATCTGCCAGTCCACCCGCAGGCCCAGGGCTTGAAGCAGCGGGACCTCGCGCCCCAGGAGCTCGGCTACGCCGCCACCCGCGGCTGTGGAGTTCACGTGACAGATGCGGAGCCCCCGCAGGGTCCCCGCCAGCTCCCAGATCTCTTCCACCAGACCGTCTCCGACCAGCGGGCGATAGGCATCGAGATTGGCGGACTGGGCCCCGTAGTGACGTCCGATGGAGACGCGGTTCATCTCCCTCCTCCCTGCCCTGCGATCGGCGGCAAACGCAATCCTCGCGCTGCGCCGGCGGGCCCTCGTAGATTACCACATCCGGCATCTCTCGCTCATCCGCCGCCCGGAATTGCGCACGCCACTGGAGGGACTACAATCCAGTAGGTGGAACAGCTTCCTGCCGAAGTGGGACGCTCCCGCCTCGGGGTGGTGCCTTCGACGGGGCAGGGATTGCCTCACAGCGAACAGGCGATTGATTCAGGAGGGAGGACGATGGCAAGACCGGTGACGGTGACCCTATTGGAAAACTTGCGGCACGAGGTGCGGGTCGGAAGACATACGCTGGTGATCGACGAGCCGGTGGAGCAGGGCGGGGATGACTCCGGGCCCTCGCCCTACGAGCTGCTGCTGGCGGCGTTGGGCTCCTGAACCTCGATCACGGTCTTGCTGTACGCAAGACGGAAGGGATGGACGGTGGATCGGGTGGAGGCCAGGCTCCGGCACGAGCGGGTTGAGGCCGCGCGCGTCCCGGGGGCGAGGAGGCTCTCGGGAGAGGTGGACTCGATCGCCCTCGAGCTGTTTCTCTCCGGTGATCTCACTGCCGAGCAGGCGCAGCGGCTCCGCCAGATTGCCGACCGGTGTCCCGTCCACAGGGCCTTGGCCGGGGAGGTCGTGATCTCCCACGCGTGAATCGCCCGCGACAATCCGAACGCCGGCTGTCGCACCGTCGTGAATCAGCGCCGGAACACCCGGAGCGGCCCGCCGTCGCGCCACCGTTCGCTACTTGGCAGCCTCGTCCACGATCTGGACCAGTGTGGCTTCGACCTCCTCGGCCACCCCTTTCAGCTCAGGGTTGGGATAGAGGGCAATCATCGCCGTCGGTTTGATCGTGGCGAGCTTCATTCGGCCGCCTTCTTCGTAGAGCGAGATCCGACAGGGCAGGGCCGTGGAGATCTCGAGGTTGGCCTCCAGCACCTGCTTGGCCTGGTAGGGGTTGCAGACCTCGAAGATCTGACACTCCCGCTCGAAGGCCACCCCCTTCTTGGCCATGGCCTCCTTGAGATTGTGCACCCCGAGGATGCCGAACTTGTGGCGGGCCACCGCCTGCTCAAGATCGGTGACCAGCCGCTCCAAGGATTTCATGGACTCAACGACGTAGAGCATCTGCTTCCTCCTTCCGCTGCTTCCCTTTCGTTCGGCTTTCCATCATCTCTGCCATGGCTTTGTGCATCTCCGCCATCCCCTGCATCATCCCCTGCATCTGTTGCATCATCCCGTGCATCTGCATCAGAGGGCCACTGCCGGCACCCATGCCCCCGCGCGTCCCCGGTGCCATCCCGTGGCCGGGGCTCATCTGCGCAAGCGCG
>JBHIBG010000070.1:0-13730 GCA_046758965.1 Methylomirabilia bacterium | reverse complement strand
GGCACCATCTGGCGCGCTGAGTGAGCCGGCAAGAGGACCGCATGAAGATCACCGACGTCAAAGCCCACATCTTGGCGATACCCCTGAAACGAGACGAGCTTCCCACCCAGTGGGTCTGGGGCGCGTTCAACCAGATCACTGTTGAAGTTCGGACAGACGAAGGAGTTACGGGCTACGGAGAAGCATACGGCTATGGGGTTCCTCACGCGACCGCCGCCGTCGTTGACGAGGTCTTGAAGCCGATGCTACAGGGTGAGGATCCCGCCCAGATCGCATCCTTGCTGGATCGGATGTACCGTCAGACCCACCTGTTCGGCCGCTACGGCATCACCACCTTTGCCATCAGCGGGATCGACATCGCGCTTTGGGATATCGCCGGCAAGTCCGCCGGGCTTCCGCTCTACCGCCTTCTGGGAGGTGCGAGCGCCAGTCGGGTGCCAGCCTACGCCAGCCTCGTGCGCTACCCCGAGCCGAAACAGGTGAGGACGGCCGCGCTGCGCGCAAAAGAGGCGGGGTATACCGCGGTCAAGCTGCATCAGCTGGATGTCGAGAGCCTACGAGCCGCCCGAGAAGCGGTGGGAGACGAGATTCACCTCATGATGGACATCAACTGTGCCTGGGCCCCCGAACAGGCGCTCGATATGGCGCGGCAGTTTGCTCCCTACACGCTCTACTGGCTCGAAGAACCCCTCTGGCCCCCGGAGGACTTTGTCGGGCTAGCTCAGCTTGGCCAAGTAAGCGGCACGCCGATCGCCACCGGCGAAAATGCCTGCACAGCCCATCAGTTCCGGGCGATGCTCGAAGCCGGAGCCGCCACCTTCATCCAGCCCAGCGTGGTGAAGGTCGGCGGCATCAGTGAGTGGCGCAAGGTCGCCGCCCTGGCTGAAGCGTACAATGTCACGATCGCCCCACACTCGCCGTACTTCGGCCCTGGGTTGCTGGCAACCGCTCACCTAGCCGCCTCTACCCCGCGTGCGGAGCTCCTCGAACATCTCTATGTCACGCTTGAAGCCAGCGTCTTCAAAGACTCTCCGAGACTGGAGCAGGGGTACTTCCTTATTCCGCAAGGCCCGGGCCTCGGGCTCGAGATCGACTCGGACGTCCTTGCGCGGTACCGCGTGGCTCCCTGATCCAACCGGAAGGGACGAGCGCTCTACGTGCCGACCCTGAGAGTCGCGTGGAGCTCTCTCAGCAAGGCGATCGCCGATAGGTAGGAGAGCTTACCGGTCCTCGGGTTTTCGGTCGGGGCGTTCTCCACAAGAATCTGGAACTTCCCGAACTCCCCCTCCACGGTGATCCGGTGCGTGTTCCGCGTGAGCCCAGGCACTGCGAAGATCTTGATCGTGGTCAGCTCGGCCCCGATCCCGGCCATCGACAGCGCGGCCAGCACGTTGACGTTGGCGGGGAAGCCTTTGCAGGCCCCCGTGGCAGACCCCTCGAAGATCAGCGTCTCCTCTCTGACCGCGCCCAGATCGATCCGCCTCTCCTCGACGTAGGGCGCTCCGGCCCACCCTCGGGGGGATTTCCGGCTCTCCACGGTCACGCTGGTGACGGCACCGACCCTGGCGCCTTTCATCCCATCCAGCCCGACGATCGCCCCGGAGGGCACCAGGATTCGGCAGCGGTGCCGTTCTGCCAGCTCCACCCAATCGCTCCGACCGAGGAGCGCGCCGCAGGAGAGGACCATCAGGTTCTTCCCCGCGCTCAGGACCTTCGGAGCGAGCTCCTGGAGAGCCGCCTGGGTGGCGCACTCGATCACCAGATCGGAGCTCCGGACCAGCTCATCTAGCGCGAGGAAGGGAGGCTTCGACGGCAGCGTGGCAAGGAAGGCTTCTGCCTTGGATCGGTCTCTTCCGGTTCCTCCCGCAAGCGAAACCTCCGGGATCCCTGCCTCCACGGCGCGGCAGATCTGCCGGCCGATGGTTCCGAGCCCGAAGACGCCCACACGGATCATCTGATCGCCGTAGCTCTCAAAGCCACTCGAGGAGCATCAAGAAACTCTCTGCTCGGAACGTCACCGGCAGTGAAGCGCGCGTTCCACTGCGCCGGGCCATCGTAGCGCAAGAGCTCCCCGACGGCGCGACTCAATACTTCTTCTTCGGCGGGATGTGCCGCACCTCGCGCTCCTTCCGGATGGGCCTGATTGTCCGCAGATAGGCCACGATGGCGTCCAGATCCTCCCGGGCGATCTTCAGGTAGTAGGGGTAGGGCATGGGCGGAAACATTTTTTCCCCGGTGGCGCGCTGCCCCATGGTGATGGCCATCTTGACCTGGCGGTCCGTCCACTTGCCGATCCCCGTTGTCTTATCGGGCGTGATGTTCGCCGAGAAGACTGTTCCCCAGGGACCGCTCAGGGGGAGCCCCCCCGCTCCGAACTGATTCTTGAAGTCGAACCGCCCCTTGACCATGGGCGTGTGACACTCCATGCAGTGCCCGATACGGACGAGATACTCCCCGTACTTCAGCTTGTCGTCCCTCGGGACAGCCGGAACGCTTCCCACCGGCGGGCCATAGGACTCGGGAAGCGGAATCCGGTAGACCGACTCGGAGACTTTGTTCTCCACGGGCTTGACGGCCCGCAGATAGGCCACAATCGCCCGCACGTCACGGTCGGACAGGCCACGGTAGGTGCCAATGGGCATGGGCGGACCGATGATGGAGCCGTCGGGACGAACGCCCTCCCGGGTGGCCCGGATGATCTGCTCGTCCGTCCAGTTGCCGATGCCGGTCTCGGTGTCGGGGGTGATGTTGGCCGCAATGGCCGCGAACGCCGGCTCCTCGATCTTGAGCCCGCCCGCCAGCTCCATTCCGGGGATCTCCCCCCGGGGGCCCTTCGGCGTGTGGCAGTTCCCGCAGGCGACGATGCTCTTCATGAGATAGGTCCCGCGCTCCAGGAGCGTTTCCGCGTCGGCCTTCCCCGAGAACATGAAAAACACACAGCCAAGAACACCTAGGCGATACCCGACACTTCTCATCTTTCAACCCCCCACAGCGAGGAACTCGGATTTCGGCCGCGCGGGAGGCAGCCCCGAGCCAGGGCCTCCGCGCGTCCCTGAAGGGTCGAATCGGGTCGGGCCCACGCTGGGCCAGACCTTGCACCGAAGGCGCGGGTGGGCGCTCCAACACGCCCTCCGGCTTCACGCCGGGAACGCTAGCAGGCGCGGGCCACTCGTGTCAAGGCACCCATCCCGGGGACCAGGGGCTCTTGCCGGCTACCACGCCCTAGGTGACTTTCATCGGGCAACAGACTTTCTCGCAAGGAACGTGGCATCCCTCGAAGGCGATCTGATCCGTAAGCGTTTCGGCCAGGTCGCCCTTCCCTCCGTTCTCTCGCGTACCTGGTTAGTCTGGTCTCTCGCTGAACTGGGGGAGTTTGCCGAGGGGATCGCGAGAGCAGAAGACGGGGTCCAGATCGCCGGGTCGGTCGATCACACACCGAGCCTTGCCAACGCGTATTTCGGTGCCGGTCTTCTCTACCTCGGTCAAGGGGAACTCCAAACGGCTATTCCCCCGCTGGAACGCGGCCTTGTCCTCTGCCAGGTCGCGAGGTTGGCGCAAGCGTTCCCCATGCTCGCCGCACCCTTGGGCTCTGCCTATGCCCTGTCCGGACGCATTGCGGAGGCTCTGCCTCTCCTGGAGCGGGCTGCCTCGATAAGCTTCATGGCCTATCAGTCTCTTCAGGTTGGCTGGCTCAGCGAGGCCTATCTCTTTGACGGCCGAATGGAGGAGGCGATCCAGCTCGCCGGAAGCGCCTTACAGCTCGCTCGTGCCCAAGGGAACGCGGTAGCGAAGGATACGCCATCCGGCTGCTCGGTGAGATCGCGGCCCATCGTGATCCTCCCGAGGTGAAGAAGGCCGGAAACTCGTACGGGCAGGCCCTCGCTCTGGCCGAGGAACTCGGCATGCGTCCGCTCCTGGCCCGCTGCCACCTCGGCCTCGGCAAGCTGTTCAGGCGAACCGGAAACCGCGCGAAAGCTCAGGAGCACTTGACCACGGCTACCGCGCTGCTCCGCGAGACGGACATGCGCTTCTGGCTGGAGCGGGCCGAGGCTGAGCTGAAGGCGCTGGGCCCGCCCAAAACAAGCACTTGACTACCCTTCGGCCCGCCCGGAGAATACCCCTGCTTCTCGGTGGCCCAGGTGGCACCGGGCAGCGCACTCAGAGCCTTGAGCTGCGGCTTGTAGACCTCAGGCGTCAGCTAGCCGCGCAAGAAGGAGGAACAAAATGAAAGCCAGGGTACTTATCGTCCTCGCTGTCGCCGCACTGCTGATCGTGCCGTTCTGGCAACAGGCGGCCGCCATCCAGCGGGGTGGCGTCCTCACATGGTTCGACTACGCGGACCCCGCCCGTCTGGACATCCACAGCGAGTCGCCCCTCGGCGTCCAGCAAGCTGTGGCGGGCATTTACAGCAGCCTCCTGCAGTACAACCCTGACGACCCGACCAAGATCATCCCGGACCTTGCGACGCGCTATGAGGCCTCGGCCGATGGCCTCACGTACACCTTCCACCTCCGCAAGGGGGTGAAGTGGCACGATGGCAAGCCCTTCACCTCGGCTGACGTGAAGGTGTCGCTGGACCGGGTGCTCGACCCGAAGTTCAGGAGCCCGCGCTGCGGGGCGATGCTCAAGCCTCTGGTGGCGAGCGTCGAGGCTGTCGATCCCCACACGGTGCAGGTCCGGCTCAAGTTCCCGGCCGCCCCCTTCATCCCGTCGATCGCGTCGGCCTGGTGCCGGATCGCTGCCAAGCACGTCCTGGAGAAGTACGGCGACCTGAAAAAGCCCGAGGCTCAGATCGGGACAGGCCCGTTCAAGTTCAAGCGCTACGTCCGCGGCAGCGTCATCGAGTGGGAGCGAAACCCCGACTACTTCATCAAGGGGCTCCCGTACCTCGATGGGGTGAAGCAGTACATCCTCAAGGGGAAGTCAACGATGCTGGCCGCGGCCAAGGCCGGCAGGGTGGTGCTCTGGGACACCTGGCCGCCGATGTCCAAGACCATAGCCGATGAGCTCAAGGCGGCCCGCGGGGACACCATCGAGCTGTATCGCTGGCCGATCAACGTGGTCTGGATGGTCCACATGAACGCCACGAAGCCCCCGTTCAACAACAAGGACCTCCGGCGCGCGGTGCACCTGGGGCTCGACCGGGCCGCGCTGATTGACAAAGGGCTCGAAGGCGCAGGCGTCCCCTGCGCGGTCCTCGATCCCAAGCTGGTCGGGGAGTTCGCCCTTCCGCTCGCCGAGGTGCAGAAGATTCCCGGCTGCCGCCAGGACAAGAAGGCCGAGGACATCGCCGAGGCCAAGCGTCTGGTTGAGAAGCACTATCCGGGTGGCCTGGATATCGAGGTGGTGGTACGAACAGTCGGCAACTACGTGGACCGGGTGCAGGTGGTGTTGGCCCAGCTTCGCAAGATCGGCATCCGTGGAACGCTCAGGACGTACGAGAGCGCCGCGGGCTACGGGGTCTACGGGAAGGGTGCGTTCATCATGCTCGGCACCCAGGACACGGCCATGGTGGTGGCAGACCCCTCCAGCGCCTTCAGCATCCTGTACACGACCAGGGCGGGCCGGAACTGGGAGAAGTTCTCCGACCCCAAGATTGACGAGCTGGCGGAGAAGGGGCTCAGGGAACGGGATCACGCCAAGCGGGTCCAGATCTACCACGAGCTCCAGCGCTACATCCTGACCCGGGACAGCGGCGCCGTTCCGATCAGCTGGGTGGAGGGGTGGTTCTTCAAGGATAAGCGGGTCCAGAACTATAACCCCGCGAACACGATCTACGACAACAGCACCTTCATGAAGGTGTGGCTGAAGAAGTAGGAGGCCAACGGACGGAACCGGCCGTTGCAGAGGGCCCCTGAACGGGGCCCTTTGCATCAGCGGCTTCACGACTCGCGATGCGGAAGTATGTCCTCCGACGCCTGCTACTCTTCGTGCCATCGCTCTTCGGCGCCTCCCTGCTGATCTTCGTCCTGATGCGCCTCGTTCCTGGTGACATCGCCGAGATCCTGGTCTACGAGGCGGGCACCGAATTCAGCGACGTCCAAGAGCAGCAGATCCAGCAGATCCGCCACGACCTCAGCCTGGACCGTCCCATCGCCGTCCAGTATGTGATGTGGCTGGCCAACGCGGCGCGCGCCGATTTTGGGATCTCCTACTGGCAGGACCGGCCGGTGATGCAGATCGTCCGCGAGCGCTTCCCGGTCTCGATGCAACTCGCGCTCATGACGGTGATCGTCGCCGTGTTCTTCGCGGTGCCGCTGGGGGTGATCTCGGCCGTGCACCAGAACAGCTGGGCCGACTACCTGGTGCGCGTGGTCAGCATCAGCGGGCTCAGCTTGCCGATCTACTTCACCGGAATCCTGATCATCTACAGCCTCGTCCGGTTTTTCCACTGGCTTCCGCCGCTCGAATATCACGGTCTCTTCGACAACCCCTCCGAGAACCTCAAGCAGCTCGTCTGGCCCGCGCTCGTTCAGGCGTACTACATCAGCGCGCCGATCACGCGGCTCACGCGCTCGCAGATGCTCGAGGTGATTCGGGAGGACTACGTGCGGACCGCCCGAGCCAAAGGCCTCGGGGAGCGTGCCGTCGTCTATGGCCACGCCCTGCGCAACTCCTTGCTGCCCGTGGTGACCTTCATCGGCTGGTGGGGAGGGCGGCTCCTGGGCGGGATCGTGGTCATGGAGATCATCTTCGCCGTCCCCGGGATGGGCACGGGGCTTATCGAGGCGGTCCAGCACCGGGACTACCCCACGGTGCAGGCCATCATCTTTATCATGGCGTTGGTATTTCTCATAATCAACCTCCTGGTGGACCTGCTCTACGCCTGGCTGGACCCGAGGATCAGGTACGCCTGATGGCCCGGCGCGCGGAAGCTCGACCCAGCTTCGTTGGCGGCCCGGCTGCCGGGCCGTCAGCGGCGGTGAGCTTGGAGGTGGCGCGGGCACGTCCCGGCGTCAGGCAGGCCCTCCTTCGCTTTGTTGCCCGGCAGCCACTTGGAGCCGTAGGCGGCGTCATCGTTCTGGCACTGGTCACCGTAGCTCTCTTCGCCCCCGTGCTCGCTCCCCACGGCCCCAAGGACGTCAGCTTCGACGCCTACCTGCCACCGAGCGCGGAGTTCCCCTTGGGGACTGATCACCTGGGGCGCGACATCTTGAGCCGCGCCATCTGGGGGGCCCGGCTCTCCCTCTACGTCGGGCTCGCCTCGGCCTTGCTGGGAATCACCCTGGGGGCCCTCTGGGGCGTCGCCACTGCCTACTTCGGGGGGCCGGCAGATAACGTGAGCCAACGGGTGGTAGACACGCTCATGTCTCTGCCGCCGATCATCCTGGCGCTGTCGCTCATGGCCGCGCTCGGCCAGTCGGTGAACAACGTGATCCTGGCCTTAGCCGTGCTCCTGGCCCCCACCGCTGCCCGCACGCTCAGGTCAGTCACCCTTAGCATCAAGGAGCGGCCGTTCGTCGAAGCGGCGCGCGCGACCGGGTGCTCGCACTGGCGGATCATCATGCTCCACATTCTCCCGAACAGCCTCGCCACCTACGTCGTCCTCGTGACCGTGAACCTGGCTTACGCCATTGTCGTAGAGGCCGCTCTGTCATTTCTGGGGTTGGGGGCGCCGCCCGATGAGCCCTCCTGGGGCACCATGCTCTCGGCTGGCCTCGATTCGCTCGAGCGGGCTCCCTGGATCGTGTTCTTCCCCGGGCTGGCGATCAGCCTTGCGGTTTTCGGGCTGAACCTCCTCGGGGACGCGGTCCGGGATGAAACCGATCCCCGCCTCCGGGGCGGCCTGGGCTGAGCACCGAGGAGATGGCGGGACGAGGCCGGAGGACGCCATGAACGAGGAGATGAGGACCCTGGACTTCACCGTGGTCGAGGCGTGGGGAACGCTCCCGCCGGGCTACCGGTACGGGGAGGCTGCTGGGGTGGCCGTGGACTCCAAGGACCACGTCTACGTCTTCTGCCGGGGGGACCATCCGGTCATCGTCTTCGACCGTGACGGCAACTTCCTGCGCTCGTGGGGCGAGGGGCTGGTGTCTCGAGCCCACGGCATCACCATCGGGCCCGACGATGAGGTGTGGCTGACAGACGACGGCAACCACACCATCCGAAAGTTCAGGCCTGAGGGGAAGCTCCTCCTCACCATAGGCGATCCGGACAAGCCGGCAGAGCTCCAGGGCGGCAAGCCGTTCAATCGGCCCACCCACGTGGCGCTCTGCCCTCGGACGGGAGCCCTTTACATCTCGGACGGCTACGGCAACTCACGCGTGCACAAGTACGACGCGCGGGGCCGCCACCTCTTCTCCTGGGGCGAGCCGGGCACGGATCCTGGCTGCTTCAACATCCCCCACAATATCGCGACGGATCCAGAGGGCCTGGTCTACGTGGCCGACAGGGAGAACCACCGGATCCAGATCTTCGATCCTCAGGGACGCTACCTGGCCCAGTGGAACAACCTCCACCGCCCCTGTGGACTCTTCGCCGACCCGCGGAACGAGCGATACGTCTACGTCGGGGAACTCGGCACGGGGGTGGGGATTAATGATACGGTCCCCAACATCGGCAACCGGGTGAGCATCCTCTCGATGGAGTCGACGCTCGTCGGCCGCATCGGGGATCGGTTCGGCGGGGAGCAGCCGGGTCAATTCGTCGCTCCCCACGGCGTCGTGACCGACTCGCACGGTGATCTCTACGTGGCCGAGGTCTCCTACACGGCCAAGGGCCGCCACGAGAAACCGCCGCGCGAGATCCGGTGCCTGCAGAAGTTCAGCCGCACGGCGCGGTAACACGGGCGCAAGGGCAGCCCGGCCCGCGCGCTACCCCGCTGGGGACGGGATCTGGAACGGCGGGACCAGCGTGGGGATCGGCACCTCGATCACCGCTGGCCGCCTGGCTTCGATCGCCTTTCTGAGGGCCTCGCCCACGGTCGCCGGTTCAGCCGCGATGCCTTGGGCGCCGAACGCCTCAGCCACCCGTGCGAAACTCGGAGAATAGAGTTCGGTCCCTACGACCCTGCCCCCATACCGGGTCTGTTGGTCGTGCTTCGAGGCCCCGAAGGCGCCGTCGACAAAAACGATGGCGACCACGTTGATCCCGTACTGTACGGCAGTTGCCAGTTCGGGCAGCGCATACATAAAGCCACCGTCGCCTGAAAGGCTGATCACGGGGCGCTCCGGCGCGGCGATCTTTGCCCCCAAAGCGGTCGGGAACGCAAACCCCAGGGTGGCATAGTACGATGCGGTGAGGTAGGGGCGGGGCTGCCTGACACGCAGCATGAAATGCGCCCAGTACGCCACATTGGTAATGCCGCTGACGATCACCGCATCGGCGCTGAGTGCACCTTGCAGCTGACTGATGATCTCACATTGCAGGGGTGCCTGCTGCCGCACCCAGGCCTCGGCGCTCCGCCTGATCTCCTCGAGTTCCGCATCCGGCCAGCGCGCTTGAGGAACCTTTCGCGCCCGAACCATCTCGCCCAGCCTCTGGAGGCCGGGCTTCGCATCGCTCACGACCGAAACTTCAGCCGGGTAGTTTTTCCCGATCACGGAGGCGTCCACGTCGAGGTGGATCAACCGTTGCGGTGGTTGGAGCGCGGTGCGCCCGCGCATCTGTCCGGTAAGGCGGGTGCCGACGGCAAGAATCACATCAGCGCGTGGCGCCGCGAGGGCCGGTGCGCCATGGCCGTAGTAGCCAACTCCGAGGGAGAGCGGATGGTCTTCAGGAAGGGCACCTTTCCCCTGCGCGGTGGTTGCCACGGGCGCGCCTAATGCCTCTGCAAGGGCCCTCAACTCCGGCGAGGCGCCAGCCCGGATCACGCCACCTCCCGCCCAGATCAGCGGTTTTCTCGCCGTGGTGAGCATCTCGGCGGCGTGACGCACCGACTCGGAATCCGGAAGGAGCGCCACCTTGGGTGCGGGATCGCTCAGGGCAAATCCGGCGGTAGCGCCCAGCACGTCAGGCGGGATCTCTACCACCGTCGGCCGGGGCCGACCCGCCTGCATCTGGCGCATCGCCTCATGAATCGCGACCGGGATCTCCTCGGGCTTCAGGACACGCTGGCACCATTTCGTGACAGGACGGACGATCTCCAGTTGATCACTGATCTCATGCAGGGCCCCTTTGTCCTGTCCCAACATGTTGCTCTCAACTTGCCCCGCGAGAACCAACACGGGAGAGGAGCAGGAGTACGCTGTTGCCAGACCGGCCGAGGCGTTCTGGAGACCGGGGCCCGGCACGACCAGCGCCACGCCCGGCCGCCCCGACACCCGGGCATAGCCGTCTGCCATATAGGTGCTGGTCTGCTCGTGCCGTACGGTGATCAACCGGATCTCGGACTGCCCGTAAAAGGCGTCATAGATCCCCATGATCTGCACCCCTGGCAGCCCGAACACCACGCGCACCCCTTCCCGCCGCAACGCCCGCACCACTGCTTGACCGCCTGTCATCTGGTCCACCGGTCATCCTCCACGCCGTTCGAGCTCGCCCCGGGCCACACTACTGAGAGGACAAGGTCGCTCACTGTTCGCTGCTGTTTCGCGCCCTACGCTAACAGAAGCGACCGGCAGGATCAATCACGGCCGCGCACACCTGTTGAAACCGCACTGTTGACTCGAACGGTGGTTCGGACAGAAAATCTCGACGTGACCGTCTCCGCGTGGGTCCCTAACCAGGAAGGAATCCCCAAATGATGGAACGACTCGTCGGGCTCGAGGAGATCCGCAAAGCGCGTGAGGCACTCCCCCGCGTCATCCGACGGACACCGATCCTCCCCCTTGCCCGTGATTCGGCAGAGGTCGGACGGGAACAGCTCTTCCTGAAGGCCGAGAACCTCCAGGTGACGGGCGCTTACAAGCCGCGCGCTGCCTTCACTGTCATCAATTTCCAGAGCCCTGAGGAACGGGCGAGGGGTGTGGTGCTGAGTTCGTCCGGCAACTTTGCTCAGGGCTTCGCCTACGCGGGCGCCTGCCTGGGAGTGCCGATCGTGGTCGTGATGATGGACCGTACCAGCCCCTATAAAGTCGACGCCACGAGGGGATACGGCGCGGAGGTGGTGTTCTGCGGCAACGATCCTCTGGCTCGGCAGCCCAAGGTGGCCGAGATCGCCCAACAGCGGGGGATGACGGGAATCGATACCTGGGAGAGCCACATGGTGATTGCCGGTCACGCGAGCATCGGTCTGGAAATTATCGAGGACTTCCCGGATGTGGAGACCATTCTCGTTCCGGTCAGCAGCGGGGGGCTGGCCGCCGGGGTCGCGACGGCGGTCAAGCTGTCGCGGCCGGACATTAGAGTCATCGGCGTTCAGCCGCAACAAGCCAATGCGGCCTACGTCTCCCTGCAACGGGGAGAGCCCACGACGATCGACTATTGGGACAGCCTCGCCGACGGGCTCTCGGCCGTCCGTCCCGGCACGATTCCCTTTCAACATCTGCAGAAGTACTTAGACGAGATCGTTCTCATCGCCGAAGAGGAGATCGCCGCCGCGTTTCGGACCCTCCTCTTTCGAGCAAAGCTGATGGGCGAGCCCGCCGGAACGGTGGCACCCGCCGCCTATCTGGCAGGGAAAGTGGCTGTCGACCGAAAGACGGCGGCGCTCCTGAGCGGCGGAAATGTGACGGAGTCGGTCGCTCAGACAATGCTGCGCATGTCGGCGCCCGGCGGGCAAAGCTAGACCTCGCTACGCCACAGGTTGGCCAACCCGAACTCATATCCGGAGGGAGGAGAGCGATGCTAGGCGACATCGTGGAGCTATCGGTAGCTGTCCGGAGTCTCGATGCTGCGGTCGAACGGTTCACACGGCTCTTCGGGTTACACGTCCATAGCCGGGGCATGTCGGAAGAATTCGGTTTCAAGAGCGCGATCCTGCCAACGGGAATCGGCCATATCGAGCTCCTGGAACCGACAGACCCGACGAAGGCTGTCGGCCGTTTCCTGGAGAAGCACGGCGAAGGCGTGTACCTGGTAGGATTCGAGGTCAAGGAGATTCCTGGCAGTGTGGCCTATTTGCGGGAGCAGGGCGTCCGCGTCGACTATCGGCGGCCGGAGGTGGCGTGGATTCATCCGCGGGATGCTCACGGCGTTTTCGTCGAACTGCGCAAGCGGGAAGAGTATCGGACAGCCTAGGTCGGGGAGCGGCGGCTAGCTACGGTCCGAAGAGGTTTGATCCCCTCCCGCCGGTCGCGCAAGGTGCACCGCTCAGGAGCCGGTCCAATCTGGCTTCGCCTCAGCTCGTTCACGTTTTCGACTGAGGCGCCCGAGGACTGACACCGATCGGGCACTGGACTCGCCGAGTGGCGAAGCCCCCCCGGAATTGCTGACACGAATTTCCTGACATATTGTCGCGGCTACGGATCGCGCTTGCACTTCTACGGTGTGGCGCTGCCAGCCGTTTCTCTCAACTGTCTGGCATTGTTGGCTTTTTTGTAGGTGGCACCGTGTTTGCTCATTCGCCAGGAGATCAGAGACAGGGGATCGCAAGGCTGACAAGAAGGTTCGACCTCTCGCAGAGGAGAAGACTGATGAGCAAGAGTCGCGGACGGGGTAGTTTGAAGCGGTCGTTCCCCTTACTCCTGGGCGGGGTCGCCATCGTCGGACTGGCACTTATCGCCCGCCCCTACCTCCTGGACTGGATCAGCCCCCTCCCAACCCAGGACCCGGCAGCATTGGAGGTTACGCCATCGGTCCCTTTGAAGCCGCCGGTTTCAGCAGTTCCGCGTCCGCCTACAACACCACGAGCGACGGCAAACGCTCCCGCGCTGCCGCCTACCGCTCAAATCGCGAAGGGACCTGAGCCTCCAGTGAGTCCGCCTGTCACCGCCAAACTCCGACCGGTTCCGGCTGCTCCTCCGACAAAAGTCACTGCCCAAGCCGAACCTCGGTCAGGGGAGCCCCGCATCTGGAAGACGGCGGCTCACGGGCCCTCGAAGGGCGAGTTTTGGGTCCAGGTCGGTGCCTTCAAGAAGTCGAAGTACGCCGCACGTCTGGCCGCCCGGCTCAGCGCCGGACGCTACCCCGTCGTGGTTCGCCGGGGAGAATCGGCAGCCGCCCCTCACGTAGTGCGGGTCGGCAGGTACCCCACCCGGGAACAGGCTGAGGAGGTACAGATCGCCCTGGAGACGAAGGGATTCCGCGGCTTCATTTTGAGAGACGAGAGGCACTGACTTCCCCGGAAGCCTCGAAAGGTTCCCGGCGGGCCACCGGTCTTCTTGGCCTTCGCCATGGGAGGACTAAGAGGGCCATCATTCGAGAGGCCCCACAGCCAGGTTGTCACAAATCCCGCCTCCCGCGGGTGACCGCGGCAGCAGCAGTAGTAGGCCGGTGGTCCTGCACGCCACAATCACGGTCAAGGCGGCGCCCAGCTCCAGGTTGGAGCACAGCGGGGTCTTGGGAGCCGCGGCGGATCCCTTGGCATGTCGGACAGGGCGGCGTCCGCATCACAGGTGTCTTGAAGAGCGAACCGCATATGAAGCAACGGTAGCCCCGCCCCAACTGCATCCAGTGCGCGTGTCCGCAGTGGGGACACACGGGCTGCTGACGGTCCGGATCCTGGTGAAAGAAGCAGTGGGCGACCATCTGGGCGGCACTGGGCACGGCTGTTTCCCCTGGCGTAAAGCAAACGCTCTATGGCCGCAGCAACGACCTGGCACTTGGCGCGGCCGTGAGGACGTGGTTCACCATGGTCCGGTCCACGCGCCGCCGAGGGCTGGACTGGACGACAATGACGTTCCCATATC
>JBHIBG010000069.1:0-13906 GCA_046758965.1 Methylomirabilia bacterium | reverse complement strand
CGGCTACACAGGCCGAGTCGGACGGAGCGCTGTTCTGGAAGATCACCAACGGCCGCGGGCCGATGCCTCCCTGGAGGCACCTTCCCGAGCAGGATCGCTGGGCGCTGGTTCACTTCATCCGAACCTTGAAAAAGTAGAACCGAGCAACGGGAAGCTCCTGCACGGTACCGTTCAGCCACGGGCTCTTTGACGGAACCCGGAATCACCCTTGGGGGAGGAGATAGGATGGGCGCTCCGGCGCCCCGCCAGCCGCTGGCGGAGGTCCTTTCCGAGATGAGCCGGGCGTTGGATTCCTTCCGGGCCCGTCTGGATCAGCTCGGGGGGCTCGGCGCTCGACGATGGCCCGCCTCTCAGACCGCCTCGGAAGGTCTCTGGGGGGAGGGCGGTCACCCTCTTGCCGCGCCTGAGCAAGATGCCCTGGGTCATTTCCAGGAGATCCTTTCGGTACCTCTGACCGGCTTGGACCCCCATGAGGTCTTCAGGGCCGCCATCGATCGTATGCTCCACGTTGAGGACCGCGCGGTCCTGTTCCTCGCTGAGTCCGACCAGAGGCGCCTTCAGCCGCGGGTGGTTCGGGGCTTCCGCCGTGACGACCTGATCGATTTCTCGCTGCTCCCCGGGGAGGGGGTCGTGGGCCGTTCGTTCCGCGAGGGGCGTCCGATGACCTACGCCACGCCAGTGGGGGAGCCTTCCGGCGACCCGTTCATCCTCCGCTTTCCCGTGCGCGACGCCGTCGCCCTCCCCATCCGCGCCGCGGGCGAGGTGGTCGGCGTCCTGTTCGCGGGCCACAGGGGGCGGCCGACCCCGTTCACCATGGAGGAGCTCCAGCTTCTCGCTCTCATCGCTGATCGGGTAGGGACGACGCTGGAGGCTCGCCGCGCTCTCGAGGAGCTGAAGGGGGCGGAAGAGAAGCTTGTCAAGGCGGAGAAGGCGCGGGCGCTGGAGGAGATGTCCGGCGGCATTGCCCACGAGTTCAACAACATCCTGGCTATCATCCTCGGGAAGACCCAGCTGATTCTGCAGAGGGCCACCGACGCCCAGCTTCGTGAGGAGCTCGGGGTCGTGGAGGAGGCAGCCTGGCGTGCCGCGGAGACCGTGCGGCGGCTGCAGAGGTTCGCGGCCACCGGTACCCGGGGAGAACTCTCTCCTCTGGACCTCAACAGCGTGATCGAGGAGGCAGCCGCCCTGACTCGGCCGCGCTGGAAGGATGAAGCCGAAGCTCGGGGGATCCAGGTAGGAGTGTCTCTCGATCTGGATGAGCGGGCCCCGATCGTCGGCAACTCCCGGGATCTCCGGGAGCTGCTGGTGAACCTGATCCTGAACGCCGTGGACGCGATGGCAGGGGGCGGACGACTGACGATCAGAACCTCGCGTCACCCCGATCGGGTCGAGCTCACCGTCACGGACACCGGGGTGGGGATGTCAGAGGAGATCCGCCGTCGCATCTTTGAGCCCTTCTTTACGACCCGGTCACCGCAGCGCACCGGGCTCGGCCTATCCGTGGTGCACGGCGTCGTGGCCCGACACAACGCAAGCATCCAGGTGGAGAGCCGTGAGGGAGAGGGGTCCTGCTTCCGAATCTCCTTCCCGCCGGCCCCCGCCCCGCCCGCCCCCGCCAGTGCGACTCCCGGGCTCCGTGAGCCTCATCGGGGCGATACCAGGTCGGCTCCCGCGTCGGTGCTGGTCATTGAGGACGAGGATTCGATTCGACGCATGCTGACCCACGTCCTCACCGCAGCGGGCTATACGGTGGAGGCTGCCGGCGACGGCCTCGAGGGGCTTGCGCGCTTCGAGCAGGGAGGCTTTGACGTCGTGGTCACCGATCTCTCGGTGCCCAGATGCTCCGGGCTCGAGGTCTCCCGTCAGGTGAAGAAGGTCGCCCCGACCACTCCGGTGATCCTGATCACGGGCTGGGGAGAGCTGGTCGACCCGGCTCGGACCAAGGAGAGCGGTGTAGACCTCACGATCGCCAAGCCATTCCGGATGGACAAGGTCCTTCACGTCCTGGCTGAAGCCCTCGAGCTCCGCCGCGCCCCCGGCTAGTCGTCCGCCGTGAGGCGTCTCGCCACCATTGATCTCGGCACCAACACGATCCGTCTGCTCGTTGTGGAGGTGGCGGGCGACGGGACGTGGCGGACCCTCGCTCAACGTCAGGCCCTGACCCGCCTCGGGGAAGGGCTCCACGCCCGCGGCGCCTTGAGCAGGGCCGCCATGGATCGCACGGTCGCGACCGTGGCCGGGTTTTGCCGAGAGGCCGGGGCCTTCAAGGCAACGGAGGTCGTGATCGTGGCAACCAGCGCCGTGCGGCGGGCGTCCAACCGGCAGCGCTTCCTCGATCACGTGCAGGAGGCCACCGGCCAGGCGGTGCGGGTGGTCTCGGGGGAAGAGGAAGCCCGGTTGGCGCTTCACGGGGCGCTCCACGGCCTGCCGCACCTGACCGGTCGCATGGTCCTCTTTGACATCGGGGGCGGGAGCACCGAGGTCATCTTCTCCGAAGACCGGAGGCTTGTCGCACTTCGCAGCCTGGCGCTGGGCGTGGTGCCCCTTGCCGAACGCTTCCTGACCGCCGGTCCGGTGGAGCCGGAACGTTACGCCGAGATGGACCGAGAAGTCCGTGCCACGGTGGCACAGGAGCTCTCGGATTTTTCTGAGGGTGGTCAGCCCCATCATCTGGTGGGCACCGCTGGCACCGTGACGACCCTCGCCGCGCTTGACCAGGGGCTCTCGAGTTACGCGGTCGAGCGAGTTCAGGGCTATCGGCTCGATCACGATCGAATCCAGGCCCTCCTCGGCACGCTCAGCGCCCTGCCCGTGGCAGCCCGGGCCTCACTGCCCTGCCTCGAGCCCGGGCGCGCGGATCTGATTATTCCTGGGATCGCCATCTGCCTGGCCACCATGGACAGGTTCGGCTGCCGGTCTGTAGTGGTGAGCGACTTCGGGCTCCGTGAAGGAGTTCTGATCGATCACCTGAGCCGCGTCGGACCCTGAGGCCTCCGACCCGGGTCGACGGCTCGTCGCCCGAGCCCTGTGCGCGCGAACGGCACACTCTGCTAGACTGTTCCCGGCCATGCGCTGGCTGGTGGACGGCTACAACGTGATCCGCCGGGCTCCCGAACTGGCTGTGCGGGAGCGGGAGAGCCTGCAGGCTGCGCGCGAGGCGCTCTGCCATCTGCTGACCACGGCCGCTCGCGGTTCAGGCGACCAGTTCACGGTAGTCTTCGACGGTGCTCAGGGCGGTAGCACCATGGCCAGCGGCGCCGGCGTGCGTGTCATCTTCTCCAGCGCCCGTGAGACAGCGGACCAGGTGCTGAGACGGCTCGGAACTCCCGGCATCGCGGTGGTCTCCAGCGACCGCGAGGTGCGCCAGGCTGCTGGTCGCGCCAGGTCCATCGCCATTACTGCCGACGAGTTCCTCGCCCGCTTACGGAGGCGAGGTACCTCCGCCAGCTCCGGAAAAGGCGAAGACGACGATATCCCGCCCGCGACGAAGAAAGGTAACCCCCGCCGCCTACCGAAGAAGGCCCGCGCCGCGGCTCGGGCGCTGCGACGGCTCGACAGCACCTTGAAGAAGTTTCCATGAATGGCCTTCTCCAAATCTAACTGCTTGCCGAAGCGGAGCCAGGTTGGCAGAGAACAGCCGACAAACTGGCAACAGGCAGCGACTCCGGCGCGAAGGGATCGTCTTCCATCACCAAAGCCTTCGGAAAAACAACCGCTTTTTTCCAACCACCGTTATGGAGGAACTTGGCATGATATCTGCTTGGCGGGACAACGTTGTGGACGAAAGGGCATTCTAGGGGATTCCAAGGAGCGATTACGAGTGGACGACATCATCACGCCATCCCAGGTAGCAGAGGCCGGGCCGGAGCTCCGCCAGCGTCATCTTTATCGCTGGGGATGAGCCAGGGCCACAGACCGGCGAATTCCTAGAAGAACGGGGCTCCCAAGCCGGGCAAACCTTTTTACTATGAGGATCTTCGGCGGGCTATGAGGGAGTCCTGCGCAACTCCGGGTAAGCATAAACTCCCGAGCAGGAGATTTCGGTGAAAGATCGATTGCCGAGCGCACCAGGTCTCTTCCAGGCGGCCCCGATCGAGAAGCGGGTGCTGGTGGTTGACGACGAGCTAGAGTTCAGGGAGATGCTCGTCGAGTACCTGCAGAGGCGAGGGTTCGACACGCTCGAGGCCGCTAACGGCCATGAGGCGCTGTTCCATGTTCAGGAGTTTCGTCCGCCGGTGGTCCTGCTAGACGTCTGGATGCCGGGTCTGAACGGTGTGGAGACCCTCCGGAGGATCAAGGCCCTGCCCCAGAAGACTCACGTCGTGATGGTCTCCGCCAACGAGGACGAGGAGCAGGCACGGCAGACGCTCACGATGGGCGCTTCGGACTACGTGTTCAAGCCGGTAGACTACAGGTACCTGGACTCGGTGTTGCTTACGCTCATGGCTCGGGGTATAGCTGAGCTGCCGAAACCCTCGGAGGAGGTTAACGGGGAGGCGCCGAAGCTGAGCCAGCTCCCGTGGAGCCTCGAGCAGCCTGGCCCACCCGGTGCGGACCCCACCCGTTGGCTGGGCGGCGCTGTTGAGGCGGACCTCGATGCGGCCAGAGAGGCGTTTCACCGGGCGCTCGCGATCGTGGAAGAGATCTTCGAATCGGTTCGCGCCTATGCTCCCTTCTCCATTGACAAGGTCGCTGGGGCGGTAGCGATCCTGCTCCAGAATCTAGAGATCAGCGACGCTCTGCTCGCCCCCTTCATCGGGACAGACGGCGGCTCCATGAGCCCCGCCCAGGAGGTGGTGAATGTCTGCATCCTGTCCGAGAAGATCGGCATCGAGCTGGACTACCCTCCGGATGAATTGCACGAACTCGGGCTGGCAGCCTTCCTGCACGGCGTCGGGATGGCCCGACTCCCGAAGGAGCTCGACGAGAGGACGGGCCCGTTGAGCCGGGCCGGCCGGGTCGCCCTGAACCGATGCCCTGAGGAAGGGGCTGAGATCGTTCGGGGGTTGGGGGCCCGGTACGCGCAGGTGGCTGACGTGGTACTTCAGGTCCGTGAGCGGATGGATGGGTCGGGCTACCCGAGAGGCCTCAGAGGCGAGGAGATTCATCCGCACGCCCAAGTCGTGGGAGTGGCTGACCTCTACGAGAGCCTGGTGCGTCATCGGCCGTTCCGCGAACGTTTCTGGCCACCCCAGGCCCTCGCGGCCATTCTCCCACGGGAACGGGCGAGCTTCCCCGACAGGATCCTCAAAGCCCTGATCCGCGTCGTGGCCACCGTCCCGCTGGGCTCCCTGGTTCGCCTCAACAGCGGGGAGGTCGGCCGGGTCGTCGCAAAGAATCAAGACCTCCCGCTCCGGCCGGTGGTGGCCATGCTGGTCCGCCGAGGCAGGCGGCTGCCCGAGCCCGACGTGATGGATCTCAGCCAGGACGCCGTTCTCCAGGTTCAGGAGTTTGTTGCCGAGGAGCTGCTGGACGGGGAGGTCTAGAGAGTCAGACCGTGAGTGGTCCCCTCCCGGCGCGGATCGTCTCTCCTGCCTGCTCCCACGCGCCCGCGTAATCCGGCCCTCCTCCGCCAAAGCCGGGATGGCCTCCGGCGCGTGCAGCCACGACCGACCCCAACGTCTGCCTACGTGGGATTGACACGAGGTGACGAGCGGACTATTGTAGTACGTTAACATGGATGAGATCGCGGTATTGGTCCTGAACTTCACCTTCGAGCCTCTCCATTTCACGAACGCCAAGCGGGCCATTACGCTCCTCCTCAGCGGCAAAGCCGAAACCGTCGAGTCGTCTCCCCGCATCGTTCGCTCCCCCTCCATCAGCTTCCCCCTCCCGGCCGTCATCCGGCTCGCCATGTATATTCGAAAGCCGTTCCTGGACCGGGTGGCCTTCAACAAGAAGAACATTCTGCGGCGCGACAGCCACGCCTGCCAGTACTGCGGCCGGCGTGGCGAGCGGCTGACCGTGGACCACATCGTCCCTCGCTCTCGAGGCGGGGAGACCACCTGGACCAACGTGGTCGCCGCATGCCTCAGGTGCAACCTCCAGAAGGGGAACCGCACCCTCAGAGAGGCCCGGATGACGCTCATCCGGGAACCCGCCTATCCGCGCTTCCTCTTCGCCGTGCACCTCACGCACCACCCCTACGCCGGCTCCTTCCTCGACTCCTGGCGCAAGTACCTGGTCGCTGTCCCCTCCGGTCGCTGACGTCCGGTGTTTCGGCTCTCCTCTGATTTCGAGCCCAGGGGCGATCAGCCGCGGGCCATCGAGCAGCTCGTCCGGCTGATCCGAGGCGGTCGGCCCCACGGCGTGCTGCTGGGGGTCACGGGATCGGGAAAGACGTACACGATTGCGGCCGGCATCGCCGATCTCCAGCGCCCGGCCCTGGTGATCTCGCCGAACAAGACCTTGGCCGCCCAGCTCTTCGGGGAGTTCAAGACCTTCTTTCCCTCGAACGCCGCAGAGTACTTCGTCTCCTACTACGACTACTACCAGCCGGAGGCTTACGTCCCGCAGAGCGACACCTACATCGAAAAGGACGCCCTCGTCAACGACGAGATCGACCGGATGCGTCACTCGACCACTCAGTCCCTCTTCGAGCGCCGGGACGTGATCGTCGTGGCCTCGGTGTCCTGCATCTATGGCATCGGCGCCCCGGAAACCTACCACGGGATGCATCTCTTCCTCGCCGAGGGCGCGACCATAGATCGCGATCGGATTATCCAACAGCTGGTGGCGATCCAGTACGAGCGGAATGACTACGACTTCCACCGGGGCACCTTCCGTGTGCGAGGGGATGTGGTCGAGGTCTTTCCGGCTTCTGGCGAGACCACCGCGCTCCGGGTCGAGCTCTTCGGAGACACGATCGAGGCCATCTATCAGATCGACCCGCTCCGGGGGCAGCTGCTGGACCGGCCCGGGCGGATTGCGGTCTATCCGGCCAACCACTACGTGACCCCCGAGGATCAGCTCGAGCGCGCCATCGCGGGGATCCAGGAAGAGCTGGCCGAGCGCCTGACCTTTTTCCGCTCTCAAAACCGCCTGCTGGAGGCTCAGCGGCTGGAACAGCGCACGCTCTTCGACATCGAAATGCTCCGCGAGATCGGCTACTGTCACGGGATCGAGAACTACTCCCGTCACCTGACCGGTCGGAAGCCCGGGGAGCCGCCGCCTACCCTGATCGATTACCTCCCGAAGGACGCCTTGGTCATCATCGATGAAAGCCATGTCGCCGTTCCGCAGATCCGCGGGATGTACCATGGCGACCGCTCGCGGAAAGAGACCTTGGTGGAGTACGGCTTCCGCCTCCCCTCGGCCTTCGACAACCGGCCCCTGACCTTCGAGGAATTCTCCGCCATGACCGGGCAGACCGTGTACGTCTCGGCCACCCCGGGCGAGTACGAGCTCCGGATGGCGCACGGGGCTGTCGCGGAGCAGATCATTCGTCCCACGGGGCTCACGGATCCCCGGATCACGGTGCGCCCGGCTGCGGACCAGGTGGATGACCTCATGCACGAGATCCGGGTCAGAGCTGAGCGGGAGGAGCGCGTCCTGGTGACGACGCTGACCAAACGCATGGCCGAGGACCTCACTGAGTACTACCAGCAGATGGGGATGCGCGTCCGCTACCTTCACTCCGATATCGACACCCTGGACCGGACCGCGCTCATCCGCGACCTGAGGCTGGGGAAGTTCGACTGCCTGATCGGCATCAACCTGCTCCGAGAGGGGCTCGACCTCCCCGAAGTCTCCCTGGTGGCCATCCTCGATGCCGATAAAGAAGGGTACCTTCGGTCGGCTACCTCGCTCATCCAGACCGCGGGTCGGACCGCCCGGAACGTCAACGGTGAGGTGCTCATGTATGCCGATCGGCTCACCGACTCCATGAACGTCGCCCTGGCGGAGACCGAGCGGCGCCGGACCGTGCAGGAGGCGTACAATCGGGAGCACGCTATCACGCCGGAGTCCATCAAGAAGTCGATCCGGGAGGTCCTCCAGTCAGTGTACGAGCGCGATTACTACACGGTGGAGGTCGAGCCTGACCGTGAGGAGACCTTCGCCTCCCCAGAGGCGCTGCAGGCCCGGATCTCCGAGCTCGAGGGGCAGATGCGCGAGGCAGCCAAGCGGCTGGACTTTGAGCGGGCCGCCGAGCTGCGCGATCGGGTGAGGGCCCTCAAGAAGCGAGAGCTGGCGCTCTGGTGACGCGGCTCCATGCTAGAATCTTTCGAAAGGAGCTCACGCGGGAGTCTTTTATCAAACGGTAGTGCTGGCCAGCCCAGAGGTTCCGACCCGCCGGGTGGAGTTGAAGTTACTCGTGGGCACGGGCGCCACGTGGACCTGGATCCCCGAGCCGACGCTGGGCGGCATTGGCTTGACACCGACTTTTACGAGAAAGGTCAAGCTGGCCGATGGAAGAGTGGTGCAGCGGAACGCCGCGATTGCGCTTATTACGCTCGGGCAGGAAACCCTACCGACACTCTGCCTGTTCGGGGATGATGGAAGTGATCCGCTCCTCGGGGCCGTGACACTGGAAGAGTTCGGCCTCGGGGTTGATCCGGTAGGACGGACGTTGATCCCGGTGGTTGGCCACCTCGCCATCATGAGTCCTTCGTCTCCCCGCTAGGGATGAATCTCCTGGAGAAGCTGGAGCGCCTCCCCGACAGGCCGGGTGTCTATCAGTTCAAGGACGCCAAGGGCCAGGTCATTTACATCGGCAAGGCAGCCTCGCTCCGCAGCCGGGTGCGCTCCTACTTCCAGGAATCTCGCGCGCGAGACGCCAAGACCGAGGTGCTCGTCCAGCAGATCCGCGACCTGGACTACATCGTCACCGGCAACGAGCTGGAGGCGCTCATCCTCGAGTCCAACCTGGTCAAGAGGCACCGCCCCCGGTACAACGTAGTCCTCCGGGATGACAAGCACTATCCGTTCCTGAAGCTGACCACCAATGAGGAGTTCCCGCGGCTGGTGGTGGCGCGGCGGATTGCGAAGGACGGCGCGACCTACTTCGGGCCGTTCTATCCCGCCACCGCGCTGCGCGACACGCTCCGGCTCGTGCGCCAGCTCTTCCCGCTGCGTACCTGCCGGATCAAGATCGACGGGAAGGCGGAGCGACCCTGCATCCAGCACTACATCCACCGCTGCCACGCGCCGTGCACCGGCTGGGAGGGCAAGGAGGGGTACTGGCAGGCGGTCCGCGATGTGGAGCGCTTCCTCGAGGGGAAAGACGACGACCTCACCAAGGAGCTGACCCGCGAGATGGAGGAGGCGGCTGTCGAGCTGAAGTTCGAGCGGGCCGCCGTGCTCCGCGACCAGGTTCAGGCTCTGCACCAGATCCGGGAGCGGCAGAAGATCATCTCCACGGAGCAGGAGGACCAGGATGTCGTCGGCGTCGTGCGTCAGGGCCCGGAGGCGTGCGTGCAGCTCTTTTTCGTCCGGAAGGGGCGACTCCTGGGCCGGGAGTCGTTCTTCTTCGACAAGGTCTCCGGATGGAGCGATGGAGAGGTCTTAGGGGCTTTCATCCGCCAGTTCTACGCCAAGGCGGTGGCGCCCCCGTCTGAGATTCTCGTCTCCGAGGATATCTCTGACAGGGCGCTGACGGTCGAATGGCTCGGTCAGCGGCGGGACGGGAAGGTGACGCTTCACGCCCCCCAGCGGGGGAAGAAGCGGGAGTTCGTCGCTATGGCCGAGGAGAACGCCGCTCTCGCGCTTCAGACTCACCTCCTCTCCCGGGAGAATCGCCAGCAGGCGCTGCTGGAAGAGCTCCAGCGGACGCTGAACCTGCCCGGGCTCCCCAACCGGGTCGAGGGGTTTGATATCTCCAACATCCAGGGGACCGAGGCGGTGGGCTCCATGGTGGTCTGGGAGAACGGCGCCATGAAGAAGGCGGAGTACAAGCGCTTCAAGATCAGGACCGTCCCGGGCGCCGATGACTACGCCATGATGGAGGAGGTCCTCCGCCGGCGCTACTCGAGGGCCCTGGAGGAGGGGGGAGTCCTCCCCGACCTGATCCTGCTGGATGGCGGGCGTGGCCAGCTCAACGTGGGGGTAAGGGTGCTGGAGGAGCTGGGGCTCGACTGGACTCCCATCATCTCCCTGGCCAAGCGGGCTGAGGAGGTCTATACCCCCGAGAGCCTCGAACCGCGGCGGCTTGACCTCACCTCACCCGCGCTCCATGCGCTCCAGAAGATCCGGGACGAGGCCCACCGGTTTGCGGTCTCGTATCACAAGAAGCTCCGCAGCCGCCGCACCATCCAGTCAGCCCTGGATCAGATTTCCGGCGTCGGGCCCACGACCCGGACCAGCCTGCTCAAGTCGTTGGGCTCGGCCAAGAAAGTCCGCGAAGCTTCAGTGGCGGAGCTGGCCGCGGTCCCCAAAGTGACCCCGAAGCTCGCCCAGAGGATCTACGACTTCTTCCACCCCCCGGCCCCGCCTCAGGAAAAGTCTCCCGAAGGGCAGTAGTTTCAGAGAGGACTCCCTCCAGTGCGCCCCGCGGGGGGGCAACCAAATCGGAGTGATGTTCCCCGGTCGCATCGCCGCCGGCTGCCCGACCCACCCGGTAACGAGAGAAACGACCGCAAGAACTAACGGCTGCAGAATCCCGATAGCTGGCAAGAGCGCAGGTCTGCGGCGCCGATCGTGTTTGAGCGGAAACATGAGTTAGAAGGTCACTTCCGCCGCGAGGATTCGAGGCTCAAGCTGCTCGTTCACCTCGGTTCTCAGGCTGTTCGGCTTGGTCGACGCCGAGGCCGTGGCTCTGGCCTCTCTCTGACGATATTCCGCGTGTCTGACTTTCAACCTCTTCACCAGCTCGTTGTAAGAGGAGTCCCAGATCAAGTTGGTAAGCAGATAGCGATAGTTGCGGATGAGGCTCACGCCCGCGGTGCGCACGTCGTAGACCAGCCAGTGGTCCCCGCGTCTGAGCATCCGGTAATCCACGGGCACCTCGTTCCGGCTCGGGGTGACCACCCGAGTCCGCACGGTGATCCGATCGCCGTCCAAGGTCTCGCCGAGGTAGATGACCCGCTCACCCCCGTATTCGTCGATCCTGGAGAAGTAGACACGCTCCAACAGATCCGCGAACAGTTGGACGAACTCCTCCTGCTCGCGCTTGGTTCTCTTCTGCCAGTGCCGGCCCAGGGCGCGCTTGGCCATCTCCGCGAAGTCGAAGGTCTCGTCGGCGATTTTCCGGAGAGCTGCTCGCCGTTCCTGAATACGTGCCTCCTCCCGCAGCTCCGAGTCTTGCAGCAGTTTGAGCGTCTGGTCGATGGCGCGCTTGAGCTGCTCTGTCGGGGCGCCGGCCCAAGCGTCCCGGGCTCCGGCCCCGACCAGGAGCAGCGCTGTCAGGCCTCCGACGGTGGCGACGAGAGCTGGACGGAGAGAGTTTACGAATCGAAGTGATCCTCTCTGGCGGATGCCACGGGGACGTCGGTTAGTCATGGCTGCCTCCTTTCGTAGAGCCCGGAGTGCGCGATGAGCTCTCAGGCGACTCAACACGGAGCAAGCCTTGTTCCAGGATCCCGGGAAGTGGGAGGAAGGCGGAAAAACCCTGGTGTGGCAGCAGGTTAGCGGGATGAGGCAGGACGCGATCGGAATAGGAAGCTCTGGCAGCAGCGCCAGAACTCTGGCAAGAGCTCCATGGCGCAGCCGCCATAGCGGACGCACCGGGGTGGAACGCAACGGCTATCGGCCGAATACAAACGTGTTGAGGGGAGCGGGGAGGGGTGAGGGGGAGGCTAGTTTGCTATGGGGAATGCGGGTTGGTATCGTCTGGATTCGTCCAGGGGGATTGGAACATGGCTCATCGGAGCAGCAGCACCAGCAGCCAGAACATCCCGGCTCCGAAGATGGCCAAGGCGTCGCCGAGTTCGCGGTCGGGGCGCCGGGGCGCTCTATGCGCCATGGCTCATCCCTCGGCATATCGGACAAGGCGGCAGCATGCGAACTCTCGACCCCTTCACCGTTAAGCCTCTCCCCCTTCGAGGGGGAGAGGGGAGGGAGAGCGGGATACGGTCTTGAGCTGGACCCCCGGCACGCATAGAAGAGCCTCTCGACACGAGACGAGCTCTCTGTCGGCCTCGTGTCCGAGACGGCTGTCCTCCCATCACGATCATGTTCATGGTCCGGCCCGGGCACGGGAGTTGGCGAGGCCACGCCCCGAGGACCCTGCCCGTCCGAGCATCCGCTGAATGGGCTCCAGCGGGATCGGGCGGTCGGCAGGGCCCTCGTCAGCGGGAGCGTCTTCCCGGCTCAACTCACGTGGACAGGAACCGCTCCAGAGGCCGCATCATTTCTTCCTGCTTGCTTTGGAATTCGGACAGGAGGGCCGTAACCTCACCCTCCCGCTCCTCTTGCCGGGCCGCGAGCCTCTCGAAAAGCCCCCTGACCGTCCCGTTCCCTTCCGCTTCCCGTCCGGCCAGGGCCTCCTCCAGGGCTGCCGCGAGCTCCCTCTGCCCAGCCAGGTAGCGCCTCATCGCCCGCTTCACGGCTTTCTCGCGCGCCTCCTGGCGGGCAAGCGAAGCCGCCCACGCGACAGTGGAATCCCTTTGGAGCCAGCGGGAAGCGGTGAGAGGCCAGCTCTCGGAGACCCTGGTTCGGGCTGCCTCTTTCAGAGAGCGGGACTTCGACTGTCCCAGTGCTCTCACCCGTGCCACTCGGCCTTCGAACGAGTTAACGAGGTCGTCACGCAGATTCCGTGTCTTCTCAGCGAGTCTCATCGTTGTTCCCTCCCTTTCTTTGGCCTTCCATGTGGGCTTCCTTTGCCGCTGTAGGTCGCTCAGGAAGAGTCGCGGATCATCGTGCGGCCCGCGCTTGCATCTTGTTGCGATACTTCGCCAGCTTGGCTCTCAACCTCTTCACCAGCTCGTCGTAGGAGGAGGACGTGATTATCTTGTTGAGCTGGGCGCGGTAGTTGCGGACAAAGCTCACGCCCACAGCGCGCACGTCGTAGACCAACCAACGGTCTCCCCGTCTGAGCATCCGGTAATCCACAGGCACCTGTTTTCCCTGCCGGGTGACCACCTTAGTTCGTACTGTCGCCCGGTCACCGTCCAGGATCTCGCCGAGGTAGACGACGCGCTCACCCCCATACCTGTCGATCTTCGAGAAGTAGATCCGTTCCAACAGATCCGCGAACAGCTGGACGAACTCCTCCTGCTCGCGCTTGGTTCTCTTCTGCCAGTGCCGGCCGAGGGCGCGCTTGGCTGTCTCCTCGAAGTCGAAGGCCTCGTCGGCGATCTTCCGGAGGGTCACTCGCAGGGCCTCGAGGTTTGCGTCGGCTCGCAGCCCCGGGTCCTCCAGTGCCTGGATCGTCCTCTCGATGGCGCGCTTGAGCTGCTCTGTCGGGGCGCCGGCCCAGACTTCCCGCGCTCCGGCACCGACCAGGAGCAGCGCTGTCAGGCCTCCGACGGTGGCGACGAGAGCTGGACGGAGAGAGTTTACGAATCGAAGTGATCCTCTCTGGCGGATGCCACGGGGACGTCGGTTAGTCATGGCTGCCTCCTTTCGTAGAGCCCGGAGTGCGCGATGAGCTCTCAGGCGACTCAACACGGAGCAAGCCTTGTTCCAGGATCCCGGGAAGTGGGAGGAAGGCGGAAAAACCCTGGTGTGGCAGCAGGTTAGCGGGATGAGGCAGGACGCGATCGGAATAGGAAGCTCTGGCAGCAGCGCCAGAACTCTGGCAAGAGCTCCATGGCGCGGCCACCATAGCGGGCGCGCCGGCATGGAACCGAATAGCTACCGGATGAACCTACAGAGGGCGGTCGCGGTGACTTCGTGTCGCGAAGTCATGCGAGAAAAGCGAGATCAGCGGAGGCCGTACCTGTTGAGGAGGCGGTAGAAGGTCTTCCAGTCAACCCCAGCAGCCCGGGCCGCCTGGGAGACGTTGCCGTCATGTCGCTTGAGGAGGTCG
>JBHIBG010000068.1:0-14024 GCA_046758965.1 Methylomirabilia bacterium | reverse complement strand
CGCCTTGCGGCGGCATAGCCCTCCCACCGCTTGTAGGCAAACGGTTTCAGGTTCTGTTTCACTCCCCTCGCCGGGGTTCTTTTCGCCTTTCCCTCACGGTACTGGTTCACTATCGGTCGCCAGGGAATATTTAGCCTTGGAGGGTGGTCCCCCCAGCTTCCCACGGGGTTCCACGTGTCCCGTGGTACTCGGGAACGCCTTCCAGGGAGACAGACGCGATTTCGTCTACAGGACTGTCACCTTCTTTGGCGGCTCGTTCCAGAGCCTTCGACTATCGCCCTGTTTGGTGACTCCCCGGGTTACCCCTGAAGGCGCCCCACAACCCCGGACCGGTTTCCCGGCCCGGTTTGGGCTGTTCCCCTTTCGCTCGCCACTACTCAGGGAATCGCGGTTGCTTTCTTTTCCTCGAGGTACTGAGATGTTTCAGTTCCCTCGGTTTGCCTCCGCGCCCTATGGATTCAGGCACGGATGAGTGGGCATTACCCCACCCAGGTTTCCCCATTCGGGCATCCCCGGATCACAGCCTGCTTGCGGCTCCCCGAGGCTTATCGCAGCTTGCCACGCCCTTCGTCGCTTCCTGGCGCCAAGGCATCCACCGTTCGCCCTTAGTAGCTTGACCACGGAGAACGATCGCCTGGCTACACTCGAGGGTCGTCCTATGCGGTTGTCAAAGAGCTTTGCGGGCAGCGCCCGCATACGCTCACACGCCGACGGCGATGGTGGAGATGAGCGGACTCGAACCGCCGACCCCCTGCTTGCAAAGCAGGTGCTCTCCCAGCTGAGCTACATCCCCTTGCCACCCGCGGCGAATCTCACAACGAGACTTTCGCCTCGCTCGTGGTGGGCCTTCCTGGGGTCGAACCAGGGACCTCGCGCTTATCAAGCGCGCGCTCTAGCCGACTGAGCTAAAGGCCCAAAAGAAAAAATGCTACTGGCCCGCCGGAACGAGGGAGCGCTCGAACGACGAAGCTTGTGGAGAGCCGGGACCCCCAAGGGCCCCGGCCCTCTCGAAGCTCCTTAGAAAGGAGGTGATCCAGCCGCAGGTTCCCCTACGGCTACCTTGTTACGACTTCACCCCAATCACCGACCATACCTTCGGCGCCTGCCTCCTTGCGGTTAGCTCAGCGACTTCTGGTACAGCCGGCTTTCGTGGTGTGACGGGCGGTGTGTACAAGGCCCGGGAACGTATTCAGCGCAGCCTGCTGATCTGCGCTTACTAGCGATTCCGACTTCATGCAGGCGAGTTGCAGCCTGCAATCCGAACTGAGACCGGCTTTCTGGGATTGGCTCCCCCTCGCGGGTTCGCGACCCTCTGTACCGGCCATTGTAGCATGTGTGTAGCCCTGGGCATCAAGGGCATACGGACTTGACGTCATCCCCTCCTTCCTCCAGCTCTTCGCCGGCAGTTCCCCAAGAGTCCCCGGCATTACCCGCTGGCAACATGGGGTGAGGGTTGCGCTCGTTGCGGGACTTAACCCAACACCTCACGGCACGAGCTGACGACAGCCATGCACCACCTGTGCCGGCTCCTGATTTGACAGGTCGTCCCCCTTTCGGGTTCCTACTTCCGGCATGTCAAGCCCAGGTAAGGTTCTTCGCTCTGCATCGAATTGAACCACATGCTCCACCGCTTGTGCGGGCCCCCGTCAATTCCTTTGAGTTTCAACCTTGCGGCCGTACTCCCCAGGCGGAGCACTTAAAGCGTTAGCTACGGCACGGAGAGGTCTAACCCCCCCACACCTAGTGCTCATCGTTTACAGCGTGGACTACCGGGGTATCTAATCCCGTTTGCTCCCCACGCTTTCGCGCCTCAGCGTCAGGAGTAGCCCAGAGACCCGCCTTCGCCACGGGTGTTCCTCCCGATCTCTACACATTTCACCGCTACACCGGGAATTCCAGTCTCCCCTGCTACCCTCAAGAACGGCAGTATCGATCGTCTTTCTCCAGTTGAGCCGGAGACTTTCACAACCGACTTGCCGTCCCGCCTACGCGCCCTTTACGCCCAGTAATTCCGAGCAACGCTTGCCCCCTCTGTCTTACCGCGGCTGCTGGCACAGAGTTGGCCGGGGCTTCCTCTGGAGGTACCGTCAGATGCCAGCGGTTATCGCGCCGACACCCTTCTTTCCCCCTGACAAGGGTTTACGACCCGAAGGCCTTCATCCCCCACGCGGCGTCACTCCGTCAGGCTTTCGCCCATTGCGGAATATTCCCCACTGCTGCCTCCCGTAGGAGTCGGGGCCGTGTCTCAGTCCCCGTGTGGCTGATCGTCCTCTCAGACCAGCTACCCGTCATCGCCTTGGTGGGCCATTACCCCACCAACTAGCTGATAGGCCGCGAGCCCATCCACGAGCGGCAGCCCTTGCGAGCCACCTTTCCTCTCCAGCTCTTGCGAGCCGAAGAACGTATCCGGTATTAGCCCCCCTTTCGGAGGGGTATCCCCGTCTCGAGGGTAGGTTACCCACGTGTTACTCACCCGTCCGCCGCTAGGACTGCCGAGTGGTTGCCCACCCGGCTATCCTCGCTCGACTTGCATGTGTTAAGTACGCCGCCAGCGTTCGCTCTGAGCCAGGATCAAACTCGCCAAGAGATAACCCTGGTTCCCAAAGCTCAAGCCCATGTGCCTCGGACTCGAGCGCAAGGAAAACTCAGATACAGGTTCGCACACCTCGTCGGTGAGCCAGTAGCATATGCGATTGTCAAAGAGCGACGGGAAGAGACCCCTCAGAGTTGAAACAGATCAGCAGGGCAAACAACCAACTGCCGCTGTCAACACCATCATACCGATGGCCAACTGTTGATCATACTGACGCAACAAGAGCCTGTCAAGTAATTCTTTTCTCGTTCGACCGACTACCGGCCCATCATGCTCTCCAGCCGGAGAAGGACGCGCCTGAAACGCCGCTTCCCCACCTTGATGGTGTACTCCTTGCCGGCCCGGAGGGTCGTATTCACGTCCGAGATCCTCGTCCCATTCACCTCAACGGCCCCCTGCTGGATCATACGCCGCGCCTCAGAGTTTGACGGGACCAGCCCGGACTCCCTCAGCACTGCCACGATCGGGGTGTCGGCGTGGGGGGTCGGGAGTGGGATTTCGTCAACAGTAACGGGGGTTTGCCTCTCCTGAAACACTCGGACGAAGGCCGCCTCCGCCGCCACCGCTGCCCGCTCACCATGGTACTGGGTCACCACCGCCCGGCTCAGCCGCTTCTTGGCCTCCATGGGATGGCGCACCCCTGCGGCCAACTCCCGGGCGATGGTCTCGATCTCCTCCTCGGGCAACCGCGTCACCAGGGTAAAATACCGCAGCATCAGCGAGTCTGGAATGGACATCAGCTTGCCGTACATTTCATCGAGCGGTTCGCTGATGCCCACATAGTTCCCGAGGCTCTTGGACATCTTCTGGCTGCCGTCCAATCCCTCGAGAATGGGGGTGGTGATGGCGACCTGCGGCTCCTGGCCGAAGGCCCGCTGGAGATCCCGCCCCACCAGCAAATTAAACGTTTGATCCGTCCCGCCGAGTTCCACATCAGCGACGATCGCCACGGAGTCATAGGCCTGGCAGATCGGGTAGAGGAACTCGTGAAGACTGATCGGCCGCCCTGCGCTGTACCGACCGGCAAAGTCGTCACGCTGGAGCAGTTGGGCCACGGTCACGGTGGACGTCAGACGGATCAGATTCTCCAGAGTCAAGGACGCCAGCCAGGCGGAGTTGAACTCAATCCGGGTCTGGTCCATGTCGAGAATTTTCCCGAGCTGGGACCGGTAGGTGCTCGCGTTGGCCTCGATCTCCCCGCGGCTGAGCGGCTTCCGCGTCTCCGCACGGCCGGAGGGGTCGCCGATCATCCCCGTGAAGTCTCCCATGATGATGATCGCTTGATGGCCCAACGCCTGGAAATCGCGGAGCTTCTGAAGGACCACGGTGTGACCCAGGTGCAGGTCAGGAGCCGTGGGATCCAAGCCCAGCTTTACCCTGAGGGGCGTACCCGTCTGGCCCGACCGCTCCAGCTTCTGACGGAGGTTAGCCTCTGCGATAACCTCGGCGGTGCCGCGGCGAATCCGCGCCAGCTGCTCGTCAACGGTCATCATCAGGAAACCCGCAGGACCTCCATGAGCAGCGTGGTTGTACCATATTCGCTCAACCGGAGCAAGCGCCGCCACCCCGGATGAGGGCTTGCACCACCGATCCCTCTCCCCGGACGACGCCTCCGGGCAGGGGGCTGGCCCAGGAACGCTCGCAACCACTCACCGCGACGTTACCGGTATAATGACCGTGTATGAACCGAATGCGAATCGGATCCTCACGGCGCATCCGGAGCACCCCCCGCCGGTGGCCCCAGCGAGTGGCCCTTGGCCTCGCCTCCGTCTTCATCCTGGGGATACTCGGGGTGGCCGCGTCGGCCTTCTGGGTCTTCACCGTCCTCCCGGGCTCGCTTCCGTCCGTGACCGAGCTGGAAACCTTCCAACCGATCCAGGGCTCCAGGCTGTACGACGACAACGACGAGCTGATCGCCGAGTTCCAGGTGGAGCGGCGCAGCTTCGTGCCCCTGGCCCAGATTCCTCCGGCCCTCAAAGACGCCATCATCGCCGTGGAAGACTCGCGGTTTTATTCGCACTACGGCGTGGATCCGATCGGGATCGCTCGCGCCATCTATCAGAACTTCCGGCGGGGGCGCATCGTGGAGGGCGGAAGCACGATCACCCAGCAGCTGGCCAAGGTCCTCTTCCTGACGCCGGACAAGAGCCTGAACCGAAAGCTCAAGGAGGCGTTCCTGGCTCTGGAGTTGGAACGCCGCTATTCCAAGGATCGCATTCTGGAGATGTACTTGAACCAGATCTACTTCGGCCAGCGCGCCTACGGGGTGGAGGCCGCGGCCCGCACCTACTTCGGCAAGTCGGCGGCGGAGCTCACCCTCCCTGAGGCGACGCTGTTGGCCGGCCTGCCAAAAGCACCCACCAGCTACTCTCCCTTCAATCACCCGGCGATCGCCAGGCAGCGACGCTCGCATGTGCTGAACCGAATGGCGGAGGTGGGGACCATCACTCCGGCCCAGGCCCGCCAGGCCATGGTCACCGAGCTGGGATTGATCCCCCCCGAGAAGCGGCGAACCGCAGGCCAGTACTTCATCGAATACGTCCGCGGCCTGCTCGCGGAGCAGTACGGGGAGGGCATGGTCTACAAGGGCGGGCTCAATGTCTACACCACGCTCTCCTCCCGAATGCAGCGCCTGGCCGAGCGATCGCTGCGCAAGGGGTTGAAGGCGCTGGAGGCCAGGGTGGGAGCCGCCCAAGACGAGAGCCAAGGCGATCCAGACTTGGAGCACCCCGAGGGGGCGCTGATCACCATCGAGCCCGAGACCGGTTACATCAAGGCCATGGTCGGGGGCTATGACTTTTCCCGGAGCGAGTTCAACCGGGCGGTGCACGCCAAGCGCCAGCCCGGCTCGGCCTTCAAGCCGTTTGTCTATATTGCGGCCCTGGAATCGGGACTCACCCCGGCCACGCTGATCGAGGACAGCCCCGTCAGCTACCCTGACGGGGCCGACGGGAAGCCCTGGGAGCCGGAAAACTACAAGAAGACCTTTCGCGGCCTCATCACCCTCGAGGAAGGGATCGAGCATTCGGTGAACGTGCTGACGGTCAAGCTCCAGGAGCAGGTCGGGATCGAGCGGACCGTGGGGGTGGCGCGGCGGCTCGGAATTCGGAGCCCGCTTAACCGCGACCTCACCATGGCCCTGGGGAGCTCGGAGCTTTCACTCCTCGAGTTGACCTCGGCCTATGGGGCGCTCGCCAACCAGGGCCGCTGGGTCCGCCCGACACCGATTCGCTATATCACGGACGCTCAGGGGGGGTTGCTCGACGAGTCCATCCCGCAGGGGAAGCCGGCGCTCTCCCCGGAGGTCGCATACCTGATCACCCACATGCTGCAGGGAGCGGTGCAGCGGGGCACCGGCGTGGGGGCCAAGGTCCTGGGGCGCGCCGTCGCCGGCAAGACAGGAACCACGAACGACTATTCCAACGCCTGGTTCATCGGGTTCACGCCCGAGCTGGTGACGGGGGTCTGGGTAGGGCACGACAAGCCGCAGAGCCTCGGGGAGAATGAAAGCGGCGCACGGGCGGCGCTGCCCATCTGGGTGAGCTACATGGGAAGGGTCCTGCTCCGGACCTCGGCGGAGGAGTTTCGGCCACCCGAAGGCGTGGTGCTCGTCCCTATCGACCTCGACCCGGGGAGCACCTGCCGCCGACCGGTGATCATGGCCTTCATTCGGGGGACCGAGCCCCCCACGCCCTGCGGCAGAGCCGCGTCCCGCTGATCGGTCTCGGTGCCCGTCAGGACTTGCGCTGGGCAGGATAGCGGGAGGCAACGGGCGACCAGCCCTGTCCGGCAAGCAGCTCTTGAATAACGCTCGCAACGTCAGAAACCGGGACTCGAACCTGATCCATTGAGTCGCGGTCACGGATCGTCACCCGGTTGTCCCCCGACTCACCGCGGCCCGGATCGCCGACCGTCTGGACGTCTACCGTCACGCAGTACGGGGTCCCCACCTCATCCTGGCGGCGGTACAGACGCCCGATCGAGGCCGTGTCGTCATACACGGTCATCCAGCGGCGGGCGAGCTCGTCCCGGAGCTCCGTCGCCGTTGCCACGATCTCCTCACGGTTCTTGAGGAGGGGGAGGACCGCGACCTTCACCGGCGCCAGCTCCGTGTGGAGGCGCAGCACGACCCGTTTCTCCCCGTGCACCTTCTCCTCCCGGTAGCTGTCCACCAAGAACGCGAGCAGGCTCCGGTCAACCCCCGCCGACGGTTCGATCACGTAGGGCACGATCTGGGTCCGGCGCTTCTCATCGAAGTACGTGAGTGATTTGCCGCTGAACTTGGCGTGCTGCTTCAGGTCGAAGTCGGTCCGGTTGGCGATGCCCTCCAGCTCGCTCCACCCGATCGGGAATCGGTACTCGATGTCCGCGGTACGCTTCGCGTAGTGGGCCAGCTCCTCCCGGCTGTGCTCGCGAAGCCGGAGGTTCTCGGCGGCGATCCCGTACCGGCGGTACCAGGCCAGGCGCTCCTCGATCCAGTGCTCGTGCCAGTATTCATCGGCGGCCCGCCCGTTGACCGTCTCGTGGGGATTCACAAAGTACTCGATCTCCATCTGCTCGAACTCGCGGGTCCGGAAGACGAAGTTCCCCGGCGTAATCTCGTTTCGGAAGCTTTTCCCGATCTGGGCGATGCCGAACGGCAGCTTGAGCCGCATCGACTGGAGCACATGATCGAAGTCTACGAAGATCCCCTGTGCGGTCTCCGGGCGCAGGTAGGTCACCGCCGCCTCCTCCTCGACCGGCCCCATGAAGGTCTTGAACATCAGGTTGAACTGCCGGGGCTCGGTGAGTTGGCCCTTGCCGCATGCGGGGCAGAGCGTTCGACGGCTGCCGCAGTGCTTGCAGGGCTCTCCGGCCGGCAGCTCGAACTTGCTCTCCTTCTTCGCCGGGCAGTAGTGGACCCAGGTCAGGCCGTCCAGCGTGTCCACGCGGAACCGCCGCTGGCAGACTCGGCAGTCAACCATGGGGTCCGTAAAGTGATCCACATGCCCGCTGGCTTTCCAGACCATCGGGTGCATTAGGATCGACGCGTCGAGGCCGACCATGTCGGCTCGGAGCTGGACGTGATCACGCCACCAAAGGCGCTTGATATTCTGTTTGAGCTCGGCGCCGAGCGGGCCGTAGTCCCAGCACGACCCCGTGCCGCCGTAAATCTCGCTGGACTGAAAGATGAAGCCCCGACGCTTGCAGAGCGAGACAAGAGTCTCCATGTTCATCGGCGGAGCCTTCCGAAAACCGGCGCTGGCAACGGTCTCATCGGGGCGCTCCGTCGGCCACCAGCTCCCGCTGGGTTTGAGCAAGAAAGCGAGGCGTCTTGAATGGCTGCCCCAAGAGCCGGACCACCTGGGCCTCCAGGGCGGCACCGATCTGGTTCTCCACCGAGCGCGACAGCTGTGCGACCAGGAGATCGCCCCACGCCAGCGTCCTGAGCCGGCGCAGCACCAGGACAGCAGCGCCAGAGAACGGAACTGAATCGCCGGGCACCCAGGCACACTCTCCACAGACCAGGCCGCCGGCGGTGAAGTCCAGGCGGGGGGTAGGCCCCGGCGGCCGACCGCATCCGCGGCACCGATCCAGGCGAAGCCGGTATCCCAAGAGGTCCGTGGCACGCAGCATGAACGCCAGCCTGACCCGATCCGGTCGGAACGTCCGCTCGAGAGCCCTGAGCGCCTTCACCAGGAGGGCGTACAGGGAGGCGTGGGGATCGCGCTCGGCCGTGAGCCGAGCCACACACTCCACCACCCAGGCCCCCTGCCCGAGCCGCGTCAGCGACTCTCGCACGCGGAGGAACGGGGAGAGAATGTCGAAGTGGTCCACGCGGACCAGCTCCCACCGCTCGCTCTCGAAGAAGAGGAGCTGGCCCTGGGTGAACAGCTCGAGCGCGCCGCCAAAGCGGGACCTGGGACGCCTGGCCCCCTTTGCGACGCCGGTGAGCCGGCCGAACTCCCTGGTGTAGAACGTCACGAGGCGGTCAGCCTCCCCGAGGGGGCGCCGCTGGATGACGATGGCCTGCGTTCGGTGAAGGGGCATAGTCAGGCGGTGAGCATGAAACCCAACTCCCGGAGCGCCTGGTCGTCCTTACGCCAGTTCTTTCTGACCTCGACCCGGAGCTCCAGGAAGACTCGAACCCCGAAGAAAGCCTCCAGCCTCTGGCGGGCAACGGTGCCGAGCCGCTTCAGCATGACCGCTCCCCGACCGATGACGATCGCCTTCTGAGAGCTCTGCTCCACGAAGATGACGGCCCGGATGTAGAGGAGTGTCTTGCCCTCACGCTCCGCCAGCTCTTCCACCCTGACCGCACAGGCATACGGGACCTCCTCCCGGGTGAGGAGGAAGAGGGACTCCCGGACCACCTCAGCCACGTAGAACGTCTCGGGCTGGTCGGTGAGCGTGTCGGGCGGGAAATACGGTGGATGCGCGGGGAGGACGCCAACGATCAGCTCGAGGAGGCAGTCGCAGTTCGTCCCGTCCGTGGCCGAGATCGGCACGATCTCCCTGAACGGGTGGCGAGCTTGGTAGGCCGCAATCATCGGCAGGAGCCGGTCCTTGGGCTCGACCAGATCAGCCTTGTTGAGACAGCAGAAGACCGGGCCGCGAAACGGGGCGAGCAGCTTGAAGAGCGGCTCATCGAGCCGCGAGGGGTCGGCGGGGGCCTCCACCACCAGGCAGATCAGATCCACGTCTTCCAGGGCCCGGTCGACAGTGTTCGCCATCAGCTGATCGAGCTTCCCTCTCGGCTCGTGGAACCCCGGCGTGTCCACGAAGATGACCTGTGCGTCGGGCCGGGTTTTGATCCCCGTCACGCGCGTCCGGGTGGTCTGAGGACGCGGAGAGACGATGGCCAGTCGCTCTCCCACCAGCCGGTTCAGGAGCGTTGACTTACCCACGTTGGGGCGGCCGATCAGCGAGACGAAGCCAGCGCGGTGGGCTGCCACGGTTCAGGCCGACAAGAGGCCGCGCCAGAGCCGCTCGGGTACCGGCCGTGAAGCCGACGCGAGGAGGGCTCGCGCGCGCTCGTGCATGAGCCGGGCCTCCAGAGGTTCCCGGTCATCGTACCCCACCAGGTGGAGAAGCCCGTGAACCACCAGGAGACTCAGCTCCAGAGCGAGCGGCACCCCGAGGCGGCGAGCCTGCCGCCGGGCGCGCTCGGCCGAGATGATCACTTCCCCGAGGAGCCGGGAGGGGCCCGGCCCCTCCAGCGGGAAGGCGAGGACGTCAGTCCTCTCCCGAACGCCCCGATGCTGCTTGTTCAGCTTCGTGATCCTCGCGTCAGTGACGAAGGTCAGGTGCACCTCCGCCCCCGGCCGGCCCAGGGCGCGGAGCGTGATCTCGGCCAGCCGGAGGAGTCGGACCGCCGGGATCCGCACTGCCCGCTGGAGGGTCGAGATCGCCACCGCCATCACGCTTCCGGGGGCGGGCCCCCGGCCTCCCGGGAGTGGGCCCCGCGTTCTTCGTAGGCGCGAATGATGGCGGAGACCAGCTCGTGGCGGACGACGTCTTTCTCGGTGAAGTAGACGAAGCGGACCCCTTCGATCCCTCGGAGCACCGACTGGATCTCGATCAGCCCCGAGGTCCGGGCGGGGGGGAGATCCACCTGGGTGATGTCGCCGGTCACGACCATCTTGGAGTTGAAGCCCAGGCGAGTGAGGGACATCTTCATCTGCTCCGAGGTGGTGTTCTGGGCCTCGTCGAGGATGATGAAGGCGTCGTTCAACGTCCGCCCGCGCATGTACGCCAGGGGCGCCACCTCGATGGCGCCCTTCTCCACCAGCGAAGCGACCCGCTCGGCCTCCAGCATGTCGTAGAGGGCGTCGTAGAGCGGGCGGAGGTACGGGTGGACCTTCTCGTAGAGGTCCCCAGGGAGGAACCCCAGACGCTCCCCGGCTTCCACGGCCGGTCGGGTGAGAACGATCCGCCCCACCTCTCGCTTGGTGAGCGCCGAGACCGCCATCGCCACTGCGAGGTAGCTCTTCCCCGTCCCTGCAGGCCCGATGGCGAACACGAGATCGTGGGCACGGATCGCGTCCAGGTAGCGCTTCTGATTGGGAGTCTTCGGGATCACCTGCTTCTTTCGGGAGGGGACCGGGATGGCGTCGAGGAAGATGGCCTTGACATCAGCCTGGTCGTCGGCCACGAGGATTCGGAGCGCAGCCCTGAACTCGGCGGAACGAACCGGGGCGCCGGTGCGCACCAGCTCTTGGAACTGCAGGAGAAGTCGCTCAGCCTTCTCGACCTGCCGCTCTTCCCCCGTGAGGTTGATCTCGCTTCCACGGGCCACGATACGGAGGCCGAGCTGTGATTCCAGGGCCCGGAGGTTCTCGTCGTTCCGTCCGAGGAGGGGGAGGAGGTCGGCGTCGGAGGGCAGGAGCAGCCGGCGGGTTACGCTAGTTGCCTGGGTCACCGGCTGGAGATCCCTCCTTTCGCCCCGGGAAGTACCCTCCCCTCTCGAACTGCCGGATCAAGAGGCAATGTTCGAAGCGAGCCAAGGTTCCCCCAGAGTAACGCGCTTGCTGGAAGATGTCAATGTTCACGGGAAGTTAGCCTTCCTCTACGACCTGGATGCCGAGTTCACGGAGCTGGATCGGGCTGACCGGCTGAGGCGCGCCGGTCAGGGGGCAGGCGCCTGTCTGGGTCTTAGGAAAGGCGATCACCTCGCGGATTGACTCCTCCCCCGCCAGGATCGCCACCAGCCGGTCGAGCCCCAAGGCGATGCCGCCCATGGGCGGAGCCCCGTACTCCAGCGCTTCGAGAAGGAAGCCGAACTTGCCCCGCGCCTCCTCGGGGGAAACCCCGAGGAGCTCGAACACCTTCTGCTGGAGCCAGCGCTGATGGACTCGAATGGAGCCGCCGCCGATCTCCTGCCCGTTCAGCACGAGGTCGTAGGCCTTGGCTTTGACCTGGCTCGGATCCCTCTCCAGGAGCGCGAGGTCTTCGTCTCGAGGCGCGGTGAAGGGGTGGTGCACCGCCTCCCACCGCTTCCCCTCCTCGTTGTACTCGAAGAGCGGGAAGTCCACGATCCAGACCAGCTGGTCCAGCTCGCCGATCAGGTTGAAGCGCTGGGCCAGCTCGAGCCGGAACCGGCCGAGTGTCTGAGCGGCCACCGGCACCGTGTCTCCCACCAGCAGCAGGAGGTCTCCCGGGGCGGCCTCGAGCCGCTCGATCAGGCTGGCCTTCAACGACTCCAGGTGACGTGCGATCGGAGACTGCAGGCTTCCATCAATCACCTTCACCCACGTGAGGCCTTTGGCCCCGTATCCTCTGGCCGCTCCGACCAGCTCGTCGAGCTCCTTTCTCGAGAGCCCCCCCCCACCCGGGACCCGGAGCCCCTTGACGACGCCGCCCCGGGTCACCACCTGGGCAAAGGCCTGGAAGTCACCCCCGCGAAAGAGGTCACTCAAGTCCGAGAGCTCCATCCCGAACCGGAGGTCGGGCTTGTCCGAGCCGTAGCGCTCCAGAGCCTCGGCCCAGGCCAGGCGCGGAAACACCTGAGGCAGCTCAACCCCCTTCACCCGCCTGAAGACCTCCCGCATCAACCCCTCGACCAGTGGAAGGAACTCGTCGCGATCGAGGAAGGCCGTCTCGATGTCGATCTGGGTGAACTCGGGCTGCCGATCCTTCCTGAGGTCCTCGTCGCGGAAGCAGCGGACGATCTGGAAGTAACGTTCAAAGCCCGCCATCATCAGGATCTGCTTGAAGAGCTGGGGGGACTGGGGCAGGGCGTAGAAATCCCCTCGGCTGAGCCGGCTCGGCACGAGGAAGTCGCGCGCCCCCTCGGGTGTGGAGCGGGTCAGAAACGGGGTCTCCACCTCGAGGAAGCCCCGCGCGTGCAGGGAGTCACGGACCGCCTGGTAGACCTGGTCGCGGAGGAGAAAGTTTCGATAGAGCGCCGGACGCCGGAGATCCAGGTAGCGGTACTTCAGGCGGACGGCCTCGGCCACATCGCTTGCCTCTTCCAGGGAGAACGGGAGCGGCTTGGCCTCGTTCAGAATTCGAAGCTCCTGGACCTGGACCTCGATGGCTCCGGTGGGGAGCTTGGGATTCTCGGTCCCCGCGGGGCGGCCGTGGACCGTCCCGCGAACGGCGAGCACGAACTCGCTCCTCACCGCCTCGGCCTTGGCGTGGGCATCCGGGCTCCCCGCGGGGTTGAACACGCACTGGGTCACCCCCTCGCGGTCCCGGAGGTCGATGAAGATCAGCCCTCCGTGGTCTCTCCGCCTGAACGCCCACCCCATGAGCGTCACGGACTGCCCCACCTGCTCAGCCCGGAGCGCTCCACAGGAGTGGCTCCGCGTCCACCCCGCGAGGGGCTCAATCACCGTTGGCCCCTGAGCGCGGCCAATTCGTCCACCAGCCGCTCCAGCGGCACGCTGCGCTGGCTCCCGGAGGCCATCTCCCTTAGGGTGGCTTCTCCCCGGGCGAGCTCTTGATCACCCACGATCACGGTCCAGGGGACCTGGAGCCGGTTGGCTCGCTCAAGCTCAGCACGGAGCTTCCGATCGCCGTACCCAAGCTCCACGCCGATGCCCCGGCCCCGAACAGCCTTGGCTACGGGCAGAAGCCGCTTGAGAGCTGCAGCACCGAGCGGGATCAGCAGGGCGAGCGAGAGGTTCTCGTCAGGGGCCTCGGAGAGGAGCAGCACGACCCGCTCCATCCCGATGGCGAAGCCGATGCCGGGATCGGGCGGGCCGTCCAGGAGCTGGACCAGGCCGTCGTAGCGGCCGCCGCCGGCCACCGCATTCTGGGCGCCCAGCTCGGGGGCAACCAGCTCGAAGGTGGTCCTCACGTAGTAGTCGAATCCGCGCACGAGGCGGGGCGTGATCAGGTACGGGAGCTCCATGACGTCCAGATGCTCTCGAACGCGGCCAAAGTGCTCGGCGCAGTCAGGACAGAGCGCCTCGAGGATCGACGGGGCGCTGTCAATGACCGGCTGGCAGGCTGGCGTCTTGCAGTCCAGCACCCGGAGGGGATTCCTCGCGGTCCGTTCCCGGCACTCGGTGCAGAGCTTCGCCCGACGCTCGCGGAGGTATGTCTGGAGCTGATCGCGGTACTTCGGCCGGCATGCCGAATCGCCGATCGAGTTCAGGCGAAGCTCACATCGCTCGGCCAGCCCCAGCTCCCGGAAGAGTTCCAGGAGCATCGCGATCACCTCGGCGTCCAGGGCGGGATGGGATTCCCCGAGCGCCTCGACGTTGGCCTGATGGAACTGCCGGTAGCGCCCGGCCTGGGGGCGCTCGTAGCGGAACATCGGCCCGATGGTGTACAGGCGGACAGGTTTGGGCCAGACATGGAGGCCGTGCTCGATGTAGGCGCGGAGGAGCGATGCGGTCGCCTCCGGCCTGAGCGTCAGGCTCTCCCCGCTCCGGTCGGCGAAGGTGTACATCTCCTTCTGCACGATGTCGGTCACCTCCCCGATGCCGCGGGCGAAGAGCTC
>JBHIBG010000067.1:0-14600 GCA_046758965.1 Methylomirabilia bacterium | reverse complement strand
TCATACAGCATCCCGGTGCGGAGGAAGTTCCGAGGCGGGTGGGTGATGGTCACCAGGGCCACCTTGCCCCTGGGCTTGACCACAAAGTACTTAAACGGCATCCCGGGCCTCCTTCTTCCGTTGGCGCTTGGCTTCGGCCTTCCTGACCTCTTCCTTGAGCTGATAGCCGGCGTTGACCCGATCCCAGGTCGCGGCCGTGACTCCGCTCTGGCGGAGGAGGTATTTCTGGATCTTGTTGCTCGGAGTCCGCGGCAGTGTCGGGACGATCTCCACGTAGCGCGGGACCGCGAAGTACGGGAGCCTCTCCTCGCACCAGGCGAGGAACTCCTGAGGGACCAGACCTGCGCCCTCGCGCAGGGCCAGGCAGGCTTTGATCTCATCCTCCCCGCCGGCGAACTCGGAAGGAACGGCCACCGCGGCGCACTCGACCACCGTGGGGTGGGCGCCGATCACCGTCTCGATGTCAAAGGAGGAGATGTTGACGGCGCGGCGCCGGATGACATCGCGCATCCGGTCGACGAAGTAGTAATACCCTTCCGCGTCGCGCTTGAGGGCATCGCCGGTGTGGTACCAGACGTTTCTGAGCACCTCCAGGCTTTTCTCCGGCATCTCCCAGTAGCCCTGATTGAAGGCCCACGGCTCCTTGGGGCGGACCAGGAGCTCGCCCACCTGGCCGGGCCGCAGCTCCTCGTCGGTCTCCGCATCGGCGATCCTCAGGTCAAACCACTCGCTCACCGCCTTGCCGCACGACCCCGGGCGGAACTCGTCGTACGGCATCATGGTGACGACGCCGATCTCGGTCATCCCGTAATATTCCAGGATGCGCTCCAGGCCGAACCGGTTCTTGAACGCCTCGGCAATGGCCGCGGGCGCTGGCTGGCCCAGGACGAGCCGCAAGCGGTGCTGGGTGTCCTCAGGCCGCGGCGGCTGGCGGAAGATGAAGTCCATCATGACACCCAGAAGGTTCGTGATCGTGGCGCCGACCCGCCGCACCTGATTCACCCAGTCGGTGGCGCTGAACCAGGGCCAGATCACGGCCCTGGCGCCGACCAGCATAGCGGGGTAGACCTGCATGATCGGGGCATTGCCGTGGTAGAGGGGTGTGGCGACGAAGTAGGTATCGTCGCCAGTCAGGCGCGTCAGGTTCGCGACAGACTCGGCGAAGAGGTGGCACTGGGCGTTCGGCATCATGACGCCTTTCGAGGGGCCGGTGGTCCCGGAGGTGTACATGACGGCGCAGAGGTCGCGGGGGGAGAGGGGCACGCCGGGCGACTCCTCCACGGGAGCGAAGAGCTCCTCAAAACCTCGCATGTTAAAGCGTCTGAGCGCCGGGAGCCCGGCGGGAGCTTCCGTTTTGCCGCAGTAGACGACGAGGGTTTCCAGGTGAGGGAGCCTCTCCTCGCTGGCCTGGAGCCGGTCGAGAAACTCCCGGGCCACCACCATGATCCGCCCGCCGGAGTTGTTCACCAGGTGCTCCAGAAAGTAGCCTTTGTAGGCGGTGTTGACGGAGACTTCGATGGCCCCGATCCGGTTGGCCGCCCACCAGGTCAGCATGAACTCCAGGCAGTTCGGGAGCATGATGAGGACCCGGTCGCCCCGCCCCACGCCGAGGGTCAGGAGGCCGTGGGCGAGCCGGTTGACGCGCCGGTCCACCTCGGCGTAACTGAGCGGGGGGTCGTCCATGAACTGAAGGAACGGGCGGTCTGGCCCGCTCCGGGCCCAGTGCTCGAGGATCCCGGAGAAGGTCCAGTCGGGTCGGTCGGGGAAGGCGAGGCGGAGCGGTGGGTAGCACGGCTCGGGCGGCATGTGGGGTGCCTCAGCGGGGCAGCTTTTCCAGAACGGCCTCCGCCTCGGAGATCAGGGCGTCGATCACGGCGTGGACCGGCATGACTTCCCGGATGAGCCCTGCGCTCTGGCCGCACGCGGCGTTGCCGTTCTCGACGTCGCCCAACTCCCGGGCGCGAAGGCCTGCGGGCCGTCCAACCCGCTCCGCCTGGATCGGAAATGGCTGGATCTCGTGCTCCCGCTTCTCCCACTCACGAGTGAAGTTGTTGCGGATGAGCCGGCACGGCTTGCCGGTGGCCGCGCGCGTGACCACCGTCGCCTCCTCGTCGATGGCCACGATCTTTTGCTTGTAGTTGTCGTGAGAGTAGGCCTCCGGCGTGGCGATGAACCGGGTGCCGATCCAGATGCCCACCGCGCCGAGAGCGAGCGCTGCCACGAGCCCGCGCCCGTCCGCGATCCCACCTGCCGCCATGACCGGAATCGGCTTAACCGCGTCGACGACCGCGGGTACCAGCACCAGGCCGGCGATGCGGCCGGTGTGGCCGCCGGCCTCGTGCCCCTGGGCAATGATGACGTCGACCCCGTTGGCCGCGTGATCCCTCGCCTGCTTCACGTTGCCGCAGAGGGCCATGACCTTGATCCCCTGCCGGTGGGCCTCGGCGGTCACAGGCCCCGGGTTCCCGAGCCCGGCGATCAGGACCGGGACCCGCTCCTCCAGCGTGACCTCCGCCCAGCCCTTCACGGCGTCGGTGAAGCGCTCGGCCTCCGCGCCAGTGGCGCGCACGGTGGCGAAAAGGATGTCCACGCCGAACGGCTTGTCGGTCCGCTCGCGCACCCGGCCGATCTCTGCGCGAAGCTCCTGCGGCGTGTTGTGCGCCGCGGCGAGCACGCCGAGGCCGCCGGCCTCGGAGACAGCAGCCGCCAGGGTGGAGCGTGCGACGAACCCCATCCCCGCCTGGCAGATCGGGTACCGGATCCCGAGAAGATGACAGAGAGGCGTGTCGAGCAATCTCTTCTCCATCGTTGGCATTGGGTCCCTCCCTCAGTGAATCCTCCGACCCCGCCGTACGACTAGATCACCTCGGCATTGATCATCATCGTCCTGGCGGAAGTCCTTTCTAAGTCTGCATCACCGGGCTGACGACGTGGAACGCGGCCCGCCAAGCTTAGCCCGTGGGAGGAAGCATGGTCAAGTGCTGTCGGTCTATGAAAATGTCCGACCAGACCTGTCTGCCGGCCAGAGGCAGGGATGCACGCCCTTTTGTACCGCTTGCCGGAGCCATTCGCAGGTTCATCTAATTTGGTATTGTCGAATCGGGCGTCCACCTGCTTGAGCTAAGGGAACGCCCATTCACGCGAGGAAGGGGGCCGTATGAGATCCTATCGGGAAGAGCTGTGGTTCGAGACGACAACGCGACGGGCATACGTCAATATCACCCCGCAGGTGGAGGCGACTCTGAAAAAGAGCGGCATCCGGGAGGGACTCTGTCTGGTGAATGCCATGCACATCACGGCGAGCGTTTACATCAACGATGATGAACCAGGGCTCATCCAGGACTACGACGACTTTCTGGAGCGGCTCGCCCCCCATGAGCCGGTGGCCCACTACCGACACAACCAGACCGGAGAGGACAACGGGGATGCCCACCTGAAGCGGCAGATCATGGGCCGCGAGGTGGTCGTGGCGGTGACCAACGGGAGGTTGGATTTTGGGCCGTGGGAACAGATCTTCTACGGGGAGTTCGACGGCCGGCGCCGGAAGCGGGTGCTGGTCAAGATTATCGGCGACTGACCGGCTGCCGGCGAGTAGAATGAAAACAGGTAGTTTCCGGGCGATGACCTGAACCGCGCAATCTGTTATTGTGTGTGGTGATGATCAAGATCGCGCCGTCTCTGCTCTCTGCCGACTTTGCCGAGCTGGGAGAGGAGATTGCCCGGGTGGAGGAAGCTGGGGCCGACCAGCTCCATGTGGACGTCATGGACGGCCACTTCGTCCCGAACCTCACCATTGGCCCTGTGGTGGTGGAAGCGATCCGGAAGCGCACGCGGCTTCCTCTCGACGTCCACCTGATGGTCGAAGCTCCCGAGCGCCACCTGCCGGCCTTCGTCTCGGCGGGGTCTGATCTCCTGACAATCCACGTGGAGACCTGCCCCCACCTTCATCGCACCCTGGCCCAGATCAAGGAGCTGGGCGCACGGGCCGGGGCAGCCCTCAACCCCTCCACCTCTCCCGGGACCCTTGAGTACGTCTTGGACGACCTGGACCTGGTGCTGATCATGTCGGTGAACCCGGGGTTCGGTGGTCAGACGTTCATCTCCTCTACCTATGAAAAGGTCCGGGCACTCAGGAGCCTCCTTGGAGACCGGCCCGTGGAGATTTCGGTGGACGGTGGGGTGAAGGCAGAGCATGCGGGCCCCCTGGTGCGCCATGGGGCCTCGGTCCTGGTGGCCGGCTCCGCGATTTTCGGGGCGCCGGACAGCGGAGCGGCGCTCAGAGAGATCAGGAGTGCGGCGCAAGTCCCCAAGTCGGCTTGACTTTTTCCGCTTCCAACCGTATAGTAAAATCTTTTTAGAAGGGCATTTCGGGCAAAGAACATGTTTGACACTCTCAGTGCGCGGTTGGAGGCGATCTTCGACCGGCTCCGTGGGTACGGTCGGCTGACGGAGCAGAACATCCAGGAGGCCCTCCGGGAGGTGCGGATCGCGCTCCTGGAGGCTGACGTCAACTTCAAGGTTGTCAAGACGTTCATCGAAGCCGTTCGCGTAAAGGCCCTGGGGCAGCAGGTCCTGGCCTCCATCACCCCGGGGCAGCAGGTGGTCAAGATCGTCCACGACGAGCTGGTAGCCCTGGTTGGCGGGAACGGGCACAGGCTGACGATGGCGCCCCACCCGCCCACGGTGATCATGCTGGTGGGGCTTCAGGGCTCGGGGAAGACCACCACCGCGGCGAAGCTGGCGCGCTACCTTCAGCGGCAGGGGCAACATCCGATCCTCGCTGCCACGGACGTGTACCGGCCTGCGGCCATCGACCAGCTGCGGGTCCTCGGCGGGCAGCTCGGGATCCCGGTGAGCGGGGCCGAGGGGCAGACCCCGCTGGCCATCGCCCGGGCCGCGCGCGTGGAAGCCCAAGCCACGGGGCGCTCTCCGCTGATCCTGGACAGTGCAGGGCGGCTCCACATTGACGAGCCGATGCTCGATGAGCTGCGGGAGCTCAGGCGGGAGCTGACGCCCCACCACGTGCTTCTAGTCGTGGATGCCATGACGGGTCAGGATGCCGTGACTATGGCGGAACGTTTCAATGCCGCGGTGGGGGTGGACGCCTTCGTCCTGACCAAGCTGGACGGCGACGCCAGGGGTGGCGCGGCCCTGTCGATCCGCGCGGTGACCGGCCGGCCCATCGCATTCGTCGGAGTCGGGGAGAAGTCTGATGCCCTGGAGCCCTTCCACCCGGACCGCATGGCCTCACGGATTCTCGGAATGGGTGACGTGGTGACCCTGGTTGAAAAGGCCCGGGCGGTGGTGGATGAGACCAAGGCGCAGGAGCTCGCGCAGAAGATCCGCGAGGCGCGCTTCACGCTGGAGGACTTTGCGGATCAGCTTCGGCAGCTCCGCTCCATGGGCCCCCTGGGGGAGCTCTTGGAGATGGTGCCGTTCTTCAAGGGGTCGGGGGGAATCCCGGCGGAGCCCCGCGGGGAAGAGCGGGAGCTCCGGAAGTACGAGGCGATCATCGGCTCCATGACTCAAACGGAACGGCGGGCGCCTGAAACTATCAACGGCAGCCGGCGGGCCCGGATCGCTCGGGGGAGCGGGACGACGGTCCAGGACGTGAATCGGCTCCTCAAGCACCATGCGCAGATCCGGAAACTCATGAAGGAGTTCAAGCACCTGGGGGGCCGCACCGGCAAGCTCAGGGGCGCTCTGCCGTTTTTGTCGCGGTGATCCGAAGGAGGTGAGAGAGACGTGGTTCGTATTCGCCTGAGGCGCGTGGGGAAGAGAAAGAAGCCCGCCTACCGCGTTGTGGTGGCAGATTCACGCGCCCCGCGGGACGGTCGGTTCATCGAGATCATCGGGCACTACAACCCGCTGACCGATCCGCCGAAGGTCGAGATCGCGAGGGAGAAGGCTCTCGCGTGGCTGAGCAAGGGCGCTCAACCCTCGAACACCGTTCAGCAGCTCTTCGCGCGCGTGGGCATCATCAAGCACTGATCCGAGTGCGCACCCTGAGCCGTGGGGGGTGGAGAGCATGAAGGAGCTGGTAGAGTTAATCGCGAAGGCGCTCGTGGATGAGCCGGATCAGGTTCGGGTGGGGGAGATCGAAGGGGAGAAGCTCACGGTGATCGAGCTGAGGGTGGCCCCGAGCGACCTGGGGAAGGTCATCGGCAAGCAGGGACGGACGGCCCGCGCCATCCGGACGCTGCTCAACGCCACGGCCACCAAGCTGAGGAAGCGGGCGGTCCTCGAGATCCTGGAGTGATCGGTGATCTCGTTCCCATCGGAGAGGTGCTGAAGCCCCGGGGGCTCCGCGGGGAGGTGAAGGTTCGTCCTCTGGTGGAGGATCGGGCGCAGTTCGAACGACTCGGCAGTTGCTTCCTGGTAGGGTCGGACGCAACGCGGGCCGAGCCCCGGCGGGTGGAGTCGGTCCGATCGGACGGAGGCGCGGTCGTCCTGAAGCTCGAGCGGTGCGAATCCGTGGAGGATGCTCAGCCGCTCGTGGGGCGGCTCGTGGCGGTGCCAGCGGCCCAGCTCTCCCCGCTCCCACCGGGTCAGTTCTACGCTCACGCGCTTGTCGGGAGCCGCGTGGTCACAACCGGCGGCGTCGTGGTCGGGACATTCCTCGCAGTCGAGCCCGGGCCTGCCCAGGACCTCTGGGTGGTGCGGGATGAGGGACGGGAGCACCTGATCCCGGCAGTGGTCGAGATCGTGGTGAAGGTGGACATGGCGACCCGGACTATCGTGATCCGCCCGCCCGAGGGCTTGCTCGACTTATAAGCGGTTGGAGCGCCAGGTGAAAGTCGATATCGTGACGCTCTTCCCTGGTATCGTCGCCGGACCGCTTCAGGAGTCCATTCTGGGGAAAGCCCGAGCCGCCGGGGTGGTTGAGGTGAGGGCGGTGAACCTCCGGGACTATGCGGAGGGGCGCCACCGGGTGACAGATGATTACCCCTTCGGCGGGGGCGGGGGAATGATTCTGAAGCCAGAACCGCTGTTTGCCTGCGTGGAGGCGCTACGGGGGCCGGCATCGCGGGTCATCCTGCTTGACCCGCAGGGGCGCCCGTTCACCCAGGAGGTGGCGCGGCAGTTGGCTCGTGAGGCTCACCTCATTCTCCTCTGCGGGCGGTATGAAGGCGTCGATGAGCGGGTCCGGGAGCACCTGGTGGACGACGAGCTCTCCCTCGGTGACTACGTGCTGACGGGGGGCGAGCTGCCGGCCCTGGTGGTCGTCGACGCGGTGGTTCGGCTGCTTCCGGGCGCCCTCGGCGATCAGGCCGCGTCCGAGAAAGACTCCTTCACCGGGAGGCTGCTGGAAGGTCCCCATTACACGCGCCCCGAGGAGTTCCGGGGGTGGAGAGTCCCCGACCGGCTCCTGTCGGGGGACCACGGCCGGATCGGCCGATGGCGGCGGGTCATGGCGATCTGGAGCACCTTCCGGCGCAGGCCCGATCTCCTGGAGGCGGCGGACCTGACTCCGGAGGAGCAGAAGATGGTCGAGGGATTTCGGCAGGGCAAGGGCCCTGAGGCATATTTCTAACGCGAAGGAGCGGACATCCATGGATCCCGTGAGAATCGTGGAAGCGAGCCAGCTCAAGCAGGACCGGGATGGTTTTGCCCCGGGAGACACCGTGAAGGTCTTCGTGAAGGTCGTCGAGGGGGAGAAGGAGCGGATCCAGACCTTCCAGGGCGTGGTCATCCGAGCGCGTGGCGAGGGGGCGCGAGCCTCGTTCACCGTGCGCCGGGTCTCGTACGGAGTCGGCGTGGAGCGCGTGTTCCCCCTGCACTCTCCGCGGATCGAGAAGATCCAGGTGGTGCGGCACGGCCGGGTGCGGCGGGCCAAACTCTACTACCTGAGAAAGCTCGTCGGCAAAGCCGCGCGGCTCAAGGAAAAGCGGGGACCGACCACCACCAGCGGCTAGCCACCCGATGCGGCGCTTCGCGCGCGAGGCTGGCTACCAGTTTGAGCGCCGCGCCTGGCGCGCCGGCCGGGTGCGGGTGGCCGGCGTGGACGAGGCCGGACGCGGGCCCCTGGCCGGTCCCGTTGTCGCTGCGGCGGTGGTCCTCCACCCTGAGCGAAGAATCAGCGGGCTTCAGGACTCCAAGCTCCTCGCCCCTGCCGAGCGTGACGAGCTCTTCGACAGGATCATCGAGCGTGCGGTGGCCGTGGCGGTGGGTGTGGTCGGCCCTGAGATCATTGATCGGGTCAATATTCTCGAGGCCACCCGCCTCGCCATGCGGGAGGCGATCGGCACACTTCCGTTCCACCCGGAGCTGGTCCTGACCGACGCGGTCCGGCTGGCCTCGCTCCCCTGCCGCCAGAAGAACCTGATCAAGGGCGACCGGCGCTCTGCCTCCGTGGCTGCCGCATCCATCATCGCCAAGGTGACCCGGGACCGCTTCATGCGAGAGGCGGACCACACCTTTCCCCAGTACGGGTTCCGTCGCCACAAAGGGTATCCCACGCCCGAGCACCTCGCAGCGCTCGAGGCGCATGGCCCGTGTTCCATCCACCGTCGCACCTTTCACGGGGTGTGGCGGCAGGCGGAACTGTTCAGCCGTTAGTCCCGTGGACCGGCGGCAGAGGATTGGCCGGCGCGGCGAGGCCGAGGCCGCCCGCTTCCTCAGGCGACGCGGCTTCGTCATCGTCGACCAGAACGTCCGCTCCCGTCTCGGCGAGATCGACCTCGTGGCCCGCGACGGCGACACGCTGGTCTTCGTGGAGGTAAAAGCGCGGCGGGGCGGGCGGGGCGATCCGCCCCAGGCGGGAGTGACGCCGAGAAAGCAGGCGCGGCTGGGCCGGCTCGCTCTGAGCTACCTCAAGGCCAGGCGGCTCAGCGAGGTCCGGTGCCGGTTCGACGTCGTGGGGATCACCGTGGACGAGGAGGACCGGGTGGCCGCGATTCGCCATCTTCCCGGCGCCTTCGAGCTGACCGGATGGTAGAATCCTCACGCGAGGCACCTCGATGGCCCGCTCCAAGCTGATGACTCTCGAGGCGGCGGCCCGGCTGGTGCCGGATGGCGCCTCGATCACAGTCGGGGGCACCATGCTCCACCGGACTCCGGCGGCGTTCGTGCGCGCGCTGGCGCGCACAGGTCGGCGGGACCTGGAGCTGGTCAAGCCCTCGCCCGCCTACGATGTGGATCTCCTGTGCGCCGCGGGCTGCCTCTCGAGAACCACCGCCGGCATCGTGACCTTCGAGGTCGGCTTCGGCATGGCGAGGAGCTTTCGCCGCGCCGTCGAGCGCGGGCTGGTCCGCCACACCGAGAGCAGCTGACCCGTCATCTACGCCGGGATGCGGGCCGCATCCCACGGGCTCCCGTTCGAGCCGATCGTCGGCCTCACGGGGAGCGATATTCCGGCGGCGGCGGGGCTCCGCACCGTGAAGGACCCTTACACGGGCGCGGAGCTCTACGCGATTCCGGCGATCAGGCCCGACTGGGCGATCGTCCACGTCCAGGAAGCCGACACCCTCGGGAACGCCCGGATCTACGGCTCCTCCTACTGGGATCTGGTGATGTCGCGCGCCGGGGCGCGCGTGATCCTCACGACCGAGCGCCTCCTCCCGACCGAGGAGTTGGCGCGGCTCCCGGAGCTGACGCGGATCCCGCACTTCCTGGTGGAGGCCGTTGTGCTTGCCCCGGAGGGCGCGCGTCCCACGAGCTGCCATCCCTACTACGGGATCGACGAGTCAGGAATCCGGGCTTACCTGGAGGCCGCGGAGCGCCCCGAGACTCTTCACGCGTATCTCGACGCCTGCGACCTCCCGCTCCGCACGGTGGCGCCGAGCGGCCGGTGATTGTCGATGGCCTTCGGCCCGCCCGAGATCATGGCGGTGGCGATGGCCCGCCTCTTGAGAGACGGGGAGCTGGTCTTCAATGGGGTCGGCTCCATCCTGCCGATGCTTGCCATCGAGCTGGCTCGCCGCCTTCACGCGCCGAACCTGATCTCGCTCAACATCGGCGGAGGGATCGATGCCAATCCCCCCGGGCTTCCCGTCTCCTCGACCGACCCGACGCTCTTGACCGGCAGCGCGGGGATCGTGGATCAGGCCGAGTTCTATCAGCTCGTGATGCGGGGCGGGGTGGATCTGATGTTCGTGGGGGCGGTGCAGATCGACGCTGCCGGGCGGACCAACTCCAGCGTGATCGGTGAGCTTGACCATCCCGCCGTCCGGCTCCCGGGAGGCGGCGGGGCGGCCGTGATCCTGCCGACCGCCCGGCGCGTGATCCTCTGGCGCACCAAGCACGACCGTCGCACCTTCGTCGAGAAGCTCGACTTCGTCACCGCAACCGGAAACGTGGAGCGGGTGGTGACCCCGCTCTGCGTGATGAGACGAGAGCGTGGTCGTCTTGAGGTGGAAGGCCTCCATCCCGGGGTCACCGCCGAGGATGTGCGAGAGCACACCGGCTTTGCTGTTGAGATCCTTCCTGACTGCCCGGAGACCCCGCCTCCGACTGCCGAGGAGCTCCGGGTGATCCGGGAGTTCGATCCCAAGAACCACCGCTCCCTCGATTTCGGCTGATGCGCTCCCGAAAGGCTGGGACGGATCGGTTCCGTTGGCCCATTCCCTAGCCCTGCCCTGTGGCGTTATGCTGGGGTAGCCATGTTCGGGGTACGGGAGCAACAGTGGGAGCATCCGGGGCTGCGGGGCTCCCTGCGCGTGATCTCCCTGAGTAAGGTCCGGCCTTCCAGTCATCCAGGGGTCCTGCGCTGGAGAGAAGGCGCCGGAAGCGTCGTCCTGGCGCTCCTGCTGGTCCTGGCAATGGCGGTGACCGCCGCGTGGGCCCAGTTCGGCCTCGTCCGCAGACAGGGTTTCTTCACGATCACCTGGAACGTGGACCGGAGCGGCCCTGAGCGGATCGCGATCGTCGGATGGGTCAGTCACGACCATGAGCGCACGGCTACCGAGGTGCGCCTGCAGGTCGACGGGGTGAATGCCAGCGGCCAGATGGTGAGCCGCGCTGTAGGGAGCGTGGACCAGGAGATCCCGCCCGACGGCGAGTCCTTCTTCGAGATCAGGCTCACTCCCTTCGGGACGGAGGTCGCCTTCCAGGTGTCGGTGGTATCATTCCGCTTTGTGGAGAGTACGACTGAGGCGCCGTGAGAGCGGCAGGCGCGGGGACCGTGAGGCGGGAGGGGGCGGGGGGACGATCGTGACGAGGATCCCGCGATTTCGAGGATCGAAGGCATGTCATCCTGACCGGCGCCTCGTTCACGTGAGAGGGTAGGTTCGTGGCACGATTGCTGGCGATCATCGCGCTGTGGGCGCTGCTCGGCGGGTGCAGCGGGCCGAGCGCCGCCCAATCCGGCTCTCCCCGCGCGCGGGGGCTGCCGCCCCCGACGCGCGAGGTGCTCTCGAACGGCATGCGCCTGATCATCCAGGAGCACCGCGCCGCGCAGATCGTTGCTCTGTATCTCTTCGTCGGGGTCGGCGTGCGCGATGAGGCTCCGAGCGAACTTGGCTTCTCCCACTTTCAGGAGCACATGCTGTTCAAGGGCACGGACAGTTGGGGGCCGGGATTCGTGGACCGCGCAGTGGAGGGGGTCGGGGGGCTGTCCAACGCCAACACGTCGCTCGACTACACCTTCTTTTCTTTCCTCCTCCCTGCCGCGGAGGTCGCCAAAGGGGTTCGGATCCTGGCCGACATGGCTTTCCGCTCGAAGTTCGATCCGATTGAGCTGAATCGCGAGCGGGACGTGATCTTCGAGGAGAGGCGGAGAGAGAGTGATACGCCGTGGATCGCGCTCGTCCGGGGGATCTACGGGCTGGTCTTCCGCGACCATCCGTACGGGCATCCCCCCCTGGGCGTGCGGGAGACACTGACCGCGGGGACCCGGGAGCGAGTCTTTGCGTACTACAAGCGGCACTACACCCCGGAGAACATGGCCCTGATCGTGGTCGGCCCGGTCATCCCTGACAGGGTGCGGGTCGTTGTCCAGCGGACATTCGGCCAACTGCCGGGCACTCGCTATCAGCGGGCCCCTGTTCCTGCGCCCCGTCCGGCAAAGGATGTGATTCGACGGGAGGTGAAGCGCCCGGAGCAGCAGGCCTACCTGGCGCTCGGATGGCTGGCACCGCCCACGGACGCCGCGGACAGCTTCGCGGTGGACCTGCTGGTCTCGATCCTAGGAGAAATGGAGAGCTCCCGCCTGGCGCGCACCCTCCACGACCGCGAGCGGCTCGTGTCGAAGATCACGATGGGGTACGGGGCCCTTCAGCACGGCGGCATTATGAGCGTGAGGGCCCAGCTGGAGGCCGGGGACCTCGAGACAGTCGAGCGCCGGATCCTGGAGGAGATCGCCCGGATCCAGGAGAGTGGAGTCACCGAGGATGAACGTCAGCTCGCGGTGACGAGGTTCGAAGCCGAACACGCCTTTGACAGCGAGACTGCGGAGGGCCTCGCCTATAACTACGGCATCGCCGAGATCGCGTGGAGCCTCGAGGAGGAGCTGCGTTACGTGGAGCGCCTCAAGGAGGTCACTCGAGAGCAGATCCGCGAGGCGGCGCGGCGCTATCTGTCGCGGACCGATTACGCTCGGCTCGCCTTTGTACCGAAGAAGAGGGGGGAGCGATGAAGCGACAGGCGCTCGCCGTGATGCTCGGCCTCACGGTCCTGGTCTGGATCGGCGCTCCTGCCGTGGCCAGAGCGACAGGAGCCGTCACGCGCACCAGGTTCCCCAACGGGATGACCGTGCTCGTCCGCGAGAACCCGACAGCGCCCGTGGTCGCCATCTCTCTGGCGGTGCGCATGGGGACGCGCTGGGAGAGCCGGGAGACGGCCGGGATCTCCAACTTCCTCCAGTTCATGGTTGTGAGGGGCGGCACCACCTCCCGGAGTGGGATTCAGATCGTCAGGGATGCGGAGCGCCTCGGCGGCAGCATCGACGCGGTGGGGGACGTGGACTCGTCAGAGATCTCGGCCACCGCGCTCAGCCGCCACTGGGTCGCGCTCCTCGAGCTGGTGGCGGACGTCGCCCTTCATCCGTCCCTGCCTGGCGGGCTGATCGAGGGGATGAGGCGGTTCCTCCTTTTTCAGATCCGCAATCGCGGGGAGAAGCCCTACAGTTTCGCCTTCGACACCCTCAGGCAGTCCCTCTTCGGCTCGCATCCGTACGCATGGGACCGACTCGGGCTCCCGGAGAGCGTGAAACGCATCGACCGGAGCGCGCTCATCGCCCACTACCGCCGTCACTACGTCCCCGGGGGGATGGTGCTCGCTGTAAGCGGACAGGTTCGCGCCCCGGCGGTGGTCGCCGAGGCCGAGCGGCTCTTTGGCTCCATGCCCGTAGCGCCGCCACCGGCTCCGCCTTCTGTCCGCCTCCCAGCGCCTGCGGCATGGCGCGCGGTGAACGAGGTGCCCGGGGCTCAGGCGCAGGTCCTCGTGGGAGCACTGGCCCCACTCCTCACCCACCCCGATTACCCGGCCATGAAGCTCCTCAGCACGCTCCTTGGCGGCGGCATGGCCAGCCGATTTTTCTCCGAGCTCAGGGACAAGCAGGCGCTCGCGTACTCCACAGGGATGTTCTATCTGCCGCTCCTCGATGCGGGCTATTTCGTCGCCCAGCTGGGCACCGCGCCCGAGAACCTGAGACGCGCTGAGGGGGCTCTCTTGAGAGAGCTGGAGCGGATCCGCCGGCAGCCTCCCACGGCCGAGGAGGTCCGCCTGGCCAAAGCGTATCTCCTGGGCCGTTTCGCCATGGACCGGCGCACCAACGCGCGCCAGGCTCGGGACCTGGCCTCCTTCGAGCTTGCAGGGGTCGGCTACGAGTTTCTCGACCGCTACGTCGCTGCCGTACGGAGGCTCACGGCCGCTGATATCCGACGCGCTGCACAGAGCTACCTGGGGACGGTCCGGGTCAGCATCGCGCGTCCTCCGACCCGATGACCCGAACGACACCGCGAGCCTCGGAGAGAGCGTCGTCGGATACAGGGCGGGCCCCGTGAGACCTCTACGCCTCCATCGGAGTTGTTGCGCTTGACCGCCGGCGTCAGCGGGCAGTCAGCGCCCGGCGGATCGCCATGAGGCGAGTGTCTCGCTCCTGGACCAAAGCCTCGGAAGCGCCAGCCGGGTAGTCATAGAAGCCTTTCCCGGCCTTCGCGCCCACATGACCTCCACGCACCGCCTCTTCGATCAGCGGCTGTGGTTCCTGCGCTGCCGATAGCTCGGGGAAGAGGGATGCCGAGACCGTGCGGAAGGTCGGCAGTCCAGCCAGATCCATGACCCTGAACGGTCCCACAGCGGCCCACCTGAGCCCGAGGCCCCACTGGACCGCCAGATCCACGTCCTCAGGCCGGGCGATGCCCTGCTCGACGATATGGATCGCCTCGCGGAGCAGGGCCAGCCGGAGCCGGTTCCAGAGGAAGCCTGGAACGTCGCGCTCCACGCGGATTGGCAGCCGACCGATCCGTTCAGCCAGGGCACAGGTGGTCCGCATGGTCTCTTCCGAGGTCTCGGTCCCGCGGTTGACCTCGACGGGGAGCATCAGGTGCGGGGGGTTGAGCCAGTGGAATCCCACGACCCGATCGGGCCGCTTGGTGACCGAGGCGATCGCCGTGATCGAGAGGCCGGAGGTGTCGGTGGAGAGAATTGCGGCGGCGGGG
>JBHIBG010000066.1:0-14698 GCA_046758965.1 Methylomirabilia bacterium | reverse complement strand
GCCGCGGGTCCTGTCCCGGCGAGCAGCCCCACGGTGCTCGCTCCCGCAGGCTCGGGGGCCCGTCAGGACCCGTCGTGCGAGTCTGGTTCCAGGCCTGTTGAGAGCCGGTGCGCTCCGCGCCGTGGGGGCGCCCCCGACCCGGATACGTTCCGTCTTCGACGGGTATCCGGGTGCCCGGCGCCACCCGCGGCGGTGGCCTGGGCGAGGCCCACTAGGAAGCGGCGGTTGTGACATCGGAGACCGGCTTCGAAGGAACACCACTAGGTGAGCATCTCGGTGAGCAGCCGCCCTTCGGCCTCTCCGAGCCCGAGGCCGAGGGTGTGGGCAATCGTGGGCGCCACGTCCAGACAGGTCACGCCGGGAAGCTCAGCTCCTCTTTGAATTCCGGGCCCCGCCGCGAGGAAGAACGCCGCGTTGTCAGGATGCGTGGGCAGCTGCCCGTGGGTGCCGCGGTATCGGGGCGGGCCGATGACCAGGTCCCCTTGAGCCGTGTCAGCGAAGCAGTAGCCCGGCGCCGCCTCCAGCAGCAGATCTCCCACCTGCGCGTTCTCCCGAGCCGTCGGGAGTCCGAGAGCCGGGTAATCCGCCTCGGTCCAGAGGCCGGCGACCCCCTCGATCGTCTTGAGCTCGGGAGTGAGGTCTCGGAGCACCGCTTGCGGGGTCGAGCGATCCAGGATGTAGAGGTGCCCGGCTCCGTGATTCATCACGAATCGAGCCTCGGCGCCCGTCACGCGTCCGTCAGCATCGGCCCGGAGGAGTCCGAGCTGCCGGAGCCGCACGTTGATCCGGATCTCCTGCGTGACCGGGAGAAACCCGTGATCGGAAACCACGAAGAGCGCGGTCCGGGCATCGAGCTCATCCCGCGGCAGGGCGTCGAGGAAGCGCCGGATCCGCTCGTCCACGTACTCGATCGCCCAGTACGCTTCCGCGGAGCGCGGCCCGTACAGATGCTGGAAGCTGTCAGCACAGAGGAAGTGCACCAGCATGAGGTGCGGGTGATACCGGTGGAAGACATCCGCCGCGAGGTCAGCCACCATCGCGTCTTTCAGGAACCGCTTCGGCAGCTCGGCCCACTCCCCTTGGCGCCCGACCGGGTACCCCAGAGAAGAGAGCTCCGCCCACGTGGGGCCTGGGGTGTGAGCCTCGAAGATCCGCTGCTCCTTGAAGAAGGGCAGATTGAAGTCGAGCGACGCGGCGCCGCGGGTGGCCGGCCAGTCAATGGCCGCCGTGGTGAGGCCGGCGGCGTGAGCGCGATCGTGGATCGCGGGGACGCGAAGCAGCTCGTGCGCGTCGTAGATCGGGTCGCCGGTGAGGTCCTCGGGTCGGCCGGTCGAGCGGTTCAGGACGCTGTTCCCCACCACGCCGTGAGCCTTGGGGAGAACGCCGGTGACCAGGCTGACGTGGCCCGGCCAGGTCGTGCTCGGGAAGACCATCTCCATCCCCCTGGCGACCGCCCCGCGCGCGGCTAAGGCCCGAAGGGTCGGGATTCTGGCCCGAGGATCGCTCCAGTAGAACGCCGGGAAGCCATCAATGCTGATGACAATCACCCTGGCCACGAAGGAACTCCCCGCTACGGCGTATGCGCCTCGCGGAGGCGATGCCATTCGGCCAGGGCGGACAGCGCCAGGACCACGCGCTCGGGGCTTTCGTAGATGGGAATCCTGGCCTCGATGAGGCGGCTCATCCCGTTCTTGGCCAGCGACCGGGTGACGATCCAGCCGACCAGGAGCGGCTTGGCGAGCCCCCGAGCCGCCGCGACCATGTCGTTCGCGACCTGCTCCCCGAGAGGGTCCGTCAGCGTGGTCAGCATGACGATGATCGCGTCGATCTCGGGCTCCTCGGCCAGGATCGCCAGCGCATCCCTGAGCATGGTCGGGCGGGCCAGCATCTGGGCGGTGAGATCGATCGGGTTCCTCGAGACCCCGAAAGCCGGGATCGCGGCTTCAACCCGCTTGCGCGTCTCAACCGGAAGCTCCGGAACCTCAAAGCCGCGCTGACGGCACTCGTCGGCGAGGATCCCGCAGGCGCCGCCCGAGGTCGAGAGGATCCCGACGCGCAACCCCTTCGGCCCGGGCTGCCAGGCCAGCGCGATCGCCGCCTCGAAGAGCGCCGGAATATCCGGCACCCTGAGAGCTTGTGATTCGCGAAGCGCGGCCTCATAGACCGCGTGATCGCCGGCCAGCGCCCCGGTGTGGGACCGGATGGCGGCCTGCCCCTCGAGGCTCTGTCCGGTCTTGAACACGACGACGGGCTTTCCTGCTTCGCGGGCGCGCAGGAGGGCGCGGCAGAGCTTCCTGCCGTCGCCCACCCCCTCGAGGAAGATGGCAATCACCTTGGCGGCTTCATCGTCCACCAGCGCGTCCACGTAGTCAGCCATGTCGAGGTCAGCCTGGTTCCCCACCGATACGAAGCGGCTGATCGCGATCCCCCGCTCCCAGAGTCGGCTCATGAACGAGCCGCCGAGCGCTCCCGACTGCGAGAGGTAGGCGATCTCGCCGCCGAGGGGCGGCGCGATATTCAGGGCGCCACTGAAGGAGGCGTGGAAGCGCGCCTCGGGGTTCAGGACCCCTACGCTATTCGGGCCGCAGAAGCGCACCCCGGCTTCGCGGGCGGTCGCCACCAGCCGGCGCTCGGCCTCCTCGTTGCCGGCTTCGGAGAAACCGGAGGTGAAGACGATGGCAGAGCGGATCCCTCTGGTGCCGCATTCCTTGAGCGCCGCCTCGCAGGCCTCCGGGGGGACCACCAGGCAGGCCAGATCCGGAGCTTCCGGAAGCACCGAGACCGAGGGGAAGGTGGGGACCTGACCGATGGCTTCGCTCCGCGGGTTGACCGCGAATACCCTGCCGGGAAAGCCGCGGAGGGTCAGGAAGTGGAGGAGGCGACCGCCGACCTTCGAGATGTCCCGACTCGCACCGACCACCACCACGGAGGACGGGGTAAGGAGCCGCCTGACAGCCTCGCGCGCGTCCCCAGAGACCTCACCTGGCGAGTCCCGGCCTGGCGCTTCGGGGCGAAGGATCAGGCGTCGGTCCACCGCGACGGCGCCGGACCCACCAGCCCTCAGGATGACCGGGTTCAGGTCCAGCTCGGCGAGTGGAAGTTCTGTCGCCAGCCGGCTCACGCCGGCGACCAGGGCGGCCAGCGCCTCGAGGTCGACCCCGGCCCGACCCCGGCTTCCCGCGAGCAGTGGATAGCCCCTGAGCTCCCGGAGCATCCGGCGGGCGGTCTCGGGGCTGATCGGGGCGAGCCTCAGCGCGCGGTCGCCCAGCAACTCCACGAAGATCCCCCCGAGGCCAACGAGGACCACCGGGCCGAACGTCGGATCGTGCCGAGCCCCGACAATCACCTCGACGTCGCCAACCACCTGCTCCTGGACCAGCACCCCTGCCCAGGTGATACCGCGCGTCGTCGCCACGGAGCGGAGGTCGCTGAACGCGGAGCGCACCGCATCCGCATCGCCAAGACGAAGCCTCACCCCACCCAGATCGCTCTTGTGCAGGAGGTCTCCCGAGCAGAGCTTCAGCACCACCGGAAAGCCCAGCTGACCCGCGGCCTCAACGGCCTCGGCCTCGCTGCTCGCGTGGGCCTCTCGCGGCTGAGGAATTCCGCAGCTCGCGAGCACCGAGGCCGCCTCGGGCTCGGTCAACACCAGGCGCTCCTCGCGGAGCGCTTGCTCGATGATCGGGTGAACGGTTCTCTTCACAGCCAGGGGCTACCTGAAGGCCGGAGCTGCCTCGGTGATGAAGCGGTCCAGCGGACCATAGCTCCAGGGTGGAATGAAGGTGGGAATGAACAGCTCATCCACCCCCGCCTCCCGCATCCGCCCGATGGTCTCCTGGATCTGAGCCGTGCTTCCCGCCAGGACACTGTCCCTTGCCTCGGCCTCGCCCCAGCCGAAGCGCTTCACGAAGGCATTGATCAGCCGCTCGATCTCATCCCTCTTCTCGGTGAACAGGAGCGCCATGTTGGCCGAGCGGGTGATGCTCTTGGGGTCGCGGCCGACGCTGGCACAGTGCTCGTCCAGGATTCGCCCCTTGCGGGCGAGAATGCCGGGGCCGCCCCAGACATTCCAGTGATCGGCATACCTGGCCGCGATCCTGAGCGTGACCCGCTCCCCGCCGCCTCCTACCAGGAGCTCCGGGTGGGGTTTCTGGATCGGCTTCGGGAAGAGGGGCGCTCGTTCGAGCTGATAGTAGGTTCCCTTGAAGGCCGCCTTGTCCCCGGTCCAGAGGGCGATCAGGACCTGGCAGGCTTCCTCCAGGCGCCGGAGCCGCTCCCCCTCGGTGTAGAACGGGATCCCGTAGGCGCGGTGCTCGTTCTCCTGCCAGGCTGACCCGATGCCGCAGATCAGGCGGCCACCCGACATGATGTCCACGTTGGCTGCCATCTTCGCCAGCACCGCCGGGTGGCGGTAGGTGTTGCCCGACACCAGCGTCCCGATGCGCATTCGCCGGGTCACTATCGCGAGGCCTGAAAGTGCAGTCCAGCACTCCAGGGTGTCGCCCACCGGATCGGGGAGGTTCGGCATGAAGTGATCGGTGACGAAGGCCGAATCCCAGCCGGTCGCCTCGACGTGCTGCCACAGGCCCACAAGGTCTGGCCAGGCGATCGCCGTGAGGCCGGTGAAGAGACCGAACCTCATCTATCAATACCCGATCGCGGCGCCGTCACTCCGCGGGTCCGCAGCACCCATCCGGGTCCCGGTGTCGGGCTGGAGAATGATCCCGTGGGCGTGCCCGGCGCGACGGTGCCACGGGCCCCACCGGTCCACAATGTGCCCCCGGGCCTCCAGTTCGGTGAGGGTGTGGGCGGGGAACCGGCCCTCGAGGTTCAGGAGATCCTGGGGGTCGCCGGGATAGAAACGACCGGAGAGCCAGCGCGGGGCCTCGATGGCCTCCTGGAGGTTTAAGCCGAAGTCGATCATGGCGGAGTAGACCTGCAGGTGAATCTGGGGCTGGCCATCGGCTCCCATGGTTCCGAACACTCCCCAGAGTTGGCCGTTGCGGAAAGCGAGGGACGCCATCAGGGTATGCAACGGGCGCTTGCCGGGCTCAAGGCGGTTGGGGTGGGACGGGTCCAGGGAGAAGTACGCGCCGCGGTTATGGAGCAGAACGCCAGTTCGGCCCGCCACGACGCCCGAGCCGAACACGCCGTACACGCTCTGGATCAGGGAGACGGCGTTCCCCTCAGCGTCCACCGTGGCGATGTAAACTGTGTCACCCGCCAGAGAGCCGGGCTCCACGCGCTTCCAACGAGCCGCGCGCCGAGGGTCGATGAGGGCCCGCCGCTGCCCGGCGTACTCCTTGGAAATCAGCTCGGCTACGGGCACCTTCGCGAAGGCCGGATCTGCGATATAGCGCTTGCGGTCAGCGAAGGCCAGCTTCTTGGCCTCCACCAGAAGGTGAACGTAGTCAGCGCCCAGATACTCCAGGCTTCCCAGCTCATCGCCTTCGAGCATGTTGAGCAACAGGAGCAGGGTCAGGCCCTGAGTGTTGGGGGGGGTCTGGTAGATCGTCACCCCACGATAGGTCGTAGCCAGCGGCTCTCCCCACTCTGACCGCTGGGCGGCAAAGTCCCGCTCCGAGTGGAGACCCCCATGCTCTTGGCTATAGCGGCAGATCTCCCGAGCGATCTCGCCCTCGTAGAAGGCCTCGCGCCCGCCCGTGGCGACCGCTTCCAGGGTCCGAGCCAGGTCAGGCTGGATGAGGCGCTCACCCTCCCGTGGCGTGCGCCCGTCCTTCAGGTACATCCTCGCCGTGTCGGGCGTGGCCCGAAGCAGGTCCAGCGCCTCCTCGATGTAGTTCGCCACTCGCTCGGTGACCGGAAAACCCTCCCGAGCGTAGCCGACCGCAGCCTCGAACAGGCGCGGGAAGGGAAGCCGGCCGTAGCGGGCATGCGCGGTGATCCAGCCATCGACCGCGCCCGGTACGGTGACCGACAGGAGCCCCCTGAACGGAATCTCGGACAACCCGCGCTCGCGGAACGACTCGAGTGTTGCAGTTGCGGGGGCGCGACCGCTCGAGTTGAGAAACTGAACCGAGCGCTGGCGCGCGTCGTAGATCAGCCAGAAGGCATCGCCTCCAATCCCACACCCGTGGGGATAGAGCACGCTCAGGGCCGCGTTGGCCGCGATCGCCGCATCCACCGCCGAACCACCAGCCTTGAGCACCTCCACCCCGGCCTCCGAGGCGAGGGCATGGGGGCATGTCACCACGCCCCGCGGAGCTAAGGTCAAGGCCCGGCCGGGTTCAGGTCGGTTGGCGACACTCACAGCCAACCCTCCCTCATGTGTTCTCCGAGAGCTTCCCGGCGGCGCAGCTCAGGCCACGCAGACCCCGCTGCCCCCTCGCCACTGTCCTCTCCCCCGGCGGGGGGGAGAGGGGACGGTGAAGGGGGGCGGTAAGCGCACGGCTCTCCACTGCTTATGGGCATCTCGACAGCCTCAGCAGGAGGGCGCATGGTCAACTCCGAAGAGCCTGCGCAGCCTGAGGCCGACCGGCGTGCCGAGGAGCGCCGCCAGGCCCCAGAGCCAGCCGTGGAGGCTGGTCGAGGCGATGCCGCTGAAGTAGGCCGCGATGTTGCAGCCGAAGGCGATCCGGGCGCCGTAGCCGAGCAAGAGACCTCCCAGCACCGAGGAGACGACGATCCGCAGTGCGATACGCCGCCCGGGCGCGAAGCGCCCGGCCAAGCCCGCCCCGAGAAAGGCGCCGAGCACGAGACCCACGTCCATCACGGAGGTCACGTCGGCGAGCACCGGGGCCGCCAGCGCCGCCTGCTGAAAGCCGCCGGTCCAGTACGGCACCGTGGAGAGGTCGTACCCCACGGCTTGAAGCACCTTGCCGCCCCAGAGCGTAAAGGCCCACGTGATCGTCCAAGGATGCCCGGCCACGGCAAGCGTCAGCGCATTGAGGCCGGCCAGGGCCACGCCACCCGCGAGGAGCGGCCACGGCCCATGAAGCAGCCGCTGCCAGCCCCCACCCGACGGCGTTATGCGCGGCTGCGCTCCGAGCCGTCGCCGCTCGACCCACCATGTCATCGCCGCGATCAGCGCTAAGGCGGCGACCTGCAGGATCACCGCCTCCGTCCAACCGAGCGTCGCGCCGAGCGAAATCTCACCGAGCGACGGTGCCGCCCACCAGAACGGCATATGGAAGGTGGCGAGCACGGAGCCCGCGATGAACGCGATCAGCGTCAGCGTCAGGGGCGTTGTTCCTCCTCCGAACTGGAAGAGGGTACCTGACGCTCAGCCGCCGCCAAGCTGCATGCCGATGGCGAAGATGAAGGCGCCGACCAGCACCGACACGCTCGCCGGTGCCAGCGCCCCGCCCACGGCGCGACCCATCACCTCCCCGGACGCCAGCATCGGAGCGAAGAGGAGGGTGGCCACCGCCAGCATCAGCATCTGGGCCCGGAGGCCGCGGCCGTCGCCCGCGGCAACGAAGAGCCGGAAGGCCGTGGTGAACCCGAAGGCGGCATGATAGAGCACGAGGCCCAAGCCGGCCCCGACGAGGAAGAGCGTTCCATGCCGGAGCCCGTAGTTCGCCGCGAGCCAGGTCGCGCCGATCAGGAGGAGCGCGACCGCCGCCCCCACCACCCGCGGCTGGGCGCGACGGTGCCGGATCTCAGCGGTGACCCCGGCCCGTGCCTGGACGGTCAGCGTGGCAGCCCGGTTCATAGAATCCTCTGGAAGAGCATAACACCTCCCGCCCGGGTCCCCTTCCCCGGAACGCCGGCGACCACTGTCACTCGCGGGGCCTTACGCCCACGTGAGCCAGCAGGGCGGCGAGGTCGTGGCCCCGGTCGATGCGGAAGAGCACCCCGCGCATGCCCGTCTGTTCGGCTGCCGCCACGTTGGGCTCGTGGTCATCCACGAACACGCATGCCTCGGGAGACAGCCCGAGCCGCTGCGCCGTCAGGCGATAGATCGCCGGCTCCGGCTTCGCCATCCCGACCTCCGCCGAGCAGACCACCGTGTCGAAGAGATCCTCGATCCCCAGACCGTCGCGGAGGCGCTCGCGGAGCGAGGAATCCGCATTCGACAGCAGCGCGACCCGGTAGGGCGGACGGAGGGCGCGGACCAGCGCCACGTTCTCCGCGATCATGTGCTGGGCGTTCCGCCAGGCGTCGTGGAGCTCGGGAAGGGGGCGGCCCGCCCGGGCCTCCAGCAGCCGGTGAGCCTGCTCTCGCCAGGCCCGGGTGTCGGCACGCCCGCGTTCGATGGCCTCCCAGGCCTCGGTCCGATAGAGGGTCTCGAAGACCGCTCCCCGGGCGAGCCCGTAGGTGTGCTCGAGCTCTCGGCAGACATCCCACCGCATGTTCCAGATCACGCCGCCGAAGTCGAAGATGACGCCGAGGATGGTGCCGCGAGCTCTCATTCAAGAATTTCTATTATACCCATCCGGCGGACGCTCCGGTCCCCGGAGGCGTTTGTCCTCTTCCGCTCGAGAGACAATCTGCCCGGTGGCCCGCGGAGCGGCCGGGCAAACCGTATCGGCTCAAGGCTGCGGCGGGGATGCTCCGGGCGCTCGATTATGCGGCGGCAGATCTCTAGTAGGGCCGAACTGGAGACTGCTCGGGCTCCGGCTCGGGTGCGGCAGGGCGACCCCCGGCGCTCACATCGACCCACCCTCGAGCGCGCATGCACCCGAAATCCAGCTTCCCCTCCCGCGTGCAGGCGGCCCGATCCCCCTCGAACTCCTCCATCGTATACCGCTGCCCGGGCTTGTACCACAACCGCTCCGGCGTCCGGGCGCAGCCCACAGCTCCCCCGAGGAGAACCACCGTGCCCAGGGCAAGCATGGCAACACGACGGAGACTCAGGCGCATCACCCGATCTCCTCGCCTCTCAGGCGTGACGCCGGCCTACGCGGCACCCAGCGCCTTGGCGGCGCGCTTCACGTCGCGCGGCCTGACCCAGAGGATCACGCCGTAGCGTCCACCTCCGGCCGAGACAGCATCGGTGGCGGTGACGTTGATCCGTGCGGCCGCCAGCGCGCCGAGGTGGTCGGCAACAGCTCCGATCCGGTCTTCCCCCTGAATCAGAAAGCCAATCTTGCGGGGGCTGAGCTTCCACCTCGCTTTCCTGGCCGCGGCCTTGAACGCCGCGGGGTCAGCCGGGACGAAATCCAGCTGGGAACGCCGACCCTTGGGGAAGCCCGAGAAGGCCAGGAGATCGACCCGTGCTTCCTTCAGAACCGCCAGGGCTCTGGCCCCCTCTCCGGGCCTGTCAGGGGCTTCGATGTAGAAGTACTCCACCTTCCGGACTGTGTCAGTCATCGGATCCTCCCGCAGCCGGATAGCACTCCAACTCCCCTGGAACTCTAAGTCCGTCCAGGCACTCCGTCAAGGGCTCCCCTCACGCCGGCGCAAAGCGCGGAATACTCGTCTCATCGCTCACATCCTCGAACGCCACGGCGACCGGCATGCCGATCTGCACCTCTTCGGGTGCGCAGCCGACAAGATTGGTCAAAACCTGCACGCCCTCCTCAAGCTCCACATAGGCGAGGACATACGGCACCTCATCCTTGAACCCCTGGGTTTGGGTCCGATGCGTGACCGTGAAGGTATAGACGCGCCCGCGACCGGAGCTCTTCCGCCACTCCAGCTCCTCGCTCCAGCAGCGGGCACAGGCACCGCGCGGGTAGTACTGCAAGGCCCCGCAGCCGCGGCAGCGCTGGACCAGAAGCTGGTGCTGCCTGCACGCCTCCCAAAATGGCCTGGATTCAGTCGTGATAGTGGGCAGCGGCTTCCTGTACTCGCTCACTCGCGCCTCCACCAGCAGGGGCATTCCAGCTCACGTCGCCGACCTCGTCCTCGGCCGTCGCCATTCCTCTGTGGGCACCGAGTCCCCCCCGAGACGGGCTGGGCCGGCACGCCTCCGGCCGGCTCCTCGTTATTTGGCCGGACAGATCGGGCTTTCTGTCCGGTTAGCTGCAATTCGTTGGACGTGCATTAGTGCGCCTCCAACGTGTTCCGCCTAGGCCACCAGCCGCGGGCGGCGCCGGGCACCCGGTTACCCGTCGAAGACGGAACGTATCCGGGTCGGGGGCGCCCCACGGCGCGGAGCGAGCCGCCTCTCAACAGGCCTGGAACTGCGCTCGGCCGACGGGTCCTGACAGACCGCCGAGCGTGCGGGAGCGAGCAGCGTGGGGCTGCTCTCCGAGACAGGACCCGCGGCGCGTGCTCGTGAGGTCGATTCACTTGGAACACCGCTAGTCCCGGCCCAGGATCAACGTCACGCCGGAATGCCGGCTCCCGAGGGCGCCGCCCGTTCCGTGGACCAAGGCGACACGGCACTCCTTCACCTGGCGTGGGCCGCACTCACCACGGAGCTGTTTGACCGCCTCGATCACGAGGAAGATCCCGCGCATGCCGGGATGATTGCTCGACAGGCCGCCGCCGTCGGTGTTGGTCGGCAAGCCGCCGCCCAGCTGCAGGCGGCCGCCCGCCACAAAGCGACCTCCTTCCCCCTTCTTGCAGAAGCCCAGATCCTCCAGCGTCATCAGAACGGTAATGGTGAACGAGTCGTAGATCATCGCCACCTGGATGTCATCATGGGATACTCCGGCCTCTCCGAAGGCGCGCAGCGCGGAGTGCGCAGCGGCGGAGACGAGGTAGTTGCGCTTGCCGGCCGCGGTGTGGGCGACGGCCTCACCCGCGCCGAGGATCCTCACCGGCGGCTTTCGTAGGTCTCGGGCGCGATCGGCACTCACCATCACCACAGCGCCTCCGCCGTCGGTGATCACGCAGCAATCCAGGAGGCGGAGCGGCGAGGAGATCATCGGCGAGCGCAAGACGTCCTCGACGGTGATCGGATCCCGGTACAGGGCTACGGGATTGAGAGTCGCATGACGCCGGCAGGCCACGGCAATCTCCGCCAGCTGGGCGCTCGTCGTGCCGTACTCGTACATGTGGCGCTGGGCAACCAGGGCGTAGAGCCCCACCGTCGTCGTGCCGTAGATCCCTTCGAATTGGTCCAGGTAGTCGCCCGTGATCCGCTCCCGTGTTCCTACAGCGACCCCGGAAGAACGCGCTGTGCTCCCGTAGGTGATGAGGGCCACGTCGCAGCGCCCCTCCGCGATCGCCACCGCGGCGTGGTGGGCATGGGCGACGAAGGACGCTCCGCCGATGGTGGTGCCGTCGACGTAGCGGGGGTTGAGGTTCAGGTAATCGAGGATCGCCAGCGGACCGAGCCCCCCTGCCGGTGCGGCCGTGAAGTAGCCGTCGACGTCCTTGATGGACACGCCCGCGTCGGCAAGAGCGGCGCGGGCGGAGAGCGCCTGAATCTCCAGGGCGCTCTTCGTGGTCCTCCGCTCGGGAAACTCGTGGACGCCAGCGACCACTGCGCCGCGGATGGAGCGATTGGCCATGCGGCTCTCCATCAAAGCAGGTCTGGCTTATTTTGAACGGCGCCCGAACACCGGCGGGCCAGCCCTCATCGAGATCAGCGGGAACCCCCTCCCGGCGCCGGAGATTCGTCGACGGGCGCCAGCTCCGCCATGTCCGACTCGAGCTGGAGCGTATCGGCGATCTTCGTGTAGCTCGAGAACATCTGGGCCACGCCCAGAACCTCCATGACCCCGCGCTCGCCGACGCCCAGACGCCGCATCTCCGCCAGGTGAAACCCCGTGCCAAACTCCGAGCGCGTGGTGAGGGAGACGGCGAACGCGAGCGCCTCTTTCAGCCGGCGCGACAGCCGGTTTTCGGAGAAGGCGTGGCGAGTCGCTCCCCACAGATCACCCAGGTAGCCGGGGTCGTGGGCGACCAGCCGGAACGCGACGGGGACGTCGCGGCGGTCGTAGAAGGCGCGGATCTCGGTGAAGAGCGCCGCAACCGCCGGCTCTGAGGCGGCCTCTCCAACGGGAGCGAGGAGCGGGCTTTGGCCAGGGGCGGGGGCGAGAGCGTCGGCCACCACGTTCAGGGCATTGGTGATTCCCACCACGTGCGCAGCCTCGTACCAGAGCGCGTCGTCCGTCATCCCCTGCAGCTTCCCGGCTGCAGTGTGGGCGTGGACTCAGTACGGGCAGGCGTTGACGCCGCTTACGACGGCCGCCACCATCTCCTTCTCCGCCCGGGTGAACTCGCCCGGAGCGGCGGCTCGCCTCATCGCCCGACCGTGAGGGCGGCCGAACTCGGGATCCCAGGCCATCACCCGACTCATCGCCGGCGGCTGTTTGAAGTCGCAATTGAACCAGCTCTTCGACAGCTCGAACATCTTCCGCGCTGGCTCGGGATACTCCGATGCGTCCCTGAGTCTCACCGTAGGCATGGCTCCCTCCTCAGAACCGAGATTCACAAAAACAATCTGCGCATGCAACGCGCCGAACTTCGATCTGCACGCACGTGTTCGTCAGCGGCCACCGCGTCGGCCCCGGCGGCTCTACTTGCGGCAGATGTAGATGCTGTTTTGCGGACGTGGACAATCGACCACCTCGACACGGCTGAAGCCCGCCTCCGCCAGCATGCGCCGCGCGAGCTGCTCTCCCCACACCGTGCCGAGTCCCGCGCCCCCCTCCGCGAGCGAGACCGTCATGCAATGCATCACGCTGACCCCGTAGTAGAGCGGCGCGAAGGGGTTGTCGATGTTCTCCTCCACGTTGCTGGAGAACTTGAAGTCGATCATCAGGAAGGTGCCCTCCGGCGCGAGGGCGTCGCTCACACGACCGAGGACGGCTGCCGGATCCACCTGGTCGTGAACCGCATCAAAGGCCGTGATGAGGTCAAACTTGGGCTCTGCAGGAAGCTTGGTAACATCCAGCACCTGGAAGCGGCTGTTCGACAATCCCATCGCGCCGGCCTCCGCAGTCGCCTTGGCGATCGCGTCGTCCGCGATATCATAGCCGACGAAGCGAGAGTCGGGGTATTCGCGCGCCATGAGATTGACGGCGTGGCCGCTTCCACACCCGATGTCCGCCACGCGAACCCCGCTCTTGAGTCGCTCCTGAATGCCGCCCACTGCGCCAAGGAAGCCGCTGATGAGTTGGTCGTCATAGATGCGGCGACACAGGTCATCCATCCGCTCGGTAAACTCCGGCCGGAACGCTGAATAGGAGACGCCGCCCCCATGCCGGAAACAGTGCGCGAGCTCAGGCAGATGCTTCCCGAGGTGGTCGAGCATCTGGCTCATCGGTGCGAAGTTCCGTGCGGTATCACCGGTGAGGAGCGCAGCATGCTCCGGCGGAAGGGAAAAGGTGCGAGTTGCCGCATCGTACGCGAAGATCCCGCCGGTCGTCATCGCGCCGAGCCACTCGCGCACGTACCGTTCGTTGAGCCCGGCCCGCTCCGCAATCCCCTGGCTGGTTCCCGGCCCCTTGGCCGCGGCCTCGAACAGCCCGGTCTGGTAGCCGATGTCTACCAACTTGGTGAGGGCGCTCCCCGTGTAGATGCTCAGGAGTTTCCCGGCGAATTGCTGGACCCGCTGCTGGTCGATCTGCTGTTGCACGACGGCCGTCTCCTTATGGGAACCCTCCATCCTAAATCACTCTCCCGTAAATTTCGGTTGGCGCTTTTCTAGCAGGGCCCGCACCCCCTCGGCGAAGTCGCGGGTGGCAAAGCACATGATCTGGGCATCAACGGTGGTCTCCAGCTCCGCCCACAGGTCCGAGGCGAGCCCGCGGTTCAGCGCCGCCTTGGCGACGGCGAGCGCCCGGGCAGGGCCACGGGCCAGGATCCTGGCCAGCTCTCGAGCCGCGCGTGGGAGATCCGCAGAAGGAACAACCTTGTTGACCAGGCCGATGCGGAGGGCCTCCTGCGCGTCGATGATCTCCCCCGTGAGGATAAGCTCGGTGGCCTTGGTGAGGCCCACGATGCGGGGGAGGAGGAACATGCCTCCCAGCGCGGGGACACACCCCAGCTTGATCCAGACCTCGCCGAAGCGTGCCGTCTCCGAAGCGACGCGGAAGTCACACGCGAGGGCGATCTCACAGCCGGCGCCCACCGCTGCCCCGTTGACGGCCGCGATGACCGGCTTCTCCATGGAGCGGATCGCGCGCGGGGCCCGCTGGAAGATGCCGTAGACGACTTCCTTGGCGCGCGCAGGCGGCATGGTGGGCAGCTCTCGGAGGAACGTGATGTCGCCGCCCGTCGAAAAGGCGTTGCCAGCGCCGGTGATCACCACCACCCGCGTTTCTGGGTCGGCGGCCGCCTCTTCCAGCCGGTCCGCAAAGACTCCCATGACGTCCAATGAGAACGCGTTCAGTGAGCCGGGACGGTTCAGCGTGAGCGTCCGAACTCCCTCCGACTGTGTCACGAGCACAGCGTCAGACATGGCGCCCTCCGGAAATGGTGGCGGGGTGCCCCCCACAATACCAGACCGCCTCCGATTCCGGCAATCCCCCGGGGTGGCCAAATCGGGCGGGTCCCTCGACCGATGCCACCGGGCTCCCTCACCCCAGCTCACTTGGGCTTGAGAGAATCGGCGCTCCGGCGATCCGGAATAATGACGGGCGAGCGAAGGTTCATAACATGGGGAGGAGGTTTGGAAGGATGAGGTTCGCAATCCGGCTGCTCGTGGTCTTCCTCGCGGCGGGACCAGCTGCCGCCCAGCAGTTCAAGGCCTTGTCGGTACCGCCGAAGATCGATGGCGCCCCAGTCTACGCAGTCCTCGACCCGGATGCCATCCGTGCCATCGATGCCCCGTCGTTTCTCTCAGGCGCGGCCGCCGAGCGGCAGATGGCGAAGGACGAGATCGTCCTGGGCC
>JBHIBG010000065.1:0-14961 GCA_046758965.1 Methylomirabilia bacterium | reverse complement strand
TGAATAATGTCGGCTAACACAGATCGGCGTCCCCTTACGGCTCGACACATTATCTTCGATCACATCGCAATCGCGATGGAACGCATGGCCAGCGTGCCGGCGATTCTCGTCGGCGAGCTCGGCGGCGTCCCCGAGTTCGGAGGGCCCTCCGGGGTCTTCCGCTGGGGCATCTGGCGCTTCAAAGGGGGAGGGTACATCGAGATCATCGAACCGATGGGCGAGGACGGCTTTCTGCACCGCTTCCTGAGACAGCGGGGTCCGGGAGTCCACCACGTGACCTTCATCGTGCCGAGCCTGCGCGAGGCGTGCGATCGCGCTGAGGCGCACGGCTATACCATCGTGGGCTACGACGACTCCGACCCGCGCTGGGCCGAGGCGTTCCTTCACCCGAAGCAGGCTCTCGGGATCGTTGTTCAGCTCGCCGAGTCGAGATCCTCGGGAGCCGAGGAAGGCCCGCGGCACTGGCAGCTGCCGCCCGGGCCGGCGAATCCGCCTCCAGCCGTCACGATCCTGGGATTGCGGCTCAGAGCCCGATCCCGTGAGCGCGCGCGGACCCAGTGGGAGCTGGTCCTGAGGGGCGAGTGTACGGAAGTCGCGGCGGGCGAGCTGCTCTACCGCTGGCCGGGCTCACCCATGCGCCTTGCCGTCGAGATCGATCCGGTCCGTGACGAGGGACCGGTCTCTATCGAATTCACCAGCGAGCGGCCGATCTCACTCCCCGAGGGTCGGCACCCGGCGCTCGGAGTGCCCTTCGTGCAGTGCTCGCCCGCTTGACGCGTCCCGGCTCTTGGTCTACCTTCTGTTGCGATGTCCGCTGCTGCCTGCGCCCGCTCAGGCGCCAGGCCGGCTGCATCCCTGAGAATTTTCCGGACCGCGCTCGAGAGGAGCACACCGATGTCAGATTGGACAGCACCCACGCAGGCGCACGTGGAAGGGTATTTCAAGGAGCTGAACAACTGGGGGCGCTGGGGCGACAACGATCAGGTCGGCACCGTGAACCTGATCACGGAGGCGAAGCGAGCCGCGGCCGAGGCCCTGGTCCGCTCCGGCCGCACGGCATCGCTGGCGCGAGACATCGGGCCGCAGCCAGCCCTGATGTATCATGTCACGTTCCCGTTGAACCGGGAGCGCGCGGAGGCGGTGCTCGATCGCTTCGATCTCGTCTATCACGGCTTCACCGTCACCCACATCGATGCCCTCTGTCACGTGGCCTTCGACGGGCAACTCTACAACGGGCGCCCGTTCGCTCGGAGCCTGACTCCGGCAGGCGCCACCTGGTGCCCGATCGATCCCCTCTTCGATGGGATCACGACGCGCGGTGTCCTCCTGGACGTTGCCGCGGGGCGCAAGGAGGGGTACGTCACGGTGGGCAAGCCCGTCACGCCCCGCGAGCTGGACGCGGTGGCCGCGCGCGCCGGCGTGAAGGTCGAGGCGGGAGACGTCGTGGTGGTTCGCAGCGGCCAGGAGGCGTTTCAGCGGGCCAACCCCGACTGGGTGCCGCGTGTCTTCCCGCATCCAGGTCTCCACATCTCCTGTCTGGAATGGTTTCGCGAGCATGACATCGCGGCCATTGCCTGGGACATGATGGACGAGCGCCCGACAGGCTATGCCGGCTACGGCATGGGCACCCACCTGGCCATCCCCTTCCTCGGGCTGGTCCTGATCGACAACGTCTATCCCGAGCGGCTCCTCACCGCCTGTGCAGAGGCGGGACGCCACGAGTTTCTCTTCACGGCGACGCCGCTCCGCCTCGTCGGCAGCACGGGCGCCCCGGCAAATCCCCTGGCGATCTTCTGAGACCTGGTGGTTTCCCCGCAATGGCAGAGACTCGTTCGGGAACGGAGAGAGGAGCGAAGTCAGACCGAAGAAACGGGCCAGGGCCCGCGAAAGGAAGCCGCGCTACGAACTGCCGGTACGCGCGCGCTCGAAGAGCTCCTCCGCCCGGGCCGTGTTGAAGACCCCGCAGATGCAGAAGCGGGCCAGGTAGGTCGTCGCCTGCTGGGGAGTCCGCCGCCCTTCTTTGATCCAGTCGAGGAGCTTTTTCACCAGGTTGTGGGAGACCATCCCGTGGCCGCACATGGTGCCGATCTCGAGCACCGTCTTGTCCGGGAGCCGATCCACGCGCCCCTGGAACCCTAGCGAGTACTCCACGCTGTGCCGGCGGATGTCAGCGCCCTGGCAGCAGCGCTTGGCGGAATCCAGAGGGGCACTGATGTTGATCGAGACCCCGAGATCGGCCTCGCGCAACTCTTCGACGAACCCCTTCATGGCCTCGTAGGTGGAAAAGACTGCGGCGACGGTGGTGTGGCCGTCAATGTCCTGGATCAACCGCTCCGCATCGGGGCGCTGCTCGCGCTGCCAGTGGGCAAGGGGGGTGAGCCTCGGCTGAGGGCGCAAGAGGCCTCCCTTGGTCGCGTCGCCCACGTTCACCGGGTTGTGCCGCAACGCCAGCCGAACGAAGGTCCGGTACTTCTCCACCAAATTCTCGTCGTTGAGGTCCCGACTGGCCATGGCAAAGACGATGTAGTCATTCTCCACCGGAGCGACGCCCTCGCGCGGCGTCTGGGCGTAATGGTCGCTGTAGCGATGAAGCGTGTTGGTCATGCGGGCACCTGCTTCGTGATCCGGCCGAGCCCCAGGTTGGTCTTGCCGCGGTAGGCCGGGTACCCCTCACGCCTCAGGAGATCGCCCAGCGGGTCCTCCCCGTCGCTGTCGCACCGGGTCGACACGCCGACCGCTACCACGGTATCCAGCTCCGGAGACACGCTCCGGATCACGCGGAGGATCTCGGGAACCTGCTCGAGCCCCACTTTGATCTCCACGATGGCGGAGAGGATCTTCTCGTCCAGGATCTCCTCACGGATCAGCCCCCGCGCGGCGTCGGTCATGAGGGAGGCCACGGGGTTGTGCTTCTCGAACTCGACGCCGCAGCCAGCCAGGACTCGAGTCATTTTCTGGATCTCCCGGAAGCGGACTCCGATGCCGGGCCGGCCGAACTCGATGACGAATCCGGCCTCGCCTTCCTTCACTCGGTTGGTCACGTCGTTGGTCTTGACCTCCGCCGTGCCGCGACCGGGAATGCCGGTAGACTCGTGCGGCACTTGCGGATCGGAGAAGGCGCGACGGACGATGCGGGGCCAGGTTAGCTCCTGGGGGACGATGGCGTCGGTGGGGCAGACGTCGGGCTCGGGATCAAAGCGGAACCGGAACGCCTTGGCCACCCTCCGGATCGCCCGGACCATGGGCGGAAACAGGTGCTCCTTGGACATCCCGCGGAAGCACGCATAGCACTCCACGCACTCCTCCTCGTTGACACTGGCGCGATTGCGGGCGGGATCGATGTAGATGGCGCCCATCGGGCAGACCGGGATGCAGTTGCCGCACGCCACGCAGAGGTACTGGTCAATTCTCACGGCGTTGCCCGACTTTTCGCTACGTGTTCCCCACTACCGTAGCGGGCGCTTTCAACCCTGTCAAGACGAAGCCTCGGGCATCACCGCTTCTTCACCGGGTAGCGGGCACCCGCCAGAACGAGAGTCGCCACGTCTGATACCTCGTCGTACTGGACGAACTGGGCAAGCTGGTAGGTGGCCGCACGGGTGAGCCGCGCCTCGAACTGGCCTCCCTTGACGCGGCAGTACGGCACTCCGCCTGGCGCGTACCTGAGGGTCGCCGGATCGAGCGGCTCGTCGCTGCCGTCGTTCAGCGTGAGACGGAGCCGATCACCCGCGTGCTCAACCCGGATCACGGTGACGGGCGTATCCTCCACCTCCACCGGGACCCTCACGGGCCCGACCTGGACGAAGTACCCTTCCGCGTCCTGCCTCAGGTTCCCCCGGAGGTTGGCGAGGACCCCCGAGTGGGTAATCTCCATCCCATCGGTGTACCAGTCGCCATCCCGGTCGATCTTGAGGTGGGGAAACGACCTCTCGGGCGGGTCGGGCGTGCTCATGAGGAAAAGGCCAGGCTGGCGAACGTGACCGTCCCTTGAGGATCCGGCCACTGGCCGTATTTGAGCAGCCGTCCGCTCGAAGGCTCGAGGCAGCGAAGGAGCGCATAGATGGGCGAAAGCCCGCAGATGCGCCGGCGGTCTTCGTCCTCGGCCACCGACCGGTAAAAGCCACGAGCATCGCCCGCAACCACGGCCTCCAGCATGGCGCGGTCCTCCTGTTCCAGCTGACGGAGGACCGGCACGTTCACCGGCTCCCGGTCGCCGAAGCGGGGACCCACATGGGCCAGGTCTGCCCCGGCCACGAGGCAGGCGCGCCGTCGCGCCGTCGCCAGAGTCTCGGCGAGCGCCTCGAAGAAGCGCGGCACCCGAGGGTCAGCCTCCGGCTCGTCTCCCCGAATAATGCTCTCGTGGAGAAAACTCGCGAGGATCGGGACGATCGAGAAATCCCGGCGATCCCCCAACAGATATTTCAGGAACACGGCCTGGAACTCGATCGAATGCTCGCCTCGATGAGCCAGCTCGCTCCCCAGGAGGTCCTCGCCGAAGCGGCGCGCGAGGGCCTCGGAGAACTCCCGGTCGGCCCGAGCCGGGCCCAAGGGCGTGTCGTAATCTTTGAGCGTCAGGGCGAAGGGGTCATCCATCCCGGCGTGGCAGGTGCCGAGGATCACGAAGAGGTCGGCATCGCACCTCTCCCCGATCTCCCGGTATGCCCAGGCGTACACCGGCCCTCCGCGGTGGAAGTCGATGTGGGGAGCAATGATGGCGCGGAGGGAGGGCATCGAGGGCGAGCCGGGCGGACCCGGGCCGTCGGGGGGAGTGAAGAACCCCGCGAGCTGAGCCTGCAGAGCCTCGGAGTCTCCGGCGTAGGCCTTACCGGCATGGATGGCTGGTCGGATCGGGCTCCGGCGGAAGGTCTCTTCAATCCGCCGCCGATGCTCGGCAAAACGCGGGCTCTCCAGGAAGCCGTGCTCGTCCAGCATCCCGATGATCTCTGCCAGTCGCTCGCTGAAGAGCAACTCCCCGTGCCGGCGCATGTACGCCTCCTGGATGTCCAGGACCGTGTGCTGACCGTCGAGGAGCGAGACGACATCGAGGAGCTGGTGCGGGATGAGGAGAACCGACTCGGTAAAGCCGGCAGGATCGCGAAGGCCGACCACCTTCCTGCCGTCGGCCTCTACGGGAAACGCCTCCACCGGCCTGAGCCGCGGACGTTCCGACCAGTCTCTGGAAGCCTCCAACTCAACGCCCTCGATCTACCCTTCAAGAAAATCAAGAGCTATCGTGACGCAAGCCACTACAGAATAAGGATAATCTCTTGTTTTCTGTTGGTCTCATGGTCGGCCGAAGCGGTCCAGGCCTGGCCAGGACGCTCCCCTGCGCCTGGCTTCGACTTCCCGACCGGCAAAGGTCAACGGAGATGAGCCGGGTCGCCTGCCCGTCACTCATGCGGGAAGGACAGGATCACCGCGTCGAGGCGGATTACCCGATACTCCTCCCCCGCCACGTAGAAGTAGTGGCCTTCGACCTCCTCCGCGCTCTCCTCGAAAGCCACGACCGCGTTGACAGGAGGCATCTCCCGGAACGCGTTGGCGCCCTCATCGAAGCCGTCCCCCCGCCCCACCGCGATGCCGTAACGGATGGGGGAACCCTTAGGACAGTGGACCCGGATGTCTGCCGGGACCTCACTCAGAAGTTTCACCAAAATGTTGATGCCGTAGACCTGAATGGGGATGTTGGTCATGGTGACCCCTCGAGGCACAGAGTGGCTTTATCTTATCACACTGGGCCGCCGCCCGAGATCTCTGAGAATCCACACGGTCAAGAGAAGCGCCGCCACGACGAAGGCCACTCCGCGGCCCGGCCTGCCCAGAAGCAGCGAGCCGATCCCGAAGAGCCCGAGATAGACCACCGCGCAGCCGAGCACCCAGTCGAACAGCCCGGAGAGCCCGAAGCCAGGCCCCGTCACCGGCTCCGTCCCGGCCACGGCCCGCCAGCCCGGACCGCCAGGGGTCACCTTGGCGTAGAAGCGCTGTAAGTGCGGGAGCGGCTCGGCCGGTGTGAGAAACATCACGGTGAGCCAGATAGCCGTCGTGCCCGCCACCGTCCAAAGCATGAGCCAGGCGAAACCGCGCGGGTCATCGGGGGAAAGCCCGAGGCCAAACTGGAGAGCCAGCGACAGCACCAATGCCCCGGCCATCGCCGCCACTTCGGACCAGGCGTTGATCCGCCACCAGTACCACCTGAGGAGATAAACGAGCCCCGTGCCGGCCCCGATCGCCAGGAGGAACTTCCACGCCCCCTCCACCGACTCGAGGTAGTAAGTGATCACCCCGGCGACCACCATCAGGCCGAGGGTGGCCAGGCGCGCGACGCCGACATAGTGTCGGGGTGGGGCGTCGGGGCGGACGAACCGGCGGTAGATATCATTGACGAGATACGAGGTCCCCCAGTTCAGGTGTGTGGAGATCGTTGACATGTACGCGGCAAAAAAGGCAGCGAGGAGCAACCCCCGCCACTGAGGCGGCAGGTGGTCAACCATGACGCGGACGTACCCCTCCTCGGGGTTCTCGAGTCCGGGATAGAGGACGAGCGAGACCAGGGCGACGAGGATCCACGGCCATGGCCGGAGCACATAGTGGGCCAGGTTGAACCAGAGAGCGGCCAGGAACGAATGGCGCTCATCCTTGGTGGAGAGGATCCGTTGGGCCACGTACCCTCCACCGCCAGGTTCGGCCCCGGGGTACCACGATGCCCACCAGTTGACCGCCACGTAGACGAAGAAGGTCATGGCCGGCATCCAGGCGGACTCCAGATCGGGAAAGAAGGCCAGCGGAGCGCCGTCAGGGTACTTGGTCTCAAGCGCCGTCAGAAGCCTCGGGAGCCCGCCCACCGCTCCGAGAGCGAAGATCGCCAGGGCAACGGAGCCAGCCATGGCCAGCGGAAACTGGAGGATGTCAGTGACGAGAACTCCCCAGAGTCCCGACATGGTCGAGTAGATGGCGGTGAGCGCGAAGAGGCCAACCGTGGCCTGCCACTTCCCGGCCCCCACCGTCAGTCCCAGAATGGTGGCCATGGCATGAGTCACCCACCCGATAATGATGCAGTTGATGGGAATGGCCAGGTAGCCAGCCCGGAAGGCGCGGAGAAACGCCGCGGGCCTTCCCGCGTAGCGGAGCTCGGTCAACTCCGCATCGGTCATGACCCCGGCTCGCCGCCAGAGCCGGGCGTAGAAGACCACCGTCAGCATTCCGCTCATCACGAAGGACCACCAGAGCCAGTTGCCGGCGATCCCGTGGCGGACGGTCAGCCCGGTGACAGCGAGGGGGGTATCAGCCGCGAAGGTGGTGGCGACCATCGAGGTGCCAGCGATCCACCAGGGGATCCGTCGGTCCGAGAGGAAGTAGGCGTCAGCGCTCCCGCCGGCCCGACGGGTGAAGACCAGCCCGACAGCGAGAGAGAAGGCGAAGTAGGCGACGATGACAGCCCAGTCCAGGCCAGTGAGGACCATGGGTCCCTCCCCCTGAGTCAGTCGTGGGGCGATTGCGGGAGCGCGGGGCGCCCCTCCTGCCCTTCGATCCCTTCCAGCTTGGCTTCGATCCTCGCCAGCGAGCTCGACGCCTCCTCGTACTTGTTCTTGGCGTTGGTGAGGTGACGACCCGCCACATCGAAGATCTCCCGGAACCTCCCCACATCGCCCTGGAGGCGGACGAGGGCGTCCTGGATGACCCGGGCGTTGGCCTCGATGCGGAGCCCGCGGAGCCCGAGAATGATGACCTGAAGGTAGGCGTAGAAGCTGTTGGGCGACACCGGGATGACCCGGCGAGCCAGGGCGTAGACCGCCGCAGATTCGTCTTCGACCGCCTCGTCTTTCACGATGATTTCGTAGTAGACGTTCTCGGCCGGGATGTACATGAGGGCGAAGTCGAAGGTCTCCTCGTCGGGGAGGATGTACTTCTTGGCGATCTCATCGACCCGCCCTTTGACATCCCGGAGGAAGCCACGTCGGGCCGCGCGCTTCCGCTCCTCCTCGGACTCGTCTAGCATCCGTCGGAAGTTCTCCAGGGGGAACTTGGCGTCGACGGGAACCACACGCTCACCGATCTTGATCACCGCGTCCACCGCCTCCCCCGATCGGAACCGATGCTGGAGCGCATAGTGCTCGCGCGGGAGCATCTGAGCCAGGAGTTCGGCCAGCAGGGTCTCCCCGACCCCGCCCCGCGCTTTCGGGGATTTCAGGATCTGCTCGAGCCCTGAGATGTCCTTGCCCACCTCCAGGACGCGTTGCGTGACCTCCCCCAGTCTCCCCAGGCTCCCCTGCACGTGCCCCACCACCTGGGTCACGTTCTGAAGCTCCTGGCTCACCCGGCTCCCGACCTGCCCCATTTGAGTCGTCATCTGGCCGGCGAACAGCGAGAGCTCCTGCTTGACCGCGCCCAGCGTGTCAGCCTGGGCCTGACGGCTCTCTCCGCGCACCGATTGAATCTCCTGCTGGAGCAGAAGCAGCGCCTGGTCGGGCTGGGCCCGGGCCGCCCTGAGCTCCCGGAGCTGCCCGGCAAGCCGCAGGAGCCCCACTCCCACTGCGGCGAGACCTGCGACGAGTAGAAGGGAGAGGAGGAGCACCCACGGGTCCATCAGCGCTGCCTCCTTGCCTGAAGCCAGCCACCGGCACCGAACGGGCCCGCGGGTCCTGTCGCGGCGATCAGCCCCCACCGTCCTCGCACCCCCGCCCGGTGTGGGGACCCCCGCTGCGGGCGGCGGGGATCGCACCCCCGCCTTCGGCGCGGGTACCCGGCCGCGCGACCCGCTGGGCCTCGCGCAATGCTCGACGCGGCGATTTCCGGATCGGGACTCGTTTTCGCCTCATGCACAGCCGGGCCCGCGCCATGCCTTTTTCCACGCCCGACCCAGTGCGTGCAGACGCCCCTGAGGCCGCACGGCTCGCAGATCACCGGCTCGCGGCGGTCCCGACAACCCCCGGACATGCGTTTGTGGCAAAGGGAGAAGTCGTACTTCACCGGATCGTCCGGATCGAGCAGCTTGAGGTTCCGGGTGATCTCTTGGACCATCGTCCAGTTCCGGCCCTTCCGCCGCGTGAGCCCTATGGCCCGGCACATGTTCTCCACGTGAGTGTCGACGGGGACCAAGAGCTTGGCCGGTGGCACCTCGGGCCAGAGCCCGAAGTCAGGTGGCTCGCGGCGGACCATCCAGCGGAGGAAGAGGTGAAGCCGTTTGCACGGCCCGCCTGTTGAGGGGAGTGGGAAGAGGTGGCGGTAGCCGCGAGAGGGGCGCCCCTTCGGGAAGATCGGACGGAGATCCTGGGAGCGGAACCCGCGGACAAAGCGCTCGAGGGCGGGAGCCACGTCCGGATCATCCGAGGAGTAGCCGGAGAGGAAGGCGGCGCGCAAGCTGCCGTGGCTGTGCAGAACCCGCTGGCAGGCCAGGCAGAACGCGGCGATGTCACGAGGGCGGTTGAACCGGTACCTGAAACCCCGAAAGCGCGCGGAAGCCTGCTCGGGGTCGAAGTCGAGGATGAAGCGAGCCGGCGCAGGGGTCATCCGCGCCAGGATCCACTCCACCCAGGGGGCGAACAGATCCACCCGCCCGTAAGAGAGGCAGGCCGTCAGGAGGGCCACGACCTCACGGTCGCGGGGATCGGAGTAGCGGAGAGGGAACTGGATGGCGTCCTTGCCGGTGCGCCCAGCCCAATCGAACTCCCGGTAGAGTCGGTCGAGCGGAGCTTTGAGCCGGAAAAGGGTCATTGGCTCGCCTCTGATCCGCCATGATAGCATGGCGACGCAGATTCCTCGCCGCGAGCGAACCGCTGCGCTTCTCTGATCACCCGCGGGCCCCGACCAGACGGTGCACCGTTCCCCCGTGGCCCACGACGTACAGCTCGCCTGCCCAGTCCTGCCCGAAAGAGGCGATCCTCAGAGCGGTGGTGAGCAGCACGCGCGGGGTGCCGTGGACGAGACCGAACACCTCGCCGCTGCAGTAGTCGCCGTACACGTAGGTGCCGACCAGGCCGGGAATGAGGCCGCCCCGATAGACATAGCCGCCGGTAATCGAGCAGCGCACCCCCTCGTTCCCATACTCGGCAGCCGGCGGCAGGAGTCCGCGGCCTGCGCACCGGGCGGGCGGGGAAAAGCAGTGGGCGCCCTCCATAGCGCGCCAGCCGTAATTGCCCCCTCGCCGCACAATGTCGATCTCCTCCCAGCTGTTCTGGCCGACATCGGCCACCCAGAGCTCGCCGGTCTCCCGGTCGAGGGAGAACCGCCATGGATTCCTGAGCCCGTAGGCAAAGATCTCCGGGCGTCCACCCCCGGCCACAAATGGGTTCTCCGGCGGAATGGCGTAGGGTGTCCCGGAGTCGATATCGATGCGCAGGATCTTGCCGAGCAGTTCGTCGAGGTTCTGCGCCCGGTTCTCGGGATCGCCGGCCGATCCCCCGTCACCCGTTCCGATGTAGAGGAGGCCGTCAGGGCCGAACGCCACCATGCCGCCATTGTGGTTGGCGTAAGGCTGGGGGATCACGAGAAGGGGCTTCTCTCCCATCTCCGACAGATTCGGGTCTCTCGATACCCGGTACTCGGCCACGACCGTGGCGCCGTCAGGCAGGCGGGTGTAGTTGATGACATACCGACCGTTTCGCCGGTATTCAGGGTGGAACGCCAAGCCGAGCAGCCCCCGCTCATTGCCGGAGCTCACCCGGCGGGAGATGTCGAGGAACGGGAGCGCCAGGAGCCGCCCCCTCTGGACGATTCGGATTCGTCCCGGCTGCTCAACGACAAACAGCCGGCCGCTGTCGTCGCCGGCGTGGGTGAGATACAGGGGGTTCCGAAGCCCGGTGGTCACGACCGGTTCAAGCCTGAGGAGCCGGCCGGGCTGCGCCTCCACCTTCGCCAGGCCGGAGATCCGCACGAGGCCAAGGCCCAAGCAGGCGAAGAGGAGAGTACCAAAGGCGGCCCCGACGCGCCGGCGGATATAGACGCTCTGAGGACCGGGCGTGAACTCCTGGAGGAAGGAAGTCAGAACACCGGCCTCTCGGCGTACGAGCCGCACACTCGCCGGAGCCGGGTGACGATCTCTCCCAGCGTGGCACGGGCCTTCACCAGCTCGATCGTGACAGGCACGAGGTTCAGCGAGCGGTCGGAGGCCTCTTGCGCGAGCCGATCGAGGAGGGCTCCCACCCGGGCGTTGTCCCGCTGGCGCCTGACCTCCCTGACCCCTGCGATCTGCCGTGACTCAACGTCGGGGTCCACCCGGTAAATCTCGAGCGGTGCGGGCTCGGAGGGATCAACGAACTTGTTGACGCCGACCACGCACCTCTCGCCCGAGGCCTTCCGCCGAGCCGCCTCGTAAGCCGAGTCGGCGATCTCGCGCTGGATATAGCCCTCTTCGATCGCCCTGTCGGGCTGGCGCTCGAGGAACAGTCGCAACACTTTCGCCTCCCAATCGGCGCGCAATGCTCGAGCGCGAGCGAGTGCGTCACGGTCAAACACAGGGACTCCTTTCATGCCCTGGCCGCTCCCCGGGCCTGCCGGCAGAGGCCTCCGCCGATCCCGCCAGCACGTGGCTCATCGGGCCCTCCGGGAGGCGACCAGCTCGCGCAAGCGCGTGACAACCGCCTCGGGGGGAGTTTCCTGGAGCATCACGTTGCGAACCCCCACCTTCAGCAGCGACGGCATATCCTCGTCACGGATGACGCCCCCGGCGAGGAGGACGATATCGCTGGCCTCAGCCGCTCGCAGCAGCTCGATCACGCGTGGCAAGAGCGCCGTGTGCGCACCCGAAAGAATGCTGACTCCCGGGATCTCCACGTCCTCCCGGACCGCAGTTGTGACAACCTCCTCGGGGGTGCGGTGGAGCCCGGTGTAGATCACCTCCATCCCCGCATCCCTGAGCCAGCGGGCGATGATCTTGGCGCCGCGGTCGTGGCCGTCATCGGGACACCTCCATGGCGCCCGGCACGAGCGCCAGGTCCCACTCCTAGACGCCTCCCGCTCCGGAAGGCCGCATCAACCATATCCGATGGCTCACATCGGCTCAAGAGCACGGCTCTCGCGCGATGTCACCGAGGGATCGCGAAGCCCCGGTCAGCTGCAAGGGATAAGCCAGAGAGCCGAGCGGGCAATGGCCGCGAGAAGAAGTACGGAGACGCAAGGGATTGGGACAGACAGCACGGCCCACGGTAGCGAACCGGGGGCCGCGGGCTACAGGGCCGCCCCGCCCTGAGCGGGCGCATAATCGCTCTCCTCAAATATCGAAGTACATGGCGAACTCCCACGGGTGTGGGCGCAGGCGAATGGCATCCAGCTCGTTCTTCCGCTTGTACTCGATCCACGTCTCGATCAGGTCGGGGGTGAAGACATCGCCCTTGAGGAGGAAATCGTGATCCTTCTCCAGCGCGTCCAGCACCTCACCCAGGGAGCCCGGAAGCTGCTTGACCTTCTTGGCCTCCGCCGGTGGCAGCTCGTAGAGGTCCTTGTCGATGGGCTTGCCGGGGTCGATCTTGTTGGCAATGCCGTCGAGCCCGGCCATGAGGCACGCCGCGAACGAGAGGTACGGGTTACAGGAGTTGTCCGGCGTGCGGAACTCGATCCGCTTGGTCTTCTCCGAACGGGAGTAGACCGGGATGCGGACGCAGGCCGACCGGTTGCGCTGGCTGTAGGCCAGATTGATGGGCGCCTCATAGCCGGGGACCAGCCGCCGGTAGGAGTTCGTGGTCGGCGCAACGAGACCGCAGAGCGCCGAGGCGTGCTTGAGAATACCGCCGATGTAGTAGAGGCAGGTCTTTGAGACATCGGCGTACCCGCCCCGCTCGTAGAAGACATTCTTTCCGTTCTTCCAGACCGACTGGTGGGTGTGCATGCCGGAGCCGTTGTCCTGGAAAATCGGCTTGGGCATGAAGGTGGCTGTCTTGCCGTGTTTCAGCGCGGTGTTCTTGGCGCAATACTTGTACCACAGCACGTTATCGGCCATCTTGGTCAGCGTGGTGAAGCGCATGTCCACCTCGGTTTGCCCGGCGGTGCCCACCTCGTGATGGTGCACCTCCACCCGTACGCCCACGCTCTCCAGCGTCAGCACCATGTCGGAACGGATGTCCTGGAACTTGTCCATGGGCGGGACGGGGAAATACCCCTGCTTGTAGCGAGGCTTGTAGCCGAGATTGGGCCGGTCAGGGGTCCCCTCCTTGCCCGAGTTCCAGAAGCCGGCCACCGAGTCGACGTAGTAAAAGCCGAAGTTGTAGCTCTGGTCGAAGCGGACCTCATCCAGGAAGAAAAACTCGAGCTCCGGTCCGCAGTAAACAGTGTCGCCGATGCCGGTCTTCCTCAAGTAGGCTTCCGCCTTCTGAGCCACGTACCGCGGGTCCCGGCTGTAGATCTTGCCGGTCACGGGATCCTTGATGTTGCAGATCAAGACCAGGGTGGGGACAGCGGTGAAGGGATCCATGACGGCGCTGTCCGGGTCCGGTATCAGGAGCATGTCGGACTCGTCGATGGTCTGGAAGCCGCGAATGGATGAGCCGTCGAAGCCGATCCCCTCGTCGAACAACTCCTCGCTCAACTCACCCACCGGGATCGAGAAGTGCTGCCAGAGGCCCGGCACGTCGATGAACCGGAGATCCACGATCCTGGCACCTTTCTCTTTCGCAAACTTGATAACTTCCTTGGGGGTCATACCATGCCTCCTCTCACCCAGAGGGCCAGGGCAATGCCCGCGGCCCCAAAGTCGACGGTCAACGAGAGACCCGGCAGGAACTCAGATGGGGCGGCGCCCGGCTTGTCCACGCCTGGGCCCCCCACAGATAGCCACACTCAGAATCGAAAATCAAGCCTGAGTCCTGGTCGGGGCTTTCTGAGCCTCGGCAAAGGCGCCGGTGCCGGAGGCGAACTCCCCGTACGTCCCGCCTCCCAGAGCATAGGCGGTCTCGGAGTGCTGGGAGAGGTCGAGCCCCGCCATCTCGTCCTCGTCGGAGACCCGGAGGCCCATGAGGGCATCCAGCACCTTCAGGATCACGAAGGTGGCCACGAAGGCGAGCACCCACGTCGCCACGACCGCGACGAGCTGCTTCCCGAGCTGACCGGGATTGCCGAAGAAGAGTCCAGCTCCAGCCTCGTTGATGGCCGGGCTGGCGAAGAGCCCGGTGGCCAGGGCTCCCCAGGTGCCTCCAACCGCGTGCACCCCGACCACGTCCAGGGAGTCGTCGTAGCCGAGCTTTGTCTTCAGGTTGCAGGCGTAGTAGCAGAGGAAGCCCGCGATCGCCCCGATCACGACCGAGGCCAGCGGCCCCACAAAGCCTGCTGCCGGGGTAATTGCCACCAGCCCGGCCACGGCCCCGGAGGCAGCACCGAGAACCGTGGGCTTGCCCCGCGTAACCCACTCGGTAAACATCCAGCCCAGCACCGCCGCGGCGGTAGCGGTGTTCGTCGCCGTAAAAGCGCTCGCCGCGAGCCCGTCGGCCGCAAGCGCGCTCCCGGCGTTGAACCCGAACCAGCCGAACCAGAGGAGTGCGGCCCCGACCACCGTGAACGGGAGGTTGTGCGGGGGCATGGGCTGGGTGCCGAATCCTTTCCGCTTGCCGATGACCAGCGCCGCCGCCAGGGCAGAGACGCCCGAGGAGATGTGCACCACGGTGCCTCCGGCGAAGTCAAGGGCGCCAAGGTTCCCGAGCCACCCCCCCTGCCCCCACACCCAGTGGGCCAGGGGATCGTAGACCAGCGTGGCCCAGACCACGATGAAGACGATAAAAGTGGAAAACTTCATCCGTTCGGCGAAGGCGCCGGTGATCAAGGCGGGGGTGATGATCGCGAACATCATCTGGAAGAACATGAAAGCCTGGTGGGGGATCGTGTCACTGTAAGGCCCGGCCTCGAGGCCGACCCCCGACAGCCCGATCCACTCGAGCCCTCCGACGATCCCGCCTTTGTCTGGACCGAACGCCAGGCTGTACCCCCAGAGGACCCACTGGACCGAGATCAGCGCCATGATAATGAAGCAGTACATGATCG
>JBHIBG010000064.1:0-15174 GCA_046758965.1 Methylomirabilia bacterium | reverse complement strand
CCGCTCACCCAGCCGGCCCAGCCCGCCAGGCTCACTCCGAGGAGAATCAGGAGGACGCCCCCAATCAGACGGGCCCACCGCTCCACTGCCCCGATATTCTTCGCCGTTAACATTTCCTGTTCGCTCGCTTCGTCTGCCCTACTGCCGGCTGCTGCACCAGCCCACTGGCCGGGCCCGCGGATCCTGTCGCGGCGAGCAGCCCCCGCCGACCGCGCCACCCGCTGGGCCTCGTCCTGAGACTCGGTGATTTCGGTTCAGGGCCCTTCTGTGGTGACCTCGCCGACTCCATCACGTGACGCGCCGCCGTGCGAGAACGTCGACGATCTCCGCCATTCGGCTCCCCGGGGTAAAGACCCCGGCCACCCCCATGGCCTCGAGCGCCGGGATCAGGTGCAGGGGAACGATCCCTCCCACGAGGACCTGGATCCCGTCAGCCCCTTGTCTTTCGACTTCCTCCATGAGCCGAGCCACGAGGATGTCGGGAGCGCCATCCATGATCCGGTAGCCGATCCACTGCACATCTTCGGCGAGCGCTAGCTGGACGATCTCGCGGGGAAGGAGGCATCCCCCCAAGATCACCTCGATACCCGCGTCCCGAAGCCCCCTGGCCACAACCGAGTACCCCACGGTGTGGCCCGGGGTGTCCGCAACGAGGAGAAGGCGCACCGGGCCCATGCTCAGCGCCAGAAGTACATGGCCCCCCGGAAGGGCGGCTCGCCCACCGCCGCTTCCCTCACCCTCGCAATCTCGCCGATGCTGAGGCAGGCCCTGACCGCCTCCAGCATGGGGGGGATGATGTTGACTTTCTCCCGGTAGGCCTCGCCCAGGCGTTCTTTTGCCCGGTCCGCCGCGACCGGATCCCGCTCAGCCCGGACCTTCCGAAGCCGTGCAATCTGCTTGTCCCGCCAGGCCGGGTCGTACTCGAAGAGCGGAAGGGCCGGGACCCCTTCCTCATCATCCGCCTTGAACTGGTTCACGCCCACCACGACCTGCTGGCCGGCGTCGATGGCACGCTGGCGCCGGGCGGCTTCGGCCTCTGTCTGCTCATCCATCCACGAAAACGCCCGGGCGGGCTCCATGGCCTCGAGCGTCTCGAGGAGCTTGCCGGCTTCCTCCTCCAGCTCGTCCGTAAGCGCCTCGATGCAGTACGAGCCGCCCAGGGGGTCGATGACCTTCGCCACGCCGCTCTCGTGGAGGATGATCTCCTGGGTCCTGAGGGAGAGAATGGCCGAGAACTCGGTCGGAATGGCCAGGGCTTCGTCGAAGGAGTCGACCGACAGCGACTGGGCGCCTCCGAGGGCCGCGGCCAGCGCGTGGAGGGTGGAGCGGATCACGTTGTTGAGCGGTTGCTGGGCCGTGAGTCCCAGGGCCGAGGTCTGGACATGAAAGCGCAGGACCCAGGACCGCGGGTTTCGCGCGCGGAACCTCTCCCGCATCAGGCGGGCCCACATCCGCCGCATCGCCCGGAACTTGGCCACCTCTTCGAGGAAGTCGCTCTCGGCGCTCAGGAAGAACGAGATGCGGGGGGCGATGACGTCCACGTCGAGGCCCCTGGCCAGAGCTGACCGGACGGTAAAGGCTCCCTGGTAGAGGCTGAAGGCGATCTCCTGGGGCGCGGTCGCCCCGGAGTCCCGGAGGTTGCGGACCGAGATGCTGGTGTGGTTCCAGCGCGGCATGTGCTTCGTGCAAAACTCGATGATGTCGAGGGAGGCGTTTCCCTTGAGCTCCGGTCCCTCCCCGCCCGGCGTCGCCCAGTTCTGGATCGTTCCCCGGAGCCGCTCCCAGGGGATCCCCCGATTCTGGGCCACTGCCAGGAGCATGGCGAACACGGGAACGGAGGCCCCGATCTGCGTCAGGCTGATCGCCTCCATCTCGATCCCGTCCAAGAGCGTCTCCATATCCGCTAGGGTGTCGATCCAGACCCCACCCCGGCCCAGGTGGGCCAGGGAGCGCTCGTCGTCGGAGTCGTAGTTCTGGTACCCCATCCCGCAGACGCTGAACCCCGTCTGCCCCTCGGCGAAGAGGCGCTTGAGGCGGGTGTTGGTCTCTTCCGCCGTCCCGAGCCCCACCACCTGCCGCCGGGTCCACTCCCGCGCCCGGTGTCCGGCGGGAAAGACGCCTCGCGTGTAGGGGTAGTCCCCTGGGAACCCGAGATCCCGGAGGTAATCCGCCCCCTGGACGTCCAGGGGGGTGTAAAGCAGCTTGAGCGGAAGACCCGACTGCGTCCGCGCCTCCGGATCGTCCCCCCCGCAGGCGCCGAGGATTGCTCGAACCCGCTTTTCGTACTCCTGGCGGGCCATCTTGAGCTGCCTCAGCGCTTCCGCGGCTCCCATCGCCACCTCACCCCGAATCCCGGCTCAAGGCAGACGCCCCGCCTCATACACGGCAAGATCCACCACTTGGAGCCGCTCGGCCCGGGTGCGAGTCTCGACGCGCCGGGTCACGATCTCGTCTCTCATCTTACGCGGTACTTTGAACTCGCAGGGTGTCACAGCTCCAGGAGCATTTGCCCTAATTTGGTAGGTCGATTGCCTCAGTCCAGCCTCATGTCAGTCCTGCTTCATGGCCATGACGAGGCGGAGGGGGAGTTCCCGAGTCATGTCACGCATGAGGCCCGGGGGGACCCGGTTCAGGCCGCGAGACCCTCAGCGGACCCCCGTTCCACTGTCAGATCGAGCGTCGGGTGAAGAAGGAGGAACGCGATCGCCTGATCATTGCAGAGCGCCCGGAACCCGGGCGGCAACGATCCGGGCCAGACGGGTGAGGGCCTGAGCTGCCGGTGATGTTGAAGCCCGAAGCACCACTGGCTCGCCTACGTCGCCGCTTTCTCGGACCTCAGGATCGAGCGGGATAGGGCCAAGGAAAGGGATTCCCCAGTAGGCGCCCATATCGCGCACCTTCTGCCCTTGGCCGAAGATCTCCAACGGTTCACCACAGCGGGGACAGAGCGAGCTGCTCATGTTTTCGACAATCCCCAAGAGGGGCACACCCCGCTCCCGGAACAGCGCCACACAGCGTACCACCGAGACCACGGCCAGGTTCTGGGGGGTGGTCACGATCACCACGCCCGTTAAGGGTAGCTGTTGCACCAGGGTGATGACCGCATCACCGGTACCCGGGGGCAGGTCCACGATCAGGTAGTCCAGGGTGCCCCACTCCACATCCTGCAGGAACTCCTGGATCACCTGGTGGACCACGGGTCCGCGGAAAGCCAGGGCCTCGCGCTCCTCGACGAGGAAGCCCATAGACATCAGCTTGACGCCGTAGTTGCTCAAAGGTAGCACGCGTTGCCCATCGGCGGAGCGGGGATGCTGTCCCGCCAAGCCGGTCATCACCGGCACGCAGGGCCCGTAGATGTCCGCGTCCAGCAAGCCCACCTGCGCGCCAACCCGGGCCAGCGCCACGGCCAAGTTGACGGCCACAGTGCTCTTGCCCACGCCACCCTTGCCGCTGGCCATAGCGATGGCGCAGCGTACGCCCCTCACGGTCCGCCTCCGCATCCCCGCAGGGCCGCAGCCATTCTTACTTCGCCTCCGCCTTGGGCGGGTAGAACGTCTCGTTGTGATCTGTCGGCTCACCTTCGTAAGCGAAGCTGTTCACGTAGGCCATGACTTTGAAGATTTCTCGAGTGGTGAGCTTCCCTTCCCAGGGCGTCATGGGCGTGTCCGGCACCCCCTTGGCGATGCGCCAGTACCAGTAGGTATCAGACCAGCCTTCCACCAAGTCCGGGTCGCGGAAGTCAGCGGCGCCGGTCACGATGGGGACACCATCTCGGCCGTGGCAGGCAGCACAGACCACGTCAGAATGGACCTGGCCCTCGTAGATCGCCTTTCCCTCCGCAAGGACCTGGGGGTCGGTCCACCAGCCGGCCGGCATGGTCCGCTGATACTCCAGAGGGATCTCGTAGAACGGGCCGCGATCCCCTTTGGCCGTGCCCGGGAAGAGAGGCCTGGGAGTTTGAACGGAGGCATCCTGGAGGGTAGCGAGGTAGGCCACCAGGGCGCTGATCTCCTCCTCGCTCATCCGCTCGCTGTAGTCATCGGGCATGGTCACCTTGTTGTACTCTTCCTCGAAGCCCTCTGCCAGAGACGAGCGGGGGTTGAGGAGCTCGGCGTGGATGCTATCGGGGGAGAGGAGGTTTCCGACCTGGTCCAGCTCCGGTCCGCGCCGTTTGACGCCACCCTTCCCGCCGATCTTGTGGCAATTGTAGCACTCCCAGTCGTCGTAGGCGAGCCGGCCGCGCTCGATGAGCGCCGGGGAAGGGCCAACCGGGGCTCCCTCAGAGGCTGCCGAGGCCTGGGTTACCTGATCGCGCTTCACCAGGGCCAGCCCGAGCTCCTCCGCTCTCTTGCGCAGGGCTTCAATGCGCTGGGGCTTCTGCCGCTCCAGAAAAGAGCGCTGGAGGCGGGCGATCTTCTGCTGCTCCACCTCCGGGCTGTACTGGGGCAACAGCCAGCCTGCCAGCACCAGGGCGGCGGAGGCGATCAGGAAGACAGCCAGGATGGCCACGCCACCGTGGCGTGGCTGCGCACCAAAGCGCACGTCCAGCAGCACAAAGAAGGGAAGCGCAATGAGCACGTAGCCCACGAAGTAGAGGCGAAAGACGGTTGGGAAGCCGATAAGACCGCTGGCGAACCAGACAACGATGGCAAGGACTCCGGTGGCCACCACCTTCCAACGGAGATTCCGCCACCAACTCATCGACCGACCTCTCCCGGGAGAACCTCCTGCTCTGGTTTTCCCAACTTGTGGCTGAGCCAGATGATGAAGGTGATGAGAAGAAAGAAGATCAGAGAGATAGCGGTGACCACCAGGGTCGAATAGAACAGGGTGGGCGTGAACGGTTCGGCGGTGAAATCGGGGATGGCGTTGTAGACGTGGAAGCTCTTGCGCATGAGAGAGCGCACAGCCCCCATCAGCCCCATGGTCCAGATGGCTGCGAACGCCAGGACGATCAGGGCATACTGGGAAGGCGTCTCGATCCTCCCCCACGTGATGCGCCCCCGGCGGATGGCGATGCGGTAGAAGACGTAGTTCGCGAGAGTGACCAGCGCGGTCCAGGCGGCCGCGGCATTCTTGGCCGGCATCAGAGCCAGGAACCCAAGATGGGCCGGGAGCTCCATCTGGGCAATGAGCGCCTCCTCGGTCATGCCAGGGGGCAGCATCCCTGACTCGAGGATCATGGTGGCGAAGAAATGCCGGGGGGTCGCCCAGATGGCATTGCCCAGGAAGATGAGGGCGAAGCCGATCTTCATGGGCAGGGCGAAGCGGTCCCCGCCCTCGATCCGCCTGACGCTCAGCCACATATAGTAGTTGGCCGCCAGGAAGAGCAGTCCCACCAGGATCCCTTGCATCTCGAAGAACATCGAAAGCCGGTCCGACATCAGGTAGATCCCCAGGGAGGCATCGTAGGCGTAGATCTCCCGGCCGTAGATGTAGCCTGGAACCATCAGCAGGACAAAGGTAGCGGTGCCGATGAGATTGCCGCTGAACCCCATCCAGTCGTAGAAGGCCCGCTCCCCGGGGTCCTTCGAGGTGAGGTACATGTAGGCCGCCACCAAGCCCGTGATGAAGCCTCCGAAGACGACGTTGGCGATGAAGCGGTGGAGGTTCAGCGGCCACCAGGTGGGGTTGTTCATCAGCTGCCAGAGGGAGGCTGTCTGCCAGGTTTCAGGCGGGGTATTCATGAAGGAGGCGATCGCGTTCTGGTTGAGCATGGTGAGGGCGCCGATGATGTTCAGGCCCACACCGATGGCGATGTGCAACCCCTTGCGATCCTTCAGGGCATCCCAGCTGTACCAGTAGGTGTACAGGCTCAGGGTCTCCAGGATGAAGAAGACCGGGTAGAGCAGAACCCAGAGCATGAAGAAGCGAGGGAAGAGGAAGCCGGAGAACTCCGGGTAGAGCCCGCTCAGCATCAAGGCGAAGAAGCCTCCCAGCAGGGCGGTGAGGCTGTATGCCACGGCTGTGATCTTCGTCATCTCGCGGGCTAGCCGCTCGTAGCGGGGGTCGTTCTTGCGCCAGCCCAGGTACTCGCTGATGACGATGAAGATGGGCGCTCCCAGGATGAAGGCGGCGAAGTTGAGGTGCAACTGGGCCACGATCCAGATGGCTGTCCGGTTGCCGATGATCGGAAAGGCGAGATCAGGCACGGGGCTCTCCCTGCCGAAGGTCTCCCCGCTCGTAAAGCGCAAAGGCTACCGTCGCCGAGGCCACGGCGCGGTAAAAAGCGTCTTCTGTGCAGGCGTGTACGTTCTCCTTGAACTCCTCAAGCCATCCGTCGAGATGCGCGGCGACAAACTGACCCAGGGCGGGATCCTCCGCCTGGCAGAGCAAGCCACCATATTCCAGGAGCAAGGCGAGGTGATCGGGGTAGTCCTTGAAGCCTTTCGGTGTGAGGACGCCCTGGGCCTGGTACCGCCGGAGCATGTCCACCGCGGGAGGTCCCATGATCATGCCCCGGGCCCCCGCGAGGAGACCGCCCTCCCCACCCCGATCCTTGAAGACGGACTCCACAGGGAGGACGACGGTGGACGAAATGACAAAGAGGGGATAGTAGGCCGATTGGAGCGTGTTCAGCGTCACATCCGGGGGGCTCGGGATCCGAAGCGCTTGGAGGTCTTCCCGGATCCCGAGAGCGACAAACCCTTCCGTCACCGTCTCATATAAGATACCCTCCGCGACCTCCCTGGCGAAGTCCTGAGACGGCTCCTTGTAGCACTCGGAAAGGGCGAAATAGAGCTCAGCCCGCTGGTTCCACCTCACCGGTTCTGCTTAAGGACTTGCTCCGGAAACACACCGAAGAGGAGTTTGACCTTTTTCTTGTGGGTCTCAATGAAGTCGTAACTCTTTACGGGGACGTGTCGCTTCTCCGGTTGGCTGAGCATGTCCGGCCACTGGTCCTTGGTGAACTCCTTGAAAGCAGGGCCGTAGAAGATCTGCCCTTCGACGCCAGCGGCGTTCTCATGGCAGCGCATGCAGTCCTTGGGGTTAAACGCGATGCCGCCCAGGCCGCCGACCAGGTCGGAGGAGGTCGCGCGTCGGCTGAAGAGCAGGTACGCTGTATCCCTGTCCCAGTCCCGGGCCCGCCGGGCTTTGCCGATCGGCACACGACCGACCTCGGCTGCGGGGATAGGGGCTACCATCACGAGCAGCAGCGCCACCAAGAGAGCCCCTGAAAGCATCCGCGACCGCCCCATGATCCACCCCCCCTTTCAGAGTTTCCGGCGGACCGGCACCGGCTTCAGGAAGATGTTGCTCGGCCCCACGCCGAAGAGATCGATGTCCAGAACCTCCCGCCCCATCTTCTTCACCTTGGCTAGCAGCGCGTCCCGCCCGCCGAACTCGATGGCGTTGGTCGGGCAGACCATTACGCAGGCCGCGCGATTCCCGCCCGGGGCACTGGCCGGACGCTCTAACTTATGGGCGCAGAAGGTACACTTGTCCGACTGGAAGTACCCAAACCTGCTCTTGACCGGCGTGAGCTTCACCGCGCCGTAGGGGCAGGCCGTCACGCACATCTGCGCGCCCACACACCTGTCCCGCTTGAAGAGCACGATCCCGTCCTCCCGTTTCTCCAGTGCCTTGCCGTCCACCGGGCAAGACGCGACGCACGGGGGGAACTCGCACTGCTGGCAGTTCATGAACACGGCGTAGGCCGCCGGGTTCTTGCGCTGATCGGGCCCGACGAGGACAACGTCGTTGCGCTGCCACTGGGAGCCTACGTGGTTCTCGACCTTGCAGGCCACCACACAGGCCCGGCACATCGTGCATTTACCCGGATCCACGAGAAAGGCATACTTCTGAGCCATTGGCTATCTCCTCTCCCCTTTCCCCCCCCAATGATCCCCTACACCTTGCTGATGCGACAGAGCTGGCACTTGTACTCGTTCTGGCCCGAAAGGGTGTCGTAGTAGTGAGCGGTCAGCTTGTTGACCGTGGGCCAAGCCTTCCGTCCTACATCCCCATGGACTTTCTGCTTATCCCCGAAGGTATGGGGGATGAACACCGTGTTCTCCTGGATCCCGTCCCACACCAGAGCCACCGCCTCAATGGCGTCGCGGGGCGTCTCTACCCGGATCGTGTCGCCGGTTTTGACACCCAACTTTTTGGCCAGCTTGGGATGCATCTGGCAGTAGCGGTCCCCGCTGATCTGCACCAGGCTCCAGGCCCAGTGGGTGATGGTGTGGAAGTGCGCCACGCTGGGGCGGCCGGTGGTGAGCTGGATGGGGTACTTCTCCCGCAGCCTGCGGTCCGGCTTGACGCCGATCTTCACCTTGTGCACGACGTTGCCGGCCGGGGAGTTCCACCACCCCCACGCCATGGGTACGAACTTGTCCAGGTACCGGAGCGTCGGGTTGCCGTCCATGTTCTCCGGCGACATGTAGAACTCGGGGATTGAGCTGTGGCCTAGCTTCCGGAGTTCCTTGTCGTGCTTGGGGTGGTAGATGACGATCTTGTCCAGCCCGAACCGCTTCTTGTTGTCCGGGAAGCGGGCGCCGCCGAAGAGCCCCTTCCACCAGTCGGCGTCCGCGTACATGACGCTGGTGCCCGGGTGGCCGCCGTCACGGGCGCGCTGACCGGTCCTCAGGGCCCTGGTCACCGGGTGGTCAGCCGGCGGGCATGGGGCGCGCAGCACCACGGTCTTCCTGGCAAAGGCGCCCGTCCCGCCCGGCTGGTCAATCATGGCCTCCATGCGGTCGGCGGTGATGCCACCGGCCCAGGCGCCGGCGTTGGGGGCGGCCACGGTGTTCCACAGCCGGCGTTTGTCGGTCCCCCACCAGGTGGGGAAGTTCTCCGTCCAGTACTCCTTGGACATCTTGGTGTCGAACTTGGCCATGGTCTGGGCCAGCTCGGCGTAGATGAGCATCTCGTTCTTGGCCTCGCCGATGGGATCCACGACCTTGTGGCGGAACATCACCGCCCGATCCATGCGTCGATGGACGTGATCCATCTCGTAGAAGGTCGTTGTGGGCAGGACATAGTCGGCATAGTGGGCGATCTCCTCGGGGAAGAGGCCCATGTAGACCGTAAAAAGCCTCCTGTACGCCTCCTCGGCCCGGTTGGCGTCGGAGTTCTGGGTGAGGGGGTTGCCGTGGTAGATCACCGCCTTGATGGGGTAGGGCTTTCCCTCCAGCACAGCGCGGGGCAAGTAGTCGGGCTGAGGCGGGATGCCGGGCTTCTTGAAGGCATTCTCCTTGAGCCACTTCTTGTCGGCCTCGGTCTTGGCCTCAACGGCGGGCAGCGAGAGCCCCACCCCCGAGTTGTGCTGCGACACGTGGCCCCCGCCGGGGATGCCGACGTTTCCGGTGATGGCCACCAGGAAGGAGATGACACGCTCACAGTCCACGGCGTTCACGTGGTGGTTGATGCCGGCGTTGGTGACAACGGAGGCTGGCTTCGTGGTCGCGTAGGCGCGGGCCACATTCTTGATCGTCTCAGCCGGAATCCCGGTGATGGACGCTGCCCACTCGGGGGAGTAGCCCTTCCCGTTGACGAACTTCACCAGCTCGTCGAAGCCCGCGACCCACTTGTTGACGAACTCTCTGTCGTGAAGGTTGTTGTTCACGATGTAGTGGATCATGCCGTAGACCAGGGCCATGTCGGTCCCAGGCTTGACGGGCAACCACAGGTCGGCTTGGAACGCGGTCGACGTGTAGCGCGGGTCCACCACCACCCACGTCGCACCGGTAGCTTCCTTGCGCCGTCGCATCCAGCCGAACATTACCGGGTGCAGCTCGGCGTCGTTGCTGCCAAAGGTCATCATGAACTTGGTGTCGCCGAGGTCGTAGCTCCCGGTGAGAGGATCCCACCCCCACCCGTTGGTCTGGCCTCCCCCGCCGCCGAAGACCCAGTTGATCGCCATCCAGCCGGCGTCGTTGCAGATGTACCCCTCGTGGGTGGGGTTGGAGCTCCCCAGCATGTGCAGGAGGCGGAACATGGGCGGGCCGCCATCCCGGGAGACCCGGTCGGTGGTCTTGGCCGCGATGACGTGCGGACCCTCGGTGTCCCGCAGCTCCAGGAGCTTCCGGGCGATCTCCTCGTAGGCCTGCGTCCAGGAGATGGGTTGGAAGTCCAGGCTGGGCTTCGGGCCGACTCGCTTCAAGGGACGGGTGATGCGGTACTTGTTGTAGAGGAGCTGGAGGATCCCCGCGCGTCCCTTGGCGCAGAGGGCGCCGTCTTCTTCGTTCTCCGTGTCGGCCTGGACCGGGTTCTTCGGCTCGCCGTAGACATTGACCACCTGACCGTTCTTGACGTGGACCAGGTGCCAGCAGGCCACGGGGCAGAAGGAGCAGCCGTTGCGGACCACCGTGTCCACGGGCCAAGAGTCCCCCGTATCCCCAGGGAGGCGGACATTGGTGAGGGTGAAGGGCGCCCGCTCCCACTCCGCCCGGCCGGTCCATTTGTTCCAGGGTCGGGTGAACGCGGCCTCGCGACCGAAGGCCTGGCCGACGCCCGCGCCCGCACCGGCGATCGCCGGACCGGCTACCTTCAAGAAGCTCCTTCGAGTCAGCCTGACGGAACTCATGCCCACCTCCGCTTAAGCGTGACCGGCTTTCTCACCATTGCCTGTTCGAAGAGCCCGGCAATCCGCTGCTCATAGCCTGGATCTCCAATGGATGGGTCGCCCATGCGGAACGGCGCGTCAGGGGACGGCTTAGCCGCCATGACCCCTTTCGCCGGCGAGAGCATGAAAGCCGCGCTCCCCCCGACCGCCCCTATCAGGACGTCCCTTCGCGTCAGCCTGGAATCGCCCATGACTCACCCCCTGGCCGATTATTCGTAGAGCTCGCCCCCGATCCTCTTTCGCTCAGAAAACAGACCGTCCCGGCACAAAGAACCACCTCCGTTCTAAGGCCGGACTAACTTACATAAGGCAAACCTGATGCCAGACCTGGTGAGAAGCAACGCGGCCTTCGGGATAACCTCCCAAAGGCCGTTCGCAAAAGGGCAAGATCGAACCGCCCCTCACCTTGTGGGGGCGTGGACGGCGTGAAGACAGAGCCGGACTGTTACAGCATGCAACGCCCTGCGGGCGCTAGCACCGTTCAAGAGTGAAACGTTAAGATGGGGGGGTGATCTGGTACTCCTTGAGCTTCCGCCACAGGGTCGTCCGGCTGATGCCGAGCTCCTCGGCCGCCTTCGTCTGGTTCCATCCATGGTCGTAGAGGGCCGAAAGGATCCGGCCCTCCTCCAGCTCGGCAAGGGTCATGCGCCTTCCAGGAGGAGAAGATTTGAGGTCGCCCTGGCCGAGGAGGCTGGGGGGAAGGTCGTCTGGCATGAGGAGTTCCGACCGGCCGAGGACCACCGCCCGCTCGATCGCCTTTTCCAGCTCCCGAACGTTCCCAGGCCAGGCGTAGCCGACGAGCCCCTCCATGGCCTCGGAGGAGATCCCTTTCACCTTCCTCCCCAACCGCTGGCCAAAGAGCTTCAAGAAGTGGGTGGCCAAGGCGATGACGTCTTCCCTGCGCTCTCTCAGAGGGGGGATCGGCAGGACGATACCGTTGAGGCGATAGTAGACGTCCTCTCGAAAGGTCCCGTTCTCGACAAGGCCCTTCAGATCCTGATTCGTTGCGGCGAGGATCCGGATGTCGATCCGGACGGGCGTTGTGCTGCCCACCCGCCGGATCACCTGCTCCTGGAGGACCCTCAGGAGCTTTGCCTGGGTGGACGGCGGCATCCCCCCAACCTCGTCCAGGAAGATGGTCCCGCCATCCCCCTCCTCGAAGAGTCCCTTCTTCGCGCCCAGGGCTCCGGTGAAGGCCCCCTTCACGTGGCCGAAGAGTTCGCTCTCCAAGAGGCTCTCGGGGAGGGTGGCGCAGTCGATAGCGATGAAGGGGCGCCCGGCCCGGGGGCTCCAGGCATGGATGGCCCGGGCGATGACCTCTTTCCCCGTCCCACTCTCCCCTTGGATCAGGACGGTCGCGTCGGTCTTGGCCACCTGGGAAGCTGTCTCCAAGACCTTCTGCAACTTCACGCTCTTCGCGACGATGGTGTCGAAGCTGTACCGCTCCCGGACCTGATCGCGAAGGTATCGCACCTCCTCCAGGAGCCTCCTCCGCTCCAGGGCCTTCTGGATCGTCAGAAGCATTTCCTCTGGCTCGAAAGGCTTCGCCACGTAGTCGACGGCCCCGAGCTTCATGGCCTCCACTGCCGAGCCTATACTCCCGTAGGCAGTTAAGACGATCACCTCGGGGCGAGGGCTCACCTTCTTTGCGGCCTTCAAGACCTCGATCCCCCCGTCTCCCGCCATTCTGAGATCGGTGACGACGAGATCGTAGGGCTCATGTTCCAGCCTCCTGATGGCCTCCCCGGTCTCTGCAGCCTCGTCCACGCGATAGCCTGCCCGTTTCAGGAGGATGGAGAGGGTGAGCCGCGCCGAGGGCTCGTCATCGACGATGAGGAGGGAAGGTTCTCTGGCTCCGGCAGGCTTCATCTACGCCTCTCCTCCATGTACGGGCAGGGCGATGATCACTTTCGTTCCCTTCCCCTCCTCGCTCTCCGCCGCGATCCGGCCCGCATGGGCTTCGACGACCCGAAGGGCGATGGCCAGTCCCAGGCCGAGGCCGTCCGGCTTCCTGCTGTAAAACGGTTCGAAGACCTTGCCGAGTTCCTCCCTGGGGATGCCTCGGCCCGTATCCTCGACGGTGATGAGCACCTTCCCGTCGCTCGAGGAAGTGGAGAGGGAAAGCGTGCCACCGTCGTCCATGGCTTGAAGGGCGTTCAAGGCGATGTTCCAAAGAGCCTGCTTGATCTGGTCGGCGTCCACCAAGAGGGAAGGGACAAGCGGGTTCAAGGCCCTCCGGATCTCCTTTCCCTTCGCGGCCTCGTCGTACCTCAAGGCTTCCAGGGTCTCCTCAGCCAGAGCGTTGACGTTACAGGACACGAGGTTCGGCGGGCGCGGCCTGGCGAACCGGAGAAAATCGGTCAAGAGCCTGTTCAGCCTCCTCGCTTCGTGCTTCACGACCCTCAGGAGGGCGAGATGATCGGCGTTGATCGTGACTCCCTGATCATAGGTAAGAAGGTTAGCGGCGGTGTAAATGGAGCCGAGGGGGTTTCTGATCTCGTGGGCCATCGCCCCCGCCAGCTCCCCGATGGAGGCCAGCCGTTCGCTCGTGATCAGCCGTTGCTCCAGCTCCTTCCTTTCGGTGATGTCCTTGCCGATCCCGAGCGTGCCGACGACCCGGCCCCCGTTATCCTTCAATGGGGACGTGCTCATGACGAGAATGGCGCGGCGGCCCCTGGCATCTCGAATCTCGACCTCCGAGGCGTGGTCATCTTCCCCCGAACCCTTCAGGAGCAGGGCGTCCAGGGGCCGCCCCACCAAGTCGTCCCGGCGGTACCCGAGCTCCTCGAACTTCCGGTTGACGTAGGTGATTCCGCCCTCTCCGTCGAGGGTGCAGATGAAATCGTTGGCGTTCTCGAGTAGGTCCTCGAGATACTGTTTCGTCTGCTGGATTTCCCCGACTTTCTCTCCGAGGTTCCTGACCATCTTGTCGAAAGATTCGGCCAGGCGCCCGATCTCATCCTTCTCAACGGTCCTCACGGAGACCTCCCGCTGGAATCCCCCCCGGCTGAGCTCCTCCACGCTGCGCGTGAGCTCTCGAAGGGGCCGGGCGATTCGTCTGGATATTACGAGGCCCAAAGAGAATCCTGACAGGGCCAGGAGCCCGGCGATGAGGAGCAGCTCCCTTTTGGCCCTCTGCAGGACCCTCTCCAGGGATTCCTTGCTGATCCCCGCGCGGACGACGCCGATCTTCTTCCCGCCCAGGACCACAGGGGCCACCACCTCGTATCCCATCCCCCCCGCAGGAAGGGGGAAGATCGAGGTCCGATCGGCCCTGAGGGTGTCATCGAGCAGAGGGTCCCGGGGGTTCCGGGCCGCGATGGAGTAGCCGTCGGGATGAGAGTGCGCCAGGAGCTCGCCTTTCATGTTCAAGACCATGGCGTAGAGCATGGGAGGACCCCCTCGGCCGATGTCCCGGGAGAGCTTGTACAGCTCCCAGATGTCTTCCCGCAAGAGCGGATCGAGGCTCACCCGGGCGAGATGCTCGGCGGTGATCCTCCCCTGGCGGAGCAGCTGCTCCTCCATCACCGCCTCCTGTTTCCTGATGGCGTACCAGCCAATGGCCAGGGTGACGCCGTAGACGACGACGAAGAGCGTGAGAGAGAGCTTCGTGCCTATCGTCCAGGTCAACGGTAGCCGGAAAAGACGGGAGAACTTCCTCACGGCTTCCTCGGCCTCTGCGCGACGGGGCTTGTCCGCTTCTTTTTCGCGTTAAAAGCCTCAACGAATCTCCGCATCCGCCGAATGCTATCGTAGTGGCTATCAGGGACCTCTTCGAATCGGTCGATCATGAGCTTCTTGAGGATCTCGCCCCCCTCGCGATCCTGGTGCATATTCAGAAAAGCTTGGCGGAGCTTCCGCTTCTGGGCGGGATCGAGATCCGGCCGCACAACGACCGGCGTCATTCCGTAATACGGGGACCTGGCCACCACCCGGGTCTGAGCCGTCAGAGCGGGACGCACAACGTTGAGGTACTCCCAGATGTAGCTATCGACGCTGGCCCCATCCACCAGCTTCACCGCCACCGCCTCGACGTTCGCGCTGTGGCTATACGTGAAGATATACCTGCGAAAGTAGGTCTCAGGGGTTTCCCCCATGGTGGCCAGCCGGTAGGTGGGGGCCAGCTTCCCGGAGTTCGAGAGCGGGTCGGAGAACGCATAGAGCTTGCCGCGGAGATCCTCCAGGGATCGAGCGGGGCTGTCCTTCGGGACGATGACGTAGGACTGGTAGAGCGGTTTGCCGTTGAAAATGGGCGCAACGAGGAGTTCCTCGCCGAACTTCTCCCTGTCGATGACGTACGGCAGGCCGCAGACAAAGGCAGCATCCACCAGCCCTCGCTCCAGCAGGTCGCTCATCTCCTGATAGCTCTTCCGATGGACGATCACGGTTGTCCTCCCCAGCTTCCGCCCGATGTAGATCATCATCTCCTCGTTGAGGCTCCGGTTGTGCTCCACCAGGACCCCCGTGATCCCGATCCGTAAGGGTTCGTCGGCGGTGGAGCTGTCCGTGGCAAGGAAGGTGACGAAGAGGAGGAACGATAGGAGGCTCAAGTTTTTCTTCACGGGGCTATCTCCCCTGTGTCAGGACTGCGCGTTTGGGAACCCCGT
>JBHIBG010000063.1:0-15604 GCA_046758965.1 Methylomirabilia bacterium | reverse complement strand
AGAGGGTCAGGCGGCGCGGGGCCGGCACCTGTGGCCGGGCCGTCCTCGGAGGTTGCGGTTGGGGAGACACGCGGAGGGGGTGAGGCGCCCCAGGTCGTCGCGCTGGCCCGTGAGCTCTCGGGCGGAGGCAGGGGTGGGCCAGTGGCCACCGTGGCTGTCCCGGGGGAGCTGGTTCACGATGGTGCGGGAAGGGGCGGTGTGGGGAGTGGAGGGGGAAGAGGAACCGGAGCCGGCTGGGGCGTGGGTTCCGGGGGAGGCGCAGCCATCGGACCGGGCGCCGGCCTTGTCGATACGCGCGATCCTGATTTTAGCGACTACTTCCGGATCATCGAGAAGCGTGTCCGCGCGGCGTGGAAGTTCCCCGAGGGCCTCGAAGGCAGTACCGAAACGGTAAAGCTCGGGTTCTCACTCCGCCTGGACGGGTCCCTTCAAGAGGTTCGTGTGGTCAGCTCGACGAGCGGCACGCTGAATGTGAGCGCCCTGGCAGCGATGAAGCGTGCCTCGCCCTTCAAGCCCATTCCCGCCAAGTTCCGCGCTCTGGCCGGTCAGCCGCTGGTCATGAGCTTTACGGTCACCATCAAGTGAGTCTGCCGATCCTCCGGACGGCGATCTTCCTGTGTTCACTCCTGCACGGGGTGCTCGCCACATCCGTCCTCGGCGAGGAGCGGAAGCCGCGGGCGATCATCTACTACGATGCGCAAGGGGATGTGTCCCGGCAGGAGATCGATACCACGGGGGATGGGCGGATCAACCTCTGGGTCTACTACGAGCGTGGCCGGATGGTCCGCCAGGAGGAGGACACGGTTGGAGACGGCAAGCCTCACGTCTGGTCCCACTTCAAAGCAGGCAAGCTGGAGCGCCAGGAGGTCGACACCAAGGGCCGGGGACGGCCAGACGTCTGGTACCATGTGGACGCTGGTGGCCAGCTGACCAAGAAGGCGATGGACACGACGGGAACCGGCAGCCCGGATCTCATCGCCTCCTACGAGGCCGGCAAGCTCGCCCGTTCGGAGCAGGACCTCAACGACGATGGCAAGCCGGATCGCTTTCTCTTCTTCGCCGGCGGTGTGCTCTCACGGCTTGAGGAATCGGGCCGCCGGGACGGCCGGATCGACCTCTGGGTGACCTTCAACGACAAGGGGGAGAAGGTGAAGGAGGAGCGGGACTCCCGCGGCCGCGGCCGCCCTGACACCGTCGCCTTCTACGAGGCGGGGCGGCTGGCGCGGCTCGAGGAGGACCCCAAGGGTGCGGGACGACCGAGCCGCTGGTCGTACTTCGAGGACGAGGAACTGGTACGCCGGCAAGAGGACCGGAACGATGACGGCAAGCCTGACCTCTGGGTCTACTTCGAGCACGGCAAGCGAGTGAAGCAGGAGGAGGATCCAGAGTTCACCGGCCGGCCCGCGGTGGTCTACCACTTCCGAGACGACCAGCTGGTGAAGACCGAGGAGAGTACGACCGGAGACGGGCGCTTCGACCTCGTGACCTACTACGAAGGGGGAACGATCGTCAGGAAGGAACAGGACACCAAGCGGTCAGGGCGGATGGATCTCGTCAGCTACTACGAGAAGGGTGTCCTCGTCCGTCAGGAGGCGCAGACGACCTGTCGGGACAAACCGGACGTCTGGATCTCGTACGAGGACGAACAGAAGGTGCGCCAGGAGGAGGATCTGGATTGCGACGGGGTTGTGGATGTCCGCTACGTCTTCGAAAACGGAACGCTGGCGCGGAAAGAGATCCTCGGGGGGCCCGCGGCCAGCTCCATGCCAAAGCCCCCGGCGCCCGTCCGCATCCGTGAGGATTAGTGGCCGGGCCTCCACCGACAGGGCCTAGCGCTGGTGGAAGCTCGGGATGACCTCCTCGGCGAGGCGAGCGAGCTGCTCCAGCATCAGCTCGGGCGCGCAGAGAGAGCGAAGGATGAACTTGGAGCCTCGGCGCGTCGCCGGGCCGCTTCGCTCTTGCCGCCGATCCAGATGGGAAGCCGGGCCTGGGCCGGCTTGGGGAAGATGCTCACGCGGTCCAGTCGGTAGAACGCTCCCTGAAAGGTGACTTCGTCCTCGAGCCAGAGGCGACGGATGACCTCGATCGCCTCGTCGGTCCGACGGCCGCGTTCCTTGAACGGCACACCGGAGGCCTCGAACTCGCTCGGAAGCTCCAGGCCCACTCCCACGGCAGGGAAGATGCGGCCACCAGAGAGGTAGTCTATGGTCGCCAGCTCCTTGGCGGCTATCACGGGCGTGCGATAGGGGAGCGCCAGGACGCTGGGGCCGAACTTGAGGCGGGAGGTGCGGGCGGCGACGGCAGCGAGGGTGGTCATGGGCTCGGGCACCGGGAGCGGGCTGGAAAGCCGGTCCGAGAGCCAGAGTGAGTCGATCGAGGAGTGCTCGCAAAGTTCGGCGAGCTTCCAGAGAAAGCCCGCGCCGTCTGATCCGGCCGGCCACGGCCCCGGCATGATCCCGATCCGGTAGTTGATCTTCTCCATGCCCGGCATAGTACGGAGCCGGGCGCGCGGCCGTCAAGAGAGGCCGCGAAGGGAGAAGCTGCCGACGGTACGGCGTGTCGGCACGTGTGAGGTGGCGGTGACAGGCGGTTTGCTCGGGTCGTCCATCTGAAAGGACCGCGAGAGTTTAGGTTGACAGGGTTAGGCCTGGCACATAGAATGAATCGCGGTTCAGTCAAGACCGCTTGTATGCGCGATTCCTCGAAGCCCCAACAGATTATCGATGCGGCCGTGCGGGTCTTCGCACGGAGCGGGTACTATAATTCCCGAGTCTCCGACATCGCGAGGGAAGCCGGGATCGCCAGTGGCACCATCTACCTCTACTTCAGGACGAAGGACGACATCCTCGTCCGGCTCTTCCGGGAAAAGATGGCGGCCTTCGTTGCCCTCCTTCGGAAGGCGATCTCGACCGAGCCCGACGCGCGGGCAAAGGTCCGCCGCCTCGTGACGCTGCACCTTCACATCCTCGAGGCCGACCCGGAGTTGGCCGAGGTCGTCCAGGTCGAGCTGCGCCAGGGGCACAAGTTCTTCAGGGGGGCCTCCGCGACGGAGGTAGGGTCCTACTTTGCCCTGATCGGCTCGGTCCTCGAGGAGGGGGTGGAGGCCGGCCTCTTCCGGAAAGACCTTCCGATCAAAGTGGCCACCAAGGTCCTCTTCGGCGCGATCGACCAGATGGCCACGAGCTGGGTGCTGGGCAAGCGCGGCTACAAGCTGAGGGAGACCGCCCCTGCTGTGGCTGACCTCTTTCTCACTGGTATCGCAGCATCAGAGGACGCGGGGGCGTCAAGGGGTCGCTCGAAGGAAACTCCGCCTGGGGCTGCCTCCCAGGTGCTCCCCGCAGAGGCCAGCTGATCCCCAATCCATTGGAGGCCCTATGAGCTACGAGACGCTCCAGATCACCCATGAGGAATCGCACGCTGTCGTCACCCTGAACCGGCCCCCGGCCAACGCCATCAGCGAGCAGCTGGTCAAGGACCTCAACACCGCCCTGGATGAGCTGGAGCAAGATCCGGCTGTGCTTTCAGTCATCATCACGGGGGCGGGGGAGAAGATCTTCTGCGCCGGGGCGGATCTCGGCTCGGCCTTTTCGGGTGGCGAGGTGGAGCGGTTCATCAAATTCGGCAACACGGTCCTCCGCCGCATTGAGCGCTTCCCGAAGCCGGTCATCGCGGCCATCAACGGCCATGCCATGGGGGGCGGCTGTGAGATCGCCATGGCCTGCCACCTCAGGGTCATGAAGGAGACGGCTCGGATCGGCCAGACCGAGTCCAACCTGGGGATCCTTCCCGGCTACGGCGGCACTCAGCGCCTCCCCAGGCTCATCGGCCGTACGAAGGCTCTGGAGTTTCTGATCCTGGGGACCCAGATGCCGGCCGCCGAAGCGCATCAGCTCGGGCTCGTGAACCGGCTCTCTCGAGAAGGGGAAACTCTCGATGATGCCAAAGCCATGGCCCGTCTGATCGCCAAGCGTGCGCCCCTCGCCACTCGTCTCATTATCCAGGCGGTGGACGATGGCCTGAACGCCGCCATCGATCAGGGCCTCGAGGCAGAAACCCGGGCGTTTCTGGCAACGCTGCGAACCGAGGATGCTGCGGAGGGGATTCAGGCCTTCTTCCAGAAGCGCGAAGCGACGTTCAAGGGGAGATAAACCGTGGACCTCGGGATTCGGGGCAAGGTGGCACTGGTCACGGGAGGCGCCAGAAACCTCGGTAAGGCCGACTCGCTGGTGCTGGCTACCGAGGGGTGTAGGGTGGCCGCCGTCGATCTGAACGGCGAGGGGGCCCAGGAGACAGCCAAGGAGATTGTGGCCGCAGGCGGAACAGCAAGAAGCTACGTCTGCGACATCGTCGACCGGGCGCAGGTTGCCGCTATGGTCGCTGAGGTGGAAAGAGACCTCGGGCCCGTGGATATCCTCGTCAACAATGCCGCCATCGTCTTCACCCTGGCCCAGCTCAAGGACATGAAGGACGAAGAGTGGGATCTGAACATGAACGTGAACCTCACGGGCACCTACAACGTGACCCGGCAGGTGTTCCCGCGCATGCGGGAGCGGAAGTGGGGCCGGGTCATCTGCATGGCGTCCGTGGCGGGGCTCATGGGCGGCTTCGGCCAGACCGCGTACTCCACCACGAAGATGGGCGTGATCGGCTTCGCCCGCTCCGTCGCCCTCGAGGGCGCCCGCTACAATGTCACCGCCAATGTCATCGCGCCGGGGATCATTGGGCCGATGGTGAAGCTGTCGCCGATGTACGACCGGATGGTCAAGCGCGTGGCCATGCAGCGGGAGGGGGAGCCGGAGGATGTCGCGCAGGCCATCGCCTTTCTCTGCTCGGAGCGCGCTCGCTACATTACAGGGGCGGTGCTGACGGTGACCGGGGGGATGGACCTCTTCACGTTCTGAAGCCCTCTCAGGCGAGCGGACAGGAAAGGAGGGAACGGAGATGCCAACGGTGAAAGAGACCTTTGATCAGATGGCAACTCGCTTCAGACCGGACAGCGCAAAGGGGGTCAATGCCATCATCCAGTACGAGATCACCGGAGAAGGCGGAGGAAACTGGTGCGCCACCATCAAAGACGGGAGCTGCACCGTCACCGAGGGGACGGGGTCGAGCCCAAACATGACGCTCACCATGGCCGGGCAGGACTGGCTCGACATGTTGGCCGGGAAGCTTTCAGGTCAGATGGCGTTCATGTCCGGGAAGCTCAAGATCAAGGGAGACATGGGGCTCGCCATGAAGCTATCCAGCTTCTTCGGCATGTAAATCGGCTCGGAGGGGGGCGAAGCCCCCCTGCCGCACGCGAAGCAACCTCGCCTGCGAGGTTGCGGAGAGCGCGAGCCGAAGGCGAGCGTACCTCCCCCCATTCAGGTTGCGCGGGCAAAGCCCGCGCTCGAGACAGCCTGCCTTGATGCGCTCGTCCTGGCTAAGGCCCCCCACTGCGCGGGGCGGCTCTGAGCGCCGAGGCGTCCTGCGCTTCCGGTCTGGGCGGCCTATGGTCGCTGAAGCCGTGGGAGGCCTGATGGCGGCCTGCCGCGTCGGGGACGAACCGGCGCTCGAGCTCCTGGAAGTACGGAACCCGGGCGATGACGTGGTGGCTCTCGGTGGGGTGGCCGGCCTTCATCTTTTCCAGGGCCCACTGCGCATGCTCCTGGGTTTCGACCAGGTCTTCCATCGCGTTCCAGACTGCGTGCATGGCCGCATGGGCGCCGAAGAGCGTGATGAAGATGAACTTGTACCCGAGTTCCCCTAGCTCTCGGAACGTCAGCGGATTCGGGTCCGCGCTCCATTTGAATGAGGAGGAATAGTTGAAGGCGAGCGGGAGCCGGGGATGGCTCGCCCGCATGGCCTCGGCGAACTCCTCGGCCGGCTTGCGGTCGGAGCTCGAGAGCTCGCACCAGACGAGGTCCACGCCCGCGTCAGCGTACGCCCGGCCGCGCCAGATGGCTTCCTCCAGGCTGCCGCCGACCGCCCCGTAGGCGTCGGTGCGCGCGATCAGCACGAAGTCGGGATCGAGGCGGTTTCGCTCCTCGACGGCGGCCCGGAATTTGCCGAGGGCTTCCTCGCGCGAAAGGATGGTCTTTCCCGCGATGTGTCCGCAGCGCTTCGGATACCGCTGGTCTTCGAGGTGAATGCCCGCCACCCCGGTCTTGACGTACTCCGCCACGGTCCGGATCGTGTTGAGCGCGCTCCCGTAGCCGTCGTCCGCGTCTGCGATGATCGGGATCCGCACCGCGCTGGCGATCATGGAAGCGGTCTTCGTCATCTCGGTCATGGTCAGGAAGCCCATGTCGGGCCAGCCGTTGAGCATGGCGACCGAGTAGCCGCTCATGTAGATGGCCTTCATTCCCACGCCCTCGGCGATCTGGGCATCGAGCGGCGAGTAGATCCCGCCCGTGAACACGTACGGCTCCTGCTGGAGGAGCCGGCGGAAACCCTTCCCCTTGCTCTCCATGAAGTCACGGCCTCCTTTGGTCGAATGGTGCCGGCCGGAGCGACCTCTGACCGGGTCCCCAGTTTCCGGCCGATAGGGTGCAAAGTCAAACTTATAATCTTTATATCTCAATAAAAAATGCTTATCATACGTCTGAGCCGTTGGCGGGTCCGGGTCTCGCGCAAGCTCGAGGGAGCGCAGTAGCTCGATGGAGATCGATCAGGTCAGAACCTTTCTTGCGGTCAGCACCTTTGGGGGCTTCCGGCGGGCCGCCGAGGCGCTCAGGGTGACCCAGCCAGCCGTGAGCGCGCGGATCAAGGCGCTCGAGCGGTCGCTTGGCGTGGAGCTCTTCACGCGGGGCCGGGGGGGGCTGGTGCTCTCTGCTGCCGGACGGGCCGTGCGCCCTCACGCGGAGCAGATCATGCACGCCGTGGCGGTAGCCCGCCAAGCGGTTCATGGGGTCCGGCCCGAGAGCGGTGGAGCCCTCCAGATCGCCGCGGCGCTGTCGATCTGCGCGTATCTCCTGCCGGATGTCCTGAAGCGCTTCCAGCGCGCGCATCCGAGCGTGATGATCACCGTCCGGTCGGGGCACTCCAAGGAAGTGTTGGAGATCGTGCTCCGCGGGGAAGCGGAGATCGGCTTGGCCCGGTCTCTCCACCATCCGGCGGTCGAGACGGTGAGCCTGCGGGATGATCCCCTCATCCTCGTCGGGGATCCGGCACACTGGCCGCCACGCTCACGTCGGGCTCGCCTTGAGGAGGTGGCGGACCGGCCGCTGGTCGTCTTCGACCGGGGCTCGAGCGACTGGACGCTCAGCCACGGCCTGTTCCGTCGGGCTGGGCTGGTGCCGAACGTCGTGCTCGAGGTCGAGACGATTGAGACGGCAAAGAGGATGGTCGAGCGCGGGTTGGGGTTGGCCTTCCTGCCCCACCTGGCCGTGTCTCGGGAAATTCGCCGCGGGAGTCTCGTCGCGGTCGAGATTGTCGATGCCGAGCCTTTGAGCCGGAGCCTCGACTTGATCCACCCGCGCCTCCGACCGCTGAGCAGCGAGGCGCGCGTCTTCCTCGGGACGCTCAGGAGTGCCGTCGGTGAAGTCACTACAGCACCGCGCCGAGCCGTCCGGCGCCGACGCGCCTCCTCACGGTGATCGGAATCCTGCCTTACGCGGGGCTTGCTCCGGCCGGCGCGGAGGTGGTACGATCCCGCTCTGTGCCGCACCCGCTCCTTGTCGCTGGTGGTCCGATCCGCGATGACTGACTGCTATTTCGACTGGGCCGCCAGGCTCTTCGATCCTGCCCGGGTCCACGAGAAGCCGGAAGCCCTCCGGGGGGTTCGAGTGCTCGACCTCTCGGTCCTCATTTTCGGGCCGGCCACCGCAGATTTTCTCGGCGAGCTCGGTGCCGAGGTGATCCGGGTCGAGCTGCCGGGGCAGGGGGATGTCATCCGGATCCTCGGCGGCGCCTCGTTCTTCTGGCAGAACGTTTCCATCGCCTTCTTCCCTCAGAACCACTCCAAGTACCACGTGGGCATCGACATGCATGCGCCGGAGGGCCGGGAGCTGATCCGGAAGCTGGCCGCCCGCTCTGACATTCTTGTTGAAAATTTCAGGGCGGGAACGCTGGAAGAGAAGTTCGGTCTCGGTTATCGCCAGCTCAGGGAGGTCAATCCCCGCCTCATCTACGTCGCCAACACCGGCTTCGGCCAGTGGGGGCCCCTCGCCAGCGGGCGCGCCTCGTACGACGGCCTGGCCCAGGCGGTCTCGGGCTTTACCGCCATCACCGGCGAAGAGGGGGAGCTGCCAACCAGGGTCGGCAACTATATCGGCGACTGGTTCGGCGCGTCCATGTCCGCTCTCGGGGCGCTGGCGGCCCTCCACTGGCGCGATCGCACGGGCGAGGGGCAGTTTGTGGAGATGGCACAGTGCGAGGGGCTCCTCCGGGCCATGGACTGGACGTGGCTCTATGCCGGGCTGACCGGAAAGGATCGCCCCAAGACCGGCAACCGCGACCCGGTCTTCTCTCCTTCCGGCGTCTATCGCTGCGCAGATGGCTACGTGGCGCTGGTGGCAGGGACAGACCACGAGTTCGCGGGGCTCTGCCGCCTTCTGGGGCAGCCCGAGCTTGCCCGGGAGCCGCGTTTTGTCTCTCCCGCCTCCCGTCGGGAGAACGCCCACGCGAGGGCGCTGGACCAGCTCATCGCCGCCTGGTGCGAGGGGAGGAGCCGCGCCGAGATCGAGCGGGCGGCCCGCCAGCGCGGAGTGCCCGTCGCCCCGGTGATGACCGGCAAGGACCATTACGAAGACAACCACTTTCGCGTCCGCCGCTCGGTCTGGGAGTATGAAGACACGGTCTACGGCAAGATGGTGGAGTACGGACCTGCGCCCAAGCTCTCGGCCACGCCAGCACGAATCAAGTGGGCGGGAAAACCGGTGGGGTTTCACAACGAGCTGGTGCTGAAGACAATCCTGGGGCTGCCCGATGCCGAGATCCGGGCGCTTGAGGCCAAGAAGGTCATTGGGAAGTGGGAGGACCGGATCGGGGCCAAGCCCCCAGAGGGCTGGAAGGGCGAAGGGCTTTTTCAGTGAAGGAGACAGAGGCGGAGAGAGTGCCCGGTCAGAGCTGGCCCGAGTGGATCAGGGCGGAGGAGGACCCGGACGGTGTGTCGGACAAGCCGGAGAGCCTCGACGATCTGCTCGTCCTGGATCTCTCCCAGGGCCACTACGGGGCGCTCCTGACCGCGACCTATCTGGCTGAGCTGGGGGCGGAGGTCATCAAGGTGGAGCCGCCCGGAGGTGACCCGGCTCGCCGGTGGGGTCCTGCCAAGGTGGCTGCCAACGGCGATGGCCTGGCCTTCGTGGCCGAGGCGCGCAACCGCTACTTCGTCACGCTGAACTTGGAATCCGAGGAGGGGCGGTCGCTGCTCCGGGGGCTCGCGGCGAAAGCGGATCTCCTTGTTGAAGGGTTTCCCCCGGGGTACCTGGATAGCCTCGGCCTCGGTTACCGCCAGCTCTCCGAGCTCCACCCGCGGCTGATCTACGTGGCCTGTTCGGCTTGTGGCCAGTTCGGACCCGAAGCCGAGGGACAGCCCGCCGAGTACGACCTCACGGACCAGGCCCGCTCGGGCCTGGTCCACATCACGGGCGCCCCGGAGCGGACCCCGATGCGTGTGGGCAGCTGGATGTCGGCTTACGCTCAGGCGGCGTTCGGCGGTCTCGCCACCATGGCCGCCCTGCACTGGCGGAAGACCTCGGGGCAGGGCCAGATGATCGATATCTCCGGAGCCGAGGCGCTCATGCGGTACCTGGAGTACACGGTGCTCCTGTACCATGCGACCCGGCAGGTCAGGGAGCGTACCGGCCTCTACGAGCTGGCAGTGTTCCCCTACACCTTTGTCCGCGTGAAGGACGGCTTCGCGTTTGTCGCCGCCTATACGGATCCGAACTTCCAGGCGCTCTGTCGGATCATGGGGCGGCCGGAGCTGGCTCAGGACTCCCGCTTCAACTCCACGCTGAAACGGGTGAGGATGGAGAACGAGGTTCAACTCCGGGATGAGATCGAGCGCTGGTCTCAGCAGTTCACCGCGGAGGAAATTCTCAAAAGGGTGCTGGCTGACCCCGGGCCGGGGGTCGTGGTGTTCGGGCCGGTGAGCCTGCCCACCCGCACTCTGGCTGAGGCGAACTGGTGGGAGCGTGGCTGTCTGAGGCGGACGGCAGACCCGATCTACGGTGAGCTCCTTGTCCAGACCCCCGTCTGGCGGATGACCCGGACACCGCCCCGCCTGAAGTGGCCGTGCCGCCCGATCGGCTACCATAACCGCGAGATCTATGGCAAGTACTTCGGCTTCGACCGGCGCCGGCTCTCCGAGTTGCAGGAGCGAGGAGCGCTCTGAGGCCTGACAGCTTCACGAGAGCATGTTATAGTGTCCCCGACGAATGATAAGTCCTCGTCATACAACGGATAAGGAGGCCACGCATGGGTGAGCCGGTCATTGTTTCGGCGGTTCGGACTGCTGTGGGGTCCGAAAACAAGGCGCTCAAGCAGGTCTCGCCGGGGGATCTCGGGGCTGTCGTCATCCGCGAGGCTGTCAAGCGGGGCGGGGTGGCGCCCGGCGAGATTGACGACGTGATCTTCGGCAACGTGCTGGCAGGGGGAGGGAACATGGCTCGGCTCTCCCTGCTCCTGGCTGGTCTGCCGGTGGAGGTGCCCGGGGTGGCGATCGACCGCCAGTGCTCGTCATCGCTTCAGTGCGTGGCGCTGGCGGCCAGCGCGATCAGAGCCGGAGATGGCGAGGTGTTCGTGGCCGGAGGCACCGAGTCCATGACCCGCCGGGTCTGGCTGATGGAGAACAACACGATCGACGGCTTCAGCCGCGTCCCACCCAAGTTCACCCGCGCCCAGCTCGCCCCGGCTGACATTGACCCCTCCATGGGGATTACTGCCGAGAATGTGGCCGAGCAGTTTAAGGTCTCCCGGGAAGAGCAGGACGCCTTTGCCCTGGAGAGCCAGCGGCGAGCCGCTCTCGCCATCGATCGGGGCAGGTTCAAGGAGGAGATCGTCCCGGTCGTCGTCCCGCAGAAGAAAGGGGACCCGGTCGTCTTCGAGGTGGACGAGCACCCGCGGCGGGACACCTCCCTGGAGAAGCTGGCTAAGCTCCCGCCGGTCTTCAAGCCCAACGGCAGCGTCACCGCGGGGAATTCCTCCGGGATCGGTGACGGGGCCTCGGCTTGTGTCGTGATGGATGCCAAGCGCGCCGAGCGGATGGGGCTCACGCCGCTGGCGCGCGTGGTGGCAACAGCCGCCGCGGGAGTCCATCCGACGATCATGGGCGTCGGGCCGATCCCGGCGGTCCAGAAGGTGCTGAAGAAGGCCGGTCTGGCCCTTGACCAGATCGATCTGATCGAGCTGAACGAGGCGTTCGCCTCCCAGTCGCTGGTCGTGACCCGTGAGCTGGGATTGGACCGCGCCAAGGTCAACGTCAACGGCGGCGCTATCGCGCTCGCGCATCCGATCGCGGCCACCGGGACGAAGCTCATGGCTACGCTCATCTACGAGATGCGGCGGCGGCAGGCGCGCTACGGCCTGGTCACCATGTGCGTCGGCGGAGGCCAGGGGCTGGCTACTGTCTTCGAGCGGGCGTGAGAGCGCACGGTGTTTGATCGGCCTTGGGGTCCTGTCGCGGCGGGCAGGCACTGACTCCCTCACCCTTCCCCCTTTCCTCTGGCGGGAGAGGGAGGGGAGAGGGGCGACCGAGGATCGAGAGGCCGAAGCGCCGAGGACAGGACCCGCAGGGCCTGCCGTTGGTTAAGGGCAGCAACCCGTGAACCTGGCGAAGCTCGGAGAAGAGAACCTCCGGAAGTACGGCGAGTACGTCTCGCTCGTCTTCGAGGGAAAAGAATACACCAACGTCCAAGCCCAGCAGAGCGCCAGCCGCCTTGCCAACGCCCTCAGGCGGCTGGGCGTGAGGGCCGGGGATCGGGTAGTGGTCATGCTCCCGAACTGCCCCGAGGTCTCCCAGAGCTACACCGCCATCCTGAAGCTGGGTGCCGTCGTGGTCCCCGTGGTGTTCCTCCTCGGCAGCGAGGAGGTACGGCTGATCCTCGAGGACTCGGAAGCCACGGTGATCGTGACCTGCTCCGACATGCTCTGGAAGGTAGAGTCGCTGATCGGGGCGCTCCCGGCCCTGACGCATGTGCTCGTGATCGATGGCGGCGGCGAGGGGAAGACGCTCCCCTTCCAGGAGCTGATCGAGCGCGAGCCCGACAGCTTCGTCGCGGTGGACCGCGCTGCCGGGGAGCTCGCGGTGCTCCTGTACACCGCCGGCACCACGGGGCGGCCCAAGGGCGTGGCGCTCTCCCACGGGAACCTGGCGTCCAACGCCGGCTCCGTGGCTTCCATGTACGAGCTGAACCGGGAGGATTGGGCGCTCGCCGTCCTGCCCCTCTCCCACTCCTACGGCCTGACGGTCATGAATGCCGGGAACATCCTCGGGACCCGGGCGGTCCTGCTCCGGTGGTTCAACCCCGAGGAGGTGCTCAAGACGATTCACACGTACCGAGTCCGCTCCATGTCGGGAGTCCCCACGATGTACGTCTACCTCCTGAACTACCCGGACGCCGACCAGTACGACACCTCCTCCATGATCGTCTGGGGCTCGGGGGCGGCTCCGCTTCCCGTTGAGATCGCCGAGCCTTTCGAGAAGCGGTTCGGCGGGAAGATCCTGGAAGGATACGGCCTCACCGAAGCGGCCCCGGTGGTCTCCGCCCACCGGCTCTCTTTGGAGCGGCGGCTGGGCTCGGTGGGGAAGCCGATCCCCGGCGTGGAGGTGAAGATCCTCGACGACGAGGAGCGCGAGCTCGCCGCCGGTGAGGCGGGGGAGATCTGCGTTCGTGGCCCGAACGTCATGCTCGGCTACTATCGGATGCCGGAGGAGACGGCGGAGACCATCAAGAACGGCTGGCTTCACACCGGTGACATGGGGCGCCTCGATGCCGACGGCTACCTCTACATCGTGGAGCGCAAGAAAGATCTGATCATCCGCGGCGGCTTCAATATCTATCCCCGCGAGGTGGAGGAGGTCCTCTACGCCCATCCGAAGATCGCCGAGGCTTCGGTGGTCGGGATGCCGGACCCGCTCATGGGCGAGGAGCCGCTCGCCTTCGTGGTTCTCAAGCCTGGCCAGGAGGCGACCGCTGAGGGGGTCATGGGCTTCTGCCAGGCCAAGCTGGCCAAGTTCAAGTGTCCGAAACAGGTCCGCTTCATGGATGTGCTCCCCAAGAGCCCGGTGGGCAAGGTCCTCCGGAAGGAGCTCAGGAAGCTCCTCTGAGGGGGCGAGGAGGAAGGAGCCATGGCTGAAGACACCCTTGCACGCATGTTCTGGAACCGCGTGGAGAAGGGCGGCGAGCGCCCCGCCCAGATGCTCAAGCGCGGGGGGCAGTGGCAGAACCTCACCTGGGCGCAGGTCGGAGAGAGTGTCCGCGAGCTTGCGCTTGGCCTGCTTCAGCTCGGCCGGAAGAAGGGTGAGGCGGTGGGCCTGCTCTCCACCAGCCGCGCCGAGTGGGTCCAGGCCGACTTCGCCATCTTCTCCGCCGGGTGCGTCACGGTCCCCATCTATCCCACCTACACCCCCGAGCAGATCGCCTACATCGTCAACGACTCCGAGGCGAAGACCCTCATCGTGGAGAACCCGGAGCAGCTTGCCAAGACCCTCGAAGTGCGCAGCAAGATGCAGGGCCTGGAGCAGATTGTGGTGATCCAGGAGTACGAGGGGCAGGAGCCGTCAGTCCTGACCTGGGAGCAGCTCCGCAGGCTCGGGAAGGAGCACGCTGAAAGGCTCAAGGGCGTCCTGGCAGAGCGGGTGGCGTCGGTCCGCCTCGAGGAGACCGCCACGATCGTCTACACCTCCGGGACTACGGGGCCGCCAAAGGGAGTGGTCCAGACGCACGGCAACCACATGGCTGCGCTCAACGGGTCTACTCAGGTCACCCAGATCACCGAAGGCGAGGTCCATCTGCTCTTTCTGCCTCTGGCCCACTCCTTCGGGCGATTCGAATCGTTCATTGGGGTCCATCAAGGCCTCACCACGGCCTTCGCGGAGAACCTGGACAAGGTGGCCGAGAACCTTCGTGAGGTCCATCCTCATTTCATCTTCAGCGTGCCGCGGGTCTTCGAGAAAGTGTACGCGAGAATTCTTGCCGGGGTGGAGGCAGGCTCGCCGACCAAGAGGAAGATCTTCAACTGGGCGCTCGGCGTCGGGCGGCAGGTGAGCCAGCTTCAACAGCTCCAGAGCCCCATCCCTGCCGGTCTTCGCCTGAAGCACAGGCTCGCCGACAAGCTGGTCTTCTCCAAGCTTCACCACGCTCTTGGGGGGCGCCTCAGGTTCGCCTTCTCGGGGGGGGCCCCGCTCTCCAAGGAGATCGCCGAGTTCTTCCACGCCGCCGGCATCCTGATCCTCGAAGGGTACGGCTTGACCGAGACCTGCCCGATCCTGACTGCCAGCCGAACGGACGCCTTCAAGTTCGGCTCGGTTGGCCGGGCTGTGCCGGGCGTGGAGCTCAAGATCGCCCCCGATGGGGAGATCCTGGGGCGGGGCCCGAACATCGCCAGGCGAGGGTACTTCAGGAAGGCAGAGGCGACCGCCGAGGTGTTCGACGCAGAAGGCTGGTTCCACACCGGGGATGTCGGCCACCTCGACGGGGAGGGGTTCCTCCACATCACGGATCGGAAGAAGGACCTGATCGTCACCGCGGGCGGCATCAACATCGCCCCCCAGAACATCGAGAACCTTCTGAAGGGGGACCCCTTCGTCAGCCAGGCGATGGTCTACGGCGACCGGCGCCCCTATCCGGTGGCGCTGATCGCGGTGAACCCGGAGGAGGTGGCCAAGTTCGCCAAGGCGGAGGGGGTTCTCGTGACCGACTATGCCCAGCTCACCCAGCACCCCAAGGTGAACGAGCGGGTGGGCCGCACGGTGGAGGAGAAGAACGCGCAGCTCCAGTCCTACGCCAAGATCAAGAGATTTGCCGTCGTCCCCGCTGACTTCACCCAGGAGGGCGGCGAGCTGACCCCGACCCTGAAGGTGAAACGGAAGGTCGTGGCCGAGAAGTACAGGGACATCCTCGAGTCGCTCTACCGCTGATACGGTGCCTCATGAGTTCGTCCGTGGACAATTTGTTGATGACGGTTTGGAGAAATAGGCTTGGGAGAAACTCCAGTGTTTCCGGCACTAGACCTCTCAGGCCGCTTCGGTGCCTGCAGGTGAGTGCCCAGCCTTAGCGCGATGTCTGATCAGGAAATTGGCAAGAAAAAAGAGGAACGCATAGCATTCGAGCTATTCCGCGAGGCTTACGAATTTACGACGGACGTCCGCCTTGAAGTCCTCGTTGACGGGGAGCGTCCCGACTTTATTTGCCGCAGGCCAGACGGCTCTTTGGTAGGTGTAGAGTTCACCAAGGTCATGGCGCGTCCCAGCTATGGTGCTGGTCTTGGCGCATATGAAGCCTCCGAAGCCATATATGCTGCCATCGAAGAAAAGGATATGAGACGTCAGGCGCCGGATTGGAGGTTACCGGAAGCCAGCATTCTCGTCATCCAGGTAATGGACACCGAAGTCGAGGAGCTGGAAGCATTCTTCGCGGACGCAAACATCAAGGATGACTTCAAGGGCTTCGGCTTCAGA
>JBHIBG010000062.1:0-15902 GCA_046758965.1 Methylomirabilia bacterium | reverse complement strand
GCTGCAGCTCCGGCATCCACGCTCCAGTTCACCGTCGTGCCAATGGGCGTACCGTTTGTGTAGTCGAGATCGGCAAAGCTCGAGTCCCAGGTGATGGTCGTGGCGCCTTTGGTCTTTGTACTCTCCTCGACCCAAACGACCAGGGCGAAGGCTGGCGCTGCCGAGAAGGCGATCAATGCTCCGAGAGCTACCGCGAGTAGAATGCCTTTCCTCATGACCTTTCCCTCCTTACAAAAGGCGTTCAGTGTCCCGAGAACCAACGGTCCAGTTCGTTTCCTCATCGCCTGTTCCTCCTTCTTGCGAAGGCTGCTTGCAAGCAACCCTCGCGCGATTGCGATTCCTCGTAAGATAGTTACTCCTCGAAGATGGAAACGTGATGAGCAGCAAGTGAAAAGGCGATGAAGAAACGATGAACATTCGATGAAAAACCGGGGATCGTCGGGGGAGGCGCGGAGGGAGAGCGGGGAAAATCGTCAGGCTTTGAGCTGGTATCCGACCCCGCGAACCGTCTGGATCAGTTGCTGCTTGAAGCCGTGATCGATCTTCCGCCGAAGATGCAAGATGTAGACATCCACCACGTTAGTCAACGGATCATGGTGGTAGCCCCAGACCTGTTGCTCGATCAAGGTCCGGCTCAAGACCCGATCGGCACGCCGCATCAGATACTCCAGGAGGGCGAACTCCGTGTGGGTGAGCTGGATAAGCTTCCCTGCCCTCCTGACCTCGTGGGTGTTCCTATCGAGGACCAGGTCGGCCACCTGGAGCCTCGGCGCAACGTCGAGATCCCCCCGTCGACGGAGGAGGGCCTGGATCCGGGCCACCAGCTCCTCGAAGGCGAAGGGCTTGGTCAGGTAGTCATCAGCCCCCGCCCCGAGGCCTATCACCTTGTCCTCCAGCGCGTCCTTGGCGGTGAGCATCAGGATCGGGATCTGGATGCCGCGCTCCCGCAACTGTCGGCAGACCTCGATCCCGTTCTTGACGGGAAGAATGATGTCAAGAAGGATGAGATCGTAGCTCCCGGTCAGCCCCATCTCGATCCCCTGCTCGCCGTCGGAAGCGACCTCCACCCGGTACTGTTCGGCCTCCAGGCCTTTCTTGATGAACCTGGCGACCCGGTTGTCATCCTCGATGAGCAAGAGGCGCATGCGACACCTTCATCCTCGGGATGAGACGTGGGGGAGGAGGACCGACACCGTCGTCCCTCGCCCAAGCGCGCTGTCGACGAAGATCTCCCCCTGATGGGCTCTCACGATCGATCGGGCGATGGCGAGGCCAAGGCCCGTCCCCTCTTCAGGCCTCGCTCCCGCGCCGTCCACCCGGTAGAAGCGCTCAAAGATGTGGGGCAGATCCCTTTCCGGGATCCCGATCCCGGTATCGGACACCAGCACTCTGGCCCGGTCGGGTTCAGCTTTGAGGGCCAACGTCACCTTCCCTCCGGGGGCTGTATATTTGATCGCGTTATCCACGAGGACGAGGAAGAGCTGGCGTAAACGCTGAGGGTCTCCCCGGACCGCCATCCGCCTGCTGACATCAGTTTCCAGGTGCACCCCTTTCAACGCGGACAGGCCTTCACTCTGACGAGCAACCTCCTCGAGGAGCGGGGCCAGGGCGACCTCCGCCATCTCGTATCGGATCTGCCCGGCCTCGGACCTCGCCAGGAACAGGAGTTCATCGACCAATCGCCCCATCTGGCTGGCCACGGCATTGACGGTCTCCAGGGCCTCGCGATACGCCTTCACGGATTTCTCCGGCTCTCGAAGAGCGACCTCGGCCTCGCCCCTGATGATCGTCAGGGGGGTCCGGAGCTCGTGCGAGGCATCGGCGTAGAAGCGCCGCTGATCCTCGAAGGATCTGTTCAGCCGGTCCAGCATCTCGTTGAACCCCCGGGCGAGCAGACCGATCTCATCCTGCCTGATGATCTCGGCCTTCGACGCGAGATCCCCTCCAGTGACCCGCTCCGTCGCCTCGACAAGCTTCGTGATGGGCCGTGTGAGGGAGAAGGTGATCCCCAGGGCCAGCGCCAGGCTCAAGAAAAGACCGACCGCACCTAGCGCGATGATCATCCTGTGGCTCGAACGGCTCTTGGCCTGAGCGAGGGCTACCCTTCGCTCCATCTCTTGATCTTCATAAGCCAGAAGGCGAACGAGGCTTTCCAGGGTTGCCTGGTGATGCTCCTCCCATGTGCCGAGGAACAGCGCTCTGGCCTTCGTCTCTTCTCCCCGTTGGACGAGGGTGATGACGTTGGCCGTTGCCTTTCGGAACGATCGGTAGCGGCTGGCTAATTCCACCACCAACTGCTCTTCTTTCTCTGGCAGAAGAGGATGGAGGCTCCGAAACGTCTCCAAGGATTCTCTTACACGTGTGTCCTGCTCCCACACGTGGAGGAGATGGTTCTCCCGCTCATGCTTGAGAAGGAGGTGTCGCACATCGGTCTCCATCTCTGAGAGGAGGGACCTGATCTTCCAGAGGACGTGCACCTCCGGAATCTCTTTCTGCATCAACTCCGTCGCAATCGAACGGAGCTCCGAGAGGCGACCGATGGCCACCAGGACGATGAGGCCGGTCACGAAGATTATGGCGAGGAATCCAACGAACAACCTGATGCCGATGGAGGATCCCATTCGATCACCCTTGCTCTTCCGAAGATCGCTCGCAACTCCTTGATTGCCGAGCTTCCTCGCCAGCGCTCTCCTTTCCCAGCTTTCGCCAGAGGGTCACGGGGGAGACCCCGAGGATCTCGGCGGCCTGGGTCCGGTTGCCGCCGCAGGCCCCCAGAACCTCGCGGATGTACTGAAGCTCCACTTCCCGGAGGGTCCGGAATGGCTTCGAAGAGGACACTGCCGCCCGGGGAGGCTCGTGACTGATATGGGGGGGAAGATGGGCGAGGCGGATCGGCTTCCCTGCTTCGGCGAAGATGACCGCCCGCTCAACGGCGTTCCGGAGCTCCCGAACGTTTCCCGGCCAGTCGTATCGCGCGAAGGCCTGGACGACCTCACTCGAAAAGTCCGGTACGGCTTTCTTCTGCTCCCGCCCGTAGAGGGCCAGGAAGTGGCGGGCGAGGGGAAGGACATCCTCCGGGTGCTCGCGCAGAGGCGGCACCACGAGCTGCACCACGTTCAGACGCCAGTAGAGGTCTTCGCGGAACCTCCCGGCCTTGATCCCCTGCTCCAGATCCTTGTTGCTGGCAGCGATGATCCTGACGTTCACGGGGAGGGGCTCCTCCGAGCCCACCCGCTTGATCTGCCGCTCCTCCAAGCTTCGGAGGATCTTGGCCTGCATCTCCAGCGGCATCTCTCCGATCTCGTCGAAGAAGAGGGTGCCACCGTCGGCCAGCTCAAAGCTCCCCCGCCGGGTGAAGACCGCCCCCGTGAAGGCTCCTCGGCGGTGGCCGAAAAGCTCCGACTCCAGCAGATTCGGCGGGATGGCCGCGCAGTTCACGGTGATGAAGGGACGATCTTTCCGGTGACTCCCGGCATGGATGAAGCGCGCCACGACCTCCTTGCCGGACCCGCTCTCGCCCGTGATGAGCACGCTGGAGTCAGTGGCCGCCACGGTCCGGGCGAGGTCGAAGAGGGCGCGCATGGCGGGACTCTGCCCGACGACCACCTGCTCCCCGAAGAGGTGCCGGAGCTCCCCCTTTAGGTAGACGTTCTCCTCCAGAAGCCGCTTCTGCTCCAGGGCCTTGCCGACCACGTGGCGGAGCTGCTCCGGGCCGAAAGGCTTGGCGAGGTAGTCCGAGGCCCCGCACTTGATGGCGGCCACCGCCGATTCGATGGAGGCATAGCCGGTAATCATGACCACCACGGTTTCGGGATGGGACTCCTTGATTCGCCCGAGCAGCTCCATCCCGTCCGTGCCCGGCAGCTTGATGTCACAGAGGACCAATTCCACGGGGGTCCGCTCCAGCCTGGCCAGGGCCGCTTCGGCAGTCGGGGCCACATCCACCGAGTAGCCGATCCGCTCCAGCGCCTTTTTGATCAACTCGCAGATGTTCGGCTCGTCGTCCACCACCAAGACCCGTCCCGAGGCCGAATCGCTCATGCTCTCCCCTCCGCAAGGGGGAGCACGATTCTCACGGTGGTTCCGGTCTCACCATTCGGACCGACGTCCTCTCTCGTGCGGCTCTCCATCTCGAACCGGCCGCCGTGCTCCTGGACAATACCGTAGCTGATCGAGAGCCCCAGCCCCGTGCCGTCCGGCTTGGTGGTGAAGAAGGGGTCGAAGATTCGCGGGCAGTGCTCGCGGGGTATTCCGGCGCCGGTGTCGAGGACCTCGATGCCGAGCCAGCCATTTTCCCTTCGAGCCCTGATGACCAGGCGCCCCCCCTGCTCCATCGCCTGGGCGGCGTTGATGAAGAGGTTGGTAAGGACCTGGGCCATCCGCTCCGGATCCCAGATGATTTCCGGAAGAGCCGCCGGGATCTCCCGCTCAACCCGAATCCCCCGGAGATCCAGCTCGTGCCCGACCATGCTGAGGGCCTGCTCCACCACCGCCTCCACCCGGCTGGGCGCCTTCTCGAGCTCCCGACGCCGTGAGAAGGCGCGGAGGTCGTCAATGATGCGCTTGCAGCGAGTCGCGTCCATGTCGATTCTTTCAAGGTCTGCGTGAAGGGGCGAGCCCTTCCCCACCTCCTCGATCATCAGGTTCGCGCTCATCAGGATACTGGTCAGGGGGTTGTTGAGCTCATGGGCCACGCCGCTGGCCAGAAGCCCGAGAGAGGCCAGTTTTTCTGACTGGACGAGAGCCTCGTCCTTCCGCTTCAGCTCATCAGTCCGCTCCCGGATCAGCTCCTCCAGGGAGCGGCTGTACTCCTCGAGCCGCTCTCTATGATGTCGGAGTTCCTCTACCATGGTGTTGAATGATCCGGCCAGCTCGCTGATCTCCCCCGAGTCCCTCACTCCCACCCGGTATCCCCAGTCCCCGGCCATGACCCGCCGGGTTCCCAGGAGCAATTCCTGAAGGGGACTGGAGATCCACTTCGCGAGGACCATGGCCACCCCACACACGAGCAGGACAATGGCGAAGGTCAGCGAGGCTGTCAGGACAGAAGCCTGCCGGATCACCGCGTCAGACTGCCGTCGGAGGACCTGCACCCGAAGAAGGAGGGCGGCCGACATGCGATGAAGCTGCCGGTTGGGCCCGGAGACCAGCTGTTCAATCTCCGTCATGCGGAGGAGGCCGTCGGACTTGCTCGCAGGTCGAGCTGTCTGGAAGATCACCCCTCCTTTCCTCCGGAGCTGGTCAATCGTCGGGGCCAGGCGGCTTGCCATCTCCCTGGGCGTCTGTGACGCCACGTGACAGGCCACCGAGGCGCAGGAGGCTATCTTCTCATCGACGACCCGAATCAGCCGATCGAACTCCTGCTGGCGCGCCTGACCGCCGCGCAGCAGATACTCCCGCAGCGGGGCTGCCGCCGCCATGAGGGACAGGTGGAGCTCCCAGGTCGCCTTGAGGGACAGACTGATCTCCTCGAGCTGATCGTTCACTTTCCCCAGTGACCAGATCGAGTAGAGTGTGACCGCCCCGAGAATGACGGTTCCCGGAACGGTCACCGCCAGGAACCCGATCATGAGCCGCCTGGCAAGGGTTTTTCGCTTCGCCCCGGTCATCTCCCACCATCACCGACATCAGATATTCGCCATCCAACCTCCTACTATCTGAGTCTGATCCGGAAGAATGTGCTCTCGGATTCGCCCATTTTCGGTCCCATTGAGGCAGAGGGCGGGGTGAGGAGGGGAAACCGACGTATCTTCGGATTGAGGTTAGAAGTTCACCTGCACCCGCCCTCCTAGGACAGTCACCGTGTCCAGGGCCGCGTCCCCACCGGGGTTGTCAATGACCTGCAGATGGGCTGACAGGGCAAGGTTTTCGCTGACGACGAAGCGATAGTAGGCTTCGATGAACAACTCGTCGTCCGGTTCCCCAGGGGCCTGGGCAGTGCCCTTGAACTTGGGGCTGAGTCTGGCCTGGCCGACGGCCACTGCTACGATGTCCTTTTTCCGCCACCACCAGGTTCCCCTGGATTCTAGGCCCGTACTCCAGACGGTCCTGACGGAGCTGACGTCCTCATCCTGGATAGCCAGCCGGAAAAAGACGGTCACCAGGTCGAGCACCTGCTGATCCAGGCTGAGACCGACACCTTTGTTGTCCTCGTCGAGATTCGTGGGGTCGGCGAATTCCGCGTGATCAGCCACATTCATCCACCCATAGATCCGGTAATTGCCCTCCCGGTTGGCGATGGTTGGCTGGATCCCGACCTCGAGAATCACAAACGCGTCTTCAAAGACATTCTCAAAGTCGGCGTCCGCTTCTCCCCACCCGACGCTCAGGTCTAGCCAACGGATGGGATTGAGCGTTAGCCGGGCACCAAATGAATTATCCCCGGGGAACTCGACCGCAATCGAGTTGACCAGGCCCGAAGAGAGGAACTGTGTGGTTTCATCGTTGGCCACCTGGTTCGCGTCGAAGTAATTGGTCAGATCGACCTTGCCGGCCGTGAGAACGGCTCGTTCTCCCCACAAGTGGTGTTCGTACCACGCCTCGGTAACCGCGAGGCGGGCTTCGGAGTCTCCAGCGTCATCGTTGACACCAAAAAATGAAGCGCCTACCCCGAGCTCATCGGTTAGACCCGCCCCCTGGCCGGCTTCGACGAGCAGGAAGGCCTCACCCCGCTCTCCAATTGGGGCGCCGACCTCAAGGTCCACTGACCAAGTCGCGTCCGTGCTGTTCCCCTCCTTCGGATTGTTGTCTGCGTTGTTCGCGGTGCCCTGGAGGACGCCGGTAAACCCCAGGCCCAAATGCAGGTTCCCCAGCTGTTCAATCAGGCGCTCGACCTTCGCTCGCAGGTCATCATGTTGCTCCTCGATTTGTCGGGCAGATTGTGCGGCGACAAGCTCCGGATCCAGACCATGGCTTGTCATCAGTCCCATGACCAGTACAGCCACTGCAACAGCCCCTCGTGGTCGCCGTATCATCTTGTTCTCCCGATGGCCCTTCCCCCTTCTCCTCTCCCCTCGCATCATCTGGGGGAGAGGAGAAAGAGGAGGGGGCGAATTCGTCCTACTTCAGCAGGAGCTTCAACGCCGTTACGCCGGTGTGCGCGTGGTGGTACTCATCGGCGTTGTCGTGGATTGAAATCGCAAAGTAGTACGGGCGGCCAGAATCGGTGAACTGCACGTCGTGCTCCGTGTCCCCCGTGTCCCGTGCCCGCTTCATCTCCAGGGTCCAGCGCCGCTTCGCCCAGACGGCCTTTGCCTCGATGTCGCCGCGGCTGCCAACGGGCTTTGCGAGGACTTCCCGCGGCAGGCGGGCGCCGGCCTTGAACCTGGCGTAGTCCCGAATCTCCACTGCACTCGCTCTCAGGAGCATCGGCCCGGGCTTGACCCCCTCCTTGAACGTGTACTTCGGCCTCCTGGTGTCCTTGTCAAAGTTGCGCGCGTAGCCTCCTGCCGTCTTGCTGTCGTTTCCGCGGGCTGTCGTCTCGTGGCCCTTTTGCTTCAGCTCATGCCCCAGCCACTGGTCATCCGCATATCCCGCGGGGTTCGACCGCTGGGCCTTCCAGTGCCAGATGTCGCCGTGCTGGTCCGGGCCTTTCGTCTTCAGCGCTAGCTTCCTGTCCTGCACGTGGCAGACGGCCATGCACCCCCTCTCGGGGAAATCCTTGACGGTATTGTGGATGTCCCACACCAGGTTGAACCGGTCCTCGTTTCCCTTGACCTTTTTCCACTCCTTGCCGTCGAATTCGTAGAGGCGGTTCAAGCTCTTGGTCTTGTCGGGCCACCGGAAGAGAAAGTAGACGTCAGTGTCGGTGTAGAGCACCTTCAGGCTGATCTTGACCTTTCCCTGTGGCCCTCCAGCCGCCATGACCTTGGTCGCCCGCACCCCGCCCCAGACCTTGTCCATCTTGCCGTCGATTTTCGGGGCCTCGCTGCTGTTGATCTTCCTGGCGAGCACCTCCACCTCTGCGGCCAGCGTCACTCCTGCGCTGACGAGAGTCAAGCCCATCAGCGCCACGAACAGTCTCGCGAACCATCTCATGGCCAGCTCCCTCCTGTGCTGGGATGCCTCCTCACCGCCGGTTCCCCTGGGACGCTGATCCCTCGGGGCCGACCGGCTGGGCCGTCCCTCGCCGGATGGAGAGCAGGTAGGAAATCAGATCCGCCATCTCTCCTCCCTTGAGGACCGGCCACGCCACGTTCTCCTTCAGCATCTTCTCTTCCATATGCCCCGCGTGGTTCCACATCTCGGTGATGATCTCCACGGGGGTGTCGAGCTTCTCCTCTTCCGCGAGGTCCGGCCCCACCTTTTCGCCAACTCCCCGGAGGGCGTGGCAGGCGCCGCAGCGCTTTTCCCTGTACACCGCCTGCCCCCTTCCCGCATCGCCCGGCGCGTCGATGAACTGGAAGAAGTAGAGGTAGCTGATGAGGTTGGACATCTCCTCCGCGCGAAAAGAGGGAACCTGGATCCCCCGCTCGGCCATCTTCGCCCACATCTTGGGGCCGTGGTTCCACATCCTCCCGGCGATCCGCATGAGGCTCCCCGTGAGCGTCGCGCCCAGGTCGGGCCCGACCTTCCCGCCGTCTCCCCTGACGGAGTGGCATTCGACGCAGCGCTTCTCCCTGAACAGCTCCTCGCCCTGCTCCGGGCTCCCCGGGGGAGCGTAGACCCGCTCGAGGCCGCCCCCGCTCGCCCGGATGTACGCCAAGAGGTCAGGGATGTCGTTCCCCCGGAAGGTGGGGCGGGGGACCCGCCGCTTCGCCATGGCCTTGGCCATGGCTTGCCCCTTGTTCCAGAGGGCCGTGGTCAGGAAGAGCGGGGACGCATAGCGGCTGTACTCGTCGAGCGACGGTCCAACCGTTCCACCCTTCCCGCCCAAGGAATGGCATCCCTGGCACCCGTTCTGGCGGAACAGCCGCGCGCCCACCGCCGCGTCGCCGGGCGGGTCCAGGGAGCCGAGGTAGTAGAGAAACGAGAGCAGGCTCGCCATCTCCTCGGCCCCAAACTTCGGGCGGACCACGTGCCGCTCCTGAAACACGTGCTCCATCCCCGGGGAGTGGTTCCACATGACTCCAGCGATCTCGAGGAGCGGGCGGTTCATGATCCCCCGGCCCAGGTCCGGCCCCGTGCTCCCGCCGATGCCGTGGACCGCGTGGCAACGAAGACATCCCTTGCCGAAGAAGAGATGGCTCCCCTCGAGAGGATTCCCAGGAAGGAGGAACGAAAGGCTCGCGTGACCTCCGAAGGCCGGAGGGATTCCGGCCCCCGGCCCCACGCCCGTGAAAAGAAGCAGAGCGACGAGCACGACGCATCTCCTCACGATTCGCCTCCATGAGCTCCAGGGGTTGACGGCTCCAGCTCCACCAGGGGAAGGAATTTTGCCGAGAAGGCGAAGAGGAGGCCCCCCACGGCGTACACCCCCACGGCCAGGAGGGCCTCCACCGCCGTGGGAGCGTACGAGGGAGGGACGTAAGCGTAGGGGAGGTGGGCGTGGCCGATCAGGGGGATGACGACGATCATCCACCGTTCAGCCAGCACTCCCACGACAACCAGGCCGGCGGCGATTCCGATCCGGACGTCGGCAGGCATCCGCTGATCCAGCAGAAGGAGCAGCAAGAGGAGGCCGCCCAGCCAGAGGAGCGCGTATCCCAGCCACGGCGGGACCGGGACCTCGAGGATCGCTGTGAACACCCCGCCCAGGACCGGCGGGGTCCATCCGGGGAGCCTCGCGGCAGCCACCGCGACGAGCGGGGTGGCCAGGACCCCGCCCCCGAGGACGAGCTGGCGGTTCACCCCGAACAGGATCGCCCCCAGCACGGCCAGGGGGAAGAGGAGCCCGAAAAGCAGGTTCCCCCAGAAGACCGGAGCGTATCCGCCGAACATCATCTCCTCGAACACGTGGAAGGCCCCGGGTTCCCGGCCGTAGAGCACGGTCAGCAGCTCGGCGAAGAGGAGATAGCCCAGGACTGGGATCGAGAGGACCAAGAGCTTCCCCAGGTCCCTCACGACTTTCTCCTCGATCGGGAGCTTCAGAAACCGCCGGCAGAAGACCACCGAGGCCAGGAGCAGGGCCAGCCCCGAAACCGTAGCCGAGATGATGAAGAGCGGAGCCATGATCGCCCCGTACCACCCCGGGCGGGCCTTGACCAGCCCGAGGATCCAGGCCGTGACGGTGTGAAGGGCCACTGCGAGGGGGAGTCCCACGAAGGCCACGATCCTCACGACCTTTTGATCCCTCGCCAACGCCCGGCTCGAAAGGTCGGTATATCCCAGGGCGAGGAGCCGGTAGAGCCATCGGCGTCCGGGAGTCATCGCCAGCAACCGCGCCAGATCTCCGCGGAGCCCGAAGTACCCATAGATCAGGCTGACGATGAGGTAGAGGTTGATGACGATCACGTCCCAGACGAGAGGTGACCAGAGCTGCCCGTGGAGGAACAGGTTCGCAAGCCGGTCCGGGCGGCCCAAATCGAGCAGGATGAAGAGCAGCGCCAGGATCATGCAGCTAATGGCCATGAGCTCGGCGATCCGCGCCACCGAGCGGAACTGGCTGAGGCCCAGGGCGTGGACGAGCGAAGCGATAATGATTCCCCCGGCCGAGAGCCCGACGAAGAAGACGAAGTTCACGATGTAGAGCCCCCAGTAAGCCGGGCTGTTCATGCCGGTGATCCCGAGGCCGATCTGGAGCTGCCAGCCCAGGGCGTAGAGCGCCCCGCCCAGGAGGCCCAGGAGGAGGCAGACGGTGAGGCCCCACCCCCACCCTGTCCTCGCCGGCCGGGCCAGCGCCTCTCCCCTTACCGGACCCATGGTGAAGTCCCCACTGTTCATCCGCCCCAGCGGGTCGGCGGTTCCGGCGGCGGTGGCGGCGGGCTACCGCGGTCTCCTAGGAGCCCGACAAAGACGTAAAGCACCACGCCCAGGAGGGTGAGGAAGACCGGAATTGCCACCAGCGAGATCCCGATAGAGGCCGAGGGCGTGTCCTGGAGCCTCCAGGCCGTCCGGATCAGGTGGCCGATCCAGGTCACGATCCCCCCGATGAAGAAGACAGCCCCCACGGCCATCGCCCACTGGAAGGTCCGGACTGCGCGGTCCCGCGCCGGATGCGGATCGCTCATGGCCCCGCCGGCTGGGCCCGGCCGCTCTCCACCAGCCCGCCCGGCAGCGTGTCCGGGAGGTAGGTCAGCAGGCGCTCTTCCACCTCCCGGAGGCCCGCCTCCCGCCCCTCCCGGATCTCCCAGATGGAGATGATGGGGAAGACCTTCGTGAAGAGAAGGAAGAAGAGGGCGAAGAGCGCGAAACTCCCCGCGGCCTCTCCCCACTCGATCCATGTCGGCCAGTAGTGCCCCTCCGGGAACGGGAGCCGGGGGGTGGCGAGGGTCGGCACGACGATGATGAAGCGCTCGAGCCACATCCCCACCAGGACTGACAGGGAGCCCACGAAGACCTTCCCGACGGTGCGGCGGCCGAGTCGCACGAGGCAGAGGAGCGGGATGACGAAGTTCATGAGGGCCATCCCCCAGAAGAAGGGCCAGAAGGGGCCGGTGAACTTGGACCAGAACACCGCCATCTCCTCCGGCTGCGCGCCGTAGTAGCCCGTCAGGTACTCGGCGAAGGTGAAGTAGAACCAGAGGAGCGACATGACTAACAACAGCTGTCCCAGATAGCGGAAGTGAACCGGTTTGAGGTAGCCCTGCAACCCGTAAGCCTTCCTGAACAGGACCATGGCGACGATGAGGGCTGCGATCCCGGAGAAAATCGCCCCCACCACGAAGTAGGGGCCGAAGATCGTCGAGTGCCACATCGGCTGGAGCGTCATGGAGAAGACGAAGGAGACGACGGAGTGCACGGAGACCGCGATGGGGATCACGAGCACCGCCATGACGCCGATGGCGCGGTTCAGGATCCGCTGCTGGCGCTCGGTCCCCCGCCACCCGAGGGCCAGCACCGAGTAGAGAAACTTCCGCTTGCCGAGCCGGTCCCGCAGGAGGGCGATGTCGGGGATCATGGGAATGTAGAGGTAGATGATGCTGGCCGTCAGGTAGGCGCTGATGCTGGTGGCGTCCCAGAGGAGGGGGGACTGGTAGCGGCCGTACCGGATCATGTTCATGAGCCGATCAGGCCGGCCCAGGTCCACGAGGATCTGGCCGGCGCCGATGAAGAGGACCGCCACGGTGATCACCTCGGCCATCCGGGTGACCGACCGCCGCCACTCGGCCCTGGACAGACGGAGGATGGCCGAGATCAGGGTCCCCGCGTGGCTGATCCCGATAAAGAAGACGAAGTTCGTGACGTAAAACCCCCAGGAGACCGGCTGGTGAAGCCCTGTGACACCCAGCCCCTGCTCGAGTTGGGTCCAGTAGGCCGTAGCGCCCCAGAGGACGAGGAGCAAGAGCGCAGCGACGACCCAGTAGAAGCCGGGGCCCGTCCGCTCGATCGGAGCGAAGAGGACCGCGTCGCTGTCGGTGACGCGATCAGCCACGGCCTTCTCCTTCTGTCAGGTAGATCACCTTGGGCTTGGTCCCCAGCTCCTCCTGGAGCCTGAAGGCCCGGGGACTCCGGGCGAGCTTCGACACCCCGCTGCCGGGATCGGAGAGATCACCGAAGATGATGGCTCGAGCCGGGCACGCCTCGGCGCAGGCGGGGACATACTCCCCCGGGTTCATCCCCCGTTTTTCGGCGAGGGCGCGCTCGCGGGCCCTCTGGAGGCGGTGGTGGCAGAAGGTGCACTTTTCAACGACTCCCTTCGGGCGTACCGACACATCCGGGTTCTGGCCCGGCTTCTCCGTCTGGTACCTCCGCCAGTTGAAGTACTTGGCGTTGTACGGGCAGGCGGCCATGCAGAAGCGGCACCCGATGCAGCGGGCATAGATCTGGGCGATGATCCCCTCGGGGTTCCGGTACGTGGCGTACACGGGGCAGACTTTGGTGCACGGCGGGTCATCGCAATGCAGACACGGCCGTGGCAGAAACCGCATCTTCCCGCCAGGGTGCTCGTCGTCAGTTTCGGTGAGGACCTGCATCCAACTGATGGTCCGCCCCTGCTCCGCCTCGCTGGCCCCTACGGCCGGGACGTTATTCTCGGCCTTGCAGGCCATGACGCAAGCCTGGCAGCCGGTGCAGCGATCCAGATCGATCACCATCCCCCAGAGCGCCATCTCTACCTCGGAAGGGGGCTGTGCCCCCCTGCCGACGCGAAGCAACCTCGCGTGCGAGGTTGCGGAGAGCGCGAGCCGAAGGCGAGCGTACCTCCCCCCACCGTTGCGCGGGCTTTGCCCGCGCTCGAACCGCCGTAGTCCGCTGGCAGCCGCCAAGTGAGTCGTCTGACCCGTGTCGCCATGCTGCTATACCTTGCGGAGCTGGACCCGAGTGGTGTTGAGAAGCCCGAAGCCACGGAACGGATCGGCCTCGTTGACGATCAGGTCATTCGGGTTGGGCCCCTCCCCGCCGAAAAGCGGGATGTGGATCACGTCGGGAAGCGTCCCGGAGTAGAGCTTGGCCTTGAGCCTGATCCGCCCTTTGGCCGACTCCACCCAGACCCAGTCGCCATCCGTCACCCCAAACTTGCGTGCTGTTTCCGGGTGAACCTCTACCCACCCCTCCCAGGAGGCCCGGACGTGGACAGCCGGCTGCTCAAGGAGCCAGGGCTGATTCCTCCCACCACCCGGCGGTCGGGTCGCGAGGCGGTAGGTGTTGAGGCGAAGAGCAAACGCTCCCGGTTCTCGGGGGGGCGGAATGGCCACTGCAGGGAGAAACCGCGAGTCCTCACCACCCGGGGCACCGAGGGGGCGGACGAGCACTGCCGGGTTCCCTTCCCGCCTCTCGGCCTCCTCCACCAACCGCTTGAGGTCGGTGCAATAGAATTCGAACTTCCCCGAGGGGGTCCTCAGGAGGGCTTTCCGGCTGACCGGAAGACCTGTGGGATCCCACCATGCCCCCCGCTCGAGCAGGGCATCCCAGAAGTCGTCGTAGTCCTCGAACTCGGGCGTCCAGTACCCCTGGCGCTCCAGGATCCTTCTGAGCGACTCCTCGGCAGCAATCGAGACCACGTACCCTCGGCCGGCCTCGTAGAGTCCCCGGGCCGTCTCGTAGAGAAGGTCGTCGAACTTCTCCCACGGAAGGCTCTCGCCGACGCTTCCGCCCAGCATGTTCGCAATCTGGAGCAGTACGTCGGCGGTGTTGCGGGTGCGATGGAGAGGCGCCGCAGCCGGCCGGGCCAGACTGAAGCAGGTGAAGCCGGCCAGGTGCGTGACCTGGTCGTCCTGCCACCGCTCCAGGTAGGTGTGATCGGGAAGGATCAGGTCAGCTTTGGAGGAGCTTTCGTCAAGGAATGGAGAGAAACTCACGATGAAGGGAATCCAGTCGAAGGCCCTGGCCAACGCCTCCTTCGCGGGGTGATTGGCCAGGGGGTTAGTGGCGAAGAGGAAGAGGGCATTGATCGGATATGGCGTTCCCTGCAGCAGGCGCTCCGGGAGAGCCTGAGGAACACCGGGGGCAAGGAAGTACGCCCCGCGACCGGCTCCGTCAATGCGAGGTTGTGTCAAACCCCGTTTCGCGGCCTCATCCTGCTGAACCGGGGAAAGGGGGGTCAGTGGCAGCTCGCCTTGGATCAAGAGGCCGCCGCGGACGCCGATGTTTCCGACAAGAGCGTTGAGGCTGTGGATCGCCATCCGGGTGTGGAGATCGTCGGAGCCGTAGGCCGGTCCTCGCTCGCCGATGACGGTTGCCGGCTTGATCGTGGCGAGATCGCGAGCGATTTCGAGGATAGTCTTGACCGGGACGCCCGTGGCCCCCGACACGGTAAGCAGGCCGTACTCTTTCAGGACCAAGTTCTTGAACCCCGTGTGCCGCTGACCGGCTCCATCCACCCAGTCCTCGAAGCCGAAGGCGTACCTGTCCACAAACTCCCGATCGTAGAGTCCCTCGCGGATCATGGTGTTGGCGATGCCGAGAGCCAGGATTCCGTCGGTCCCCGGAACGACAGGGACCCACTGGTCCGCTTTGACCGCGGTCGGCGAGCGTCTTGGATCCACCTGGACGAACCGTCCGCGGGGGCGCTGCCCGCTTCGGCGGAGACGGGCAAACGCCTGGGAGGCATGGACCGGGCCGAGCCAGGATTCCAGGAGGCCGGCCCCAAAAGAGAGGATGAATCGGGCTTCGCCAAGGTCGTAGCCCAGAGGAGTCGTCACGCCCTGCATGAGCTGATGAGCGACGGCGGGTTGCTCCGGGTGGAGGCAGCGGAAGCGGAGGTAGTTGGGAGTCCCGTACGCTTCGGCGAACCGTTTCCAGAGCGTGTCCCGGTAGCCCCGGTACTGCCCTCCGAGAATGGCCACCGTGTGCGAGAGACCTTGGAGGCGAAGCTCGGAAAGGCGACTTGTCACCAATCGGAGCGCCTCGTCCCACCCGGTGGGTCGGAAGCGCCCACGCTCTCCATCCCGGACCATCGGCCCCTTCAGACGGCTACCGTCATAGAGGAGCTGAAGCCCACCGTAAGCTTTGGGGCAGAGGCTCCCTCGGCTGATGGGGTGGAGGGGGTTCCCTGCAATCCCCGCTACCTCCCCGTCCAGAACCCGGATCAGGAGTCCGCATCCGCCCGGACACTGCTGGCAGATGGAGGGGATCAGGCTCTCCTCGGGCGTAGTCCACCGCGTGAAGTCCCCGCCTGTCTGCTGAGCCTTGGCCAGCGGGCCTCTCACGAGCGCGGCGGCCCCGGCTGTCGCGCCCAACACCTGAAGGAACCCACGCCTCGTCACTCTCATCCTCGTTCTCTCCCTCTCGGCCCGCGACCTTTCCCCCACGCGCGGGAGCAGGCCCCGGAGCCTCTCGCTGAAGAGCGAGAGGTAGGCTTTGCCCACGGCCGTTGTCAGCGGTGACAGGCGTTACAATCAGTGGAGATCCGCCGGACCGCCGCC
>JBHIBG010000061.1:0-16120 GCA_046758965.1 Methylomirabilia bacterium | reverse complement strand
CTCGTGGAGCGATCGCTGACAGGCTCCCCCCTCACCTGTACCCTCTCCCCTCGGGGAGAGGGATAGGGACAGGGGGCGCCAGCGGATCAGCATCAAATGCGCGCGTATTACTGGCCTTTGCATAGGTAACGGAGCAATGGGACGCCCAATGGGGGAGAGGACAAAGGTGAGGGGGAGGAGTCAGTGGATGGCTTTCCGTTACTTACGCGTGTCTCATTAGGAGCGAGGCGAGGGCCCGCTGAGCGGGTAGGGGTCAGTGTTGGAGCGGATCACGAGGAAGTACTCGCGAAAGCGCGCGAGCTCACTCTCCGACACCAGGTCGGAGATCAGGAGGCAGGCCAGCGACTCCTGTTTCCAGACGAAGACCGAGTAGCCCTTCTGCCGGGCGAGCATGGGACGGGAGGGGCCGATCTGGACCCGGTCCCGTTCGGGGAGGGTGAGTCTCGCCCCGGGCAGGATGAGATAGGTGATCATGTGGTCTCCGGGGCCGTTGTAGAAAAGGGCCAGACCCCGCTCGCCGTCCAGGACCACGGGCTCAGCTCCGAGGAGCCGGATCTGTTCGTCGCCCTCGAAGAATCCCCAGAACCCGACCCCGGTCCGCTCCATCAGATGCGGGAGAGCAGCGGGAACGGCTTCCGCGTGGGGATACCGGAGGAGAGCTCGCGTATGCTCGGAGATCGCGGTGTGGACGAGCTGCTGGAGCAGCTCGGGCTCACCGGGGCGCGGCAGCCCGAGGAAGAGCAGGATCGCCAGCATGGCGGCGGCCAGGGCCGCGCAGGCCGGCGCCCACCACCAGGATTGCCGTGGGGTGGCGGCATCTCCGATCTGCTGTGCCAGGCGGACCGGTGCGGCATAACGGGGAAGACGCTCGGTCAGGAGCCGATGGACCGCCTGCTCATCGCGCTCCCACTGCTGGCAATCCGGGCAGGCATCCAGGTGAGCCTCCAGCTCCCGGGCCCGGTCGGGCAGAAGACGCCTGTGGCGCCACTCCCCCATCTCATGCCAGAGCTCCTGACAGTCCATCAGGGCGTGAGGCCTCCCTCGTAGTCTTTCAGAATCTCCCTGAGCCGCTCCTTCGCCCGGAAGACCCGCGACTTCACCGTCCCCACCGGGCACCCCATGATCTGCGCCACCTCCTCGAGGCGTAACTCCTCCACCTCCGCCAGCAGGAGAACGGTCCGGAACTCCTCGGGGAGTCGGGCCAGCGCCCGTCCGAGGTCGGCGTGAGCCTCTACGCTCGCCCGATCCTCGACCGGCGCGTCGTGGAACATGGGGGCAGGCTCATCGGTCATGCGCTCCTCCGAGATGGGTGGTTCGCGCTCCCGCTCGTGGTAGAAGGTCAAGAACGTGTTTCTCAGTATTTGAAACATCCAGGCCTTGAGGTTGGTTCCGCGCTGGAAGCGATGGGAGAAGCGGAAGGCGCGAAGATAGGTCTCCTGGACGAGGTCTTCGGCCTCGGCCCCGTTCCTGGTGAGGTAGACCGCCAGGTTGTAGAGGGCGTCCAGGTGGCTCAGCGCCTGGCGGTGGAACTCGGGGTCAGCCATGGGGGGGCTTGCGTGTCTCGGCTCGCAGGGACCCTAGACGGGAAGTCGCGAGCCCTGTCAGAAGAGGAACCAACGGCGCGGAAGGTCGGAGGCGAACACCTGGTGGTCGTCCTCCAGCTCGTCCAGGAGCTCGCGAACGGTCTGATACAGCACCGGATGCTCGAAATCCGGAGCGAGCTCCGCCAGCGGCCGCAGCACGAAACCGCGCTCGTGGAGAAAGAGATGGGGGATGTGGAGGCGCTCGGAGGCGCTGATGACCTGGTCCCCATAGAAGAGGATGTCGATGTCCATGGTGCGCGGCTCCGCGCGGGTCGCTTCGGGGGCGGCGCCCGAGCGCGGGCGCCCCAGCTCCGCCTCGAGCCCCTGGAGCGATTCCAGGAGATCCCACGGGGCCACGGACGTTTCGATCGCCACCACGCAGTTCAGGAACCAGCGCGCCCGGTCAGGAACCTCGCCCGGAGGGCTGTCCCAGGGCTCGGTCTCGTAGAGCCGGGAGACATCCAGGAACTCGACGTCGGGGAATTCCCTGAGCCTGCGCACGGCCTCGCGCAGGTGCGCGAGGCGATCGCCCACGTTGGAGCCCAGGCTCAAAAAGACGCGTGCCATGCTCTTAGCGCTGCCGCACCAGCTCCACACCCGGGAAGGCGTGGAGCCCCTCCATGGGGGGAGTCAGCTTCTTGATCCGCACCCGGATCGCCTGCGCCGGAAACTCCCGGAGGAGGGTCTCCGCCACAAGAGCCGCCAGGCGCTCCAGGAGGTTCACCCGCTCCTTCGTCCCGATCTCCACCACCCGCCGCGCCACCTCGGTGTAGTCCACGGTAGCGCCCAGATCGTCGGAGAGGGCCGCCGGAGTCAGGTCCAGCGCGAGCTCCAGGTCCACCGAGAACCAGGTCCCGACCGCCTGCTGGGCGCGGCTCACTCCGTGGTAGCCATAGAAGCGGAGATCCTCGATAAATATCTTATCAGAGCCTCCCCGGGACGGGAGAGCCGTGCTCACACCCGGAGCCTCGTGAGCCGCTCCATGGCTTCGGCGAGCCGGGCGGCCTCGATCGTCAACGCGATCCGATAGAAGCCCTCGCCCGAGGCGCCGAAGCCGACCCCCGGCGTCACCACCACCCCTGCCTCCTCCAGGAGCCGCGCGGCGAAGGCCCTGGAGTCGAGCCCCTTCGGCACCGGTGCCCAGACGAAGAAGGTGGCCTTCGGGACACCCACCTCCCACCCGAGGGCCGTGAGCCCCCGGACCACGATGTCCCGCCGCTCCTGATAGATCTTCCGGTATCGCTCGGGGGCATCCTGGGGCCCGGAGAGCGCGGCGATGCCGGCGTGCTGAACAGCCTGGAAGGCTCCCGAGTCGACATTGGTCTTGATCTTGCCGAGTCCGGCGAGTGCCTCCGCGTTCCCCACGCAGAATCCGATCCGCCAGCCGGTCATGGAGTAGGTCTTGGACAGGGAGTGGAACTCCACGCCCACCTCCCGCGCCCCGTCCGCCTCCAGAAAGCTGGGCGGCTCGTAGCCGTCGAACTTGAGCTCGGAGTACATGGCGTCGTGGCAGACGAGGATCCCGTGCTTCATGGCGAAGGCGACCACCTCGCTGAAGAACCCCCGGGTGGCGCACGCCGCCGTGGGGTTGTTGGGATAGTTGAGGTAGATGAGTTTGGCGCGACGGGCAACCGCCGGCGGGATCTCCCCGAGATCGGGAAGAAATCCGCGTTCCCGACGGAGGGGCATGAAGTGAACCTGCCCTTCCGCGAACCAGGTCCCGGCGGCGTACACCGGGTAGCCGGGGTCGGGGACCAGGACGAGGTCGCCAGGGTTCACGAAGGCCAGGGGCATATGGGCCGTCCCTTCCTTCGCCCCGATCAGCGTCAGGACCTCGCGCTCAGGATCGAGCTGGACCCGGAAGCGCCGGGCATACCAGTCAGCCACCGCCTGGCGAAAGGCCGGCAGGCCCTCGTAGGAGGGGTAGCGGTGGTTCTCGGGGTCTTCGGCGGCCTTCTGGAGAGCCTGGATCACGTGGGCTGGGGTCGGCAGGTCCGGGTCGCCGATCCCCGTGTCGATCACATCCACGCCGCGGGCCCGCACCTGGCGCTTCTTCCGGTCGATTTCGGCAAACAGGTACGGCGGCAGACGCTTCAACCGCTCGGCCAGCTCCACCCTCTTAGCCGACATTATTCAATTCGCCGCCCGCCGGCCCCCCGCTTCGTTCGTGAATAGTCCGGCTCAGGCATCTCTCAGAGCCGGCCGGCTACTTGAGCCCGAGCACATCTTGCATGGAGTAGAGGCCCGGGGAAGCCCGGCTGATGAACTTCGCCGCGCGCAGCGCGCCCCTGGCGAAGGTGTCGCGGCTGTGGGCTCGATGGGTCAGCTCGAGCCGCTCGCCGAGGGTGCCGAAGGAGGCCGTGTGCTCGCCGACCACATCGCCGGAGCGAAGGGAGAGAATGCCGATTTCCTGGCGGGAGCGCTCCCCCGGCATGCCCTGCCGGCCATACACCGCTACCCGGCCGAGATCTCGGCCGAGGGCCTGGGCGATCACCTCGGCCATCCTGAGCGCGGTGCCGCTGGGGGCATCCTTTTTCCCGCGGTGGTGGATCTCGGTGATCTCCACGTCGTACTCGTCCCCCAGCACCGAGGCGATCTGGGCCAGAACCTTGAAGGCCAGGTTGACTCCGACACTCATGTTGGGGGAGAGAAGGACGGGCGCCTCGCGGGCGAGGGCGGCGATCTCCTCGCGCTGGGCCTGGGAAAAGCCGGTGGTCCCGATGACGGCTCTGGCTCCGGCGCGCGCTGCCGCTCTCAAGTGCTCCAGGCTCGCCTCGGGCGTCGAGAACTCGATCAGGATCCGCGCGGCGACCAGGAGCGCGACCGGATCAGCGCTGACAGCCACCCCGGTCCTCCCGATTCCCGCCACCTCCCCCGCGTCGCGGCCGATGGTCGGGTGGCCCGGGGCTTCCAGGGCGCCGACCAGGCGGAGGTCCTTCTCCTCCCTCAGGCAGGCGACGACCCGGGACCCCATCCGGCCTCCCGCGCCGGCCACCACTACGTCGGTCATCGTCGGTCCGGAGTGACTCCGCCCGCTCGACTCATCACCCCTTGGCCAGGCCGAACTGGATCAGCGCCTTCTTGAGACGCTCGCGGTTGCCCTCGGCCATCCGGCAGAGCGGGAGCCTGAACTCCGGGGCGATCGTCCCCATCAGCGCCATCGCCTCTTTGACCGGGATCGGGTTGGTCTCGACGAACATGGCCTTCGCGAGCGGGAAGAGCCGGAGGTGGAGCTCGCGCGCGCGCTTCCAATCCCCCTCGAGGGCCGCGTGCGTCATCTCTCTGGTCTCCGCGGGGACGATGTTGGCGACCACCGAGATCACGCCTCGCCCGCCCAGGGCCATCAGCGGGAGGGTCAGGGTGTCGTCGCCCGACAGCACCGTGAAGTCAGGCCGACAGGCGAGGATCACCTGGGTCATCTGTTCAAGGGAGCCCGAGGCCTCCTTGACGCCGACGATGTTCTTCACCTCGCTGGCCAGCCGCGCGAGCGTGTCGGTTTCCACGTTGACCGCCGTCCGGCCCTGGATGTTGTAGACGAAGATGGGCAGGTCCGCGGACTCCGCAATGGCCTTGAAGTGCTCGTACAGCCCCTTCTGGGTGGGCTTGTTGTAGTACGGAGAGACGACCAGCGCGGCGGCCGCCCCCGCCTTCCGGGCGTGGATCGTCAGGTTGATGGCCTCGGCCGTGGAGTTGGAGCCTGTCCCCGCCATGACCGGGATCCGGCCCCGCGCGGTCTCCACGACGATCTCCACCACCCGCCGGTGCTCGTCGTGAGAGAGCGTGGGGGATTCGCCGGTGGTCCCGCAGGGGACGATGCCGTCCGTGCCGTGAGTGACGTGGAACTCCACGAGCTCCCGGAGCGTGGCCTCGTCCACGCGCCCGTCCCGGAACGGGGTCACCAGCGCCACAATGGAGCCCTCAAGCCTCGCGCGTGTCATTGCTCTCCTCCTTCGAAGGCAAGGTCGCTGGCGAACTGCTCGCCGGCGATCAGATCCTCGTAGCTCTCCCGCCGCCTCACGACGGCGTAGCGCTCTCCGTCCACCAGGACCTCGGCCGCCCGGGGCCGGGCATTGTAGTTGGAGGCCATGGCGAAGGCGTAGGCGCCGGCGCTCATCACGGCCAGGAGGTCGCCCTCCCGCCCCTCGGCCAGCTCACGATCCTTCGCCAGAAAATCCCCGGACTCGCAGATCGGGCCCACCACGTCCACCACCGAGGTCGAGCCGCCGCTGGCCGCCCGGACCGGTCGGATCTCGTGGTAGGCGTCGTAGAGGCTCGGGCGGATCAGGTCGTTCATGGCGGCATCCACGATCACGAAGCGCTTGTCGCCGTTCTCCTTGAGATAGAGGACGCGCGTCAGGAGCGCACCGGCGTTTCCGACAATGGATCGTCCGGGTTCGAGGATCAAGGTCACGCCGAGGGCTCTGACGACCGGCAGGAGGGCGTCCACGTATTCGCTCGGGGTGGGAGGGTTCTCGTCTCTGTACCGGATCCCGAGCCCCCCGCCGGCGTCCAGATACTGGATCTGAATTCCTTGACGGCGGAGCGCCTCCACCAGCTCGGCGACCCGCCCCAGGGCGTCGGCGAACGACGAGGTCTCAGTGAGCTGGGAGCCGATGTGCATATGCACCCCCAGCACGTCGATCCCCGGAAGCCTCCGGGCCGCCTCATATTCGTCCAGCGCCCGCGCGATGGGGATCCCGAACTTGGAGGACTTGAGCCCGGTGGCGATGTACGGGTGGGTTCGGGAATCCACGTCCGGGTTCACCCTGAGCGCGACCGGGGCGCGGAGTCCGAGCTCCCGCGCCGTCTGATCGAGGTGGCGCAGCTCGGACAGAGACTCCACATTGAACATCAGGATATCGGCTTTGAGCGCCTCGCGCATCTCCTCGCGGCTTTTCCCCACCCCGGCGAAGGTGATCTTCTTGGGGCGCAGGCCGGCCTTGAGCGCCCGGAAGAGCTCTCCTCCGGAAAGGACGTCAGCGCCAGCCCCGGCGCGGGCCAGGGTGGCGAGGACCGCGAGGGTCGCGTTGGCCTTCACCGAGTAGGCGATCAGATGGGGGATCCCCGCCAGGGCCCGCTCGTAGGCATCGAAGCTCTCGAGGAGGGCACGCTTGGAGTAGACGTAAGTGGGAGTGCCGACGGCCTCAGCGATGGCGTCGAGAAGCGTTGACTCGCAGCAGAGCTTCCCGCTGTGATACCTGAAGTGGTCCATCCGCGCCTCACTCAGCTAGGTGTTCGAGACCGTAGCATCCGCGAGGAGTGAAGTCAAGGGACGGAGACTGTCGCCTCGTTGGAGCGGGCGCTCTCATTGGCGCGCTTGGCCCGGTCCACCGCGGTCACCACGTAGGCGTAGCTCTCGCCCGGCTCGACGCTCCGGTCGACAAAGCGCGTGGTCTGGATCGGCCTGGGGTTCAGCCGGGCGTACGCCCCCCCGGGGCGCCCGGCGCGATAGACGAAATACCCGGCGACGTCCGCCTCAGGGCTCCGGTTCCAGAGCAGGCGCACCGCCTTGGCCGAGGGGATCGCGACCAAGTTGGTGGGCGCCGCGGGGGGCGTGAGGTCCACCGGGGTGGCGGCCACGACCTCGGACAGCTCGCTCCGGGCCTCCCCCGCCGGCTCGATGCGGATCGCGCGCACCCCGTAGTAGTAGGTCTGCCCGTTTTGAAGCCCGCGGTCTCTGAAGCTCGTCGTCTCGATCGGGTCAGGCGTGATGGGCGTGGGCGCCGCCCAAGCGATGGGCGTTCGCAGGACCTGGTAGACCAGCCTGCCGGCGACAGCCGTGCCGTCAACGAGAGTCCTGGGCGGTTTCCAGCTCAGGCGGGCTTCCCTCTCCCCGGGGATCACGGCGAGGCTCTCGGGCGGTTCGGGGGCTGCCAGGAAGATGATCGCCACTCGGTCCGAGGGGTGACTCGACCGGCCGATCTTGTCCACGGCCCTGACGGTATAGACGTAGCGACGGCCGACGGTAAGCGTCGTCCGGTCGCTCCAGCGCACGCGGCTCCCTTCCACCTCTGCCGGGGCCGGGGCTGACAGGCGGATCGCCGCCACCTCGTCGTAGCCGACGACTTTTCCACGCGAGAGCACGGCTGGCTTCGGCTTCCCCTGCCGAGGCTGCTCTCGCCGGTAGACGCGAAGCGTCGTGAGGTCCGGGAGCCGGCTCCCGTCAGCACGCCTGCTCGGGTTGGTCCAGGTCAGGACGACAGCAGCCCCCTCCACCGTGGCGCTGAGCCCCGACACGGCGGCCGGGACCCGGCGCTCGGGGGCGACCGGCGGCTCTTTGATCCCGCACCCCGCCGCGGCGAGGCCAATCAGGGCCAGCGGGAGGTACCGCCTCATTCGACCCTTTCGGCGATGAGAGCTTTTGCGGTGGCCAGAGCGCTCCGGACGGCTTCGGGAGCAGTCCCTCCGATCACCGTGCGCGCCCGGAGTGAGGCCTCCACGGTGATGGCGTTGAAGAGATCAGCCTCGAGCAGAGGCGAGAGCTGCTTGAGCTCGTCCTGATCGAGCTGCTCCAGGCGTTTGCCCCGCTCCAGGCAGTGCTTGACCGCCTTCCCGACGATCTCGTGGGCCTGGCGGAAGGGGGTTCCCTTGCGCACCAGGTAGTCAGCCAGGTCGGTCGCGGTGGCGAAGTCGGCCCCTGCCGCCTCCCGCATCCGCTCGAGGTTGAACGTCAGGGATCCCAGCAGGGGGGGGAGGACGGTCAGGATGGCCTCGAGGGTGTCTACGCTGTCGAAAAGCGCCTCCTTATCCTCCTGGAGGTCTGAGTTGTACGCCAGCGGAAGCCCTTTCATGGTTGTGAGGACGGCCATGAGATTGCCGTAGAGCCGCCCCGTCTTGCCCCGGATCAGCTCGGCCACGTCCGGGTTCTTCTTCTGAGGCATGATCGAGGACCCCGTGGCGAAGCCCTCGGCGAACTCCACGAACCCGAATTCGACGGTGGCCCAGAGGGTGAGGTCGGTGGCAAGGCGGGAGAGGTGCATGCCGACAATGGCCGTGGCTCCCAGGAATTCGATGAGCACATCCCGATCGCTCACCGCATCCAGGCTGTTGGACGACACCGCGGCGAAGCCGAGGGCCCGCGCCAGGGCCTCCCGGTCGATGGGGAAGGCGGAGCCGGCCAGGGCTGCCGACCCCAAGGGAAGCACGTTGATCCGGTCCAGGCAGTCCCGGAAGCGTTCCCGATCCCGGTGGAGCATGAAGACATAAGCCAGCAGGTGGTGGGAGACGAGGATCGGTTGAGCTCGCTGGAGGTGGGTGTAGCCGGGCATGGGGCTCTCGAGGTGCTCCTCAGCCCTGGCGATCAGAGCGGCCTGGCTCTCGCGAAGTCCGCCGTCGACATGCCGGATCGTCTCCCGAAGGTAGAGGCGCTCGTCCAGGGCGATCTGGTCGTTCCGCGAGCGCCCGGTGTGCAGCTTCCCACCGACCGCCCCCACCTTCTCCTGGAGGCGTCGCTCGATGTTCATGTGGATATCCTCGAGTTCGGGGCGGAAGGGGAAGCTCCCGTTTTCCAGCTCTCGCCCCACCTCGTCCAGGCCTTTCAGGAGCGCGGCCAGCTCAGAGTCGGTCAGGAGCCCGGAGCCCCGGAGCGCTCGGGCCCAGGCTCGGCTCCCTTCGAGGTCGTAGGGCCAGAGGCGCCGATCAAAGGCGAGCGAGGCGGTGAACTGTTCGGCGGCAGGATGGGGGGTGTCGCTGAAGCGGCCCCCCCAGGGTTTTGGCTCTCGGCTGCTGGAGGGCATGACCCGTCTGTTTATAGCACTGCCCTCAGGCAGTGACAAGCAGAGGTATGACCGGGACGGCCCGGGGAGGAATCACCGCGCCCGCGCGAGGCGGTAGCGGGACACGGCAGCGTTGTGCTCCTTCAGGGTCCTGGAGAAGAAGTGTCGGCGGCCGTCCATGGAGACAAAATACAGGTACTTGACCTTGGCCGGATTTAGCACAGCCAGGATCGCCGCCTTCCCGGGACTGGCGATCGGCCCCGGGGGGAGCCCGGTGTAGCGGTAGGTGTTGAACGGGGAGTCCACCCTGAGATCGGCCCGCGTGAGGGCCCCCCATTCTTTGTTCACGGCGTACTGGACCGTGGGATCGGCCTGGAGCGGCATCCCCCGCTTGATGCGGTTCCAGAACACGGCCGAGATCACCGGGAGCTCCCTGCTCAGCACCGCCTCACGCTCGACGATCGAGGCCAGGGTGAGGAGCTCGTGCAAGGTCAGCCCTTTGCGCTCGGCCTGAGCGAGGAGGTCAGGGGTCACCTCCTCCCGCAGCCGCAGCGTCATCTGCGCCAGCATATTCTCCGCCGGCAGGCCTTTAAAGAAGTAGTAGGTGTCCGGGAAGAGGTAGCCCTCGAGGCTCGGCGCGCCAATGCGGAGGGCCCAGAGCAGGGCTGGATCCCGGGCCAACCGCTCGATCTCCTCCACCCGGGCCAGCCCTTCAACTTCCAAGAGGCGAGCCAGGTCCCTCACGGTGCCCCCCTCGGGGAATACGATGCGGCGCGTTCGGACCTTCCCCTTCTCCAGGAGGGCCAGGATCCGCACGGTGTTGGCGTCCCTGGGGATTTCGTACTCGCCGGCCTTGAGGGAGCGGGCGGTCCCGCGGAGGGTGGCCAGCATGGTGAAGGCCAGCCGGCTTCGGATCACCCCTGCCGCTTGCAGTCGCTCAGCAATCTCGAGGGGTCCCTGGTTCAGGGTGATCTCGACGACCCTCGGGCCGGCCCGGAGTGCCGGGGTTGGGACCAGCACCCACCAGGCCTCGAGGGCGACGGCCGCGGCACCCCCGAGAAGCGCCAGCGCCAAGATCGCGCGGCTCGAACCGCCGAGCCTCCCGGAGAAATCTGACCAAATTTTAGGCACTTATCACCTCTCCTCTATGAGTGTCAGTATTCTACTTACAATCGTCCCGGAGTCAACCCCCCCAGTCAACCGGTTCATGGCCGCCTCGGAGGTCTGCTATACTACCGTAACGTACGGGGTAGAAGCCCGCCAACAGGGGGGTGGAAGCCTCCGAATCCGCCGAGGAGGGCCCTGATGCTGGAGCTTGGTCTCCCTACCCGTCACGAATGGCAGGTCCAGGAGCGCGACTACGGAAGGATTGTGCTGGAACCCTTCGAGCCGGGCTTTGCCCTGATCATTGGGAACGCCTACCGCCGGGTCATTCTTTCCTCGATCAACGGCGCGGCTCCCACCTGGGTCAAGATCGAGGCGGTGCTGCACGAATTCTCCCACCTGGAGGCGGTGAGCGAGGATACCCTGGACATTGTCGGGAACCTCCGGAAGGTGGTCTTCGCCCTTCACGTCAACCGCCCCAAACTCATTCGCCTCCGAGTCCAGGGCCCCAAGCTGGTTACGGCGGCGGATTTCGAGCCGGACGCGGACGTGGAGATTCTCACACCGGCGCAGCCGCTGGCGACCGTGGACAAGGACGGGACGCTGGAGATGGAGGTCTGCATCGAGCGGGGGCGGGGCAATCTGCCGGCGGAGAAGCAGGAGCCGGAGGCGCTTCCGATCAACGCGATCCTGATGGATGCTGACTTCTCCCCGGTGCGGCGCGTGAACTTCCGCGTGGAGCCGGCTGCCGGCGGGAACGCCAGGCAGGAGCGGCTCGTGCTTGAGATCTGGACGAACGGGACCGTGACCCCCGAGACCGCAATCGGGCAGGCCTCGCGGATTCTCGAGGACCACTTCGATCTGTTCACCAACTTTCCCCAGGAGGTCACCGTCGAGGAGGTGGTGGAGCCTGTCGCGCCGCAGCTCGAGCTCAATGAGAACCTCTTCCGGAACGTGGAGGAACTGGAGCTGTCGGTGCGCGCCTCGAACTGCCTCAAGACCGCCAGCATTCGCACCATCGCCGATCTGGTGCAGCGCACCGAGGCTGAGCTCCTGAAGACCAAGAATTTCGGGAAGAAGTCGCTGAACGAGATCAAGACGATCCTGGGAGAGATGGGGCTCGCTCTTGGGATGCGGGTCGATCCTGAGGAGCTGGAGCGCCTCCGCCTCCAGTACGACCGACCCATCGAGTAGACGACGGCGCATCTACCGCCTTCGCGGCGCCATTCCCGGTGCGAGCCGCCACTGCTCCGTCTCCCCCGTGGCCCAGCGTGTCACCGAAAGCTCGCGGCCGTCGGTTTCGAAGATGACGGCGCCATCCTGGTCGGTCCGGAACAGGCGCACGCCTCTCGATCGAAGGCGCTTGAGCGTTTCGGGGGTGGGGTGGCCGAAGGGGTTCCGTGCTCCCACCGTGATGACGGCGAAGGCCGGGTGGGCTGAGGCCAGAAACCGCTCGGTGGTCGAGAAGCGACTGCCGTGGTGGGCGACCTTCAGGACCAGATGGCGGACGGGCTCTCCGGAGGTGACGAGCGCCTCCTCGCCTTCGCGCTCCAGGTCTCCGGCGAAGAGAAAGGAGGCAAGCTTCCACTCCAGGCGCAGGACGAGGGAGTTGTTGTTGTCGTCCGAGCTGGGGCCGCGGGGCGAGCCCTGGAGAGGGGTCGCCGGGGGGTGGAGCACGCTCACGGAAACCGGTCCCAATCGGATCTGCTCCCCCTGACGGAGGAAGCGCCGGCGTACCCCCGAGCGCCTCGCCAGCGCTCGAAGCTCTGCGCCGCCCGCGTCCCAGATTCCCGTCTTCCAGAACTCGCCGACCGTGAAGTGCCTGAGCACGGCAGAGAGCCCGCCGGCGTGGTCGGGGTCCGAGTGGGTCATGGCGACCACGTCCAACTGCCTGACGGCGCGGTTCCAGAGAAACGGGGCGATCACCCGTTCTCCCGCGTCGAAGCGGTGGGGGCCTCCGGAGCCGCCATCGATCAGCAGCCGCTTCCCATCAGGAAGCTCGATAAAGATCGCGTCGCCTTGCCCGACGTCCAGGATCGTCACGCGCAGCCGCCCTTCAGCAGGCTTCACCCAGGGCCAGAGAGACGCGGCGCCCACCCAGAGGGCGAGAATCCCGGCAGCCACCCAGCCGCGGCGTTTGAAGCGAAGCGGCTCGGACCGGGCTTGCCACGGGTGGGCGTGAGAGGGGCCCGCGAGGCTGAAGGCCCGAGTCCTCCTACCTGGTGATGCCAGGAGCGCCAGGAGGCCATAAAACGCCGCCACCACGCTCCAGTGAGGGGCGGGGAGATGAACCATGGCTCCCGGCAGCTCCGCAGCGCCGTGAACAGCCAGCCGGAGGGCCAGGAGGATCAGCCAGACGCTCTGGAAGAGGAGATCGCCGAAGGCCTCAGAGGCGGCGCTGAGGAGGAGCGCTCCCAGCCCCACGGTCATGGCGAGCGCTGCCAGCGGGACGACGATGAGGTTGGCAGCGACCCCGATCAGGGAGAGTTGATTGAAATGAGCCAGCATGATGGGGGTCACGGCCAGCTGGGCGCTGGCGCTCACCGCGATCCCTGCCGCGAGCCACCGTGGCCACCCTCGCTGTTTCAGGCCCGCCAGGATCCCTGGCGCAAGCGAGACGATGCCGGTCGTGGCTCCGAAGGAGAGCTGGAATCCCGGTTCCCAGAGATCCCCGGGGCGCCAGAGCAAGATGGCGAGAGCGGCCAGGGCCAGGCTGTTGAGGACGTTCACCTCGTGCTCGAGCATGAGCCCCACGAGCAGCAGCACTCCCATGACCGCGGCACGGACGACCGAGGGGCGCCCCCCGATCACCGAGGCGTACGCGACCACGGTCAGACCGGCAATGATGGCTACGACCCGGCGCGGGATCCTCAGGAGCGAGAGCGTCAGAAAGACGGTCGAGGCGATGAGCGCGACGTGGAACCCGGAGACGGCCAAGATGTGGTATACGCCGGCCCGGCGAAATGCCTCGTCGGCGCTTCGCGGGAGCTCGGCGCGCTCGCCGAGGAGGAGCCCGGCCAGGAGGGCCCCAGAGCGCAGGGGTAGGTGGTGGTGGAAGGTTGCGAGGGCCCACCGCCTCACCCTGACGGTCCATCGGGGATCTTCAGACGTCAGCGCTCGGAGTTGGCCAGCACGGCCGCTCCCGACTAGGAAGATCCCCCGGCGGGCGAGGTAGGCGGGGTAGTCGAACCCGCCGGGATTCCGAAACCCCACTGGTTTCCCGAGGCGGAAGACGCCTCTGATCCGCTGCCCTGTGGTCAGCCCCGGAGGCTCGCCGTAGAGCGTCACCTGAGCTCGCCCCCGGGCCGGCCGCAGCTGACCGCCATCCTGCTTGACACCTTCCGCCTCGATAAGGAGGCGGGTCCGGTCCGGAGCGTACGGGATGGGCTCTTTGGCGAGACGACCTTCGAGGATGACTGTCGCGGGGAGCCTCAGATGTGCCAGGTGATCGGGCGGCAGACGTGGCGGAGCCGCGCGGAGGAGCCCGAGGAGCGCTACGAGGAGGAGCAGCAGCGAGGTCGCAAGGCCGGGGCGCCCGAGTTGGAGCGCGCAGGCACCGGCCAGAGAGAGGCCTGCACCCAGACTCAAGAGGAGGACGGAATCGGGCCGAACCCACGCTGCCCCCATCACCCCGGCGCAGAAGGCCAGGGCAAGCGGGACGAGCGGCATGGCCTCGAGGCGCATCTCCGCAGTGTAGAGTTGGGACCGAGGCCCTGGGAATGTCTGTTCTTGTAGACACCGCGCCCCCCGGTTGCGCCTCACTCCCGGACGATGATGAGATCTCGAATGGCCTCCAATTTCTTCTCGCCGATCCCCGGCACGCGGCGGAGGTCTTCGGCGTCGCGGAAGGGGCCGTCTCTCTGGCGGGTCTCCACGATGCGGCGCGCCAAGATGGGACCGATCCCCGGCAGGCGCTGAAGCTCCGCCACGCTGGCGCGGTTAAGGTCGAGCCGCCCCTGGGTCTCGGCGGTAGCCTTCGAGGGCCCGGCACGGGGTGGGGGAGGCTTGGACCGGAGGGGCTCCTGGGGAGAATCGAAGCGCTCAACACGCTCGACTAGCTCGGGGAAACTGCTCCTGAACTCGCGGACGGCGAGGCCGAACCCCAGGCTTGAGGCCAGGAGCAACAGGAGCCAGAGCTCCCGCCTGCGATAGACCATCTGTTTTCGCTTATGTAGCTCGGAAGGGGGCTCTGCCCTCCTGCCGACGCCCCTGGGCAAAGCCCACCGTTCGCCAGCTCTGCTTCGCAGCTGGCGAACGGCCTCGGGGGCTGCCTCCCCCCAGGACCCCAACCGCCGGAGCCCAGCCTCCGGCGGACCGGCGTCCCCACGAGGCGGAGCCGAATCCTTGGCCTGCCCGGTTCTCGGTACGGCTCGAGCGTTCGTGGGTGACGGCGTTGCCCTGCTGACGGCTCAGAAGGCCATCCTTGGCGGGCACCCACGAAGTGGGTCGTGCGACGGGTATTGGCACGGCGCTAGGCGGTTCGGCCCCCGCGCCGTGCCAAGAACCGAGCAGATCAAGGACGCAGGGAGGAGGCCGCCGGAGGTGTACTCGCTGTACATTGAGGACGGCCGACGACCGAGGACGCAGAGCTGCGACGGGTATTGGCACGGCGCTAGGGCTTGAGGCAGGCCCGGGTGATCGTGGTCGCCTCGCGGTTCCACCACTCAGAGGCCTCGAACGCCTCGTTGATCTGCTCCAGCGGGAAGCTGTGGGAGAGGAGCCGCGAGAACGGGAACCGCGACCTGGTGCGGGAGAGAAAGTCCAGGGCTCGCGGGATCACCCACGGATCGTACATCATGACGCCGACGATCCTCTTGGACCCCCAGATCAGCGCTGCCGGCTCCAGCTCGACGTTCACCCCGCGGCTGATCGTGCCGATCTCCAAATAGGTCCCGCCGAAGCGGAGCATCTCGATCCCCTCAGGGATCACCTGGGGGAAGCCGACAAAGTCAGAGACCACATCGGCCCCGCGCCCTGCCGTGAGCTCGCGTACCTGCTTCACCCGGTCTTTCCGGCCGGGGATCTCCTTCAGGTTGATGGTGTGATCGGCCCCGAAGGCCTTTGCCAGGTCCAGTCGTCCCGCGAGCTGGTCGATGACGATGACTGTGGCGACGCCCATCTCCTTGGCGACCGCTGTGGCCTGGATCCCGAGCCCCCCAGCCCCCTGGATCACGAGGCTGTCCCCGAAGCGGAGCCCGGCCACGGAAAAGCCGTAGATGACCTGCGAGAGAGCGCAGTTCACAGGTGAGACCAGTTCGTCCGGCAGGTGGTCGGGCACCTTGAAGATGTATCCGCCGGGAGACAGGTAGTAATACTCGGCGAAGGCCCCGTGGAAGTGAGGGAACTGTGAGGGGCCTAGAGGCCGGCCGACCTTGTTGGGGCACGCGGCTGGCTGCTTGTTGAGGCACGCGTAGCAGCGCCCGCAGGGGTAGAAGTAGCAGTAGGCGACCCGGTCGCCTTCCCTGAGGGGCCGACCCAGGGAGTCGGTGGTGATCTTCTGGCCGAGCCTGGCCACGCATCCGGTCATCTCGTGGCCGTAGATCCAGCCATCGTCGGGGAGCTTGAGCGGCGCGTCCCCCCGCCAGAAGTGGAGGTCTGAGCCGCAGATGTTGGCGAGGCTGACTCGAATCAGGATCCCCTCGGGCTCCACCTCGGGGAGCGGGATCTCGCGGATCTCGAACGGCTTACCAGGACCGTGGAAGACCGCGGCTTTTCCGA
>JBHIBG010000060.1:0-16460 GCA_046758965.1 Methylomirabilia bacterium | reverse complement strand
TCTTCATCCCCTGCCTCTACACCTCCCTCACCACGGCCGTGGGCTTCGGGTCGCTGGCCCTGGCGCGGATCCCGCCGGTCCAGGTCTTCGGGACCTTCATGGCCTTTGGGATCATGGTGGCCTGGCTCCTCACCTTCACCTTCATTCCGGCAGCGATCGCCCTGATTGGCGAGGATCGTTTGCGAGGGCTGGAGCAAGCCGGGACGGGGATCGACAAGGTCATGGATCGGTTCCTCCCCCGGGTGGCGGGCCTCGTTTTTCGACGTGCCGGCGTGATGCTCGGCCTCGGGGTCCTGGCCCTGTTCCTGGCGCTCTGGGGGATGAGCCAAATCCGGGTCAACGACAACCCCGTGAACTGGTTCAAACCTGCTCACAAGATCCGGGTAGCCGACCGCGTCATGAACGAACGCTTCGGGGGGACCTACATGGCCTATCTGGTGGTGGACGCAGGGGAGCCCGAGGCGATCAAGCATCCCGAGGTCATGGGCTACATCGAGCGGCTCCAGGCACAGCTGGAGCGGACTCCCCCCGTGGGCAAGACCTCCTCCGCGGTGGACATCGTCAAGCGGGTAGACTGGGTTCTCAGGGGGGATGTCGGGGGTGGCGGGCTTCCCGACAGTCGGGAGGCTATCGGCCAGGAGCTCTTCCTCTTCCTCGTTAGCGGGAAGCCCACCGACCTGGACAACTTTCTTGACTCCGACTACCGCAACGCCAACATCTGGGTGCAGCTCAAGCGCGGGGACAACGTGGAGATGGAGCGGGTGGAATCGGCAGTGGGCGAGTTCGTCCGCGACAATCCTCCCCCTCCTGGCATCACCCTCCGCTGGTCGGGGCTCACCTATATCAACGTCGTCTGGCAGAAGATCATGGTCCGCGGGATGCTTGAGGCCGTGCTGGGGAGCTTCGTCCTGGTCTTCCTCCTGATGGCGTTCCTCTTCAGGTCGGTGACCCTGGGGCTCGTCTCAATGGCCCCGCTGACCGTGGCGATCCTCTTCTCCTACGGGCTGGTGGGGTTCGCCGGGAAAGACTATGACATGCCCGTCGCCGTCTGCGCCTCCCTCTCGCTGGGATTGTCTATCGACCTGGCGATCCACTACCTTCAGCGGTTCAGGTCGCGGTACCGCGAGGTGAGTGATCTGGAGGAGGCCTACCGCTTCGCCTTCGGGCTGCCCATGAAGGCCATCACCCGGAACGCCGTTGTCATCACCTTGGGCTTCCTCCCCCTCGTCTTCGCGACTCTTACCCCTTACGTGACTGTCGGGATCTTTTTCGCCTCGCTGATGGTGTGGAGCTTTGTGGCGACGATCCTCTTCCTCCCGGCCCTGGTGGCGCTCCTCGGGCGGAGCGGCCGAGGCCGGCTGATCCTTGCGGGAGAGAGTAGATGGCTGTGACGTTGTGGGTGAGAGGCGGAATCGCGCTTGGGGTCGGCCTGGCCCTGCTGACTCCGGCGGTGCAGGGGGCCGCCCAGCCGCCGGCCGAGGAGATCATGGCCAAGGCCCACCTGGCGATGTATTACCCCGGGGAGGACATGCGGGTCCGGGTCACCATGCGACTCCTCTCCAAGGCCGGGCGGGAGCGGGTCCGCGAGCTGACGATGACGCGCGGCGACCTCCAAGAGGGAGGGGAGCAGCGCTACTTCATCTATTTTCACCGCCCGCCGGACGTGAGAGAGATGACCTTCCTGGTGTGGAAGTATCCCGGAAGGGACGATGACCGCTGGCTCTACATCCCGGCCCTCAAGCTGGTTCGGCGGATCTCCGCCAGCGACAAGCGCTCAAGCTTCGCGGGCTCAGACTTCTCCTACGAGGACGTGTCCGGACGCGAGCCGGAGGAGGACACCCACGAACTGCTCAGAGAAGAGAAGCTCAGGGAGCGCTTGGCCTACGTCGTGGAGAGTGTCCCGAAGGATCCGGGGAGCGTGGACTTCAGCCGGAGGCTTTCGTGGATCGACAAGGCGACCTGGCTCCCGCTGAAGGAGGAGTACTACGACCGTCGCGGCGAGCTTGCGCGCGTCTTCACCGCTGAGGATCTGAAGGAGGTCCAGGGCTACTGGACGGTCATGAAGCGGGTGATGAAGAACGTCCAAACAGGCCACTGGACTGAGGCTGTCCTCGGTGATGTGCGCTACAACCAGAAGCTCTCTCCGGACCTCTTCAGCGAGCGCGCGTTGAGGGCGCCGCCGACCAAACTGATCCGGTGAGGGGCCGTGTCGGGCTCGTTCTCCTCTCGCTGTTCCTCGTGCGCCCCGGGATGTCAGCCGCAGAGGAGCTTCCACTTCACGGGTTCCTCCAGGCAGCCTCGGCCTACCGGCTGATTCGGCCTGATCGCTGTCCGGGCACGCAGCGGCTCGCCTGCGAGGAGGAGTTCGTGCTCGGCGAGGGACGGGCGAGGCTCGAGCTGGCGCCGCGCGGGGAGCGTTGGAGCCTGCTGGCCAAGGGGGAGCTGATCTTCGATGCGGTGGGGCGGGAGGTGGATGGGGAACTCAGGGAAGGGTATCTCGACCTCAGGTTTCCGGCCCTGGACCTCCGCCTGGGAAGGCAGGTCATCACCTGGGGAGTGGGCGACCTGATCTTCATCAACGACGTCTTCCCGAAAGACTGGGTGGCGTTCATCTCCGGCCTTCCTCTTGAGTACCTGAAGACGGGCTCCGATGCCCTCAACGCGACCGGCCACTGGACCGGCGCCTCGCTGCAGCTTGTCCTGATCCCCCGCTTTGAGGCCGACACGCTCCCGGAGGCCGGAGGGCGGCTCAGCTTCCATGACCCCATGGCCACCGTCGAGCGCCGACGGACTGACGAGCCCTCACCGGCGTTCGAGAACACCGAGGCCGGGCTCAGGCTCTTCCGGAACGTTCGCGGGTGGGATCTCTCTCTCTATGCCTATCGCGGCTTCTTCCACTCGCCGGCGGCGGAGGTCGAGCCGGGGCCGCGGCTCCGCTTGTTCTTTCCTCCGCTCAACGTCTACGGGGCGAGCGTCCAGGGGGCGTTGCTCGGCGGAGTGCTGAGCCTCGAGGCGGGATACTACGACTCGCGAGCGGATCGGTCGGGGCGGAACCCCTCGGTGGAGAACTCCTCTGTCAGGCTGCTCGGGGCATACCTGAGCGAGATCGTTCCGGACCTCACGCTTTCCACCCAGTACTCCGTCCAGGTGATGGACGACCATGGCGAGTACCTGAGAACGCGGGGGCCGGGCATGCCCAGGCGCCCGCTCGCCCGGCATCTTCTTACCCTCAGGCTGACCCGGCTCCTCTGGCACCAGACTCTCAAGGTCGGTCTCTTCGTGTTGGCGAGCCCCAACGAGGGGGACTGGTACGTAGCGCCAGAGGCGAGATACCAGGTGACGGATGCTCTCTCGACGACAGCAGGTCTGAATCTGTTCGGCGGCCCGGAACGCACCGAGTTCGGCCAGTTCGAGGGGAACTCGAATCTCTATCTGGTTGTCCGTTACGCCTTCTGACTTCTGGCCCTGACGGGCCTCCTCTCCGTGGTTAACTTTTCCATCCAGCCACGGATCGATGAGCTCCTAGCGCAGGCGGAGGGCGAGGCCATTCCCGAGCCGATTGCCGGCCAGATCGCCCCGCTGCGCCTCCGGCGGAAGCGGCTGGCGCCTGTGTGCCTCCTGGCGGCGCTTTTCGTCTGGCGGGTCTACCGCTCTGACGCTGCTCCGGGATGGCGCCCGCGTGCAGACCCGGGACCATAGGCCGAACGCGCTAGGGAAATGAGCGTTTTGCGGGATGGATTCCACGCACCGACTCTGACTACACTACCGATAGTGGCAGCAGAAAGGTGCCGGGAGGCCTTGACGCGAGACCGAGTCGCTTACGGCCGCGAGTGGGTGCTGCCAGGCGCCCAGACTTAATGGGATCAGAGATGCTGCCGGGTCGGAGCAATCGGGTCCCGCTGGATTGGCGGGCGGCGGTCCTGCCGCGGGGACAAGTCTATGTGATTCCGTCCCGCTGCAAGGAATGCCGCTTCTGCGTCGACTTCTGCCCGAGGGATGTCCTGGTCCTCTCGCCGGATACCAACGCCAAGGGCTATCACTACCCCACCATCGCTCCGGGCAAGGACGAAGCGTGTATCCACTGCGAGTTCTGCTCCTTGGTGTGCCCCGAGTACGCCATCTATACGGTGGAGGTTCCGAGGCCTGAGGTGACGGTGTGAGAGAGGGCCCGGCCGTTCTCACCGGGCAGCACTTTCTCCTGGGCGATCATGCCTGCGCCGAAGGCGCCCTGGCAGCCGGCTGCCGCTTCTTCGCGGGCTACCCCATCACGCCGTCGACGGAGGTGGCCGAGCGCCTCGCCCGTCGGCTCCCCGAAGCAGGGGGGCTCTTTGTCCAGATGGAGGACGAGCTGGCCAGCATGGCGGCGATCATTGGGGCTTCGGTGGCGGGGACCCGGGCCATGACTGCCACTTCCGGTCCCGGATTCTCGCTCATGATGGAGAATGTCGGCCTGGCCACGATGATGGAAGTCCCCTGCGTGGTCGTGAACATCCAGCGGGGTGCCCCCTCCACGGGGCTTCCGACCCTGGTGGGGCAGGCTGACGTCATGCAGGCCCGCTGGGGCTCTCACGGCGACTACGAGATCGTAGCGTATGCCCCCGCCTCGCCGCAGGAGTGCTTCGACCTGACCATCCGGGCTTTCAACACGGCCGACCAGTATCGGATTCCCGTCTTCGTTCTGGCCGACGAGGTGGTGGGCCACATGACCGAGCGCGTGGCTATCCCTCCGCCCGAAGCGATTCCGCGAGTGGAGCGCAAGCTTCCCCGCCAGGGCCCGGGCGGGAACAGCTTTCTTCCTTTCTCCGCCGATGATGATCTCGTTCCTCCGATGGCTCACGCGGGGGAAGGCTACCGGGTCCACTTCACCGGGCTCACCCACGACGAACGGGGCCACCCCGCCCTCACCGCGGAGGCCCACGATCGGCTCGTCCGTCGGCTGGTCGATAAGATCAGGCAGAACGCCTGGCGGATCGTGGAGCACGAAGAGCATCGGCTGAACGATGCCCGGGTGGTGGTCATCGCCTATGGCTCCACGGCGCGCTCCGCTCGCCGCGCGGTGGCCCTGGCCCGGGAAGAGGGGATCCAGGCAGGGCTGCTCCGCGTCATCACGCTCTGGCCGTTCCCGGGAGAGCGGGTGCGGAAGCTGGCCGAGCGGGCGGTGGCCTTCGTCGTCCCCGAGCTGAACCTGGGGCAACTGGCTCGGGAAGCGGAGCGGTTCACCAGTCGGCGGGTCATCGGCGTGAACCACGCGGGAGGGGCGATGTTCCCCCCCGGGCCGATCCTGGAGGCGATCAGGGAGGCGGCGAAGTCATGAGCACGTTGGTTTCCGAGCGTCACCCGAGCGATCCCCTGTTCAGGGCGGATCGGCTCCCTCACATCTGGTGCCCGGGGTGCGGGATCGGGCCTGCCATGCACGCGTTTGCTCAGGCCATGGTGGAGTCGGGGATCCCGATCTCGCGCCATGTCTGTGTGTCGGGCATCGGGTGCTCGGGGCGTGTGGCCGGCTATCTGAATGTCGATTCCTATCACACGACCCATGGCCGGGCCATCCCCTTCGCCACCGCCATCGCCCTTGTCAAGCCCGACCTGGAAGTCACGGTCTTCAGCGGCGACGGCGACCTCTTCGCCATCGGCGGCAACCACTTCATCCACGCGGCCCGGCGGAACGTTGACCTGAACGTGATCTGCATCAATAACTTCAACTACGGGATGACGGGAGGGCAGGTAGGCCCGACCACTCCCATGATGGCCCGGGCGACCACGGCGCCCTACGGGAACTACGAACAGCCGTTCAACCTTCCGTACCTGGCCGCCGCCACCGGGGCGGTCTTCGTGGCCCGCTGGACTTCCCTCCACCTGCGCCAGCTCAAGCAGGCCTTCCTCCGCGCCATGAAGAAGAAGGGGCTCACCTTCGTGGAGGTTCTGGCCCCGTGCCCCGTGGGGTTCGGCCGCCCCAACGAGATCGGCGACGCGATGGAAGAGATGACTCTCTACCGGGAGCAGTGCGTGGTGGACCATGGGGCGCCCCTGGCCAGCCTGGACATCGACCTCAGGGAGAAGGGGCGCTCGATTGTCCTCGGCACCTTCGTGGACATCGAGCGACCCGTCTTCGACCCGCTGGCGATGAAACGGCCCGCTGCCGAGGCGGAGAACCATGCCCGTGAGGTGCAATTGGGTGGCTGAATAGGCCCCCGAGGACGCAGGGACGGAGAAGGATGATAGCTGACGAAATTAGACAGGTCGTGAAGACCCGCTACGGAAAATTTGCCGAAACGGGCGGCCACAGAGAGTCCTGTTGACCCAGCAAGCGACAGCCCGGGTCGGGCTATGCAGTTGAGCAGGGACTTTATGGCGAGGCAGAGCTTTCATCACTGCCAGAGGTTGCTCTCAGCCTCTCACGCGGGTGCGGCAACCCCACGGGTTTCGCGAGCCTCCGGCCCGGTGATGTGGTCGTGGACTTCGGTTGCGGCGGGGGGATAGATGTCATTCTGGCCGCTCACAGGGTCGGAGAGCAAGGGAGAGTGATCGGGATCGATTCCGCTCCTCAAATGATCGAGCGAGCAAGACAGGCTGTGGCTGAGGCGCGCTTGCCAGACGAGAAGATCACACTCCGCGTCGCGGCGATGGAGCAGTCGCCACTTCCAGACAGCTTCGCGGATGTCGTGATATCCAATTGCGTTATCAACCTGTGCCCTGACAAGGACGCGGTGTACGAAGAAGCCTTTCGTATCTTGCGACCCGGTGGGCGGATCGCAATCTCGGATATTGTGCTTACAGCTCACATTGATCCTGAGCTGCACGAGCGCTTCCGGTCGACATGGGCAGGATGCTTAGGGGGGGGATTTTCGAAGAGGATTACTGGCAGACAGTGAGGCAAGCGGGCTTTGCTGAGGTTCAGATTGTGGCGCGGCACACCCTCACCCGTGAAGAGTTGGCGGCAATGGCTTGCTGCCCAGGCGAAGAATTCACTCCGCCTCCGAGCGAGGAGGATCGTGCCCTTGTGGAAGGCAAGGTGGCGAGCGTCAAGTTCAGAGCGATGAAGCCGCTCCCATCTTCGGCAGCTCCGGGACCGGTGCTCTCCCAGAAGGACCAGGAGGGGTAGGCCGTGCGGCGCGAGGTGAGGCTGGCGGGATACGGGGGGCAGGGGATCGTGCTGGCCGGCCTGCTCCTGGGGAAGGCCGCAGCCCTTTACGACGGCAACGAGGCGGTCTTTACCCAGTCCTACGGCCCCGAGGCCCGGGGCGGGGCCTCCAGCGCCGACGTGGTGATCGCCGACGGCCCGGTGGACTACCCGCTCGTGACCCGTCCCGATTGCCTCGTCGTCATGTTCCAGGAGGCGTACGAGCGCTACCGCGCAGGGCTCACCCAGGACGGTCTCCTGGTCCTCGATCAGGACCTCGTGAGGCCTGACGCGGGGGAGAGGGCCTTTCACGCGATCCCGGCCACGCGCCTGGCTGAAGAGCTTGGGAAGAAGATCGTCGCAAACGTGGTGATGCTCGGCTTCTTCACGGCGGTCGGCGGCCTGGTCAGCCGGCAGGCCGTGGAAGCGTCCCTCCGGTCTACGGTTGCCTCCCGCCTCCTGGAGCTCAACCTCAGGGCGTTTGCCGCCGGTTACGCGTACGCAGCGGAGAGCCACTATTTGCCTCCGGCTTCACAGCAGGGCAGAAGCGGCGAAGCATGCCGCGACTTGTAGGATGTTTGAACAGAAGGTTGTTCTCGTCAGCGGGGCTTCTTCCGGCATCGGCCAGGCCATTGCGCGAACGCTTGCTCAGCGGGGCTTCACCGTCTTTGGGACGAGCCGTGACCCATCGAGCGCGGAGAAGGTACCCGGCGTCGCCATGTTGCCCCTGGATCTGCGGGTGGACGAGTCAGTGGTCGGCTGCGTGGACACGGTGCTGAAGCGGGAGGGACGGTTGGACATTCTTGTCAACAACGCCGGGTATGTCCTGCGCGGCGCCGTTGAAGAAGTCAGTTTGGGAGAGGCGAAGGCGCAGTTCGAGACGAATTTTTTTGGCGTGGTGCGGATGGTCAAGGCAGTGCTCCCGACGATGCGTCGACAGGGCGCCGGACAGATCATCAACATCAGTTCGGCGGTCGGGTTCGTCCCCGTGCCGTTTGGCGCCCTCTACTCAGCCAGCAAATTCGCCTTGGAGGGATACACCGAGGCGCTCCGGCACGAAGTCAAGCCCTTCAACGTCCATGTCTCGCTGGTGGAACCGGGGTTTATCAACACCCAGTTGGCGCGCAACGCGCAGGATGCTGCCGAGCGGATCGCCGACTACGACCCGTGGCGCCAGCGGGTTCTCGGAGCGAGACGACAATACGAGGGAAAGGCGCCTGAGCCAACAGTTGTGGCCGAATGCGTTCTGCGCGTCATTGAGGGCAGCTCGCCGAAGCTGCGCTACAGGGTCGGTAAAGAGGCCACCTGGAGCGCTCGGCTGCGCCGCCTCTTGCCGGAGTCGCTATTCGAACACGGCGTCAGGCGCCTTTTCCGTCTCGATGCCAAGAAATAGTATCTCTTTCGGTTGCGCCGGCCGGGTCCCCACGCCGCAGGCGCGGGCGGGGCTCCGACAAGGGGGGTACGTGAACGGAAAGGTAGTCGTCCAGTGAGCGACTCGGTGCTGGTCATCGGCGGCGGCATCGCCGGCATCCAGGCCTCCCTGGATCTGGCGGAGTCCGGCGCGAAGGTCGTCCTGGTCGAGCGCGCGCCGACCATCGGCGGGAAGATGGCGGTGCTGGACAAGAATTTCCCCACCCTCGATTGCTCGATCTGCATCGAGGCGCCGAAGATGTCCGAGGTGGGCCAGCACCCCAACATCGAGGTCCTGACGCTCGCCGAGGTGGAGTCGGTCGCCGGGGAGCCCGGTCGCTTCCGGGTGGAGATCAGCCAGCGGGCCCGCTTCGTGACTGACGAGTGTACCCGCTGTGGTGAGTGCGTGCCCGCCTGCCCGGTGCTTCTCGGCAACGAGTTCGACGCGGCCATGGCCTCGCGCAAGGCCATCTACACTCCGATTGCGCAGGCGGTCCCCGGCCCGTATGTGGTGGAGATCGGGAGCTGCCTGAACGATCCCCCCAACTACCTCCCCTGCCAGCGCTGCGTCGAGGCCTGCGGCCCGAAGTGCATCGACTTCGGGATGCCCCTTTCGGGGCGAGTGGAGCGCGAGGTCGGCTCCATCGTGGTTGCGGTGGGGTACGACCTGATCGACCCGCTCCTGCTCCAGGAGTTCGGTTACGGGAGCCATCCGGATGTCCTCACCTCCCTCGAGCTTGAGCGCCTCCTGACCTCGGCGGGTCCCACTGGAGGCGAGATCATCCGCCCCTCGGATGGCCGCCATCCTGAGCGGGTCCTCCTGGTCCTCTGCGCCGGCTCCCGCGACCGCCGCTTCTTCCGCTTCTGCTCCCGCTTCTGCTGCATGTACTCGGTGAAGCACGCCTTCCAGCTCATCGACCACGGGATCAGGGACGTCACGGTCCTCTATATGGACCTGAGAGCCTATGGCAAGGGCTTCGACGGGTTCCTGGAGCGCACCCGGATTGAGGGGGCGAAGTTCGTCCGCGGTCGTCCCGCCTCGGTCCGGCCCGAAGGCGGCGGCCTCAGGGTCCGCTTTGAAGACACCGAGGCGAGGCGGCTCAGGGAGGAGAGCTACGACATGGTGGTCTTGGCGACGGCGGTCCGCCCTCCCGACGGCCTTGCCGATCTGGCCCGGGCCCTCGGGATCGAGCTGGATGAGGACGGCTTCATCCGGGCGGTGGAAGAGAGGGCGGGGCTGATCGCCACGACCCGACCGGGTGTGTACGCCGCGGGCTGCGCCAGCGGACCCAAGGACATCCCGGACAGCGTGGCCGAGGCGGGCGCCGCCACCTCCCTGGCCCTGGCCCATCTTTCCTCCCGCTCCTTCCCTGAGGAGCCTCACGTTGAACCTCTCGCGGGGATCGACACACCGCGGGTCGGCGTGTTCGTCTGCCACTGCGGGTCAAACATCGCCGGGGTCGTGGACGTCCCCCGGGTCGTCGAGCACTCCCGAAACCTTCCGGACGTGGTCTGGGCCCAGAACCAGATGTACTCCTGCGCGGGCAACACCCAGAAGGAGATCGAGGAGGCAATCCGCGCGAAGGGGATCAACCGGGTGATCGTCGCCGCGTGCTCCCCCAAGACCCACGAGGCGATCTTCAGGAAGGTCCTGATCCGGGCCGGCCTGAACCCCTTCCTGCTGGAGATGGTGAACGTCCGAAACCAGGACTCGTGGGTCCACAAGCAGGAGCGGGAGGAGGCCACCGTCAAGGCCTTGGACATGGTCGCGATGGGGGTCGAGAAGGCGCGGCGCCTCGAGCCGCTCACGACGACCCGAAGCCCGGTCATCCAGCGGGCGCTCGTTGTCGGCGGCGGGATCGCCGGGATGACCGCCGCCGCGGCGCTGGCTCGTCAGGGGTACGAAACCCACCTGGTGGAGAAAGAGCAGAAGCTGGGAGGCCTGCTCCGCTATCTTGATGAGCTGGCTCCCTCGGGGATCAAGGCTGAGGAGCTGCTGGCGCGGCACGAACAGGAGCTCCACGAGACAGGCGTTCACCTTCATCTGGGAACCGAGGTGGAGCAGATCGGCGGGTTTGTCGGCAACTTCTCTGCCCGCCTGGTTGACGGCATCGAGCTGCGGATCGGGGCGGTGGTGCTTGCCACCGGCGCCCGCCCCTATGCCCCGACCGAGTTCCTCCGCAACCTGGATCCCCGGGTGATCACCAACCTGGAACTGGAGGAGATACTCCCGCACCTGGAGGCTCGTCAGGTCACGTTCGTGGGGTGCGTGGGGTCTCGCGAGAACGGCGCGGGGTGCTCCCGCTACTGCTGCGTCTCCATGATCGCCCAGGCGCTCAGGCTGAGGCGACTGGGCAAGCAGGTCCGGGTCCTCTTCAAAGACATCCGCACCTTCAGCCGCCACGCTGAGGAGCTCTACGAGGAGGCGATGCGCGCCGGGGTGCAGTTCTTCCGCTACCCTTCCGACCGGTCTCCCGAGGAGGTGGTGACCTTCGACGGCACCGCCGTGATCCTCCGCGACGCCTTCCTCGGAGTGCCGGTGAAGATCCCGACCAACCTCCTGGTCCTGGTCCTGGGGCTCCGCCCGCGCGAGGAGAGCCTCTTTCAACAGCTCAAGATCGCCAAGAGCGAGGATGGGTTTCTGCTCGAGCTCCACCCGAAGCTGGGCCCGGCCGAGACCGCCTCTCAGGGGATCTACCTGGCGGGGACTTCCCAAGCCCCGAAGGATGTCAGGGAGAGTACGGCCCAGGCGCTTGCGGCCGCCGCAAAGGCGGGGGCCCTGCTGGCCAGGGGCGTTATCGAGAAGGAGCCTCTCACGGCCGGGGTGGAGCCCGACCTCTGTAACGGCTGCATGCTCTGCGTCCCGTCCTGCCCCTACGGGGCTATCGAGCAGCTCGGCAAGGTGAAAGAGGGGAAGATCAGGGTCATCGAGGCGGCGTGCATGGGATGCGGGAACTGCGCGGCCACGTGCAACCATGACGCCATCACCATGCCGTACTTCACCAAGAAGCAGATGCTGGCCCAGATCGACGCGGCGCTGGTGGAACGCCCCGAAGAGAAGGTGTTGGTCTTCACGTGTAACTGGTGCTCCTACGCGGGCGCAGACCAGGCGGGGATTGAGAAGATCCAGTACCCGACGTCGGCCCGGATCATCCGCACCATGTGCTCGGCCCGCGTGGAAGGGGAGTTTATTGATCGCGCCTTCGAGCTGGGCGCGGGGGCGGTGCTGGTGACCGGCTGTCGGCTCACGGACAAGGGCTCGGACTGCCACTATAACTACGCCAATCAGTCCACGCTCAAGCGCTTCGGGCTCTGGCAAAAGAAGTGGGCCAAGCGAGGGATCGTGCCGGAGCGCTTCCAGCTCAGGTGGATTTCAGCCTCCGAAGGGAAGGAATTCGCAGCCAAGATGCGCGAGATGCACGAGGTGGTCCAGGAGTATATGGCCTCCCGGGCTTTGGTGGAACCCAGTGAGTGATTCTTCTCCTCTTCGGGTTCTCGACGACGCCTTTTGGGACGAGATCGTGGGGGCGACTCGCGGCGCGACGGCGCCGTGCTATCAGTGCGGGGTCTGCACCGCGGTCTGCCCGTGGGGGTTGGTCCAGCAGGATCCGGTGAGCATCCGCCAGCTGATCCGCATGGCCCAGCTCGGCGTCGAGGGTTGGGGCGAGGCGATCTGGCTCTGCACCACCTGCGGAGCGTGCGAGGCGCTCTGTCCCCGGGGCGTCCCCGTGAGCGAGGTGCTGCTCACCCTTCGGGCGCTCGCCTGGAAGCGCCGGTCAGTGCCGAAGGGGCTTCCGAGCATGCTCTGGGCGATCCACTGGGACGGAAACCCTTGGGATCAGCCGCCCTCTTCTCGGACCGCGTGGGCGAAGGGGCTGGACGTTCCCGTCTTCTCAGCCGACCAGGAACTCCTGCTCTACATCGGATGCACCGCCGCTTACGACCGCCGGAGCCAGAAGATCGCGCGGAGCGTGGTGAAGCTCCTCCGTCAGGCGGGAGTGAGCTTCGGCATCCTCCCGGATGAGCCCTGCTGCGGGGAGGCGGTGCGGATGGTGGGGGAGGAGGCGTACCTGGCCGAGGTCGTTGCGGCCGCCACCAAACGCTTCCAGGCGGCGGGCGTGCGGCGCCTCGTCGCGCTCTCCCCTCACTGCTTCGACATGTTCCGGACTCGCTACCCGTTCGGCGACGGCCTGGAGGTTGCGCACTATAGCGAGCTCCTGGCGCGCCTCGTGGACGAAGGACGCCTCCGGTTCCAGAGGGAGGTCACGGCCACGGTGACCTACCACGATCCGTGCTACCTCGGCCGTCGGCACGGGCTCTACGATCCGCCACGGAAGCTCCTCTCCGCGATCCCGGGGTTGACGGTGGCGGAGATGACCTCGAGCCGGGAGTACGCCCTCTGCTGCGGTGGCGGAGGCGGGCGCATGTGGCTCGAGACTGAAGCAGGCGAGCGCTTCGGAGATTTCAGGGTCCGCCAGGCTCGGGAGACCGGAGCCGAGCTTCTCGTCACCGCTTGCCCCTTCTGTCTCCTCTGCCTGGAGGATAGCGCCAAGGTGGTCGGGGAAGATCGGCTCAGGGTCATGGAGCTCAGCGAGCTGGCCTGCCAGGCGCTGACCGAGATCGGGGAGAGAGGGCACACTTCATGATCCCTCCGGCATACGGTCCTGAAGCGGCTTCAGGTCTCTGGGTCTCCCTGGAGCAAGAGGGCGGCAGGCTCGAGAGCGTGGCCCTCGAGCTGCTTGGCAAAGGGCGGGAGCTGGCGGCCCGCAAGGCGGTGCCCCTCACCGGGCTCCTCCTGGGCCACGAGGTCGAAGGCGCGGCGCGGGCGGCCATCGCCCACGGGGCGGACCACGTTCTGGTGGCCGAGCACCCGCTTGTGGCAGCCTACACCACCGACGCGTATACGAACCTCGCGGCGCGAATTATCCTCGAGCGGAAACCTGAGACGTTCCTCCTCGGCGCGACCCCTAACGGACGCGATCTCGCCGGGCGGCTCGCCGTCCGGCTCAGGACCGGCCTCACCGCCGATTGCACCGGGCTTGGCCTCGAGGAAGGGACGGGGCTCCTTCTCGGCGAAGTGAGCGGGTTCGGCGGGGGGGTCCTGGCCTCCATCAAGTGCGCCCACCACCGGCCTCAGATGGCGACGGTCAGGCCGGGCATCTTTCCGCTTTCGCCCCCTGATCCGGTGCGGTCAGGGGTGATCGAGAGAGTCCCCGTCGCGCTGTCGCCGGAGGAGATCAGGACCGAGATCCTCGAGCGGGTCCGCCACGAGGGGGTGGAGATCACCCGGGCCGGGGTGATCGTGGCAGGCGGCCGGGGCGTAAAGGGCGATTTCGCTCCGCTGGAAGAGCTGGCCGGTCTCTTGGGCGGCGAGGTGGGCGCCTCGCGCGTGGCCTGCGATCTCGGGTGGATCGGCCGCGATCGCCAGATCGGCCAGACCGGATCTGTCACCCGGCCGAAGCTGGCCGTGGTGTGCGGGATCAGCGGGGCCACGCAGTTCACCGTGGGGGTCAAGGACGCCGAGTACATTATCGCGATGAACTCCGACCCCGAGGCGCCGATCTTCGAGGAGGCCGACCTCTGCGTCGTGGATGACCTCTTCCCGGTCCTCGAGGCTCTGGTCGCCGAGCTTCGGAAGGCGCGAGGAGCATGAGCCCGCTGGAGATCATTGTCTGCGTCAAGGTGGTGCCCCGGCCCGAGGAGGTTTCGGTGAAGGCCGACACCCGGACCATCGACCGGGCCAAGGCGCGATCGGAGCTGAACCCTCCCGACATGAACGCCATCGAGCTGGCGCTGACGCTCCGGGAGCAGTCCGGCGGGACGGTGTCGCTCGTGTCCATGGGCCCCCCGTTCGCCGCTCCCTATCTCCAGGTGGGGCTTGCCATGGGAGCTGACCGCGCCTACCTCCTCTCAGACCGCGCCTTCGGCGGGGCTGACACGCTTGCCACCTGCTATGTGCTTGCCAAGGGGATCGAGAGGATCGGCTCCTGGGACCTGGTCCTCTGCGGGGAAGAGTCAAGCGACGGAGCCACGGGCCAGGTCCCGCAGGGGATCGCCGAGTGGCTCGGCTCAGCCCAGATCAGCTTCGCGATGGAGCTTGCCGTCCGTGCGGACGGCCGCCTGGTCGGGGAGCGGGAGATCCGGGGGGGGCGCGAGGTCGTCGCCGTCCCGCTTCCCGCGGTGGCCTCCGTGAAGCTCGGGGTCAACGAGCCGCGCTTCATGGACATGGACCGGCGCCGCGCCCCCGGGGAGGTCACGATCTGGGGCGCGGCGGATCTCGCGGTCGATGAAGAGTGGATCGGCTTCAAGGGGTCACCGACGGTGGTCGCCGATGTCTGGGAGGCGGACAGGAGCGAGCGGCGGCGCGAGTTCATCGAAGGCACCCCCGAGGAGAAGGCTCGGAGAGTCTTGGAGCGCGTCCGGCGCCTGCTTCAGACGTAACGCTCTTCGCCCGCGTCCAAAGTCCTCCGTGGTGGTTGAGCATCCTGCCTCGCACCTACTATTCTTATGGCTGCCGGCAAGCTGGATCCTGAGGCGCCGCTCCAGCGAAAAAACGTGAATTTCCGTGCATCGATCTGATCGCTTTCGATCCGGCGAGCGGTGGATCGCTGAGGTCCGGGATCGTCACGGAGAGGTATGACCATGGACGCTCGGGAGTTGAACGTCGTGACCGGGGCCTTCGGCTACACGGGCAAATACATCACGCGGCGACTGCTTTCGATGGGGAAGAGCGTCAGAACGCTCACCGGGCATCCCGACCGTGAGGGCCCCTTCGGCGACCGGGTGAGTGTGGCTCCGTTCAACTTCGATCGCCCGGGGGAGTTGAGGAGGAGCCTGCAAGGAGCGACCACCCTTTACAACACCTACTGGGTCCGCTTTTCGTATGGGCGCGTTACCTTCGATCGGGCGGTCGACAATACGAAGACCCTCATCAAGGCAGCCGAAGAAGCCGGCGTTGGCAGAATCGTGCACGTCAGCATCACGAACGCCTCAGAAGATTCGCGCCTTCCGTATTTCAGGGGAAAAGGGCTTTCTGAAAAGGCCGTCATGCATTCCAACTTGTCGTACGCGATCCTCCGTCCGACCGTCATCTTCGGGGCTGAGGACATCCTCGTCAACAACCTCGCCTGGCTCCTGAGGCGGTTCCCGGTGTTTGCGGTCCCGGGATCGGGCGAGTACCGGCTGCGGCCGGTCTTCGTGGAAGATGTCGCAGAGATAGCCGTCAGCCTCGCCCATGAAGACGACAACATCGTCCTGGATGCCGTCGGTCCCGAGACGTACACCTTCAACGAGCTGGTTCTCCTCATCGCCGGGAAGGTCGGGAGCAGAGCAAAGATCATTCATGTGAAGCCGGGGCTGGCGCTTTTCCTTTCCCAATTGGCGGGCTATGTCGTCAATGATGTGGTGCTCACCCGGGATGAAGTCGAGGGGTTGATGGCGAACCGTCTGGTGTCCGACCTCCCCCCGACGGGATCCACGAGCCTGGGGCAGTGGCTTGATCAGAACTCCGACCGCGTGGGCGCCCGGTATGCTTCCGAGCTCAACAGGCACTATCGTTGAGCCCCACCTCGGGAGTGGGGGTCTCGCTGGAGGTGGCGGCTGTCCGGCGATCAGGGGTGCCGGCGGGCGGTCGCCCAGCTCTTGCCCGCCTCAGCGCCCGAAGACCATATCCGGGATCAGGGCGAGCAGGAGGCCTACGACGAAGTGAACCGGCACGAGCACGATCGCGTAGATAGACAGGCGCTCGTACCTGAGGTGCGTGTAGTTCAAGGCCACCAGGAGCGCTTTCGCCGCGGCCAGCAGCAAGATCAGCAGCAGGACGGCCATGTGCCCCAGGCCGGACGCCAGTCCGCTTGCCCAAATCCCCTCTGGCCGATTTGCCAGGTCCACCACCACTCGCACCACATAGTCAGCTTCGAGAGTGATCTGG
>JBHIBG010000059.1:0-16699 GCA_046758965.1 Methylomirabilia bacterium | reverse complement strand
CAGAGGACCCACTGGACCGAGATCAGCGCCATGATAATGAAGCAGTACATGATCGCGCCGAGAGCGTTTTTCTGGCGCACCATTCCGCCGTAGAAGAGCGCGAGCCCCGGGACGGTCATGAGGAGGACCAGCGCCGAGGAGGTGAGGAGCCAGGCCGTATCCCCGGAGTCGATCCCGGGGGATTCCTCAGCGGAAGCCTCCTGAGCCACGGGGGGTTGTTCAGCCGTGGCCGGGGCCTGCTGGGCCCTCGCGAGGCCGATGCCACCCCCCAACAGGATCAGCGAGAAGACAATCGCCGTCAGAGCTGGGAACTTTGCCACCGCCTGTCCCTCCTTCTCAGAGCGCGTGCTCATCGCGCTCTCCCGTTCGAATTCGAATGGCGGTCTCAACGGGGTGGATGAAGATCTTCCCGTCCCCGATGTTCCCGGTCTTGGCCGCGCTCGCCATCACGTCAACCACCTTGGCCGCGAGGTTGTCAGGCACAACCACTTCCACCTTGATCTTCGGAAGGAAGTCCACCGTGTATTCGCCCCCTCGATAGAGCTCGGTGTGCCCTTTCTGCCGGCCGAACCCACGGACCTCGGAAACGGTCATGCCGACAATACCGATCTCGGTGAGCGCTTCTTTGATGTCGTCCAATTTGAACGGCTTGATGACAGCTTCGACTTTTTTCATACAAGTCCCCTCCCTCGCTGGACCTCGTGCAACCGCCATGCCCAGCTGGAATGAAGGAGCGGTGGAGGAAAATCAGGAGCTTCTGATGACCGACGACGATGAAGCCACCCAGCTCTGCTTAACATTTGAGCAGACGCAGGGAGCTTGCCTCAACAGTGGGCAGGATCACTCCTTCACGGGCGGCTTGGGGGCAAGCTGGGTTCGTTGACGATGAGTGTGGTCTGCCCGCGGTGGATGATCTGGGCCTCAGCGGTAAGCCTCCCTCGATTCCTGTTCGAATCAGGTTGACCGAGAGCTGAAGCGTCAGCGGGAAGAGCTCTGGCTTGAACTCTGCCGTGGGGTTCAACTCCCACATGCTCGCGGCGGTGGCGGTCTCGTCAGCGAAGCCGATGATGGCTCCGGCGTGGAAGAGGCCGGTGTCCAGTCGCTCATCGGCCATGAAGCTCAGCTCCTTTCCGGGCAGGGTGCAGGGCTGCGTAGATGTTCTGGCAGCGGGTCTCACGGACCAGGAGCGCCATCAGCGCCCCGGCGACGATGAATGCGCCGCAAACGCCGAAGGCAGCGGTGTAGGCCTCCAGCGGATAGACCCGGGCCCCACCTTCAAGCGCCCCTGCCCAGCGCGCATCCAGGATTGCGCCGACCGGCCGCTGGGTGAGAGCGGCTCCGAGAAAGCCTCCGAAGTTCACAACCGCGACGCTCACCCCCGCGAGATGAGGGGGGTTGACCTCCCGGCCGATCGGCCAGGTAAGGACAAAGGCGCTGCCCGACATCCCCATGATGAAGAAGAGCGTATAGAGGCCCCAGAGAGGAAGCCGGCCGAGCGTGAGGAGAAAGACCCCCCACAATACCACTGACCCCAAGCACAGCCCGAGATACAGCGGGCGGCGGCGCTCAAAGACTCGGTCTGAGAGATACCCGGTCAGTGGCGCTGAGAAAAGGAGCGCCAGTGAAGTCGCGGTCGCGTAGGCCGCAGCACCGGAAGTCGCCAGACCGTAAACGTCGCGCAAGAACGGGACAACCCAGAGCATGAGGTTCCCCGCCCCGGAGTAGAGGCAGAAGAAGGCCAGGAACGGAGGCCAGGTATAGGAATTCTTGAGTACCACCCCCGCTCCAGCGAGCACTTGGCCCAGGGACGGTGAGAGAGCCGGACCCGGCCGGGCCCCAGCCCACACCACAGCGATCCCTAGCTCTTCGGGATGGTCGCGCACCACCCACCAGCAGAGCAGTGAGGCGAGGACGGTCACCCCTCCAACGACAAGGAACGCGCCACGCCACCCCACGGCGGAGGCTAACAGCGCGAGCGGCACTGTGGCCACTAGCCCTCCGAGAACCCCCATGGCAGCAGTCACCGCCGCAAGAGTTCCGAACTGGCGCGGCGGAAACCAGTTCGCCGCCACCTTGAGCGCCCCGACGAAAGTCACAGAAGCCCCCAAGCCAACCAGAAAGCGACCCACGAAGAGCACGCCGGTCCCGCCGGCCCATCCCATGAGGAGCGTCCCCACCCCCATCAGCGTGCCGCCGACTGCTACCACGCGGCGCGGACCATAGGCATCCAGGAGCAGTCCCGCAGGAATCAGGAGGCCCGCGTAAAGGTAGAAGTAGACCGCGGAGAGCAGGCCCAACAGCGCCCCCGTAATGTGGAAGGTCCCCATCAGCTCCTTCGCCATCACACCGGGAGCCACGCGATGAAAGAAGGCGAACAGGAAGATGAGAGCCGGGATCCCCCACATCACCCATGCCAACGACCCCTGGAGCCGGCCGGGTCTGTCCATCGCGCTGTCACCGCACCAGTCCATATTGCTTGCCTCGACCCGACCCGATCCAGTAGTCAAACCAGAGGGCTAGCCCCTTCCAGCGGCCGTAGCGGGCAATCCGGCGCTCGACCTGCCTGGCGGTCGGCCGCCGCCGAAAATGGGCCGTCGCCAGGTAGGCGAGCGTGGCGCTGTCGAGAACCGGGCGGTCATAGTGCCCCAGCATGGCCTGGAGGTAGGCCACGGAAGCCGGCCCGACGCCCTTGATTCTCAAGAGGGTCCGGGCTCGCTCTCCCGAGTCGTGGGTACCCTCGATCTCAGCCAGATCAAGGTCGCCCGTGATGACCCGCTCGGCCAACTCGAGGATGTAGGGAACCCGATATCCGAGCCTGGCCTCGCGCTCCAGGTAACGCGAGCCGGCCTCCAAGATCCGGGCCGGGCTGGGCCACGTCCGACACATGGGCGCGATGGGGCACGGGTCTCCAAGATCTCCCAGCCGCCGGATCATCCTCACCGCCTGCAGCCAGGTGGTGTTGGTCCAAGCGATCGTCTTCACGAGGTCCTCGAACAGGCTCGTGCCCCTGAGCAACCGACCGAGACCCAGGCGTGGGACCAGCCGGAGCCGCGGTTCCCGGCGGCAGAGAGCGTAGAATCCCCTCAGGTCTTCGTCCAGCCTCAGCATCGTCCGCGTTCGCCTCACGAGCTCTTCCTGTGCGGTGAACGGCCGGGGGACGTCAGAGAAGATGGAGACTCTGACCTCCGCCTGTTTCGACGACCGAACCGCTCGCTCCCGCACCTCAAGGAGGGAGACACGACCGTCGAGCGGCTCAGCACGCCTGAGCACGGAGCCGTCCCATTGGACAGGCGGGAGCTGATAATAGCCGTAGCCCAGGACAGTCCCCTTCAGGGAGAACGGTCTGGAAACCGTGAGGTGACGCCTGAAGACATGGGCCACGGCAGAGAGAGATACCACCGGGCACCCGGTCGCGCAAGGAGAGAACGTTGCAAACTCTCGAGGGTTAGCCTACCATAGACCCCTCCCCTCATGAGCTCCACTGTCCCTTCGAGCGTTGAGGAGTTCCTTCTGACGGAGCGGGTGGCCCGGCTCGCAACGGCCGACACCACGGGACGTCCACTCGTGGTTCCCGTCTGCTACGCCTTCGACGGGCGGCATTGCTACTCGGCCCTGGACGCCAAGCCCAAACGAAATCCAGCCGACCAGCTCAAGCGGGTCCGAAACATCCGGGAGAATCCGCGCGTCTGCTTGGTGGTGGACCACTACGACGAGGACTGGAACCGCCTCCGGTACGTCATCCTCCACGGCTGCGCCGAGCTTCTGACCGGCGGACCGGAGTTCAGCCGGGCCGTGGACCTGCTCCTCGGCAAGTACCCCCAGTACCGGGTGATGGGACTCGATCGGGGTTCGGGACTGGTCATCAAGATCACCCCTGAGCGGGTGGTCCAGTGGGGCTCTGCGGCATGAGGGCGCTCGCACGGGCGATGGCTGGGAGCCCGATCACCCGCGAGGACGCCATCGCGCTCCTGGCCCTTCCCGATCAGCGCCTGCCCGAGCTCCTCGCCGCCGCCTCATCGCTCCGAGATCAAGGGCGAGGCCGGAGGATCACTTTCTCCAAGAAAGTGTTCGTTCCCCTGACCACCCTCTGCCGTGACTACTGCGGCTACTGCACGTTCAGGAAGGACCCGGGAGACCCCGGCGCCCATACCATGATGCCGGAGGATGTGGTGGCCCTCGTTCAGGCCGGAGCCCGCCTCGGGTGCAAGGAGGCGCTCTTCTCCCTGGGGGACAAACCCGAGGCGGTCTTCCCCGAGCACCGCGCTCTTCTCAGGAGGATGGGACACCGGACTACCCTCAGCTACCTCCGGGAGATGTGCGAGCTGGTGCTCAAGGAATCCCCGCTTCTCCCCCACGCCAACCCCGGCCTGATGGCAGAACGAGACCTCGCGGCTCTCCGCGAGGTGAACGTGTCGATGGGGCTCATGCTTGAGACGGTCTCCGAGCGGCTCCTCGAAGCCGGCAGCGCTCACGATCGGGCGCCGGACAAGCTCCCTGCCAAGCGGCTCCGGACTATCGAGTTGGCCGGAAAGCTCCAGATTCCGTTCACCACGGGGATCCTGATCGGGATCGGCGAGACCCTAGTGGAGCGCGTAGACTCTCTCCTGGCGATCCGTGATCTCGCCGACCGCTACGGCCACATTCAGGAGGTAATCATCCAGAACTTCCGGGCCAAGCCGGAGATTCCCATGCGTCACCAGCCGGAGCCCTCCGCCGGTGACATGCTCCGGACGGTCGCGGTGGCGCGCCTGCTCATCGCCCCCACCATGAACCTCCAGGCGCCGCCCAACCTCTCTCCGGAGACGTACCCGCGGCTGCTCAGCGCGGGGCTCAACGACTGGGGCGGGATCTCCCCGCTGACCCTGGATCACATCAACCCCGAGGTGCCCTGGCCCCGCATCGTGAAACTCCGGTCGGCCACGGAGGCCGCCGGCTACGGTTTCAGGGAGCGCCTCGCCATCTACCCCGAATACACCGGGCGCGTCGAGTTCATTGCCGAGGCGCTTCGATCGCGCATCCGCCACTACACCGACGCCGACGGCTACGTCAGACAGGAGCTGGAACAGTGGAGAACATGGTAAGCACGCTCAACTGGGTTCAGAAAGAGATCCGGATCATTCTCGCCCGGGCCCTGGAAGGGCACGAGCTGACCGCGGCAGAAGCCGTGCGCCTCACCGAATGCGCGGGACGGGAGCTTCACGCCCTCACGCTGATAGCCGACGAGCTCAGGCGGCGAGAGGTGGGAGACACTGTCACCTATGTGGTAAACCGGAACGTCAACTTCACCAACGTGTGCATCAAGCACTGCACCTTCTGCGCCTTCAGCCGGGACCACCGGGAGGAGGAAGGCTACTTTCTTCCTGTGGAGGAGGTCGTCCGCCGAGCCCGGGAGGCCTGGGAGCTAGGGGCCACGGAGGTTTGCATCCAGGCGGGGCTCGCGCCCAAGCTTCCGGGGACCTACTACGTCGACCTCTGCCGGGCCATCAAGCAGGCGCTCCCGGAGATCCACCTCCACGCCTTCTCCCCGGAGGAGATTCTCTACGGCTCCATCCGCTCCGGCGTGCCGATCCGTGACTACCTCCGCGAGCTCAAAGCCGCCGGCATCGGGACGCTGCCCGGAACCTCGGCGGAGATCCTGGATGACGAGGTGCGGGAGGTGATCTCGAAGGGACGGATCTCCACTCGGCAGTGGATCGAGGTGATCACCACCGCCCACGCGCTCGGGATCCGAACCACCTCCACAATCATGTACGGGCACGTCGAGACTCCGGCGCACTGGATCAGGCACATGGACCTTCTCCGATCCATCCAGCGGCAGACCGGGGGCTTCACGGAGTTTGTCCCGCTCTCGTTCGTCCACCATGAGGCTCCCATGTGGCGACGAGGTCTCGTCCCGGGAGCCCGCCGGGGAGCTACCGGCGACGAGGTCGTCAAGATGCACGCCCTGGCTCGCCTCTTCCTGGGCCCCACGTTCAAGAACATCCAGTCCTCGTGGGTGAAGGAGGGTGCCAAGCTCGCCCAGTACCTCTTGGCCTGCGGCGCCAATGACCTGGGCGGGACACTGATGAACGAGTCCATCTCCACCTCGGCAGGGGCTCCCCACGGCCAGCTCGTCCCACCTGCCGAACTCCGTCGGATGATCCGGGCGGCGGGGCGCATCCCAGCCCAGCGGAGTACCACGTACGAGATCCTGAAGCGGTACGGCGATGACGAAGAGGAGAGCCCGTTGGACCGAGTCGAGGACGCCGAGGCGCGATTCGGCTCCTACCGGAAGCTCGCGGCGGCGGCGGAGTTCCGCTTCACCCACCCACGGGATCAGGGCGAGAGATCCCTCTTGCCATCCCCGCGCTAATGGCTACAATACACCCCGAGCCCCACTGGCAACCCACACCTTCAACCTGAGGAGGAGGCACTCATGGCAAAGCAGATGACCAAGTCAGCTATCATCGGATTCCTCTCCCAAAAGTCGAAGCTTTCCAAGCGGCAGGTCTCGGAGTTCTTGGAGTACTTGCTCGCCCTGGCCACAAAGGAAGCGAAGAATGGATTCGTGCTCCCCGGGTTCGGTAAGCTCGTCCTCGCCAACCGCAAGGCGCGCATGGGGCGCAACCCGCAGACCGGCGAGCCGATCAGGATTCCCGCCAAGCGGGTCGTGAAGTTCCGGATCGCCAAGGCGCTGAAGGACGCGGTGCTTGGGAAGTAAGGGCCCTCGGGCCACCACCCCCCCCCGCTCTCCGGCCGCCCCAGCGTCTGAGCTAGAGGGCCGTTCATCGCCCGGCGTCGAGTATCGACCGCTCGCGGTCGGCTCCGCCGAGGCCCGACGGCTTTTTGCCTATGCGGCCCTGTGGGCTCCCCCGGCAGGCCAGGGCGAGATCGGGTGGGGTGCGTGGGCCACTCAAGGAGGGACCCCGGGGAGCATGGTTGGGGCGCTCATGGTGGAGCGCAGCGGGAGCGCCGGCCTGATCCACGGCCCGGTGGTCGTGGAGTCCGGAGATCCCATCGAGGTGGCGGCCCAGCTTCTTACCGCTGCCCTCCCTGATGCCACGGCGAGGGGCGTGCAGACCCTCTTTGCCCGCCCCCAAGGGCTAGACCGGGTGTGGGTCCGATTGGGCTTCATCCCGGTGCCTGAAGCGGACCTCCCCCCCACGCTCAAGGGGCGCCCCGGGATGGGACTCTTCGCCTGGCGGGGAGGATCCGCCCTTTGGTCCTCCCGCCGAGCGGACACCCGAGACAGGGACAATCCAGGCTGATTCCCCCTCTCGGTCCCCGTATTTCCGAGTTTTAACGCCAATGATCACCGCGCTCGCCGGCGGCACCGGTGCCGCCAAGTTCCTCAGGGGGCTCGTGAGGCTCATAGACGAAGGCCGCCTGACCGTTGTCGGCAATACCGGCGACGACATCGAGCTGTGGGGCCTCCGTATCTCCCCTGACCTGGACACTCTGACCTACACGCTGGCAGGGCTGATCGACGACACAAAAGGGTGGGGGGTCAGGGACGACAGCTTCCACTGCCTCAGAGCCATGGCGACCCTAGGTCAGGAAACCTGGTTCAGCCTCGGGGATCGAGACCTGGCCACCCACCTTGTTCGGACCGAGTCACTTCAGCGCGGACTCACGCCCTCCGCGGTCACCGAGCAGATCCGCCGAGCCTTCGGGGTGCGAAGCCGGATCCTCCCCATGTCGGACCAACCGGTCAGGACAAGAATCCGGTCGCCGGCAGGCTGGCTTACCTTCCAAGAGTTCTTTGTGAGAGAAAAAGGACAGGTGGAGATCCTGGATATCGTTTACGAGGGAGCCGAGGCGGCTCGGCCCGCGCCGGGAGTGATTGAGGCGATTCAGGAGGCGCGGGCGGTCGTGATCTGCCCCTCTAACCCTGTCACCTCGATCGGGCCGATCCTGGCGGTCCCGGGGGTCGTCGAGGCCCTGAAAGAGACTCCCGCCCAGGTGGTAGCCATCAGCCCCATCGTGGCAGGGGCGGCGGTGAGCGGGCCTGCCGGCGCGTTGATGGCGGCGCGGGGGCTGCCGGTGTCGGCAGCCGGCGTGGCGAGGGCCTATCGGAATTGGCTAGATGTGATGGTGGTGGACTACCGGGATCGGGGGCTCACGGACGAACTTCAGGGGCTCGGGGTCTCTCCGGTCCCGGCGGACACGCTCATGACCGATCGGCAGCGGGAGGTGGCGCTGGCGCGCGTCGTGCTGGAGGCGGTCGGGTGAGGACGGTCGCGGCAGTCCCTGCCAAGGACCTGGAGAACGCCAAGCAGCGGCTCGTCACGGTGCTCGCCGATGCGGAGCGGCGGGCGCTGGCCCGGACCATGCTCGAGGACGTGCTCGACGTGCTGGCGGCGGCGGGCCTCGAGAGCGTCCTGGTGGTGACCAGAGACCCGGAGGTCACGGCCCTGGCTCAGCAGTTCCCCGTCATCATCCTGGAGGAAGGGGAACCCCAAGGCCACAGCGAGGCGGTCGCGCTGGCCCAGCGCGTGGCAGCAGAGCGCGGGGCCCGGCGGTTCATGACCGTCCCGGGAGATGTGCCCCAGATCGCTCCGGAAGAAGTTGCCGCACTGCTGGCGGCGGCAGCTTCGGAGCCGGGCGTGGTATTTGTTCCGTCGCGGTCCGGCGTTGGAACCAACGGCGTGTTGCTCTCCCCACCCAACCTCATGAGGCTCAAGTTCGGGGAGCCTTCCTTCGTCAATCACCTGACCGCCGCGCGGCAGCAGGGGTTGGAGCCCGTGGTCCTTCGCCTCCCGGGTCTCGGTCTTGACGTAGACGGACCGGAGGATCTCCGGGCTCTCCTGACGAGCGAGAGGAGCACGCGAAGTTCTTGCCTCATCCGAGCTCTGGGGATCGCCTCGCGCCTGGACCCGTGACGATGGCCCCCCGCTTCGAAGTCATCGGCATCCAAGGCCTTCCGGAGATCCGACAGGGAGACGATCTGGGCCGGCTCATCGTCGAGGCGGGGACTCGTCAGGGCACCCCGCTTGAGGAGTGCGACTGTCTGGTCGTGAGTCAGAAGATCCTTTCGAAGGCGGAGGGGCGGCTCGTGCATCTCACGGCGGTCACGCCGTCGGCCGCTGCCCTCGCCATGGCCCACGAACTCGGACGCGATCCGAGGGTCGTGGAGCTGATCCTGAGCGAGTCGCGCCGGGTGGTGAGGATGGACAAGGGAATCCTGATCGTCGAGACGCGGCACGGGTGGATCTGCGCTAACGGGGGCGTGGACCAGTCCAACGTAGACCTGGACACGGCATCCCTCCTCCCCGAGGACCCTGACCGTTCAGCCCACTCTCTGCGCGAGCGGATCCGGGGCCTCACCGGCCAGGAGATTGCCGTGATCGTGTCGGACACCTTCGGCCGACCGTGGCGGGAGGGGCTCACCAACGTCGCCATTGGCGTGGCGGGGATCCAGCCGATCAGAAGCCACCTGGGCGAGCGCGACCCCGCGGGCCACGTGCTCCAGGCTACGGTGCTGGCGGTAGCTGACGAGCTCGCCGGGGCCGCAGAGCTGGTCATGGGCAAGCTCGCCCGAATCCCGGTGGCCATCGTCCGGGGGCTTGGCCTCGAGCGCGGCGAAACGAGCTCCAAGGCGCTGCTCAGGGATCCTTCCCGCGATCTGTTCCGCTAGCGCCGTGCCGATGCGGATCGCGATCCTGGGCGGAACGGGCAACGAAGGGGCGGGGCTCGCACTCCGGTGGGCGCTGGCAGGTCACGAGGTCGTGATCGGATCCCGGAACGCCGAGCGTGCCCGCGCCAAAGCCGAGGAGTTCGCCCGCCAAATCCAATCAGGCAGCATTCACGGCTTGAGCAACCTGGACGCGGCTCGCGCCGGGGAGCTGGTGGTGCTCGCTCTCCCGTACGCCGGACTCGCCACGATTCTGTCCGAGGTCAAGGAGGTCTGTCGGGGAAAGGTGGTCGCGAGCACCGTCGTGCCCCTGAGCTTCGGCGCCGGGCGGCTCTTCACGCCTCCCGCGATCGGATCCGCAGCTGAGGAAGCCCAGGCTCTGCTGGGTCCCGACGCGCGGGTGGTGGCAGCCTTCCACCATATCGCCGCTCACGCGCTCGCCTCCGTGGACCACCCCATCGAGTGCGATCTCCTCCTGTGCGGCAACGACGCAGGCGCCAAGCAGCAGGTGGCTGAGCTGGCGACAAGCCTGGGGCTCCGCCCGGTGGACGCGGGGCCCCTCACCAACGCCGGACCGCTCGAGGGGATCACCGCCGTCCTGGCCACGATCAATCGCCGCTACAAGCTCAAGGCCTCCGGCATCAAGATCACCGGACTGTGAGGAGGGTCGCGCCGTGGAATCTCACGCGGTCATCGTCCGTCACGATGCGCTCAGACAGTTCACCGCCCGCATCCTGCAGGCTCTCGGGATGCCCCGGCCCATCGCCGAGCACACCGCGGACCTTATGGTCCAAACCGATCTCCGGGGCGTGGACTCTCACGGCGTCGGCATGCTTCCTAAGTACGTGGAGTGGACCCAGGCGGGGTTGATCGACCCCCGAGCCGAGCCGATCGTCGTCGCGGACGCGGGGGCCACCGCGCTCATGGACGGCCGACGGGGACTCGGGCACTGGACCTCCACCGAAGCCATGGAGCTTGCCATCGAGAAAGCCCGGACCTACGGCGTGGGGTTCGTGGCCGTGCGCAACTCCAACCACTTTGGCGCCTGCGCCTGCTACTCGATGATGGCGCTCCCCCACGGCATGGCGGGGGTGGCTATGACCAACTCCTTTGTCACAGCCATGGTGCCCACCTTCGGCCGGCAGCCCATGCTCTCGACCAACCCGCTCAGTGTAGCGGTGCCAGCAGGAGCCGAAGCCCCGTTCGTGCTGGACATGGCCACCACCACGGTCGCCATCGGCAAGCTCACCATCGCGTCTCGCTGGGGGAAGCCCATCCCCGAAGGATGGGCCCTGGATGAGCAGGGTCACCCGACTTTCGATCCAGACGTGGCTCTGAAGAGCCGGCTCCTGACGCCCCTCGGGGGAACGCGAGAGGGAGGAAGCCACAAGGGGTACGGGCTCGGGGTGGTGGTGGACATCCTCTCGGGGGTGCTTCCTGGAGCGGTGTACGGAGACCTCTTTCTTCGGGCTGACATGGCCGAGCGCCGGCAGACCAACGTAGGCCACTTCTTCGGGGCCATCGAGATCGCCCGGCTCCGCCCGGTTGAGGAGTTCAGAGCTGCGATGGACGATATGCTGCGGGCGCTCAAGGCCACGCCGCCTGCCGAGGGAGCAGAACGGGTGCTGGTGGCCGGTCAACCCGAAGCCGAGTGCGAGAAGGTGCGGCTGAGAGAAGGGATCCCGCTAGCCCCGATGCTGGCAGAGCAGCTCGCCGAGATCGCCAGCTCGCTCGGTGTGCACCCGCTCACCTGAGCCGTGCTCCACAGAAACCGCCGGCCGGTCGTGCAGCGGGCCAGCGGGTGGCGTGGCGGGCGGGGCGCCCCCGCCGCCCGCAGCGGGGTCCCCACACCGGGCAGGGTGCGAGGACGCCGGGGGCTGCCCGCCGGGACAGCACCCGGTGGCCCGCTCAGCGAGCGCCCGCGCAATCTTCGGACCGGGGCTAGAACCCTTCCCGGCTGACTGCCAGCCCCAGGTACAGCATGGCCACGCCGAGGAGGATCACCACCCGGTCGATCCACCCGATCACCCGGAGCTGCCGTGTGCCGTCATCTCCCGAACCCAACTCTCGAGCCAGCCTCGGGACTACCCCGAAATCACGGTGGGCCGACAGCATCACCGCCACGATCACCAGAAAGATCTTCAACGCCAGCAACGTTCCCAGCTGAGTCCCGGTCAGCACGCTGAGGTTCAGGCGCGCGAGGTTATAAAGCCCCGTCGCGACAAGTACGAGCACGGCAACCCAACTCACCGGGCGAGCCCGGCGAAGCAGTCTGGCTGCCCACGCGGTCTGCCTGTCTTTCATGAGAACGGGGAGGAGAATGTGGCTCTGGAAGAGGAGCCCTCCCAACCACACCACGGCGGAGAGGAGGTGGAGCCAGAGCGCCAGGAGCCTCAGCGCCGAGGGTCTCCGTTGAGCAGCGTCGCCAAGACCCGCGGCACGTCAGAAAAGTCGGGGAACAGGAAATCCGGGCCGAATGCGGCGAGCTCCTCCAGGCTGTGTTGACCTGTTGCCACAGCCGCCGCGACCGCCCCGGAGGCCCGGGCGCAGTCGATGTCCAGCGGCGTATCGCCGATCACCACCACTTCCCGCGGCTGAAAGGCCCGACCCACAAGCGTCTCGGCCCGGCGGAGCGCCACCTCCAGGAGCCGAGCCCGGTCCGGATCGTCGGAGCCGTAGGCGCCGAGGCGGAAATACCGCCAGAGCCCGGTGGGCTCCAATTTGACCCGGGCGCCGGCCTCGATATTCCCGGTCAGGAGCCCCACCAGCGCATCCGGGCGATCGGTCAGCCTTACAACGACCTCGGCGACCCCCGGCATCAGCTCCACCCGTTCTCCCGCTCCGATCTCGGCGCGGAGCTCGTCGACATACCGTTCGAAAAACGCCGGGACGCGCGCGGCGATCTCGCGTGCGGGAACCCCCGCCGCCCCCATGAGGTCGGCTACGATCTGCAGATCGGTCTTCCCCCTGAAGTCGTACTCTTCGATGGGGCCGCTCGCGCCGTAGACCTGGACGAACGCGGAAGCCATGGCGCGACGCCCGGCGCCCCGGGCCGTGACGAGCGTGCCGTCTACATCGAAGAGGAGCAGGCGCATCAGCGGACCGGCCTCGAGGGAGCGAGCGCCCGGAGCCGGCTGACAACGGGCGGAAGGACGGACAGTACCATCTCGATCTCAGGAGCCGTCGTCCACCGACCCAACGTAAAGCAGAGGGCGCCCTCGGTCTCCTCGGGGTCCAGACCGATGGCCCGGAGCGCGTGCGAGGGCTCGTGAGTCATGGACGCACAGGCAGAGCCGGAGGAGGCAATCACCCCCTGGAGGTCCAGATCCATAAGCACGCTGTCAGACTTGACCCCCCGCAGAGAGACGCTGGCGTGGTGGGGAAGCCGGTGGACGGACGAGCCAGTGAGGCGGCAGTCGGGGAGGGCGGTCAGACCCTGCAGCAAACGATCCCGCAAGACGGAGAGTCTCCGCGCCTCTTCCGGTCCCTCCTGGCGCGCCAGGTCTGCGGCCACTCCCATCCCCACGATGGCCGGGAGATTCTCGGTCCCAGAACGGTACCCTCGCTCCTGCCCCCCGCCGATGGCTTGAGGGAGCAGCTTCACGCCAGGGCGCACCCAGAGGGCGCCGGCCCCTGGTGCGCTGTAGAGATCGTTCCCGGAGAGGGTCAGGAGGTCGATCCCGAGCTCGTCCGCGGCGAGGGGAACGTGCCCAGCGGCGCCGACCGCATCTACGTGGAAGGGCACGCCGAATTCCCGCGCGATCCGTCCGAGGGCCGCGGTCGGCTGGATCGTGCCCGTTTCCGGGCTGGCCGCCTGGATGGAGATCAGGACGGTATCCCGGCGGACCGCGCGCCTAAGCGCATCAGGGTCCACGCTCCCTTCGCCGTCTACGGGGAGTAAGGTCACTTCGAACCCCCGCTTCTGGAGTTCCCGGCACGGGTTGAGAACAGAAACATGCTCGACAGCAGAGCTCACCACATGGCCGCTGCAGTCGCTGGCGCGGAGGGCCACTCCCTTGATCGCCAGGTTGCTCGCTTCGGTGGCGCCGGAGGTGAAGATTACGCCGCTTGCGGCCCCCCCCACGAGGCGGGCAACTTTAGCTCGGGACGCTTCCAGCGACTCCTTGGCCTCACGCCCGAGCGAGTGCACCGCTGAAGGGTTCCCGACCCCACCCTCCAAGAATGGGCGCATCACCGCGAGGACTCTCGGGTCGGCGGGAGCAAACCCGCCGTAGTCGAGATACGCCCGCACCGGCACCGAGGGCTCCTGCGCGCGCGCCCTAGCGGGTCTTCCGGACCAGGAAGCGATAGACGCCGCCATTCCTGAACACGTCCAAGAGCGCATGCCCAGTCCGCTTCGACCAACTCTTCATATCGGCCTCAGCAGCCGGATCGTCCGCCACCATCTCGATCACCTGTCCTACCCCGAGCTCCCTGATCGCCTCCCCGATCTTCAGGATGGGCATCGGGCAGAACAGACCGATGCAGTCGATGCTTCGGTCAGGATCGGCCACCGTGCAAGACACTCCCTCTTCTCCAGCAGTGCGCCATGATGATCCAAACACTACCCGCAGACTCAGACCGTGTCAAGGAACCACCCAAACCCCATTTCTTGACTTTTCCAAAATGGCATCAAATACTGGACGAGAGACGATCAACGCACAGAACGTGCGTGTCATGAACAGCAGTTGCGTAGAGGCGGAAAGCTCACCGGTGGCGAGGAGATGGCTGATGGGTGGAACCTCGCCGTGCCGAGGGGTGGCGCACCGTCCAAAATGAGGCTGCAGGAGGTCGCCTTCCCGGGTCGAGGCGTCAAGCACAAGATCATTCTGGGATTGGTCTTGTCTGCCGTCGTTCCGCTCCTGGTCCTGACCTATATGCTCAACGTGTACGCCCTGTTCCTGCGCGAACCGACCGGACAGCAGGGGCTCACTACTGTTTTCGTGGTGCTGATCTTCTTCACCGGCCTTCTCGTCGTAGCTGGCGGCTTCGTGATCTGGGACGTCGCTCGAGCCGTCACCCGCTCGGCAGAGCTGGTCACCGCACCCGTGGAGGTGCACGAGGATGTGCGCTCCGACGAGCTGGGCACCATCATGACCTCCGTCTCCCGCATGGTCAGCACGATCGGACACCAGGCCACAGAGATCAACGCTCTGGCGACTCAGCTCGAGTCGGCCTATAAAGAGCTTCAGTCCGCCAACGCCCGGCTTGAGCTCTCGTTCAAGGATGAAGTGACGGGGCTCTACAACCGGCGCTTCTTCCTCACTCGATTAGAGGAGGAGATCAGTCGGTACCACCGGTTCAATCACCCGCTCACCGTGGCCCTGCTCGACTTCGACGGCTTCAAAGCCATCAACGACGAGCTGGGGCACACGGCCGGTGACCAAATTCTCCGGGAGGCAGCCGAGCTTCTCCTCAGGCAGTCCCGCGGGATCAACGTGATCTCCCGGTATGGGGGTGATGAGTTCATGATCCTCCTCGTGGAGACCACGAAAGCCGGGGCGCGCCTGTACAGCGAGCGGATCCGCCACGTCGTGGCGGACTACCAGTTTAGATACGAGCGGAGCCTTACGGTCAGCATCGGGATCGCAGGCGTGCCGGAGGATGTGGTCACCAGCTCCGGAGACCTGATCCAGGCCGCGGATGAAGCGCTCTACGCGGCGAAGCGATCGGGGAAGGACCGCGTCGCCCTCCACCGACCCACCCCTGACGACACGCCGACGGCGGCGTAAGATCAATCGACACGCTGAGCACCCCGACCGTGGCGCCTCGAGTGAGGTCCACGGGGTACGGCCCTAGCGCCGTGCCGATAACCGTCGCACGACCCACTCCGTGGGTGCCCGCCAGGGAGGGCCTTCGGCCATTGATCATCTGTCGGTCGTCCCCCGCTCCTTTGCGGGCACCCAGTCCCGCCGCAGGCGGGCTGGGTCGGTACGCCTCCGGTGGGTCGGGGTCCTCACGAGGCGGAGCCGAGTGGGGTGCTGGACACCTCCCCGCCTCCTTCATCTGCTCGGTTCTCGGCCCGGCGCCAGTGGCGTCCTGCCCGAAGTGGACACAAACATGCAGATGTTGAGCGAGCAGGCATCCTCGAGGCGGCGCTCAGCGCCCCCCGCCGTGCTCGATCTGCTGGACGGCCTCGCGGGTCCGGGCCAGCTCCTCCTCGGTCAGCCCCACCTCCAGCGCCTCGCGAATCAGCGCCCGTAGATGCTCCCCCTTGCTGACGGCGGCCTCGCGCTTGCCGGCCCCGGCCAACTGGCCGATGGCGGCGGCGTGCCCGTCGGCTGCCCCCTCAAGCGCTTGGAGCGCGGCGAGGCGAGTCTGCCGCTCCCGCTCTGCGTCTGGCGGCCCAATTCTCAGCGCGTGAAGGAGTGGCTCAACGGCGGTCTCGAACGCCTCGGACTCCATGCGGCTGAGCCCAAGCTTGGTGTACCCCCACCAGAGCCGGCGTCTGATCTCGTCCCGCTTGGCTTGAGGGAGGCGGTCCTCGCGAATGTCGCCGAGGAGACCCTCGGCCTGACGTAGCGCATCCAGGGCTTCCGCCTGACGCTCCTCCTCCATGATACGGACGGCGTGGGCCGTGAGATGCCCGATTTCCCCTGTGCAGCTGGTCGCCATCAGATCCTCGAAGACCTCCCGACGGTCGGGCGGCAGATCCTCGTCTGCTAGTGCCTCCCGCATGAGCCGACGAGCCCCTTGGAATTCCCCACGCTGGACTAAGGTGGTTGACCGCTGGCCGTAGGCGGCCCAGAGCCCACTCCGCGTTCGCGCAAGAGAGGAGGCGAGGGTCTCATCGCCGGGCATCATTTCAAGCCCCCGGCGGAGCCAACCTGCAGCTTCCCGTAACGTCTGCAGGCGTTCCTCCTCCGAGATCCGGGCACGGGTCTCGACGCGCGTGACGAGCCGGTTCGCCACGTTGGCAGCCAGTTCGGCCAGGTAGCGCCGGTAAGTGGCCTGCTCGGGTTCGGGGGCCACGCTGATCGCCTTCTTGAAGGCTGCCCTGGCGGCTTCCTCGTCGTTCAGGGCCTGCCGGGAAAGCCCCACCAGACCCCAGAGTCCGGCCACCTCATGGGGTTTGCCGGGGCTCTG
>JBHIBG010000058.1:0-16860 GCA_046758965.1 Methylomirabilia bacterium | reverse complement strand
GCTAACGATTCCAGCTGGAGAATGCGCCACCACCCGGGGAGGAGCCCACATGACCCCGAACCCTGAATTCTCCCTCTCCCTTGACCTGCTCTTGTACATCTTCACGCTGCCGGTGGCCTGGGTCCCGCCCGTGCAGGCCGCCATGTTCGGCTTCCTGTGGGAGTCTTCTTCTCCCATGATCGCGACCGTGAAGCTCATTCTTTTCTTGCTCCCAGCCGGGCACCTCTTCGTCGCCATGTGGGCCAGCACGCTCGCGGTCTACACCATCCCGTTCCGCTCGGCGCGGCGCCAGTTCATCGTGGCGATGCTCACCACCTGGTGGGATACGGGTCGGACCGTCGCCCTCTACTGGGCTGGAATCGCCGGGGCCCTGTTCCTCACCGCCGGGTGGATCTGGGGTTTCATCCGCATTCTGGCCGGGGGGCTCTACCTCGCTTTCGTCGAGCTCATCATGCTTCCCTTCACCATCGTCAAGCGCGCCAGCCAGAGCACGCTCCAGCCCGGCATCCCCTGGATCGCCGTCATTCTGACTCTCGTGTGGTCTCTGCTGGAGGCCGGGATCTTCAGCTACACCCTGTACCCCACCGTCTCCGACGTCGCCGCCGACCTCGTGGGGGCCCGCGCCCATTTCATGCTCCAACCCGCGCTCTTCTTCGTCGTCTTCCTCCTGATCGCCGGGAGCTTCGCCTGCCTACAGGTCATGGTCGAGGCCATCCACCAGAGGAACTGGAAGGACATGGCCCAGATGATCGTGGTGGAGCTCTTCGTCATGTTCGTCGAGGTCGTCTTCCTCTACCGCGAGCTGGTAGACGCCATCACCCCCGCGCTGGCTCAGCAGAGCGGCGGGCAGCTCCGGATGGGCGTCGCGATGGTGCTCACGATCTCGGCGGTGGCCTGGATCGGGATCCGCGGCATGACCTGGTTCCTCTTCGGGCGGTTCGGAACTCCGACCCTCCTGGCCATCATCTCCGGGCGGGGCATTGTCAAGGCCCGCGGTAGCATGCGGCCCGCTGAGGAAGAGCGAGCGGAACAGATCTTCGGCTGGACCAAGGAGATGATCAGCCACGTGAAGGCGGAGATCGGCTGGTTCCACACGACCGGCAAGGAACTGCTGGAGGCCTACGTCCTCCCGCCGCTCCAGCTGGTCGCCGCGACCATGAACTTCTTCATGGTCTTCTTCACCGGGCGGCACCTCTTCAGGCTGCCCCTGAAGTCCCTGCATACCTTCATGGAGACAGGCGAGCTGATCAAGCTCGCGCGGGCGCAGGAGGGCTCCACCTCCGGCGGTGCAGGCAGCCTGTAGAGCACCAGGGGGAATCACCTATGACACGTCGGCTTCAGGTCCTGCTGTTTGCCGTGCTGCTGCTGACATGGGGCTGCGCGCCCACCCAGGAAGAGAACCCCCGTCTCTCTCTCTTCGTGGGCGTTGACGTGAGCGGATCCTTCACCCGGTCGCCCGAGTTCAGGGACGGCATGAAGTTTCTTTCCTACTACCTCTACGGCCACCTCAATGGCATAGGGGGGCTCGAGAAGCCGCGGGCCCTCTTCATAGGGTCCATCGGGGGGAACACGCCGAACGAGCCCAAGGCCTTCTACCCCATCCAGGTGTTCGAGCGAAAGAGCGCCAGCGAGATCGACGCGAAGCTCAGGGAGCTCTTCAGCATCCAGGGGAATTACCTGACGGACTTCAACGCCTTCTTCAAGCGGGTGTCTGAGGTCGTGCAAAAGCGGGGCCTGGTCCTGGCCCCCCTCACGATCGTGGTCGTGAGCGACGGCATCCCCGACTTTCGTGTCGACGGGCGGGTGGTGGAGGGGGTCTACGACCAGATCGACGTCTCGTCGCTGGAGTACCTGGCGCGGAACGTGACGATCCGAGTCCTTTACCCAACCCCCAAGGTCGCTACGGAGTGGGAACGGACCATCCCGCGGACCCGGGTCCGGATCTGGACTGTGGCAGCGGAGATCATGGAAGGCTGGCATGAGCAGCTCGAGCAGCTGCCGAGCCTCGAGGAAGAGAAGCGCTTCTGGAAGTGGGTCCAGGACATCGTGGATCATCGGGTCCGCCGGCAGAGGATCTTCTAGGAACGCCGAGCCGGGGAAGCTCATCGGTTTCAAGCTTCCCGCACCGACCCCGCCCTGAATCGGACTCGCAGATCGGCCTTCGCTGCTGAGGCCTCCGAGCCGGCCAAAGCCTGACGAACCCGCGAAGCCTCCGCTCTGGAGGTCCGCCGAACGAGAGGGTTCTCTTCCCGAGAGCGCGATTCTGCGCCGGACGCTGAGGCTTGAGACGATGCGGATCCTCGATCGGTACGTGCTCAAAGAGCTCGGCCCTCCCTTCGTCATTTGCGGGGCGCTGTTCACCTTTTTCCTGATCATCGACCGCATCTACCAGCTTACCGACCTTGTCGTCACCAAAGGGGTCCCGTTCCGCGCGGTCGCGGGGCTCCTCGTGTTCATGGTCCCGTCGTTCCTGATCCATACGCTGCCGGTGGCACTGCTGGTCGCACTGCTCCTGGCCGCCGGTCGGCTGGCGGGAGACCTGGAGGTGGTGGCGCTGCGGGCCTCGGGCGTGAGCCCATTCCGGCTCTTCCGCCCGTTCCTGCTCGCGGCGGTTGTCGTGACGGGGGTCACCGGCGTTCTGACGCTGGGAGTCACCCCGTGGGCGAACGAGGCGTTCCAGCATCACCGTTTTGAGATCCTCCGCACCCGTGTCGCCACCGGGATTAAGGAGCGAGTGTTCAACACCACCTTCGATCGGCTCGTGATCTACGTCGAGGAATTGACGCCCTCACGGGAGGGGCTGAGGGGAGTGGTTGTGGCGGACGAGCGCAACCCGAAACTCTCCCGGATCATCTCGGCGCCCCAGGGGCGGCTCCTGACCGATGAGGAAAACGGGCGAATCGTCCTCCGGTTCATCGATGGCGCTCTGCATGAGTCCGAAGCCGGTGAGCCACGCCACTACCGCTACACGACCTTCGGCGTCTACGATATGAACCTCTCCATCGACTCGCTCTTCTCGAGCGCACCACGGGTGAGGAAACCGGAGAGGAATCTCTCCCTCCGTGAGCTTCTCGCCGCCACCAAGCCGGACGGGAAGGGCGAGACCGTCGCTCCGTACGAGGTAGAGCTGCACAAACGTTTTGCCTTGCCGCTGGCGGCCCTGGTCTTTGCCCTCGTGGGGTTCGCGCTCGGGACTCGCTCGCCCCGGGGCGGCCGCGCGATCGCCCTGGGCGGCAGCTTGGCGATCATCGTGAGCTATTACCTCCTCGTCACCTCGCTGGAACGGATTGCGCTGATGGAGCGGATACCCTCCTGGCTGGCCATCTGGAGCCCGAACCTGTTATTCAGCAGTTTGGGGCTGGTGCTGTTCCGGGCGCCACGGGTGGAGGTTCCGAGAAAGTGGGCCGAGCGTCTGTCGTCCCGTGGGGACTCCCCGGCTCGCCCCACGCGCCCCTCGGAGCGTCCTGCCGGGCCGCCGCGAGCCGGCGACCGGATTCTCGGAAGCTGGTTCATCGACCGTTATCTCATCAGGGAGCACCTGATCTACTTCGGGCACGGCCTCGCGGTGGGAGCCGTGCTTATCGTCACCGGGCGGCTTTTTCATGCCGTGCATCACTACCTGAGGACCGGGCCACCACTTCGCGCCATTGTCGAGCATCTCGCGTATCTGCTTCCAGGAGAGCTCTACCGCGGGCTCCCCGTGGTGACCCTCGTGGCCACCATCTTCCTGTTCGCGTCAATGGCCCGCCAGCATGAGCTGACGGCGTTGAAAGCCGCAGGGGTCAGCCTCTACCGCATCGCCCTGCCCATCGTGCTCGTGGGCTTGGGCGTGAGCATCGCCTCGGTGGCGTTCCAGGAGACACTCCTCCCGATGCTGAACGCCAAGGCGGAAGAGGTGGCTTGGGTCGAGATCAAGGGGAGGCCACCCAGAGACATTCAGCGTCAGGCCCGGCTCTGGTACCGGAGCTCGAACGGGGACTTCTTCCGGGTCGAGCTTTTGGACCCGGTGGAACAGGTGATGGACGATGTGACGGTGTTCCAGATCGACCGCGAGTTTCGCATTCGGAACCGGCTCGACGCCCGTCAAGCCCGCTGGGCCCCACGGGGATGGGAATTCCGGGAAGGGATATTCCGGGAGTTCGCGGCCGGAAGCGGGGTGGAGGCAAGGCCGTTCGAAGTCACGACGCTCGAGCTGCCCGAGACGTTGCAGGATCTGGCACAAATCCACCACTCCCCGGAGGAAATGAGTTTCTTGGAACTTCGGGCCTACCTCCGCAGGCTCCAGGAGAGCGGCCACAAAGTCGGAAAGTACCTGGTGAAGCTGTACGCAAAGCTCTCCTTTCCCGTGATCCATTTGATCATCCCGCTGGTGGCAATCCCCTTTGCGATCGCGGTCCCGGCCGGGGGACGCATCATCGGGATCGCACTGGCGATCTTGATCACCGCAGGGTACTGGTTTGTCCACTCGCTGGCCATCTCCTTCGCCAGGGCAGACATGCTCCCCCCTCTCTTGGCTGCGTGGACGGCAAACCTGGTCTTCGCCGGCTTGGGGATCTCCCTCTTCCTCCGAGCACGAACGTGACGACCCTGTGCCTTCCTCGCCGGCCAACTGAGCAACAGGCTGCTCGTCAACCCCGCCGTTCTTAGCCGGAGTGCCCGCGGGGGGCGGCCCTGACTCGTTCGCAGGGCTGGTTCTCCCCGAGTTTGACCGGAGAGCCTCCCGGCGGGCCTGGGAGGTTCGGGCCAGTTCGGTTATCATGATTTCGATCTGAAATGGGAGGCACCGGACACGGTATGCGGATTCCGAGAGAATCCCGGATCAGCGAGCGTGTCGCGAGAGGTTTCCGCCGAGAATGCGAAAAGCCCTCATGAAGCAGCTCGTGCTCGGTCCGGGGTTCTTTCTCCTTCTGCTTGGCCCCACTTCGGCAGTCCAGGCCACTGCCCCCATTCCCTTTTCCACGCTCAGCCCGGAGGACCGCGCAGCGCTGGAGGACGTTGTTCGCCGCCCCATCCTTTCGCGAGTGATCAAGGGCTTCACCTTCCTCTCGCGGAAGGAGGTCTACGAGTACCTCTTGGATCACCCCGACTTCGCCACAGGCCTCGCCCGAACCCTGGGGCTCAGCAAGTACCGGATCCAGAGGGAACCGGGGGGCTACCAGGCGCGGGACTTCCGGGACTATGGGGGGACCGAGGGCAGGGGGATGGAGGGGCACTTCAAGACGGTCTATGCCGATCCGGCCAAGCGGGTGTTTTTTGTCTGGGGGACCTACAAGAAACTCCTTTTCACCATCAGGGCGCGGGCGGTCCTCGTCTTGGAATACCATCACCGGGTCAGGGGAGGGGAGAGCTACGGGCATAGCACCCTCTCCAGCTATGTGATGATCGACCACCCCCTCTTCAAGCTCGTCGCGCGTCTCCTCTCCCCTATCCTCGGCCGGGCCATGGACCGGAGCATGAAGAAGACCCTTCGCCTCGCGGCCAAGATCAGCGAGGCCGCCTACCGGGACCCCGCCGCGTTTGCGAAAAAGCTCGAGGGGAGTCCTGAACTTCCCCGGAAGGAGCTGGCCGAGTTCCGGCGCGCCCTCTGTCCGGGGTGTTATTGAGGACTGCCTCCCCTCACCCCGCCCCTCTCCCCCTCGAAGGGGGAGAGGATCAACGGTGACGGGGTCGCGGTCCGCCCGGCTCAAAATTTTGGAAGGTCCACCCCGAGTGCTAGTCTACTTGCAGCGAGCAAGGGGTCGACGACCCGTCGCCGCGAGAGGGGGGAGAATCGATGCAGGTGAAGGGCTGGCGATTGTGGTGTGGGCTACTGGTCCTTCTGGGCGCCGTCGATCTGGCGGGCCCGGCGATGGTCCACGCGGCTGACTTCGTCCGGGTCAAGGTGGAGATGGCCAACGTGCGGGAGGGCCCGGGTACGCAGTTCACGCGCGTCTGGCGGGCTTATCGGAACGATCCGTTGCGTGTGGTGGAACGGAAGGGGCAGTGGCTCAAGGTCGAGGACTTCGAGGGGTACAAGGGGTGGATCTACGCGCCGCTGACCGATGCCAAGCCGGCGGTGATCGTGAAGGGCGTGCAGAAGTGGGCGAACATCCGCCTGAGGCCGGGGCTGGACCAGCCGGTGGTGCACCGGGCGGACCGCGGGGTGTCCTTCAGGCTGCTCGAAGAGAAGGGGCAGTGGCTCCAGGTCCAGCATGCCGATGGCGACCGGGGCTGGATCTATCGGCCGCTCGTCTGGGGGGACGGGGTCAACGGGAAAACCGGAATCCGGTTCGTCCGGGTCAAGGTGGCTACCGCCAACATCCGGGAAGGCCCCGGGACTAACACCGCGCGCCTCTGGAAGGTGGGGAAGAACTACCCCTTGCGGGTCGTCTCCAGGCGGGGCCAATGGTTTGAGACCGTGGATTTTGAAGGGTACGAAGGGTGGATTTTTGCGCCGTTAACAGACACCCGCTCAGCGGTCGTCGTCAAGGCCAACCGGGGCAACCTCCGGTCAGGGCCAGGAACAGATTACCGGGTGGTATCCAGCGTGTTGGCAGGCACGACCTTTCGGGTGCTGGACCGGAAGGATCAGTGGGTCAAGGTGGAAGGCCTAGGCGGCACCCAAGGCTGGATGCACAGCACGGTGGTCTGGGGTGACTGACTCGAGAACTCACGACTCCTGGGTCAAAGGCCTGAGAGCCGTCGGATGATGACTCTCTTCGGTCGGACCGGGCTTGGCTCGGACCCCGGTTTGCGTGGCAGAAAAACGACAGTTGTCGCGGTGAACTGTCTCACAAGCGCCACACCTCTCGAGGATCCTAGGCAGTAGCGAGAGCTTAACTAGCAGGAAACAAAGAGAATTACTTGATCGCTCCCTCCTGGTATGCATATTGCTGAATGTATACCCCGGCGACCTCTTGGGCGATATGGACGCGAGTTTCACGATTGAAACGCCGGTGTCAGCGGAGGGAGTCGGGCTTCACTCGGGCCGACCCTCTCGGATCACTCTTTTCCCGGCGCCGGCCAGTTCAGGCATCGTCTTCCGCGCCGGTGACTCTCGACAGGATCTGATCCCCGCCTCCCCCGAATATGTCGTGGACTCGCACTTCGCCACGACTGTCGGCGTGAACGGGACGCGGGTTCAGACGGTCGAGCATCTCATGGCGGCCGCCGCGGCCCTGGGGATCGACAGCCTCCTGGTCGAGGTCGAGGGGGAGGAGATCCCGGCCCTGGACGGCAGCGCCATGCCGTTTGTGGCGCTCCTCTACGCCGCCGGCAAGGTGGAGTTCCCGGGGGCGCGGCGGCCCCTGATCATCACCAAGCCGATTCAGGTCGGTGAGGGCGCCCGATGGCTCCGCATAGTTCCTGCTGAGACCTTCCGCATCAGCTACACCCTGGACCTGGATCACCCCGCCGTCGGGACCCAAGTGGCTTCCTTCTCCTGCACTGAACGAGTGTTTGTGGAGGAGCTGGCCTCCGCGCGGACCTACGGCTTCCTCAAAGACGTGGGGACCATGCGGAAGAACGGGCTGGCTCGGGGCGGCTCTCTGGACAATGCCGTCGTGGTCGGCAGAAAGAGTGTGCTCAACGGGAACCTTCGCTACCCCGACGAGTTCGTCCGTCACAAGGTCCTGGACCTGATGGGCGACTTGTGGCTTCTGGGCCGGCCGGTCGTCGGCCATCTGGTTGCCAGAAACGCCGGCCATGCCCTCCACCATCAGCTTCTCCGCGCCATCCTGCGGGAGCAGGTCGAGCCCTCTCCTGCGTCGGCCCGCGCCCCTGCTCCTTCACATCCGGTTGGCTCCCTGAATAGGGGCGGCCGGGAAGCGGGCGGGACCCCCTCCTAGAGCGTTCCGCGAGTTAGGCCCGTGCGGGAGGGATCTCTCTCCCCCTCCGTCTCCCCCGCGAATAAGAACGCTCCCTTTCGACGCCTGCGCCGGGGCGCTATAATGCACTGTCTTGTCTATGCGTCTCCTCGGCATCCTCGGTCCGTCATGGAGGGCCTGGCTCCTGCTTCCCGCCCTCGCGCTCTGGCCCGGGGCTGCGGGGGCGAACATCCGCATCAGCAACCTCGCCATTTTCCTCAACGACCAGGACCTGGTCGTCGAGGCAGTGCTCCTGCAGGCCATCCCCGCTTCGTTTCACGAGAGCTTGAAGAGCGGGGTTCCCGTGCAGGCGCGCTTCTTCGTCGAGCTCTGGCAGTACAATCGCTTCTGGCCGGATCGTCGGGTCACCGCGCGCACCGTGGAACGCCGGCTGACGTACAACGTGCTGACCAAGGAGTACACAGTGGTCTTCATGGCGGAGGAGGTGCGAGAGCCCTACCTCACCAAGGAGCTCTGGGAGGCCCAGCGGATCCTTTCGGATCTCAGAGGGCTCAAGCTCGTTTCCGCCTCGGAGCTGGATCCCCAGCAGTTGTTCTACGTGCTGGTACGGGCCGAGGTCAGCGTGAGGGGGCCGAGCACACTCGTCTCCCGGTTCCTCGGCGAGGCCGAGGAGACCGATTGGGTGCGCTCGTCGTACCTCACCATCATGCGGCGGCGATGAAGGATCAGCATGCCACTGAGTGACGAGCGGGAACGGCGGAGGCGCAACCTCCTCATCATCAGCGGGATTTTGGTCCTGCTGGTTGGGGTGACCGCCTTCGAGGTTGGGATCCGGTCACCCCAGCTCCCGCTGGCCTCCAACCTGGTCGTCTTGGCCCTGTTCAACCTGAACCTGATCGTCTTCCTCCTCCTGCTCGTCCTCCTCTTCCGCAACCTGATCAAGCTCTATTTCGAACGCCGCCAGAAGGTGCTCGGTTCGAAGTTCAAAGCCAAGCTGGTAATCGCCTTCCTCTCGCTGGCCCTGACCCCGTTGTTGCTGATCTTCATCATCGCCTCCAACTTCATCACGACCTCCATCGAAGGGTGGTTCACGCCGCAGGTTGAGGCGCCGCTGGATGAAGCCCTTGCCGTCGCACAGACCTATTATCAGACCCTGGAAGGCATCACGCTCCGCGACAGCCAGGCCCTGGCGCGGGCGATCGCGCGTGATGGGTTCCTTGGCGAGGCGCGCCGTGAGGCCCTAGCCGCCTTCCTGGCGGAGAAGCAGGAGGAGCTGGGGCTGGCGGGGATCTCCGTCTTTGGCGTCGAGGGGCAGGAGCTGATCCATGTCAAGGACCCGGTGCTCGCGGCCACCCCCGACCTGCTGCTGACGACCACCCCTGCCCAGAAGGTCAACCGGGAGCACCTCCGGAAGGTCCTCGCAGGGCAGGAGGTGACCACGGTCCGGGAGCTCAAAGGCGGCGATCTGATCCAAGCCGTCGTCCCCATCTGGGCCTCCTCCGGCGCGGGCGAGCGCGCGCTCCTCGGCGGGCTGGTGGTGTTCATGCATGTGCCTCATCGCCTGGAAGCCCGGGTCCGGGCCATCTCTCAGGCCTTTCAGGAATACCGCCAGCTCAAGCTCCTGAAGACCCCGATCAAGGGGATCTACATCCTGCTCTTCCTGCTCATCACGCTGATCATCGTGTTCTCGGTGACGTGGTTCGGCCTGTATCTGGCCCGGGGCATCACGGTCCCGATCCAGCTCCTGGCCGAAGGGACCAGGGAGGTCGCGGCCGGCAACCTCGACTACAAGGTGCAAGTCCGCGCTGACGACGAGATCGGCATCCTGGTGGATTCCTTCAACCGGATGACCGGCGACCTCGGCCAATCGAAGACCCAGCTGGAGGAGGCGTATCTGGGCCTTCAGGGCAAGCACGCCGAGCTGGAGGAGCGCCGGCGGTACACCGAGACCGTGCTCCAGGCGGTCGCCACCGGCGTGGTCTCGCTGGATCCCGGCGGGCGTATCACCACGGTGAACCGGGCTGCGGCGCGGATGCTGGGGCTGCCCGGGGAGGCGGCTGTGGGGCGGCCATTCCAGCAGGTCTTCCAGGACTCTCTGTTCGGCGAAATCGGCGTCCTGATCCAGCGGATGGACCGGGTCCAGGAAGGGACGCTGGAGCGGGAGATCCGCCTGCGCCGCGACGGACAGGCGCTGGCTCTCCTGGGCTCCGCTACGGCGCTCCGAGGACCGGAGGGCGAGTACGCGGGCATGGTGCTCGTCTTTGACGACCTCACGGAGCTCCTCAAGGCCCAGCGCCTCGCGGCGTGGCGGGAGGTGGCCCAGCGAATCGCTCACGAGATCAAGAACCCGCTCACCCCCATCCAACTCTCGGCTCAACGGCTCCGCCGCCGACTGGAGAGCCGGAGCCTGGGCGAGCGACAGCTTCTGGACGAATGCACCGAGACCATCATGCAGGAGGTGGACGGGCTCAAGCGGCTCGTGGATGAGTTCTCCCGCTTCGCGCGCATGCCGGCCCTCTCCCCCACGCCCGCAGACCTCCACCGGATCCTGGACGGCGTCGTGACCTTCTACCGCGAGTCCCATCCGGCGCTTTCGCTCAAAACCGTCTTCGCCCCTGACCTCCCGGCTGTCGAGGTGGATCCGGACCAGATCAAGCGCGCGTTCCTCAACCTGGTGGATAACGCCGTGGATGCGGTGGGCGCAGCCGGCGAGGTCACCGTGGACACGATCTTCGATCCGGAAGTCGGGCGAGTTCGGGTCGTCGTGAGCGACAACGGACCGGGGATCTCCCCCGAGGACAAGGAGAAGCTCTTCCTGCCGTACTTCTCTACCAAGGCCGCCGGCACGGGGCTGGGCTTGCCGATCGTCCAGCAGATCATCGCGGATCATCACGGGACCATCTGGGTGGAGGACAACGCCCCCAAAGGGAGTCGCTTCGTCGTGGAGCTCCCGCTGCCCGCCATACGCGCTGAGACCTGAGGGAATGAGCTCGCTCCATCGCGAAGATGGGGTGCGACTCTTCCGCGGAATTGCAGATGGCCGGAGAATTCATTCTCATCGTAGATGACGAGCGTGCCATCCAAACCTCCCTCAAGGGCGTGTTGGAGGACGAGGGGTATCGGGTGGCCGCCGCAGGCAGCGGAAGCGAGGCCCTGGCGCGGATTGCGGATGAGGCGCCAGATCTGGTCCTTCTCGACATCTGGATGCCTGGCGTCGACGGCCTCGAAGTGCTGGCTCAGCTCAAGCGAGTCTACCCCGACCAGCCGGTCGTGATGATCTCGGGCCATGGCACCATCGAGACCGCGGTGAAGGCCACGAAGCTCGGGGCCTACGACTTCATCGAGAAGCCGCTGTCGCTGGAGAAGACCCTGCTCACGGCCGCCCGGGCTCTAGAGCACTCCCGTCTGGAGCGGGAGAACCGCGAGCTCAAACAGAAGGTCCAACGCCAGCAGCAGATCATCGGGGATAGCCCGGCCGTTCGCGAGCTCCGTCGCCAGATTGCCATCGCGGCGCCGACGAACGGTCGAGTCCTCATCCAAGGGGAGAACGGCTCTGGCAAGGAGCTCGTCGCGCGCGCCGTCCACACCCTGTCGGCCCGCCACGGGGCTCCGTTCGTCGAGGTCAACTGCGCGGCCATCCCCGAGGAACTCATCGAGTCCCAGCTCTTCGGCCACGAGAAAGGGGCGTTCACCGGAGCCCTATCACGCCGCAGAGGGGAGTTCGAGCTGGCCGACGGCGGGACCCTCTTTCTGGACGAGGTGGGGGACATGAGCCTCAAGACCCAGGCGAAGGTCCTCCGGGCCCTTGAGACGCAGACCGTGGAACGGATCGGGGGGACAGACTCGATCAAGGTGGACGTCAGGGTCATCGCCGCGTCAAACCAGAATCTTCCCGAGCTGATCGCCCAGGGGCGGTTCAGAGATGACCTCTTCTACCGCCTCAACGTGATCCCTATCGAGGTCCCCCCCCTCCGCCAGCGCACATCGGATATTCCCTCCCTCGTGGACCATTTTGTTCGACAGTTCTGCGCCGAGAACGGCAAGCCCCTGAAGACGATATCGGTGGAGGCGCTGGCGTACTTCCTCGCCTATGACTGGCCAGGCAACGTGCGGGAGCTCCGCAACATGGTGGAGCGGCTGGTGATCATGGCCCCGCATGACGTCATCGGGCCCGAGGACCTTCCTCACCCGCTTAAACCTCGGGAGGCTGCATTGGCGGCGGTGGCCAAGGACAAGACCCTCAAAGAGGCGCGCGAGTCTTTCGAGCGCGCGTACATTCTGGCCGAAATCCGCGCCAGCAATTGGAACGTGACGCGGACGGCTGAGCGGCTCGGCATCGAGAGAAGCCACCTCTACCGGAAGCTCCGGGCCTACGGCATCACCCCCTCCCCAGAGGGTGAACGGCCAGGCTTCTAGGGCCGTTCCAACTCGCCTCGCCTGATTTCCTCCTCGAGCGTCGCCGGGCCTCACCGTACGACCACGTACGCGGGCTCGGAGGGGGTTGCCTCCCTCCCCTCGGCTCCGGCTCGGCCTCTCCGCGGCCTCGCGCTGTGCGCTCGGTCGCTTCGCGTGGCGACGCCTGGGCAGAGCCCGCCGTTCGCCGTTTCTGCTTCGCAGCTGGCAAGCGTGATGCTCGTTATCTGGCCCGGACATCCCGCGGTCTGTTCGTTAGGCGCGATTCGTCGGAGGTGCGCCAAGCGGGAAAACAACTTGACAACCCAGCGGGAGGTGGTAACGTAGCCAGTGTAGATGCTCCTTTAAGTGGGCCCAGCGAGGCCCACAAGGAGAGGTGGCTTGAGTCAACCACGAGAGCGATCATGAGAAGCCCTTCCCGAAGGGGGAGGGCTTTTTTTTGAGCGTTGGAGCCTGGAATGGTGCAGCGGGAAAAGGCCCAGGTGCTGGATAAGCAGGGGATCGAGCGCGCCCTGACGCGAATCGCCCACCAGATCCTGGAAAAGACCCGGGGGACCGAGGAGCTTGCGTTGGTGGGCATTCGAACCCGGGGGGTGTCCCTGGCCCACCGGATTGCCGAGAAGATCCTGACCATCGAGGGCGCAGCGCCCCCGGTCGGCGCGCTCGATATCACGCTCTACCGGGACGATCTGGGGCTCCTGGCTGAACAGCCAGTCGTGAAGGCCACGGAGATCCCGTTCTCCATCAAGGGGAAGACGGTGGTCTTGGTAGATGACGTGCTCTTTACGGGTCGGACGATCCGGGCTGCGCTGGACGCCCTGATTGACCTGGGGCGGCCCCGCATGATCCAGCTGGCGGTTCTCGTGGACCGGGGGCACCGCGAGCTGCCGATCCGCCCCGATTACGTCGGCAAGAACTTCCCCACAAGTCACCGGGAGGAGGTGGCCGTGCTCCTCCAAGAGCACGACAGCGGGGATCGCGTGGTGATCCGGGAGCCCGTGGAGGAGTGACCATGACGTGGAAGAGGAAAGGTCTCCTGAGCACGCAGGAGCTGGAGGTCAGCGAGATTCAGACAATCCTGGACACGGCCCGCTCGATGAAAGAGATCGCCGCCCGCGAGATCAAGAAGGTCCCCGCCCTCAGGGGAAAGACCGTCGTCAACCTCTTCTATGAGCCGTCGACACGAACCCGCACGTCCTTCGAGATCGCCGGCAAGTGGCTCTCAGCCGACGTGGTCAGCTTCACGGCCACGGGCTCCAGCGTCGGCAAGGGTGAGAGCCTCCTGGACACCGCGAGGAACATTGAGGCGATGGGCCCGGACGTGGTGGTCGTCCGCCACGCCTCCTCGGGTGCTGCGCATCTTCTGGCCCGGACGCTCCGCTGCGGGGTGGTGAACGCGGGCGACGGGGCTCACGAGCACCCGACGCAAGCCCTCCTCGACCTGTTCACGATCTGGGAGAAGAAGGGGCATCTGGACGGACTGTCGGTGTCGATTGTCGGAGACATCGCCCACAGCCGGGTGGCGCGCTCGAATATCTATGCCATGCGGAAGGCCGGGATGACGGTGACCGTGGCCGGGCCACCAACGCTGATCCCGCCCTTCATCCAGGAACTGGGGGTCAAGGTCAGCCACCGGCTTGAGGAGGCGATCGCCGACGTGGACGTGATCATGATGCTCCGCCTCCAGCAGGAGCGGATGACCTCAGGCCTCATTCCCTCGCTTCGGGAGTACTCGCGGCTCTGGGGGCTCGGGGCGGAGAAGCTGGCCGGGGTGCGGCCCGACGTTCTGATCATGCATCCGGGGCCGGTCAACCGGGGGATCGAGCTGGCGCCCGAGGTCGCTGATGGTCCCTACTCGGTGATTCTGAACCAGGTGGAGAATGGCGTGGCGGTTCGGATGGCGATCCTCTACCTCATCGCCGGAGGCAAGGGACATGAATAACCATCCCCAATGAACCTTCTGATCAGGAACGGACGCGTCATTGACCCAGCCAGCGGCCTCGACGCGGTCCAGAGCGTCCTGGTTCAGGATGGCGCGATCGTGGCCCTGGGCCCGGCGCTGGCCATCCCAGAGGGGACCCCGACCATCGACGCCGAGGGCAAAGTCGTCTGCCCGGGCTTCATTGATCTCCATACCCATTTGCGCGAGCCCGGCTACGAGTACAAGGAGACTATCCGGACAGGTACGTGCGCCGCCGCCGCGGGGGGGTTCACAGCCGTTTGCGCCATGGCGAACACTGGCCCCGTGAACGATAACCGCGCCGTCACTGACTATGTTCTGGCCAAGGCCCGGGTGGAGGGGGTGGTGCGTGTGTACCCCATCGGGGCCGTGACCCGGGGGATCGTGGGCGAGCAGCCGGCAGAGTGGGGGGAGCTCGCGGAGGCCGGATGCGTCGCCTTTTCAGACGACGGGAAGCCCGTGATGAGCGCCGGGCTCCTGCGGCGGGCCATGGAGTACCTGCTTCCCTTCGGGACTCCCATCATCTCCCACGCGGAGGAGCTTGCCCTGTCTGCCGGCGGGGTGATGCACGAGGGTGTGGTCTCCACCGAGCTGGGCTTGGCCGGCATCCCGGGGGCAGCCGAGGAGGTCATGGTGGGGCGAGATATCGTCCTGGCAGAGTTGACCGGGGCCCCGGTCCACTTCGCCCATCTTTCGACGGCCGGTGGGGTGCGCCTGGTCCGGGAGGCCAAGGCCCGCGCGATCCGCGTCACCGCCGAGGTGACACCTCACCATCTGGTCCTTACCGACGAGGCTGTGCGGAACTATGACCCCAACGCCAAGATGAACCCGCCGCTTCGGGCCAAGCATGACCGGGAAGCTCTGCTCGAAGGGTTGGCCGATGGCACCATTGATGCTATCGCGACCGACCATGCCCCACACGCGCTGGCAGAAAAGGAGGGGGAGTTCGATCGGGCGGCCTTCGGGATCGTTGGGCTCGAAACCGCCGCCTCGCTCCTCATGGATCGCCTGGTCAGGCCGGGCCTCCTGGACCTCACCACCCTCATCGCCCGGTTGACGATCGGCCCGGCCAGAGCGTTCGGGCTTGCCGGCGGGACTCTGGCGGTTGGGAGCCCGGCAGACATCACGATTCTGGATCCCGGGCGGGAACTCACCATCGATCCGGGTCGTTTCTATTCCAGGAGTCGCAACACGCCCTTCGCGGGGTGGACGGTGACGGGGATGCCCTGGATGACCATCGTCGGTGGGCGAGTGGTGATGTGGGAGCATGTGATCAAGGAAGGGTTCCACGGGTGAGGAAACCGGCCTTGCTGGCGCTGGCCGATGGCCGGGTGTTCCGGGGGGAATCCCTCGGGGCCGAGGGCGAAGCCCGGGGCGAGGTGGTGTTCAACACCTCCATGACCGGCTACCAGGAGATCATGACCGACCCCTCCTACAAGGGGCAGATGGTGGTCATGACCTACCCGCTCATCGGCAACTATGGGATCAACGACGAGGACGTCGAGTCCAGGCGGCCGTGGGTGGAGGGGTTCATCGTGAAGGAGGCCTCGACCACACCGTCCTCGTGGAGAGCGAAGGGCACCCTGGACGGGTACATGAGAGGCCACGGCATCGTCGGGATCCAGGGTATCGACACCCGTGCGCTGACCCGGCATGTCAGGGACCACGGCGCCCAGGAGGGCATGATCTCGACCGAGGAGCGAGATCCTGAACGGCTCGTGGCCAGAGCCCGGGCGGTCCCAGCTCTCATCGGCCGGGATCTGGTGCGGGAGGTTTCCGTGGATGCGCCGTTCGGCTGGAGCGAGGCGCTCTGGGAGCGGCAGAAAGGGTACCAGCCAGCCTCCGCAAGGCGTTTCAAGGTGATCGCCTACGACTCCGGGGCCAAGCTGAACATCCTCCGCCAGCTCGCCAGCGTCGGCTGCGAGCTGACGGTGGTCCCTGCCAGCGCCCCGGCGGCTACCGTGCTGGAGCGAAGGCCTGACGGGGTCTTCCTCTCGAACGGACCGGGAGACCCGGAGGGTGTGCCGTATCTGGTTGAATCGGTGAAAGGGCTCCTCGGGCAGGTGCCGATCTTCGGGATCTGTCTCGGCCATCAGATCCTGGGGCTCGCGGTCGGCGCGCGGACGTACAAGCTGAAGTTCGGCCACCACGGGGCGAATCACCCGGTGAAAGACCTCTCGACCGGGAGGGTAGAGATCACGGTTCAAAACCACGGCTTCGCTGTGGAGGCAGAGTCGGCCAGGTCATCTGGAATGGAGCCCACGCACGTGAACCTGAACGATGGGACCCTGGAGGGGATGCGCCATCGGGAGTGGCCCGTCTTCTCGGTCCAGTACCATCCGGAGGCCTCCCCGGGCCCCCACGACGCCGACTATCTCTTCCACCGCTTTGTGGAGCTTATGGTCCAGGCGAAGGGAGGCTGAATCATTCTATGCCCAAGTATCTGATCTCCTACCGGAAGACCGAGGAAGCGGGGCAGAAGCCGGAGTGGGCCTCGTTCACCACCGAAGGCAACGTGTCGCTGGACGCTCGTGCGGTCCTGGAGCGGGTCCAAAAGCGCCTGTCGGTGCTCGGCGAGCAGCTCTGGGGAAACGGCGAGGTGGCCTGGGTCGGCCCGGGCCGTCTGGATGACCTCCTCTACAGGCGTGAGGAGGCTGCCCCCGAGGTCTCCGTCATCTACGG
>JBHIBG010000057.1:0-17376 GCA_046758965.1 Methylomirabilia bacterium | reverse complement strand
CCTGACGCGGGCCCGAAAATGTTAGTCCCTTTGGTAGCGTGAAAATCGAGGCTAGGCGAGGGGACGCTCGGGAGGGTCAGGGCGCTATTTTCTTGAAGTCATGTGGTGGGGATGGAGGGACTCGAACCCTCACGGGGGCGACCCCAAAGGTTTTTGAGACCTTATTTCAGCACATATTATCGGCGGCCATCTCGGTCCATGGTACTGATTCCAATGGTTAACCGACTCCGTCGCGCCAGCGCTGCCCCATGATCTCCAATAGCCCCCGAAAGAAGTAGTCGAGTTCGAGCCAAGTCACCAATCCTGTAATCTATGCCGAGTGCTCAGGCTGGTCCGGAAGGGACTCGTAATCAGCCAGTCACCTCCGGTTCGGAAACTGCACCGCCTTTTCATGCCATACTTCGTGGCATTCTCAGTCGCCGAATTTCTCAGAAGAACTTCTGTCGCGTGCTTGAGGCAGCTTCGGTCACCTAAACACTCCGACACAATGCTGACCTAATGAATCACGCCAAACAGCGTGACGGCCAACTGCCGGCGAGCAAAGCCGAATCGCTATCACCGTGATGCGCGAACACCATTAATAAGGACGACGGCGTACCGTAAGGCTAGATGAAGAGTTGCGGTTGAAACTAGGAAAGGGAGCACTCGACTATTGAAGTCTGGTGAAAAAGAGCCTTTGAGGAGACTAAAACGTGGTGCCGTACTCGGTGGTATGTGCGCTCTAGCAACATTCATGATTCTCGCCCTCTTTAGGGACAATCTGGCTCTCGGTGGCGCCACAGCCATCCCTGCGGTGATTCTGTTTTACCTCTTTTGGGAGCGCACCCTGTAGTTAGCAGAGCCCTAGAGCATGCACGCTCACAGACAGACGCCGACGCAAGGAATATAACGGGAAGGGATGTTCTGGCAGCTAGGCTACGTCCAGTAATATCTTCGTTGCGTTCGTCGACGGCCGCAAAGGCGGGTCCTGGCCGTGATTGTGGGATCACCAAAGATCGCCTGAATAGACACCATCAAGTCTATTATGCTCAAATTGTTCTCTCGGTCTCCTCTTCGGGTTCCGGAGCTGCCTCGGCGCGACCCGCCTCGCCGGACCAGACGATGGCCAGCTTAACCAGGGGCGGCGCAATTAACTGGTTGATAATGGTGGAGGCTAGGACACCATTCACCAAGACCACGGCCGCCCCAGCCATACGGGGGTCCTGCTCCACCAAGAGGGCCAATCCCACGGTGACCCCAGCCTTAGCCAGCAAGCCGAGGCCCAGGTACTTCCTCACTGCCGGCGGCGCCCCTGACACCGTCGCCCCTACGGTGGCTCCTAAAAACTTCCCGCTCATCCGCCCGGCGACGATGAGTAAAGCCAACACCCCTCCCGAGGCGAAGAGAGACAGGTCGAGCTTGGTTCCCACCAGCGTGAAGAAGAGGGCGTAGAGGAGCTCCTCCAAATCGTATACGACGGAGAAGAGCTCCTCGGAGTCCCTGAGCCTGTTGACCACCACGAACCCCAGAGCCATAGCGGCCAGGAGATAGGAGAGGTGCAGCATCACGGCAACGCCGATACAGAGGAGGATGGCCCCAAAAACTACGACGAGCAGCTCCGATCGCCTGCGAGTATGCTGGGAGAGGTAGATAAGGCCTAGCGCTACGACGCCCCCTAGAATCAGGGAGAGGCCGATTTCGCCAGCAGCGCCAAGGAGCAATTGCACCCATGAGGCATCGCCGCCCAAGAGGAAGGAAACCACGGCTAGAGCCACGGCGGTAGCCATAATCGCGAGCGCATCGTCCAAGGCCACCACGCTGAGTAGGATGGTGGTCAGCGGCCCGCTGGAGCGGTACTCGCGGGTCACCGCCAGGGTACCGGCGGGCGCTGTGGCCAGGGAGATTGCCCCACCCGTGATGCCGACGGTGAAGAAGTCCATAAGGGTGCCATCGCCTACGCCCGAGGTGATGAGCAAGGGCCCGAGTAGGGATATAAGAACAGTGACCCCAATCCATGCTCCTATTCCCTCGAACAGGGTGACGGAGGCGATGTCGCGCCCGAAGCGAGCGAGCGTCGGCAGGTGGAGGCTGCCTCCGATCAGATAAGCGATGATCCCAAGGGCCAAGGGAGTGATGATAGCCGTGGCATCCGCGAGCAATTCCTTGGGGAGCAGAGGAAAAACCGATGGACTGAATAGCATGCCGATTGCCAGATAGCCAGTGATCATTGGTACGCCGGTCCGTCGAGCGATCACGGCGCCAACAAACCCGAGGGTAACTAATCCGGCCAGCGCCAAATCTAGATTCATCATCTCCATCGCCAGGACGACCTCCGTCTCTGAGTTAAGAGGTTAGCTCGTCGCTGTCCATCCCTTTCCAGCTCCAGCCAGTAGCTCAAGAAGATGTGGCGGTAGATCGTGATCATGATGAGGAGGAGAGGAACCACGATGAGGCAGCCTAGAAAGGAGATCGGGACGTCAGCGAAAGGCACTACTTGCTAGTCCGGTCGTTCTGGACGCGGAGGCGCTCCAGCTCCTCAGGATCCAAACGCATCCCAAGGGAGAGCTCCATTTCTTCCAGGATTGCCTTGATCTCGTTCAGTGACTTCTTCCCGAAATTCTTGGTCTTCACGAGCTCGGCCTCGCTGCGCTGCACCAGATCCGCGATCGTACGAACATTGCTGCTCTTGAGGCAGTTGGAGGCGCGCACCGACAGCTCCAGCTCCTCCACGCTCCGGAAGAGGCTCTGATCGAGCTTGAGAGGCGGTGCGACAGGCTCCGCCTCTTCCTCCACGGGGACCTCCTGGGGGGAAGTTGGTAAACAGCTCGAAGTGGTCCTCGAGAATCCGTGAGGCCTGCCCGATTGAGGCTTCGGGGGTCACGGTCCCGTTAGTCCAGATATCGAGCACCAGCCGCTCCTGCTTGGTCGTCTCGCCGGCGACCGGTTCCACGCGGAAGTTCACGCGCCGGATCGGCGAGAAGTCGGCATCCATCAGGATCGCGTCGATGGGAGGGGCCTCGGGCTCCTGCTTCTCCGCCGGTAGATAGCCGCGCCCCCGCTCAATACACACCTCCATCTCTAGCGTTCCGTCTTTGCCCACGGTAGCCAGCGGTTGCTCCGGAGTGAGAATCTCCAGATCCGCGTCCGACTCGAACTCTCCCGCCCTCACCAACTTGGGGCCCTGGGCTTTGAGCCGAATGAGCTTGGCGCGGTTCACGTAAAGGGCAAAGACCACCTTCCGGAGGTTCGCGACGATCTCTAGGGCATCCTCGGTCAGCGCTGCAATGGGCGTGAACTGGTGGAGCACGCCCTCGATCTTGACCCAGGTCGGAGCTGCCCCGTTGGTGGAGCAGAGAATGACCCGACGGTAGGTGTTACCGATGATCAGGGCACAGCCTGGCTCGAAGGGTTCCAAGAAGATCCTTCCGTAGTCGCGCTCCAGCACCTGCCATTCGTGACGGGTCGGGAAACCAAGCTCCAGCATCAGGACCCTCCCCGCGGATTCGGAGACTCCTGCTGCCCGAGTAACTTAGTGGGAGCTAAGTGCCCTACCAGGTGTGCGAGGCCCACTCTGCTGGATTCGACGGCTCCCGGTGCCAATCTACCCCTACGGATGATCTTGCCCAGGCGCCCCCAGCGGGGCCAATGCTTCTCCCTGTTCCAGGACCAGTAAATCATGAACGCCTTGCCGCGGATATGCTCGCGCTTGAGGCACCCCCAGTACCGGCTGTCCTGGCTGTTGTTCCGGTTGTCGCCCATGACGAAGTAGTGGCCTTCCGGGATCGTGATGGGGCCGAACTGGTGGGCGTCTGTCTTCGCAGCGGCGGCCGCTTGGGCCAGGCACGGCTCGTCGGAGTTCCGGTCGGTCACGTAGGGCGGCGGACCCAACGTGCGGCCCGGGTTTTGAACGTATTGCTCGGAGATCGGCTGTCTATTGATGAACACCTGACCGTCCCGGATCACAAGGCGGTCGCCCCCACTGGCGATGATGCGCTTGATGAAGTCGCGCCGCTCGTCCAGCGGGTACTTGAAGACGACGATCTCGCCGCGCTCCGGCGCGCGGAGCCCCGGTAAGGACCAGGGCGTATAGGGGATCTGAGCCCCGTAGATGAACTTGTTGACCAGGATGTAGTCGCCGACCTGGAGGGTGTCCATCATGGAGCCTGACGGGATGGTGAAGGCCTGGACCACAAATGTTCGGATGACCAAGGCGAGGACCACGGCCATGAGGATCGCTTCGGCGTACTCCTCAACCGAAGACTTCTTCCTTCTCCTCGCGACCGGGACGCCCTCAGTGGCCTCTCGGGATACGGAGCAGTCGTTCTGATGGGTGGGATCCACGTGACTACCATGCTCCTTCTCGCGCTGTGCGGATCTCCTGGTCATGCGGGGGCCTGCGGCTTGCCGGCGGCGGAGGGATCGGTGGCCCATTGGAAAACAGCAGGCAAAAACAGGAGAGGGATTGCTAATTCAAGCACCTCTCCTAAGAGTGCACAAGCGCGAACACCATCATCGTGTACCACGACTCGCCTCCGAAGAAAGTGCGCGCACTCATCAAACACCTGGCTGATCGGGAGCAAGAGAATCCCAGAGAGCATGGAAAGAGCATACCGTCGCCCCATTCTAACGGCACCGATGAATCCAGGCCCATAGTCCGCGATGAGCTTGACAAATATCCCGGCGAGTATGAGTAGCAGTGTGCTGACGATGATCTTCTCGCCCAAGCACACATCAGGAGACAGGAAAAAACAGATGATTAAGCACCTTTCTATGTTCTGTGTAGTTTGTACGTAGCGAAAATCGAGAGCGTGAGGGCGCCGGCAAGATAGAGCACGAGGGTGGCGCGTTCTATGGGCCCTGTTTCGCCTAGGGCCGCGTCTGTGATCTTGGGAGGCGAATACAAAAGAACGAGGGCGATCACCATCACGGTGAGGAGAATTGTGAGCGGCGGCAACCAGCGCGCTTGTCTCTTATCTGTCTTTTCCTCCATGCCCCTCGGTAAGCTGATAGCTGCGGTCAACGGCCAGGAAGAAGGCGAGGCGTCCTGGTCGGAAAAAGCCTTGTGTCCACGTCGCGGAGTCGGACGGTGCCGCCTTCGCGGGCTCCGCGGCAGGATCAGAGCCCTCGCCCTTCCTTCACCAACAAGTACGCTGCCCGCACCCGGCCCAAGCTCATGTTCAACGGCACGAGCAGCAGGCGAAGCAGCGCTGTCTCGCACTGAATGGAGAGCGCCTCGCGTAGTCCTACCATGGCCGCGGCTTCGCACCGCAAGAGTTGTAACGCGATCTCAAGGTGTCTCACCGCGGCCTCGGGGTTCCCCTCATGGAGGTGGGCGATGCCCAGCAGACGGTGTGCAGCCCGATCTTTTGGTTGCCGCCGAACGACGTCGGAGAAGACTTGGACCGCCCGTCTCGGCAGGGCGGTCGTCAGGTAGAGAAGGCCCGCTTGATAGCACTGGCGCGTCAGGTTAGGCCTCACGGCGAGAGCCCGGATCACGCGGGAGAGCGCAGCGACATACTCTCCCGGGGTGATCGTAGGGCTGAGGTCTTTCGTCAGCCCCCGTCTTCGCTCAGATCCCAAGTAAAAGCCCATCGGACGGCCTAGAGCGGGGCACTTATTCCCCGCGGTCGGGAGCACGCAGAAAAGGAACCGGTGCGCCCGCTGCCCGCCCGCACGCATGGGGCCCAGGTGCCTTTTCTCCGCGACATGTCGACATCAAGAGATCTGAGCGCACTGAAGCCACACCTCGACTCGCTGCACGCCTTTCCAATCCGCCCCCACGCGAAGCTGCCCCTTGCTTCCGCAAAAGAGGCACTGGATCACCTGACCATCTGTAGCAGCTCTCGTCTGCCAGCTCTGGCCGCACAACCCACATGTGATCGCGTAGATGACCCTGTCCGAGGAGACCACAGTCAACTCCTGTTGGAGCGCTCCACTTCGGCTGTGGCCTCCTTGGACACCGACGAATGCGTCGGCAATACCCCGGAACGGGCCCAGAACGGAGCGCTGGAGATTCCTTCGCCTCCCCCCGTTACTCCCTCGCCACTCCCGGGCCGTCCCACCTGGTAGGCGACCGAGAGCGGGCGCCAGACAACGGTACGCTCGATTTGCCCAGTGATGCTCAACTCTACCACCCCGCGGTGAACAAGCGTGATCGGAGTGAACCCCCGTGTAAGCCCGAGGAAACCGATGAAGATACCCGGGTCTGCGGCCACGCGATACAAGGACATGCCTGCGACGTGCCGGTCTCGACGCGCCAGGCGTGACAAGTCAAAGAGGCCCCTGAGAATGTCAGCTTGCCCCTCCTGCTGCGCGTGAGCTTCCAGGTTCCAGACCTGGTAAGGCGGGGGAGGGAAGTGGTAAAACTCGTCGACAAAACCCAGGGACAGCGGCGGCGAGCATTCTGCGAGACTGTGTTCGTATGACTCGAGCAGCTCCTTCCGGAAGGGGAGGGGCTGGAAATCCGACTCGCAACCGCGATCTCCGATCCAGAAGAACTGCTCAGGATCGTTATCCTGGCGGCAAATCACCACCGATCCCGCCCCGAGATACCGGACTATCCCCCACGCCACGCTCCCCAGGCATTCAAGCAGTTCGCTGTCTCGCCCGGGAAGCGATTTGAATGTTCGGACGATCAGAGCCATATCAAAGCGGCCTCCCGCATATAAGCAAGACGCAATTTGCATGCCTGGGACCGGGCAGGAAACGGTTCCGAGCAGTTACGCGGCGCGGGCCGCCTATCCCAGGGATTATCTCCAGCTAGCCGGAAAAATCGGCTGCAGGATTTGCAGCTGCCAGCGCGCAGACGCCCTCGAGGGAAGAGAGGCGCCAGCCGTTGAAGGGACGAAGCGGCTCGAGCCTTTGACGAGTGTCCAGTTCTGAGGGCGGAGCCCTCGGGGGGGCCTGGGAGGCGGACCTATTCGATCCGGTACCGCCGGAGCTTGTAGTGGAGCGCGCGGGGGCTAATACCCAGGATTTTGGCTGCGCGCTCCCGATGGGGGGTGATCTCGCTGAGGGTCCTCCGGATGAGATGCTCCTCCACGACGTGGAGCGGGATCCCCAGGGGGATCGTGATGCTCCGTTCCGGCCGCTCGCCGGTCAGGATGGTGGACGGCAGGTGCAGCGGGCGGATGACCCGGCTCTGGACCGTCACAACCAGCCGCTCCACCAGATTTCGGAGCTCGCGGACATTCCCGGGCCACGCGTACTCGCGAAGGGCTTGGAGCGCCGCCGGCGAGAAGGACTTCTCGGGACGCTCGTACTGGGGAGAGAGCTCCCGGAGAAACGCCGTGGCCAGCCGGGGGATGTCCTCCGTCCGATCGCGAAGGGGAGGCAGCGTGATGGGGACGACGGCCAGACGGTAGAAGAGGTCCTCCCGAAACGTCCCCGCCTTCACGGCCTCCTCCAGGCTCTTGTTGGTCGCGGCGATGAAGCGGACGTCCACCGTGATCGGTCCGAGGCCGCCGAGCCGACGGAACTCCCGCTCCTGCAGGACCCGGAGGAAGCCGATCTGCGTCTTGGGGCTCATCTCCCCGACCTCGTCGAGCAAAAGCGTTCCGCCGTCGGCCTGCTCGATCCGGCCGATCTTGGTCGTGAGGGCGCCCGTAAAGGCCCCGCGCTCGTACCCGAACAGCTCCGATTCAAGGAGGGTCTCGGGCAGCGCCCCGCAGTTCAGCGTGACGAAGGGACCGGTTTTCCGGGAACTCCGGCTATGGATCGCGCGTGCCACCAGCTCTTTTCCCGTTCCGGACTCACCGCTGATCAGGACCGTCGCCAGGGTCGGGGCGACCTGGCGAACCTGTTCGTAGATCTTCCGCATCTGGAGGCTTCGGCCGACGATGTGCTCGAAGGCCTCTCGCACGGAGACCTGCTCCCGCAGCTGCCGAACCTCCTCCCGGAGGGCCTTATACTCTAGCGCTTTCGCCACGATACGCACGAGCCGCTCGGGATCTGCCGGCTTGGTCAGGTACTCATACGCACCGATCTTCGTCGCCTCCACGGCGCTCTGGATCGTCCCGTAGGCGGTCAGCAGGACCACCTCGGACTCGGGCTGGCGCTGCCTCACGGCCCGAAGGACGTCCATGCCGTCGGCCCCGACCATCTTGAGGTCGGTTAACACCAGATCGAACGGCGTCTCGTGGAGCAGGCGGAGGGCCTGATCCCCGCTCTCGGCCGTGGTGACCGCGTGCCCGGCCTTCTCGAGGATCTTCGCCAGCGCCGTCCGGATGTTGAACTCGTCGTCGACGACCAGGATTCTGGTCGGCATCAAGGCTCCGTGCCTGCCGGGGAAAGAAGCCCGGCCAGAGGGAGGCGAACGACCATCACGGTCCCCTTTCCGGCCTCGCTCTCCACGTCGATCGTCCCTTGGTGGGCCTCGACAATCCGGTGAGCGATTGCCAGCCCCAACCCGACCCCGCCCTGCTGTGTCGTAAAGTACGGGTCAAAGACATGGGGGAGGATCTCTTTCTGGATTCCTTCTCCCGTATCCTTCACGCCCACCTCCGCCCATCCATTCTGGAGCTGCGTCGTCACTGCCAGGGTTCCACCAGACGGCATCGCCTGGAGCGCATTGATAACCAGGTTGAGAAAGAGCTGCGCGAGCTGCCCCTCGTCGCCAGGAACAGAGTCCAGCACCGCGTCGAACTGGGTCTCGATCGCTATCCCGTGGTCGGCAGCCTCGAACGCCACCAAGCTGAGGACCCGCTCCACGAGGGCGTTCAAATCCAGCGGCTTCACCTCAGGGATCGAGGGCTTGGAGAACCGGAGGAAGTTCTCCACAATGCGATGAATCCGCTGGACTTCGGAGCTGAAAATGCCGAGGTAGCCCTTGACCTCAGCTGAAGAGGGGTGGGCGGAGGCCAACTCTTTCTCCATGAGATGGAGGTTGAGGCTCAACGCGTGGAGCGGGTTTTTGACCTCGTGCGCGACCCCTGCTGCCAGCGTGCCGAGGGCGGCGAGCTTGTCCGAACGCCTGAGTTGCAGCTCCAGGCGGGTCATCTCGGTGATGTCCCGGAGCAGGATCACCAGGCCGTCTGACTGTCCGGACTCGTCGCGAAGCTCCGAGGCTGACGCCCGGAGCGTGACCCGTCGGCCCCCGTCCGCAATCAGGGAGAGGTTGGTCTCGTGGATCAACCGCTCTCCGGCAAGAGCCGAGCGGATCCACGCGCCAAGATCCGGCGCGGTTCGGAGCAGTTCGTCCAACGGTCGCCCGACCAGCATCGCCGCCCGGAGGCCCAGCAGGCGCTCGGCCGCACTGTTGAGCGAGGTTACGATCCCCCGGGAGTCAAGGGTGAGAACCCCGCTCGGGATGCTCTGCAGGATGTTGCGCATGAGGCTCTTGACGTGCTCGAAGGTTTGAGTGATTGCCCGGTAGTTCTGGAAAGTGGTGAAAACGAGGATCCCCACGGCCGCGAGCAGCAGGAGGACCCCAAACATCGTCAGCAGGTCCGTCCACGTCAGACCACGCACGACCGCCTGCGTCCCCTGTTCGGCCGTTGGGCCGGGCGCCACGCCCATGAGGACGTGCTTCTCGAACCGCATGCCGATGGCCAAGGCCACAGCGAGCAGCAGGGCGAACAGGATGAAGACGGAGAGGACCAGACGGAGCGGGACGTATCCTAGCAGCGACCGCTCGTGAGCAGGACGAAACATCGTCAGTCGGCCTTTAGGGGGGACCGTGCGGCACCACCCGCACCCGCGTTGCCCTCCACCCCTTTGGAGTTTTCACCGGTGTGTACTCGACCAGTTGTCGCGGACGGAGCGACTCGAACGAGTCCTCGATAACATCCTCCTGCCCGAAGACGACTGGGCCTCGCCCGTCCGAGCTGGAGATAACTCCAAATCCGTTTGAAATCAACCGGATCCGCCCCCGGGCCCTTTACTGTACCACCCTTGGTCCGGCCTGGCCAGGGGCGGAACGGCCCGCCCGCGGGGGCGAGGCTGACCCGAGCGGCTTCACGAGCCGCCGGCGAGTGAGCCCATTGCAATCGGGGGGGTCGCCGCCATGCACCTCCATCCGGTAGCCCGCCCGTTCTAGGATGACAAGGAAATTTAGGTCTTGATCCCCTGGCAATTCGATCTCGTCTGCGTGTAAGTCCTTGAATTTCTGCTCGAGCCGGGACAAAAGGCCCAACTTCACAGACCGGTCCACCATTCCCTCCCCCACGAAGGACACCACGAGGCGAACAATCCCGACCAGCTTGTACTCATCCTTCCGCAACTCAGCAAGGGCCATGCCGACGATCTTCGTTCCCGCGAGGGCGACCGGGAAGAAGGCCCGGCGATTCTCCCGAAGCACCCGGAGTTCTATGTGCCAGGGGAATTGAGCCCCGAGGGCCCCTTTCCCGGCCTGCTCGAGCTTAGCGGCTTCGTCCTGATAAAACTCCATCATTTCTACAAGCCCCGTCTCCCAGCACTGCGCGCCTTAAAAGGTTTGTACCAGGCGCTCGAGCACCGACACGGCTCTGGAAATAAACCGCGGGTGCAGGAGATGGGGACGATCCAGCGCCGTGTGCTGGACGGCCAGCGATGGCCCTGTCATCCCGATCACCGGACAGTTCCAGATCCTCGTCGGAACTGATTGTTCTGCGGCCAGGAGAGAGTGGGGGGAACGCTGCATACCCTCCTCGGCGGCGTAGCGCCCAGCTCGCTCGACCAGCCTCGAGCGAGCTGGGCGGGTTCCCGGGAGGACCGAGAGTGCCCGGAGGCCAAGTCCCGACACGTACACCACGCCTTGGATGCCTGCGAGAAGTCCCATGGCCTCCAGCACCTCCCGGCAGTGACGGGAGCCAGCGGCGCCGATCTCCTCCCCGTCGAGAAACCCAACGAGGATCCGGCGCCCCCGCCACTGCTTCAGCCGAGCCACCAACTCCAGCAATGCAGCGACACCCGAGGCGTTCAGGTACGCGCCCGGGGACCCCGGGCGGGTATCGTAGTGAGCCAGTAGGAGCAGCGCTCGCCCACCCTTGCCGATGTCAACCATGATGTTCTCTGCGAGGACGTCGGTCGGCTCGGCCTCTACGGTTAGCTCGATTTCCACCGCCTCCCGGGCAAGTTGGAGGGCGTCAGCCGGACGGATTGTGACGCAGGGAACTGCCACCGCCCGCTCCGCAATCACCGCAGAGTAGAGTTCGGGGACCTGCTCCCGGTACAGGAGGGCAGCCGTGGCACCCCGCCGGGCTGCTGCGGCGACCGCATGCCCTTCGCTACCGAACCCCAACGGTGAGAGCGCAAACGCGAAGGGAGGCTCGAACTCCGGTCGCTCGCCGGTGGAAAGATGGCGCGGGATGCCGCGCAGCGGCCCCAGAGTCGGGAGCGACCCGATCACAGGCCGGCAGGGAATCGATCGTCCGTCCTTGGTGAGAAGTTGGCTGTGCGCGTTGAGCGGAACCTTCGTCGGAAAGGCCTGCATTTCTGGCGAGAAGCCGAGGCGCTTCAGCGTATCGACAATGTACCACCGCGCCCGAGATAGCGCATCGCTCCCGACGGGTCGGGGCCCGAGGTGGTTCGCGAGATACCTGAGATGGACCGAGATCGCTTCCTGCTCTGTGAGGACCCGTTGGGGTAACGCCAATTCAGGCCTCCTCTCGACGAAGTACACTCCCGAACTCAGGCGATCGGGACAGGCAAGTGTCAGTGGGCTTTCCCATCCCGCTGCGCCTCGGCTCGGAGCCTCCTGAGAATCCGCGTGGACGCTTCCCAGGCGGGGAGGTAGTCCGGATCAATCCGGAGAACCGCCCGCCACTCCGCCAGCGCCTCGTCGAAGACACCGAGGCTCTCCAAGGCCCGGGCTCTTCTCGCAAGAGTATCCAAGTCCGTGATGTGACGGAACTTCGATCGCTCTTCCCCCCGCATGCCTGACGCCTCCTCGCGGTCATCCACCGACCGGGGGCCCGTAAGCGCAACTCCCATGCCCGCGCTGACCTTCACCTTCACGCGATGTTCTCTTTAGGCGGGAAGCATTCCGCGTACCAGGAAGCTATCCTCGCGCCAAATTTCGAAGAACGAACTTTCGATCAACGGTTATTGGATCCTGGGCCGCAAAAATTGCAGGTCCGGGCTAACTCCAGAGGTGTCCGCTTCAGCAGGTGGAGGCCAGCTCACGTGGTTTCACCAACGAGCCCGAGGAGACTTGCCGAAATCGCTGCGCCGTCGGGGTCAGCGGCTTCGCCGTTCCGATGAGCTGCAGGATTTGCACGCCAGCGAGAAACCCCGCCAACCGAAGGCTAAAGCTTCCCGCGAAAAGGCCAAGACTTTTTTCGGGTTTTCCCCACTGCCACAGGGAATGCAGAACTGTAACTCAACAGACCGTTCCACTGCGGGCAAAACGACTCTTTCGCTCGAGGGGCCACCCCATGGATGAGCACGTCGTGCGCGGCACGCTGGGCGAGCTCGCTCAGGCGCTGCAGGCCTTCGTTGAGGCCGTGAACCCAGTCAGTCAGGCGCTTCGTCGCCTGACAGAAGCCGGATATGAGATCCGCATGCTCGTGACTGCTGATCGGAACGGCGAGATCGGTCAGGGGCCAGCGTGTCTGGTCGAACTCACCGCGGCTGACGATTCGGAGGGATCTCGCGCTGAGGATCAGGCTGATCCACGGGCCATTGTTGAAGAATTCTTGAATCGCCTGGAGTAAGAACCCCATGGGTTCGAGTAACCGGGGAAATGCGCACCAGGAGAAGCGGCGCGCACGTCCTTCCCGCAGAGAGGATGTCGTGTGATTCTCGAACATCTGATGACGGTGCTCTTGGGCCTGACCATTGGCCTCGTGGGAACGTCCCTCGGGATTGGAGCAGCGCCATTCCTGGCCCCGATTCTGCTGTTCCGCTACCATCTCCCGCTGGCCAGGCCCTGGGCACTGCGCTAACTATCGAGTTTGTCACAGGGCTGTCGTGTACGACCACGCTTCTGCAGGGTTACCGGACCGCCTTTCGGCCCATCCACCCGTTGGCCTGGGCGGGAACCGCAGGAAGCATATTCAGTTCGCTGGTGCTCCCCGCTACAACTCCGGCTAGGTTTCCCTATCTGCTGGCGATCCTACTGATCGGCAGCGCTGGCTATGCTCTGCTGAATCGTGTGGGGGCTGCGTCCTCCTCCGCGCAGGAGGCCGAGACCAGGCGATCTCGCGCGTGGCCATCGGCCGCCGTCTCCGGCGCCTGGCGGAGTAAAGCCATCATCAGCGCCCTCTTCGCAGGGGGAGTCTCGAGATCACTCGGAGTCGGCGCGGGTCTCGTCTTCGTTCCATTCTTGACCGGTGAGTCTGGCGCGTCCGTGCCCGTAGCCCTGGCGGCGGCCCAGGCAGCGGATCTCCCCGTGACCTTATCCAGCTCACTCTGGTTCCTGCACCATGGTCAGGTGAATTTCCCGCTCGCAGCGCATGTTGGGGCGGGGAGTACGGTCGGGGCTCAGCTCGGGGTGAACGTGCTCACGGAGTGGTCCCCGTTCGCCTGGCGCCTCGCGTACTTGCTCTCCTGTTTGACCCTCTGGGGCTTCCTCCTTGCTCTCACCTAATGGTGTTGCGCATCAAGGTGATAGCGATTCGCGTTTGCTAGCCGGCAGTTGGCCGTCACTTTGTTTGGCGTGATTCACCAGGTTCGTTCTCTTGCTCCTCACTCCGAGCCTCGTTCGGTTCTCCCCTCCGGCCCTGGTGGCGGAGGGGCTCACCGGAGCTGTTGGGATGGGTGGCCCTTCTTATCAGGACCACCATGAGGGCCGCGGTCCTGTGATCGTGAAACACGACAGGACGGATCATTCCCGACGTATTCCGCCGAAACGGGATCCCCGGCGTGCTTGGCAGAGCCCGCGCACCCGTGCCGGGCTGGCGGGGAGGGCGCCCCACGACTTTCCGCCCCACCGCCGGTCGAACCCTGGAGAGATCCAGAGTGGCGCGGTCCGTGGCCATGAAGCTGATTGGACACCGGACCGAAAGTATCTCCCGAAGGTATCCGAACGTCTCTGAGGCCGACCTCACGGAGGGCGTCAAGAAGCTGGCAGGGCGCTACGAGAGTGAGGCCGATACTGGGCGCACGGCAGTCCCCGTCCAGACGGCCTCAGGAGGAGAACTAGTCCAGTTCTAGCCAAGTCGCGGGCTTGTTCAAGGGTTGACGGGGACGGAGCCACGGCGCAACCGGTTGAATTCATTTGGTGGGGATGGAGGGACTCGAACCCTCACGGGGGCGACCCCAAAGGTTTTTGAGACCTTCGCGTATGCCGGTTTCGCCACATCCCCGCCCAACTTCTCGAGTGTAACGAAGCCCGACCGAACGCCGCAAGTCTCTGCGCGCCTTGACAGCGTGCGACGAGCACAGGTATGGTATCACCATCGGTGGGGCTGTAGCTCAGTTGGGAGAGCACAAGGCTGGCAGTCTTGGGGTCAGGGGTTCGAATCCCCTCAGCTCCACCATCATAAAGGACACATTCGGCAGGCCGTACCAACGCAGGATGGCCTGCCGTGTTGATTCCTCGATCCTGATGCCCTCGAGGAAGGATCGCACCACCGCCTTTCGCTCCTCGGGTTCGCCAGCCTCCAACATCACCTGAGAGTTCTGAAGGGCATCGATAAGGCGGTGACCAGGTTCGCCACCTCGCCTGAGGTATCTCCGGTGACGTGGCCCCGACGCCCGTTCCTCACTGCCCAGAGATGACGGCAAGTCCGACTGAACGGTTCAAGAGTTGGGAGGAATCAAAGTGGGGCATGGCGATTGATCATGACGGTCCCGCTTTCTTCTGGCAAACTGCCTTCTACCTTTTGTTCGTTGTCTCTGCGCCGTCACTGACTCCAAAACCTTCTTTGTCCTGAAGGGCCAGTTGGGCGCCGGATTCTCTTTCCAGGAGTCAGTCCGGCCTCTGCGAATCTAGGGATGGGTGTTACGTGCATCTTGAGCAGTGCTGCTGCCTGAGATGCCGTGATGATCTCGTTCACTGCTGACCGCTCCTTCTAGCGCGAGCGTGTCGGGAAACGCTCCAAGAATCTTCCTGCCTGGCCGCGGCGAGGGCCTGACCCATGTTTCGACGAGGGGCGTCAAGAAGCTGCCCGGGGACCCGCCAGCGGCCGGTGCGCCTCCATCTTGCGGTAGCGCGTCAGCTCCAGCGCCAAGTCGGAGTTACTCTCTGGGTAATGATTTTTCGCCGTTACCTTCCTTCCGGTCCTCGCTGCCCTCAGGATTCACTAAGGGCGAACAAGGCCCGGGGGCAAGCGTGACTCCTAACGCCCCGGCAACATGCTCGGGGAGTCCTATGAATTCCACCGCCGCCATGTATCCCTTGTCAACACGCTGGATTCGACAAATCAATCCGTGTAGGGTGACTGTCGTGCTCTTCTCGGGAAGCCTAAAGGAAAGCCCGATGACGGCGCCCACCGAGAGGTCCATGGGTGTAACGAGGCGACACCCTCTGACACTCAAATCCGCGATCTGCCCATGGGCTCCCTTTTGCTGGCTGAAAGGCGATCGAACCATTCGACTAATCTCCGCAGAGATGTTGGCCTCCCAACGCGGATACCGCCTCAGGGAGCAGCCGTCCAGATCAAGCACCTCTTCTAAGGCCTTCGCGTACCCCTTGTGCCATTCCATGGGGGTGGATTCGGACTCCACGTGCCGCCCCCAGTTCTCCAAGACCGCCCGAGCGTGAACGAGCTTAGCCCGCACGGCTTCTGCTAAAGAAGCTCCATCTGGCTCGTTCATCGCCTCAGATTCGGGTCACCGTGGGTCATGTCTGAAGAGCTGAGATGCCTCATGCCTGACGTCCGAGTGCAGGTCGGATGCCAAGATAGCAAAGGAAACCAGACTAAGACCTCAGGAGGTTATCAATATTCCCGATTCCCAACTTCAAGACGTGGGCTTGCCAAGCGCCAGACTGGCAGGGATTGCCAGCCTGACAAACCTCTGCATAATCGGGGCGGGTTGGGAGGCCTCGGCAAACTCCTCGCAGGAACGGTCATGCTCTACACAGTATTCCCAGGTACGGGGGCAACGTCAACCTCTCGAAAATGCTCCACCGTTGGAAACGGATCATAAAAGTGATGGAGAAGTTTTCTCCAGAGATGGTCGACGTCGGCGGGGTTCTCATCGACCGGCACGAGACTACCAACGCCGAGTTCGCCGCCTTCGTAGCAGCGACCGGCTATCGTACCGATCCGCAGCGCTCCGGCGTCGGCTGGCACTGGGAGGGCGGAGTGGGAGCGGGCTGCGGGGGCGGGCGATGGACGCCGGTATCCCTGGGGTAACACCCCGCCGCGTGAAGGACGCCTCTATCGCGCCTCCTACGGAAGCGACGAGTGCTGTCGCGCCGATGCCGAGGACGGCTTCCGCTACCCGGCCCCTGTCGGGAGCTTCCCGACTGACTGTTCAGGAAATGATAGGCGCCTTGTCGGCACGACTATAATAGAAGAAAGACCGATGAACGGCGAAGATCGAGAGGTCCATGGCGAGTATCCTGATCTCCGTGGAGATGAGCTCCGCGCGGTACGGGGTGAGTCTGCCCTCGAATGCCGACATCACACAAGGGCAAATAGGTGTCAGTGGGGATGCAAGCGCGACCCGTGGGATGCGAGCATCACCAGAGACGGGCGGCCAATCCGAGAGGTCGTGAGCTCTCTCCTCAGCTCCGGGGCGATTGACGGCGTATGGTTTGAGGATAACTACCGGATCTCCCCGAAACGGAAGGTTCGGGGACGATGGAAGCTGCTCACGCTTTCTGGAGTCGCGGGGGCGGCGATCGGAGGTGGGGTCCTCGTATGGAAAAACCGGGAGCTCATCCTGCGCCTCATTCGGAGAACCATGCGGAGATAGCGGGTCCGGCGGGGGCATATGCCCCCATCCAGAGTCTAACCGTCCAACCGCCGGGGGAGACTGACAACGTCCCCAGCGGCAAGCTCCACGCGGCGATGCGGAGGAGCTCCCGTATCTCGGGCTCGAAGATCGTTCGAGTCTAGAGAGCCCTGACCGCGAAATGAGCCCGGCGGTTCTTGGCCCAGCACATTTCACTCTTCCTCGTGCAGGCCGGGCGCTCCTCGCCGTAGCTGATGATGATGATCCGATCAGCGGCCACACCCTGAGCCAAGAGGTAGTTCATCGTCGACTTGGCTCGGCGCTCGCCGAGGGCCAGGTTGTACTCGTTCGTCCCCCGCTCGTCAGCGTGCCCTTCGACGAGGATCACGTAGTCCGGGTTGGCCTTCATCCACTTGGCGTTCTCATCCAGGACCCTGGCCTCTCGTGGGCGAATGCTATACCTGTCGAAGTCGAAGTGGATGTCCTCGAGGTTGGCCGCGACGCTGAAGTCCCCGAGGGACGGCCGCATAAGGGGCGAAGACCCAATCGTGCCCCAAGCGGTAGGAGCGCCCCAAGCGCCAGGGGCAGCCCAAGCCCGAGGCACGCCAGGGGCACCGGGAGAACCGGGAGCAC
>JBHIBG010000056.1:0-17636 GCA_046758965.1 Methylomirabilia bacterium | reverse complement strand
GACCCTGGACCCTGACCGCCTGATCTTCACCGACGGGGCAGTGGACGTGGAGGGCCGTACGAGGGAGCGCTCGACGAGGAAGATGCCCTGGTGAGCATCCAGCTCTGCGTCCTGGAGCTGCTCCGGAACGGAGTGACGACCGGCGATGTGCGCGTCTACATGGCCGAGGACATCCACGTGGTCCGACCGCGACCGGAGCCTTCAATCGTGCTTCGCTTCCTTAGCGGTGACGTCGATCGTTTGCCCCGGAACCGGTACGATTCGGACAAGGGAACGGTCATTAGGGACGAGCCGCAGGCGGAGACGTACGGAGCGCGCAGGTGACGCTGCAACGGCCAGGGGGACGCCCGATGCCCGTCGTGGACTTCCACGTGCACGCTTACGACTTCCCGGTCACCGCCCCGGAGTCCTTCATCGGGTTCATGGATCGCCAGCTCGGTCGGCCGTTCAAGGAATTCGCCCGAGAGTATTCCACTACAGAAAGCTACCTCGCCGTGCTGGACGAGGCGGGGGTGGAATACGGCGTCGTCCTTGCGGAGCTGGCGCCGATCACCTCGGCCCTCTGCAGCAACGAGACGGTGGCCCGGCTCTGCACGGGGAGCCCCCGCCTCATCCCGTTCGCGAGCCTTAACCCCTCCCTCACCGGCCAGCTCGACCGGGAGTTGGAGCGGCTCGTGACCGAGCACGGCTTCCGCGGGCTCAAGCTGTACCCGACCTACCAGTACTTCTACCCCAACGACGCCAGGCTTTATCCGCTCTACGCCAAGGCCCAGGAGCTGGGGATCCCGGTCATGTGGCACACCGGCTCCTCGGTCTTTTCCGGCTCCCGGCTGAAGTATGGTGACCCCCTCTACCTGGACGACGTGGCGGTGGACTTCCCCGCCCTCGCAATCGTCCTGGCCCACAGCGGGCGGCCCTTCTGGTACGACCGCGCCTACGCCCTCGCGCGCTTCCACGAGAACGTGTACATGGAGATCGCTGGGCTCCCGCCCCAACGCCTCCTCATCTACTTCCCCGACCTGGAGCGGGTGGCTGACAAAGTGCTGTTCAGCTCCGACTGGCCAAGCGTCCTCCTGATCAAGAAGAACATCGAGACGATCCGTGGACTCGCGCTCTCGGACCGCACGAAAGCGCAAATCCTCGGCGGGAACGCCGCTCGGATCCTGAAGCTGGCCGCCCCTTCGCGCGTCACCGGGAGCCGCTCAGGCTCTCACGGGAGCGGATGAGGTAAGCGCCTCTACAACTGTCACCCGCTGGATCTCTACCGTGTACCCGTCGAGGCCAGATGAACGGCTGATCCTCGACGAGTTCCTCGCCGCCAGGCCGTGGAGGCCGATGTGTGAGGCGTTTCCACTATCTGGCACGGAGCTCTCGGCGCACCAGCGCGGCTCCCGCGGCCAGCGCGCGCAGCTTGCCGTAAGCCACCCGGCGGGAAAGCGGCACCATCCCGCAGTTCGTGCACGGATAGAGTCGCTCGGGAGGAACCAAGGCCATCGCCTTCCGGATGGTGTCGGCGACCTGCTCCGGGGTCTCGAGTTCATCCGTGGCCACGTCGATGCAGCCCACCATCACGTCCTTGCCCTTCAAGAGTCCGAGCAGCGAGATGGGGACGCGGGAGTTGGCGCACTCGAGGGAGACCTGATCGATCCGGCTCGCCGCCAGGGAGGGGAAGGTCTGCTCATACTGCCGCCACTCGCTCCCGAGCGTGCGCTTCCACTCGATGTTGGCCTTGATGCCGTAGCCGTAGCAGATGTGCACCGCAGTCTTGCAGGAGACCCCCTCCACCGCGCGGTCGAGGGCCTCGATCCCCCACGCCGTGACGTCGTCGAGATAGACGTTGAAGGCGGGCTCGTCCAGCTGGATCACATCCACCCCGAGCGCTGCCAGTGCCCTCGCCTCCTCGTTGATGAGGCGCGCAAACTCCATCGCCAGGCCTGCCCTGTCGCGGTAATGAGCGTCGTGGATCGTATCCACGATGGTCATCGGCCCGGGGATCTGGAACTTGAGCTTCTTCTGGGTGTGAGCCCGCGCGAAGCGCACCTCGTCGGCGTGGACTGGCGCGGGGCGACGGATCGGGCCGACCACCGTGGGCACGTCGGCCTTGTACCGGTCAGCCCGGATGCCGATCGTCACGCGCCTTCCGAAATCGATCCCCTCAATTTTCTCCAGAAAGCCGTGGACGAAGTGCTGGCGCGACTGCTCCCCGTCCGTCACGATGTCGATCCCCGCTGCCTCCTGCTCCTTCAGGGCCGCCAGCACGGCGTCGCGCTTCCCCTCGTCGAAGGTCTCCCCGGAGAGCTGCCAGGGGGCCCAGAGCGTCTGCGGCTTCGCGAGCCACGACGGCTTCGGCAGGCTTCCGGCGATCGTCGTCAGCAACATCGGCGTCTCCTCCATGGAATGCGATCGGAGCATGCGCCCGGCCAGGTCGCGACGCAGCATACCATATGCCCCCGCGCCGCGGCCAGCAGGCCTGCCGCCCCGCCGGGCTTGGTGTTCAAATACAGAGCGCCTCGGCGGCCATCCTCCAGCAACTGGACAGGCGCCTCCGGGAGGGCGAGCGGCTGGGCTCACAAGGGTAGGCTTGACACTCCGCTTGGGCCCGTGCTTGAATACGCGCGCTTCTGATTCGCGAGGTTGCCTGGAGGTTTCCGCGAGTTTCTCAGAGGTTTCTGTTCTCAAACCACGTTTGGGGTAGGCCATGCGGGAGGCGTACCGAATACAGAGAGGGCGAGGCTGGAGATGCCTCCCGGTTCAGGCCTCCGAAGGGAGGGGCAGCCCATGGCTGGAAGGGTAAGTCGGCGTGAATTCATCAAGGCCACCGGGGCAGGCGCGGTGGCGGCGGGGATCGGGGCGAATATCATCATCCCGGGGCGGGCCCACGCGGCCAAGACGCTCAAGATCCTCCAGTGGAACCACTTCGTTCCGGGGTACGACAAGTGGTTCAACAACACCTACATCAAGGAGTGGGGGGCGAAGAACAATACCGAAGTGATCGTGGACAACATCGGCCTCGCAGGGCTCAACTCGCGCGCGGCCGCCGAGGTTTCAGCCCAGAAGGGGCACGACCTGTTTATGTTCCTGTGGCCGCCTCCGGTGTTCGAAGACCAGGTGATCGACCACAGGGAAGTCTACGACGAGTGCCAGCGCAAATACGGCAAGGCGATCGAACTGGCCATCAGGAGCACGTACAACCCCAAGACCAGGAAGTTCTACGGCTTCTCCGACAGCTACGTCCCCGACCCTGTCAACTACCGGAAGGACCTGTGGGACGATGTCGGCATGTTCCCGAACACCTGGGACGACGTGCGGGCCGGAGGGCGAAAGATCAAGCAGAAGCACGGCAAGCCCGTGGGGATCGGCCTGTCGGCAGAGATCGACACCGGCATGGCGATGCGCGCCATCATGTACGCCTTCGGGGCCTCCGTCCAGGATGCAGCGGGGAACCTGGTCCTCAACTCCAAGCAGACGCTTGAGGCCGTCAAGTTCGTGAGGGCCCTCTTCCAAGAGACGATGACCCCGGAGGTCCTGGCCTGGGACGCCTCCTCGAACAACCGCTTCATGCTGGCAGGCAAAGGCTCCCTGGCGCTCAACGCGATCTCCATTACGCGGACCGGGGAGAACAAGAAGATCGCAGTCGTCGACAACATCTGGTTGGCGAAGGCACCCCAGGGCCCGGTGCGGCGGATCGGCCTCGAGCACGTGATGGACGTCTACGTGATCTGGAAGTTCGCCGCCAACATCGAGGGAGCAAAGCAGTTCCTTGTGGACTATATCGGCAACTTCAGGCGGGGGTTCATGGCGAGCGAGTTCTACAACTTCCCCTGCTTCCCCCAGACAGTTCCCGACTTGAAGAAGCTCGTCGCCAACGATCCCAAAGCCAAGCCCCCCGATAAGTACAAGGTCCTGGAGGATGTCCTGGAGTGGGCGACGAACGTTGGCTATCCGGGGTACGCCAACGCGGCGATCGACGAGGTGTTCAGCACCTGGGTGTTGAACACGATGTTTGCGAAGGCAGCTACCGGCGCGGAGACCCCTGAGAACGCGATCAGTCGCGCCGATGCGGCGTGCAAGCGTATCTGGGCTAAGTGGAAGGGGAAGGGGATGATTTAGCCGCGTTCGGGCGCCGGCTTTTTCGGCGCAGGCCCCGGGGGGAGAATCGGCACGCGAAGCAGTCTCGCCTCGGCGAGGCTCGGCAGAGCGCGAGCCGCAGGCGAGTGTAGGGGGGCGAAGCCCCCCTCCGAGCGTAAGAGAGGGAGGCTCCGGCTCACGGAGCCTCCCTCGGTGTTGAGGGCAGGCTCCGGACGAGGCTCAGCCCAGCTCGGGAGCACTCAGGGGGTGTATGGCAACGGTAGAGACCAGGAGCATCAAGAAGTACTTCGGTGACGTCCGGGCGGTGGATGGGGTGGATCTCTCGACCAAGGAAGGCGAATTCCTTGTCCTCCTGGGGCCGTCGGGGTGTGGAAAGACCACCCTCCTCCGGGTCATCGGCGGGCTGGAGAAGGCCAGTGCCGGTGAGGTGCTCATCGGGGGGCAGGTGGTAAACGAATTGCCTCCCAGGGCCAGGAAGATCGCGATGGTCTTCCAGAGCTACGCCCTGTACCCTCACATGAGCGTCTTCAAGAACATTGCCTTCCCCTTGAAGGCCCAGGGGGTGGCCAAGGCGGATATCCCGACAAAGGTCGAGTGGGCCGCCTCCATGTTCGGCATCGAGAAACTCCTCCACCGAAAGCCCCGTGAGCTGTCAGGCGGAGAGCGTCAGCGGGTGGCTCTCGCCCGGGCTCTGGTGCGGGAACCCACCGTCTTTCTCCTGGACGAACCACTCTCGAACCTCGACGCCAAGCTCCGGGCCTCGGCGCGGGACGAGCTTCAGCAGCTGCAGAGGCGGATTGGGACCACCACCATCTATGTGACCCACGATCAGGTGGAAGCGATGGGGCTTGGAGACCGGATCGCGGTGATGCAGAACGGCATGGTAAGGCAGATTGGGTCCCCTCAGGAAGTGTACGACGAGCCGGCCGACACCTTCGTGGCGTCTTTTCTAGGCTCGCCGCCGATGAACCTGGTGGAACGGAGGGACGCCGTCGTCGGATTTCGGCCCGAACACTTCTTGCCAAAGGAGATCCATGAGGGCAAGGACGCGCTGGTCACGCTCTCATTCCGCGTGACCCGCGTGGAGCATCTCGGGGCTGACCGCCTGGTGTACGGGTTCGTCGGCCGTCCGTTCCCCGACAACAAGGTCATCGCAAAGCTGCCCTCCACCGTGACGGTCCCTATCGGACAAGGGGAGACGTACGAGTTCGCCGTCAGGGAGAAGGACCTGAAGTTCTTCGACCCCGCCACGGGGCTCCGCACAGGGCGCCGATCCCTCTCGTGACGGAGATGGAAGTTCTCGAGCGAGCTGTCTCGGTGGGGGTAAAGGTCCGTGGAGGCCGCCTGAGCGACGTTCTGGACAACGAGACCTGGCTCGGGCGACTGATGATCGCGCCCGCCATCCTGTACATTACGGCCCTGATCGGCTTCCCCTTCTTCCTGGCGCTCTATTACAGCCTGAGCGACGTGACTGTTGGCAGTGTGAGCCTCAGATTTGTCGGCCTCGAAAATTTCACGCATGTGGTGCAGAACCCCACCTTCCGGCGGGCCCTCTGGAACACCTTCATCTTCGCCTTCATCTCCCAGGCGGTCGTGCTCGTCCTGGCCAAGGTGCTGGCGCTGGCCCTCCTGAAGGATTTCCGCGGGAAGTGGCTGGTCCGGCTCTTGATCCTGCTCCCCTGGGTGGCGCCCATCTCGCTCGGGAGCATCGGCTGGCTCTGGATCCTGGATTCGGTTTACAGCGTGATCAACTGGAGTCTCAGCGCCGTTGGCATCTTCGGCCCCGGCACCTGGCCCATCTGGCTCGGTCAGCCTCACCTCGCCATGGCCTCCATCATCACGGTTCATGTCTGGCGGCTGCTGCCCCTGGCGACGGTCATCCTCCTCGCGGGCCTCAGCTCCATCCCCCAAGACATCCACGACGCCGCAGCGGTCGATGGGGCCGGATTCTGGCGGCATCTGTTCCAGATCACTATCCCGCTGGTCCTTCCGATCATGCTCGTGGCCGTCTTGTTCGGGATCGTGTTCGCCTTCACCGACATGATCGTGATCTATGTGCTCACCCGGGGTGGCCCGTACGACACGACCCAGGTCCTGGCGAGCCTGGCCTTCTTTACCGGAATTGACGGAGGCGACCTCGCCGGGGGCGCGGCCATCGCCCTATTCCTCTTCCCGGTGCTGGTCGCGGGCGCCATCCTGCTCCTCAGGATCGCCCGGCGCGCAGAGGTGGCCTGAGATGGCCCGTCCGCTCTCCCGGCTCAAGACGTGGGGCGTAACCGGTGGCCATTTCGGCATCGTGGCCGCATTCGCCACCTTCGCCGCTTTCCCGTTCTACTGGATGCTCATCACCACCTTCAAACAAACTCGTGATCTCCTGAACACCGAGAACAACCCCTTTCTATTCAATGATCCTGCGACCCTGGAACATTTGAAGGTCCTGTTCTTTGACACCTTGTACGGGAGATGGCTCGCGAACACCGCCTTCGTCGGCGTGATCGTGGTGGTCATCACCTTGGTCCTGGCTATTCCGGCAGGCTACAGCCTCGCGCGGTTGACGGGACGGGCGGGAGAGCAGCTCGGGATCGGGATCTTCCTCACCTACCTGGTCCCCCCCACCATCCTATTCATTCCCCTCTCCCGAGTGATCGGCAACCTCGGCCTCCAGGATTCTCTCTGGTCCCTGGTGCTGGTCTATCCGAGCTTTACCGTGCCGTTCTGCACCTGGCTCTTGATGGGGTTCTTCAAGGCGATCCCCACAGACCTCGAGGAAGCGGCCATGATCGACGGCTACAGTCGGCTCGGGGCCTTCGTGCGCATCGTGATCCCCATCTCCATCGCCGGAATCCTCACGGTGGTGATCTTCAGCTTCACGCTCGTCATGCAGGAGTTCGTGTACGCCCTGACGTTCATCACTGCCGCATCGAAGTTCACCGTCAGCGTGGGGGTCCCGACCTTCCTCGTACGGGGGGATGTCTACTTCTGGGGGTCGCTGATGGCCGGGTGCTTCATCGCGAGCCTCCCCATCGCGATCTTGTACAACTTCTTCGTCGACCGGTTTATCTCGGGATTCACGGTCGGAGCGATCAAGTAGCCGCGAGGACATATTCGGTGTGGTCTGAACTGGAGCCGCTCGCATGGTGAGATTTGGGCTCCAGTTGCTGAACGCCGGTAGCTCCGGCCCGCCTGAGCAACGTCATGTCTGGTCCCTGCTCTCTGCTCATGTCGATCTCTCCCACCGTGCTCGGGAGCGGCCACTTCGCTTGTCCTCGGGAGCGGTCGGCCTATGTGCGGTCTACAGAAGTGCCCGGCGCCATTGACACCGGGGGGCAGTTAGGCTAAGGTGCAGGAAGTTTTGCGAGCCGCCGGTGTGTGTCCTGGATAACAGTGGGGCAGCTCGAGGAGAGAAGTCTGAGCGTGCGTTACGTCTCGAGCGTGATCGGCAAGATAGACGAGATTAGCGACTGGGTGGGGCGGGCTGTTTCCTGGTTGACGCTCCTAATGGTGGTCCTGACCGCCTACGACGTCATCATGCGATACATCTTCCAAATTAGCTACGTCTTCATGCAGGAGATCGAGTGGTACCTCTTCTCTCTCGTCTTCCTCCTGGCGGCCGGCTATGGATTGAGGCATGACTCCCACGTCCGCGTGGACATTTTCTACGCCCGGCTGGGCCCGCGGGGGAAGGCGTGGGTCAACGTCGGGGGTGCGCTGCTTTTCCTCTTCCCGACATGTTTTCTGCTGATCAACGCCTCGCTCCCGTTTGTCGGCAACTCCTGGACCGACTGGGAAGGGTCCCCGGACCCTGGCGGCATTCCGTTCCGCTATCTCCTCAAGACGGCTATTCCCGTAGGCTTCGCGCTCCTGGCCTTTCAGGGAGTTTCCCATTTGCTGAACAATCTCGTGGCGGCGATGGGCTGGGCGGAGCCCACCGAGGGGGGGAGCCACCGTGGCTGAGCTCCTCCCCCTCTGGATGTTCGTCGTCCTCACGATTCTCCTCATGGCCGGCTACCCGGTCGCCTTCACGCTGGGCGGCGTCGCGCTGACCTTCGGGCTCATCGGCTTCGGGTTCCGGCTCTTCGAGCTCTTGCCGCTCAGGATCTGGGGGACCATGACCAACCAGGTTCTCCTCGCGGTCCCGCTCTTCGTCTTCATGGGAGTCATGCTCGAGCGCTCGGGGCTGGCCGAGGATCTCATTGACACCATGGCTCTCTGCTTCGGCCGCATCCGCGGCGGCCTCGCCGTCTCCATCGTCGTGGTGGGGGCATTGCTCGCGGCTTCAACGGGGATCGTGGGGGCCACGGTGGTCACGATGGGGTTGCTTGCCCTCCCCACGATGCTCCGGCGGGGGTATCGGCCTGAGCTCGCGACCGGCACCATTGCCGCGTCGGGTACCCTCGGGCAGATCATCCCTCCCAGCATCGTCCTCGTGATCGTCGGCGACATCGTCGGTGTCTCGGTTGGCAACCTCTTCGTCGCAGCCCTCCTCCCGGGGTTCGCCCTCGTGGCGCTCTACATCATATACATCCTCGTGAGGGCGTTTCTGTCGCCGGAGATGGCCCCGCCGATCCCGCAAGAGGAACTCGCCGCGATCTCGCGACGCGAGTTCGCCATCCGGGTCGGCCGGGCTCTGATCCCCCCCGCATTCCTCATGGTCGCGGTTCTCGGCTCGATCTTCTTCGGGATCGCCTCGCCCACCGAGGCGGCGGCGATGGGGGCGAGCGGCGCCATGCTGCTGGCGTTTCTCAACCGGAAGCTCACCTACCCTGTGGCGCGGGAGGTGATGATCAGGACGACCCGGCTCACCACCATGGTGTTCACGATCCTGGTGGGAGCCTCCGCGTTCGGCCTGACCTTCCGGGGGCTCGGAGGGGACGGCCTCATCCGCAGCGGCATCGCCTACCTCCCGTTCGGCGCCTACGGCCTCCTCGCGATCGTGATGACGCTCATCTTCCTCCTGGGCTTCTTCCTGGACTTCATCGAGATCACCTTCATCCACGTCCCGGTCATCGCTCCCATCCTGATCGACCTCGGGATCGACCCGATCTGGTTCTGCATCCTCCTGGCGGTGAACCTCCAGACCTCCTTCCTGACCCCGCCCTTCGGCTACGCGCTGTTCTACCTGAAGAGCGTCTCTCCCCGGGAGGTCACCACCGGCCACATCTACCGGGGGATCATTCCGTTCGTGACCGTCCAGCTCGTCGGCCTGATGGTCGTAGCGATATTCCCTGAGCTCGCTACCTGGCTGCCAGCCTACGTGTTCGGCCGGGGCTAGGCGCGAGGTCGACAAAAAAAGGGCGGCGGAGCTTGAAGAGCCTCGCCGCCCTGCGTATGGCCGCGCTCGGCTACGCGAACATCATGTTGTAGTAAGCGCGCTCGGAGAGGTTGGACCAGGCGAGCCAGTTCTTCCTGAACTTGTCATGGTTCTCGGCGACCTTCTTGGCCATCGGGCTGCTCTCGGCCTGTTCCCCGACGACCTCCTCAGCCAGCTTTCTGAGTGCCGAGAGGACCGAATCGGGGAACTTGATCACCTGGACCTTGTGCTTGGTGATTAGCTCATCGAGCGCCACCGCGTTGCGGGCTTCGTGCTCCATGAAGATCCAGGTCCCGGCGTACTCGCAGGCCGCGTCGACGATGCGCTGGAAGGCCACCGGGAGCTTCTGGTACGCCTTCTTGTTGAAGAAGATCTCCCCGGAGGTTCCCGGCTCGTGCCAGCCGGGGTAGTGGTAGAACTTCGCCGCCTGGTGCAAGCCGAGACGCTTGTCCTGGTAGGGCCCGACCCATTCCGTCGCGTCGATCACACCCCGCTCAAGCGAGGTAAAGATGTCTCCGGCTGCGAGCAGCACCACGGTCCCCCCAGCCTTGGCGACGACCTTGCCGCCGAGCCCGGGGATCCTCATCTTGAGACCCTTGTAGTCGTCGATCGACTGGATCTTCTTCCTGAACCACCCGCCCATCTGGACACCCGTTGCCCCGACGCGCCGGGGGATCAGGTTGAAGGCATCGTAGACCTCCTCGTAAACCTTCTGCCCGCCACCCGAGGTGAGCCAGGCCTGGGTGCCCTGGGCGTTCAGGCCGAAGGGCACGGCCGTGAACCACTGCGTGGCGGGCTCCTTCCCGGCCCAGTAGTAGGCGGCGCTGTGGCCGGCTTCGATGGTGCCCTGGCGGGCGGCCTCGAAGTTCCCGAGCGCGGGTATCAGCTCGCCGCCGGCGAAGACGTCGATCTTGAGCCTGCCATTCGTGGCGGTCTCCACGGTCTTCGCGAACAGCACCGCGCCGTGATGCAGCGGCGGGAAGTTGGGCGGCCAGCTCGTGGACAACCGCCACTTGAACTTCGGCTGGGCGATGACGTTCGGGGCATCCACGGCGGTGGCTGCCCCGGCGGCGACCAGCACGCCGCCTGCCTTGACAAGAAACTTGCGTCGCTCCATAGGTCACCTCCTGCTGACGAAAAAAGTGGTGAGAACGGTCCCTGATTAGGAGGGGATGATAGCACCTCCCCGGGGGCCAATCAAGCCCCCCCTTCCGACCGAGCTAGCGCATCCAGAAGCCCGCGGGATCACGGGCCCGCACGATATCGAGTTCCTCCTCGGTCGGGCCGGGAGTCTCACGGACGTCCGGGGCGATTTTGAGTTGCCAGCCCGTCTGGGACCTGGCTGCCTCTACGCTCTGGCCTGGGTGGTAGGAGGCGAGGTAGGCTTCGTTTTCCTCGGAGTCGAAGCGGAACACCCCCAAGGTGGTGATCACCGCAGCCGGGCCCCACGCGCCTGCACCAATCACCCCCCTCGCCGTACCCCGGAGATGTGATGTAGTCCACACGCTCCTTAAAGCGATGGCGCTCCTGGGGCATGATGATGACAAAGCGCTTGGCGAGGCAGGCGAAATATCCTGAGCTTGGTGGCCCGTGCAATCGGCGCATCCCTCGGCCGCCTTGACAGCTCTTCCACGATTCACCTATGCTGGGCGAGTAAGAGCGCGCGTCAGCGACAGCCCTGGGAGGGTGACCGAGGTAGCGGTAGAGGCCACAGATCCGTGGCGGCATGAGAAAGGAGCACGCATGGATCGGGAGTTGGTGCACTACACGGCGGACAACGGGATCGTCGTAATCGAGCTGGACGACCCGCCCGCCAACACCTACACCTACGAGACGATGCAACAGTTCGACGCGGCGATCCTCCGGGCGCGGTTGGACAACGACGTCCATGCCCTGGTGGTCCGCGGGGCGGGGGAGAAGTTCTTTTCCGCCGGGGCCAACATCAACATGCTCCACACCGCCGACCCCACCTACAAGTACTACTTCTGCCTCCACGCCAACGAGACCCTCCTGCGCCTGGAAAAGACGCCAAAGCTCGTGATCGCAGCGCTCAACGGGCACACGGTGGGCGGTGGCCTGGAGATCGCCATGGCGTGCGACCTCAGGATCGCCAGGAAGGACGCCGGGAAGATCGGTCTGCCCGAGGTGGCCCTGGGAGTCCTCCCAGGCACCGGTGGGACGCAGCGGCTGGCTCGCCTCATTGGAAAAGCCAGGGCCCTGGAGCTGATCGCCACCGGCCGCACCTTTTCCTTCGAGGAGGCGCTGGACCTCGGGCTGATCCACCAGATCGTCGACGAGGCGGACTTCATGAAGGCCGTGACCGAGTACACCCGCCAGTTCCTCCCCCCCAACAAAGCCGCGAGGGCTGTCGGCCATATCAAGCGCTCCATCCAGACAGGGGTGGAGGTAGACCTCTCTGACGGCCTGGCACTGGAGCAGGAGCTCCAGATCCAGCTCTTCCGGAGCGAGGACGCCCGGGAGGGGCTCGACTCCTACGTGGACAAACGGGTGCCTCGATTCAAGGGGAGGTAGGAGCCGCCGTGGCAAGGAAGATCCGGAACTGGCAGGATTGGACCGATTACTTCCAGGCCTGGACGCGAGAGATCGGCATGGTCGGGGAGCACGTGGGGGAGTACACCTTCCAGCCGCTTTTCGGGGAGACGGCCTCCCACGTCGAGTTCGGTGATTTCATGGGCGAGCGCAAGTGGGAGACTGTCCTCCAGATCCCTGACCAGCGAATCCGCGATGCCTGCGAGTACCTCATCGCGGTCCAGGGGGATACGGAGTTCGCGTCCGTGGAGCAGCAGCGCCATCTCTATGACACGGCCCCCTCCGACTACGACTTCAAGGCCCTGGCCAGGGTAAACCGCGAGGAGATGCGGCATGGGTTTCAGATGTCGTATCTGCTGGTCCACTACTTCGGCGACTCCGGCCGCCGTGAGGCCCAGAAGCTCCTGGAGCGACGGGCGTTCAAGAAGAACCGGCTCCTCGGCTCCTTCAACGAGGACGTGGAGAACTGGATCGATTTCTTTACCTTTACGCAGTTCATCGACCGGGATGGCAAGTACCAGCTCAAGATGCTCTCGCGCTCTGCCTTTTCCCCCTTGGCCCGGTCCATGGGCCCCATGCTGAAGGAGGAGTCCTTTCATCTCGGAACGGGCAACGACGGGATCAAGCGGATCATCCGAGCGGGAAAAGTCCCGATCTGGCTCCTCCAGAAGTACTTCAACAAATGGATCTCCACGGCCTATGACCTCTTCGGCGTGGACCACTCCAGCTCGGCACAGTGGGGCTATGTGTACGGGCTCAAAGGACGCTACGACGAGGACTCGAACCCGGCCCCTGTCGACAGGGAGAACCTCAACGAGCACGCGCGTTCGCTGTTCTACAAGGAGATCCACGACCTCGTGGAAACGGCCAACCGCCTGATCCCCGAGGGGCAGCCCAGGTTGTACGTTCCTGACACCAAGTTCAACCGCATGATCGGAGGGCACAAGGGAGAGCGCTGGAGCGTTGATGGGCGGTTGCTGACCCCTGGGGAATACGAATCCCATCTCCGAGCGGTCCTTCCCCGGCCCGACGATATCGCGTTGGCGAGTAGTTTCATGCGAGAGACGGGCTGGATCGCCCCCAAGAACGCTGGCGACCCCGACTAGTGGTGTTCCAAGTGAATCGGCCTCACGCCCACGCGCCGCGGATCCTGTCCCGGCGAGCGGCCCCACGGTGCTCGCTCCCGCAGCCTCGGCGGTCCGTCAGGACGCGTCGTCCGAGTGCAGTTCCAGGCCTGTTGAGAGGTGGTACGCTCCGCGCCGTGGGGCGCCCCCGACCCGGATACGTTCCGTCTTCGACGGGTATCCGGGTGCCCGGCGCCACCCGCGGCGGCCGGCTTAGGCGAAACAAGTTGGAGGCGTACTAGCGGCCCCGAGTCGGTCGAGAATCACGGTCGATTTAACATCCTGACTCCGAGGAGGATCCTATGGCAATACGGGTGTTGGCACCCAAAGAGTTAGGTAGGCCGATCGGGATGTACTCCCACGGGGTCGTTGCGCCGGGCGGGGAGTTGGTCGTGGTCGCCGGGCAGGTTGGAATGGACGGCGACGGCCGGGTGGTGGGCGAGGATGTCATCGCGCAGACCAAGCAGGCGCTCGAGAACATCCGGGCTGTCCTGGCTGCCGCCGGCTGTACGATGCGCCACGTGGTTCGGTTTCAGACGTTCCTCACGGGAGCCGAGTATATCGAGGGCTTCATGCAGGCCCGCCGGGAGGCCTTTCCCGGTTATTTCCCCGACGGGGCCTATCCGCCGAATACCCTCCTTGTGATCTCGCGGCTGGTCCGGCCCGAGCTTCTGGTGGAGATCGAGGCGCAGGCGGTCAAGCCGTCTCGTCCCGCCGTGACCCCGAGGCGCAAAGCGAAGACGGCAGCCCGCAAGGCCCGCCCGGCCCGGAGGCGTCGCCGGTAGGCATGCGGGCACGGGGAGGAGCAAGCCGATGATCGCACCCCGCATCGAGATCCCCGATCAGTTCAACGTCGCCAGCTTCTTTGTGGACCGAAACCTGGCCGAGGAGCGTCGCGACAAAGTCGCCTTCTTCTGCGAGGATCGGACCGTCACGTACGGCCAGCTGCACGAGTCGGTGAACCGCGTCGGCAACGCCCTCCTCGACCTCGGCGTGGAGATGGAGCACCGGGTGTTGCTTCTCCTGCTCGACGGCCCCGAATTCGTCGCCTCGTTCTTCGGCGCCATCAAGGTGGGGGCCGTGCCTATCCCGGTCAACACCATGATGCGGGCTCAGGACTATCTCTACTTCCTCAACGACAGTCGGGCGCGGGTCGCGATCATCTCCCAACCGCTCCTGGCAGAGGCGGGCCCGATCCTGGCCCAAGCCACGTATCTCAAGCATGCGGTCGTCGTCGGCAAGGCCGAAGGGAAGCAGATCCCGTTCGATCGGTGGGCGGGGAAAGCCTCGCCGAAGCTTGACGCGGCCGCGACCACCAAGGACGATCCGGCATTCTGGCTGTATTCCTCCGGCTCCACCGGCTTCCCGAAGGGGGCTGTGCACCTCCAGCACGACATGGTGATCGCCTCTGACACCTACGCCCTGCAGGTGCTGGGGATCACCGAGCGAGACCGGACGTTCTCAGCGGCGAAACTCTTCTTCGCCTACGGGCTGGGAAACAACATGTACTTCCCGATGCGGGTGGGCGCCCAGGGCGTGCTCTACCCTCACCGGCCGGCGCCCGAGGCGATGTTCGAGGTGATCGACCGATTCAAACCCACGATCTTCTTCGGGGTCCCCACGCTCTACGCGGCCATGCTCCAGGTGAAAGAGGCCGAGCAGCGCTTCGAGCTCTCCTCGCTTCGCCTCTGCGTCTCGGCGGGGGAGGCGCTGCCACCGGATCTCTACCAGCGCTGGACTGACCGCTTTCGGGTGGAGCTGCTTGACGGGATCGGGACCACCGAGATCCTGCACATCTTCCTTTCGAGCCTGCCGGGCCAGGTCCGGCCGGGTTCCTCGGGAGTCCCGGTACCCGGGTACGAGGCGATCATCGTGGACGATGAGGGCAAGCCGGTTCCCCACGGGGAGGTAGGCAACCTCCGCGTCCGGGGCGATTCCACCATGGCGTACTACTGGAACAAGCACGAGAAGACCAAGGAGACGCTCTTCGGGCCCTGGATCCAGACCGGCGACAAATACTACCAGGACGCGGACGGCTACTACTGGTACTGCGGGCGCTCGGACGACATGCTGAAGGTGGGTGGGATCTGGGTCTCGCCCGTGGAGGTAGAGAACACGCTGGTCGGGCATCCCGCCGTGTTGGAAGCTGCCGTGGTGAGTAAGGAGGACACGGACAAGCTGGTCAAGCCCAAGGCCTACGTGGTGCTGAAGGACACCTCGCACGGGTTGCCCGAGATGGAGGCCGAGCTCAAGAACTTCGTCAAGGACAAGATTGCGCCGTACAAGTACCCGCGATGGGTCGAATTCGTCTCTGAGCTGCCCAAGACCGCGACGGGCAAGATCCAGCGCTACAAGCTGCGTGAACAGCCCTAAGCCGCTCCGGCGACGGCCGGGGAGAGCCTTCCCCGGCGTTCACTCGTGCTTCCTCCCCACACGATCGCACCCTTCAGGGGACACGCCTCTCAGCGCCGGCGTCTTCAGCATCCACCCAACAGGTCGTGGGAGCCTCCCCGGTGAAGCTCGATCCGGGCCTGAGCGATGTGAGGGCTTTGCGGTGACCCTCGAGCGAGCAGGAGGCGTGCCCGCCCCATCGGGCGAGATGCGTCGGGAAGCCGACCACACGATCGGTGTGGGGTATAATCTGCACAGGCGCGCAAATGTTCCTCTCTCCCGTGGGGAAACGCGGAGGGCGTGATGAGCTTACCGGTCGCGGTCCAGGTGTTGTGGGACGAGCTTGAAGAAGTGCGTCACGAGGTCCTGAAGGAGGCCGAGGGGCTCTCCCAGGCTCAGGCGGACTGGCGTCCGAGCGAGCGGGACTGGTCCATCGGCGAGATCCTTCACCACCTGACGCTGGCCGAAGTCAACACCGGCAAGCTCACCACCAAGCTCACGCGTGACGCGGATCGAGCCGGAACGCTGGCGCCGTTTCCCACTGACCTGAAGGCCTTCGAGCCGCTCCCGCCGGCGCCTCCGGGGAGGGCGGAGGCGCCCCCGCTTGTCAGACCCGAGAGAGGACGCCCCATCGGCCAGGTCATTGCCGACATGAAGGCAACGCGTGAGGGGAGTCGGCTGTCCATCCAGAAGCTCGCCCTCCTCGATCCCCGCCCCTTGACCTGGCAACACTTCGCGTTGGGCGAGCTGGACCTTGCCCAGTGGTGGATGCTCCAGGCGCGCCACGACCGCGACCACCTCCAGCAGCTCCGCGCCATCAAGGGTGGCTCCAAGTTCCCGAAGGCGTGAGATGAAAGTCATCCTGCGAAACCCCTACCGTGAGGTGGAGCTGCCCGGTCGCCGGCGGGTGAAAGAGGTCCTCACGGAGCTCGCGGTGCTGCCCGACACGGTATTGGTGATCCGTGGCGAAGAGCTCCTCACTGCCGATCAGGTGGTCGGGGAAGGGGATGAGATCGAGATCCGGCCTGCGATCTCGGGGGGGCGGCCATGAACTGCCGGAAGTGCGGCGGTCGCGCGGTGCTCGAGCTCCGGCGTCACAACGTGGCCTTCTGCGCGCCGGACTTCCTCGAGTTCTTCCGGCGGCAAGTGGCCGAAGCGATCCGTCGGTTGAGGATGTTCCGGCGCGACGAAGCGCTGCTCGTAGCCGTCTCCGGGGGTAAGGATTCGCTGGCTCTCTGGGACGTCCTCATCGGGGAGGGCTACACCACCACGGGGCTCTACCTGGACCTCGGCATTTCCGATTACTCGAAGGAGTCCAGGACCAAGTGCGAGGCCTTTGCTGCCGCGCGGGGCGCCCCGCTGCTGATCGTTGCGGTCGCGGATGAGGTCGGGGCGCCGATCCCCGAGATGCCGCGGGTGACGCATCGCCCCCCCTGCTCAGCCTGCGGGCTCTCCAAGCGCTATCTCATGAACAAGGTGGCGCTAGAGCATGGCTTCGCGGTGGTGGCCACGGGGCACAACCTGGACGACGAGGCGGCAACACTCCTCGGGTCGGTCCTCCATTGGCAGACTGACTCACTGACACGCCAGTCCCCGGTGCTCCCGGCGACCCACCCGAAGCTCGTCCGTCGGGTCAAACCGCTCTTCCGACTCTCTGAGCGGGAGGCCGCAGCCTACGCCTTCCTGCGCCGGATTGATTACATCGTGGAGGAGTGCCCGTTCTCGAAGGGCGCGAGGTCCATCCTCTACAAAGAGCTGCTGAACCGTCTAGAGCATGGCTCACCCGGGGCCAAGCACGATTTCCTCTATGGCTTTCTCGAGCGGGCGCGCCCGGCGTTCGAACAAGCGGAGGGGGTTGAGCTCCGGGAATGCGCTCGCTGCGGACAGGTCACCACCGGTACCGTCTGCGCCTTCTGCAAGCTGGCGGACCAGGTCGCGCGCACCCGGTGACCGACCAGCTGATCGCGGCTGGTGAAAAGGCTCTTGTCGGTAGGGACGAGGGTGTAGACCCTCGGCGACCCGTTTGACATCGGTCCAAAGGCGCGCATATGATGAATCGTCATTCAGCAACGGGGAGGAGGACGCTATGCACAACGCGGTGATCGTGGAGGCGACCCGGACCGCTGTCGGGAGGCGTAACGGGAAGCTCTCGGGTGTCCGTCCCGATGACC